>JAILLN010000049.1 GCA_024693135.1 Lachnospiraceae bacterium | reverse complement strand
TGATCAAGGGGAAACCGGTTTGGGTTATCGCTGACGAGGTAGAGGAAGGGGAAGAATATGTGTCCGGGATCTGCGCCATCGCCTCAGAATTTGCTCCGGAGTACAATGTGGATGCCATCCTGAAAAGGATGGAGACTGGATTGTGACCTGCCGTAAGCTGTGACGTCCTGTCCGGGTCATGCTTTCTTTTGAAGCCCCGATCTGCTATAATCCTGATATGGAAAAAGGGCATCATTTTGGAACCGAGGATCCGCAAGCTTCTCCCGGCAGACGCTCCGGGAAGCTCTGGGATCATGCGCCGTATATCCTGGCTTCTGCCGGTTCCCTTCTCCTCCTGGCACTGATCTTCAATAATAACCTATGGATGGACGAAGCCTTCACGGCAGGCATCGTGCGGTGTGGCTTTTCAGAAATGCTGGCCCAAAGCTTCGGGGATACCCTTCCGCCCCTCTATAATATCGCGGCCTGGTGCATGACCCGCCTTTTCGGCTATTCCAGCGTCATCCTGAAGCTCACTTCCGTGCTTCCCATGATAGCCCTCATGTTTTTTTCCGCATCCTGCCTCACCAAAAGCCATGGCAGCCGGGTTTCCTGCCTTTATATCCTGAGCCTCCTATGCGCTCCCCATATCGTGCACTTTTCCGTGGAGATCCGCATGTACAGCATGGCGCTGTCCTTTGCCTCTTTTGCCGCCTGGTTTGCCCTGTCCTTAAGCCGCGTCCCGAAAAGATCCCATTGGGCCGGGCTTTCCCTCTTTACGGTTCTTTCCGGCTTTGCCCATCATTATGGCATCTTTGCTTCTGCATTTTTATGGCTGATGCTCCTGATCCATTTCCTGGCCAAAGACCGGAGGCAGCTCAAGGCCTTTGCTTTTTATGCCGGCCTTACTGCCCTGCTCTACCTGCCCTGCCTCATCCTGGCCATAAACCAGCTTCGGCGTGCCTCCTCTTATTTCAGCGCCGCCGGAGGCACTCTGTCGAGCCTTCTTTTTGACCTCCGCTATCCCTTCGTCACCAACGTGACCGCAGTTTCCGCCATGCTCCTGCTCCTTTTTGGCCTGGCCTTCCTTTCGGGCCTGCGAAAGCCTGTGTCATTCCAACCTCTTTTTCTTATGGCATCTCCCTTTGCCATGCTTCTTTTTTCTTATCTCGTCATGGCCATGACGGGGAGCAGCTTTTTTTCCGCCCGTTATCTGGTCCCGGGTCTGGGGATCCTTTGGCTTGGTTTTTCGATCCTATCCGATAAGAGCCCGGCTTCCAAGGTGCTTTTTCCCCTTTCCCTGACCCTCCTCCTGATCTCGGGCTGCATCACCTATACAGGCCAGCTTAAGGAGGAATACGATACGGATCCTTCCCGGATGACGGAATATTTCCACCAGCATTTTTCTCCGGAGGATGGATATCTGGTCCTGGACGGAGACCATCAGATCGAGGTCTGCCTGCATGATTATTATCTTCCCGACATTCCTCTCTGCCCTGCGTCCAAGGTAGGGGAGATATCCGGCAATTTCTGGTGCATGGCCACGGAGGATCAGTCGGATTCCCTGTCCGAGCTCCGCCTGCGGGGGATCCATGCGGAATACGTGGATGAATTCTCCTTTGACCAATATCGCTTCCGGCTTTATCTCCTGACAAAAAGCGATGGCCTTAAGCCACCGCCCGAATGATCATAAATACGCCTCCCAGCACAAGAGCCAGGATCACTGGCAGGGAAAGCACGGCTTCCCCCGTATTTTTCTGCTCCCTCCGCCGGAAGATCCGGTGGAATTTCTCATCTCTTCCTTCGGAATAAGACATGGCCCGAAGCAGGAGCATCGCTAAAGGTACCGTGATGCAGGAAACGACCAGCATGACTCCGGCCGCCCCGAGAAACAGCAGGGGGCTTCCCGCATCCTCTCCTCCCGCCGCCCCAGACAGGGTTTCCGCCACATCCTTTAAGGCATACATGGAGCTGACCCCCACCGTATTGACCAGCATATGCCCCAGGAAGGATGTCCACAGGCTTCCCGTGGCCTCTACCAAAATCCCAAAGGCGATCCCCAGCACCGAAGCATAGGCCATCTGGTTGAGGTTCAGGTGAAGGAATCCAAAAAGGATCCCCTGGACGATAATGGCGGAAAAGATCCTTCCCCCGCTCTTCAATCCGGAAAGCATCACCCCCCGGAAGGCCGCTTCCTCCATGAAGGGAGCGATGAAGGCTACCGTCAGCCATACCAAAGGGAAGGGAGCGTCCGACACCTCCTCCATCATCTGTTCTGCGGTATTATCCGTAAAGATCATGGTGATGGCATTCATTGCCGCGATCATGGGATACCAGCAGATCACATACAGGGCGGACAGAAACATGGTGGAGATCCGGATCCTCCTAAGGCGGAGCATCTGAACCGGACTCCGGTGATTGATCCTCATGAAGACAAGACAGGGGAGGATCAGGGCACCATCGCTCAGGACCAGGCTTACGATCAAGCCGATGATGCTTCCTTCCGACGCCGCCTCCGAGAAGATCATTGAGGCAAAAAATAAAATCAGGATGACCAGATATAGCCATCCTGTATCCTGTACTATTTCGGTCTGTTTCCGGTCCATCTTACTGATTCATCATAAAGTTGACCAGCCGGTCAATGTCTTCCGGCTCATAAGCCACAAGCTCCAGCTCCTTGATGGTGCCATCGGAAAAAATATTCGCCATAGACACATACTGGGAAAGCTTGGACTTTAGATTCAGCCTGTCTCCCTCTCCGGTTACCAGCTCTACCTTTCCCTTGCATTTGTCGATCGTCTCGAAAAACTGGTCGATGTTTGAAATGTTCTGTACTTTCATTTCGTTACCTCCTTTTTCCATTCTTCTTATTTACGCCTTATGTATTTACCACAAAGCTTCCAAACTGTCAACCGGGATTCTTATATGCAATGGCCTCGATCTCCAGCTTCACATCCTTGGGCAGCCTTGCCACCTCCACACAGCTCCTGGCCGGGTAGGGCTCCTTAAAAAACAAGGCATAGATATCATTGATCCTCTTGAAATCCTTCATATCTTTAATAAAAAGAGTGGTCTTCATCACATTATCCATGGAGCTTCCCGCATCCTTAAGGAGCATGGACAGGTTGGTAAAGGCCTGCCTGGCCTGATCCTCTATGGCGGCTCCGGCGATCATCCCGGTATCCGGGACGACAGGGATCACCCCGGAGGTAAATACCAGGCCTCCCGCCGTGATCGCCTGGGAATAAGGGCCGATGGCCTCCGGGGCATTTTTTGTGCTGACTGCTATTTTGCTCATTTTCCGCTCCTTTCTATGCCGTCCTCGGCAAGGCGGATCTTTCCCTGTTTCAAAAGCCTTCCCACCGCTCTCTTGAAGGCATTCTTGCTCATCCGGCATTCCTTCCGGATCAGCTCCGGATCAGACTTGTCTGTAAGGGGGAGCCGTCCGCCCCGTTCCGTAAGGAGCTTCAGCAATGCCTCTGCATCATCCGCCATCTGCAGATAGGCCTTTTTTCTTACGGAGAGATCCAGCTTGCCGTCGGAAAGCACCCGGGCGACCCGGGCCTTGAGCCGCTGCCCCCTCTCGTATTCCCCTTCCCATTCCCTCTCAGGGATCAGGGCGCAGTACCGGTCATCCACCGCGACATAGGCGCCGTATTCATTGATCTCATAGAGGGTTCCCTCCACCTCATCCCCTGCATGGTAGGGGCTGTCCGTCCTAAGGTATTCATAGATATGCTCCGTGGCACAGAGCCTCCCGCTCTTGTCGACGTACATCGCCACAAGGCAAAGGTCTCCCTCCCGGACTTCATGCAGCATCTCATGATAAGGAAGAAACAGGTCCCGCTCCAGCCCCATATCCAGAAATCCCCCGATCTCTCCGATATCCCTGCACTCAAGCCAGGCGATCTCTCCCAGGGTGATCTTCGGCACCGTTGTGGTGCAGATGAGCCGGTCTTCCGAATCACGGAAAAGAAAAACTTCCAGCTCTTCTCCCGTCTCGGCTCCCTCCGGCGCCTGCTTTATGGGAAGCAGTACGGTATAGTCCTCATCCTCCGGGTCTGCGAGATACAGGCCGAAATCGACCTTCCTTACGATCTTCAGTTTTTGGATCTTTCCTAATTCAAGCATCGAAATTCCACCACCGCAAAGGGTTTTTCATCCTCTCCATTTAAGCTTACCGCCGTTTTCAGCGGACTTTGGTATAATACGGGCTGGATCTTATCTCCCAGATGGGCCTCCCTCCTGTATTCGGCACGCAGCCGGCCGGCCTCCAGGCTTTCCGGCGCCGCATCCAGAGCCATCTTCACATATTGTCCGTTATTGACATGGTGATTGGCATCCAGGTGGATCCGCTTTACTTCAAAGGCCTCCCCCTTTGAGGAAACCGCACCGGGATCGATGGCGATCTTCCTCGGCTCATATTCCATGTCCAGCTTAGGATCCTTCCCATAAGCCTTCTCGATCTGCTCCGGGATATGTACCGGGGTGCCCTTCCCGGCGGAAATATAACTCCAGACCGAATTGGCTACGGCAATCTTCTCTCCGGAGGGATCCTCCATATAAAAATTACGGAGCCCAAGGAAGCCCTTGCAGGAATAAGCATGGGTTCCGATCCGGATGAGCTCGCCAAGAACCGGAAACCGGAGGATATCGATCTGCCAATAGTTTAAGACCCATACATTTCCTGTTTCCTTCTGCATCCGGATCCCCACGCCCAGATCCTCGGATTGAAAGGTAGAGCAGTCCTGGAAATAATTCAGGACGGAAAGCAGGGTCAGCTTCCCGTTTTCGTCGGTCTCGCTGTAGCGGACACGGCTTTCAAAGCTGTACATGATCCCCTCCGTTAATCGATGTCGGCGAGCGGCATAAAGCGGCTCTTGAACCATTATATAGGAAAAAAGCAGTCATGAAAAGGAGAGAAATTCCTTGATTGAAAAAGCCACTTGGGATATCATATTTTCTGTTATGAAGCTTCGCAGCCTGGATATCAATACGGTAAAGGATACATGCTGGCTTCAGGAATCCGAGAAGCGGCTTCTTGAAGCAGGCATGCATAAGCGAGTGGAAAAAGCCTCCCGCTTCCGCCATGAAAAAGACCGGCTCCTCTCCCTTGCGGCAGGCATCCTTCTCTTAAATGCCCTGGAGGAGGCTGGGATCCGGGATCTCACCCTCACCGAGGAAAAGGAGGGAAAGCCGCGCCTCTTAAAGGATCAGGGTTTTTTCTTCAGCCTGTCCCACAGCGGGCATTTCGCCGTATGTACCGTATCGGACCGGGAATGCGGGGTGGATGTCCAGAAGCCTGTGAGTTACAATCCGGGACTCGTGAGCCGGTTTTTTTCTCCCGAAGAGCAAAGGCTTTTTTCCGATGCCGGAGAAGCCCCGGACAGGGACCGTCTCTTTACCCGGCTTTGGACCCTGAAGGAAGCCTATGTGAAAATGCTGGGCACCGGCCTGACGACGGATCTGGGCTCCTTTGCCATCCTTCCGGGGCAGAAGGAAACCGCCCTTGTAAAAAAAGTTCCGGGCTATGGGGAAGTCTCCTGCAGCTTCACCGAAACCTCCTTAGAAGATCATCTTGTAGCTGTCTGCGTCAGCTCGAACGACGCATCCTGTCATGAATAAGAAAAGTGCCGGCCAAAAACCGGAAAAAAATCTGCCCAGGCGCCGTCCGGCATGGACGAAGCTTGACAATACAGCCATCCTCTTCCCGGTGATCGCAAGCCGGGACATGAGCAATGTCTACCGCATCTCCGCCACCCTGAAGGAAGAGATCGACGGAGAGCTTTTGCAAAAGGCACAGGATATGCTCCTGTCACAGTTTCTGGCCTTCCGCATGAGGCTCAAGATGGGCCTCTTCTGGTATTATTTTGAAGAAAATGACCGCCGCCCGCCCAGGGTGCGGGAGGAGGCCTCCTATCCCGGAGCCTATATCGACAAAAGCAGGAACGATCAATACATGTTCCGGGTGACCTATTATCAGAAGCGGATCAACCTGGAGGTCTTCCACGCCCTGACCGACGGCTTCGGCGGGCTTCTTTTCCTGAAGGAGCTGATCTACCAATATCTGCGGCTGAGGCATCCCGAAGAGCTTGCCGATGAAAAAGACCGGCTCTCCCCGGGACTGATGCTGGACATGGAGGACAGCTACGTGAAAAGCTTCCGGAAGGCAAAGAGCCACAAGGAAGCCTACCGGGCCGGCAAGGCGGTGATCCTTGGCGGGGAAAGGCTTCCTAAGGGAGAGATCGGCGTCATGCACGGCTACCTTCCTTTAAGCCAGCTGAAGGCCGCCGCGAAGAAATACGGCCTTACCATCAACCAGTACCTGGTGGGCGTCTTCGTTTATGCCATCTACCGTGAGCAGCTCAAGGCCAGGCCCTCTGAGCGGTCCATCAACTGCTGCGTCCCTGTGGATCTCCGCAGGCTGTATGATTCCCATACGTTAAAGAATTTCTTTGCCATGATCATGGCACATTTTAAGCCGGAAGAAGAGGATATGAGCCTAAAGGATGTGCTCCGGATCGTAGCGGAAAGCCTTTCGGAGCAGATGACGAAGGAGCATCTGGATGCCATCCTTTCCTATAATGTCTCCAATGAGCAGAATATTTTCCTGCGTCCCATCCCGGTCTTTCTCAAAAGCCTGGCGATCCGGAGCGTATATTATTCCACGGCGGACACCTCCACCACCACCATGACCAATATCGGGGATGTCAAGCTTCGCGAGCCCTATCAGGATTATGTGGAGCATTTTTACGCCATGCTCTCCCTTTCCCGGGGCCAGCACCTGAAGGGAGCCATTGTCTGCTATAACGGAGTCCTGATCGTATCATTCACCACCGTATTGTCCGATCCTTCCATCCAGAGGTGTTTTTTCCGGACCATCGCGGCGGATCAAGTGGAGGTCTGTGTAGAAACCAATGAAGAATAACCTATCCCGATGCCCTGAATGCAAGATCAGCCTTTTTCAGTCCTCCCAGTTCTGTCCGCTCTGCGGCTGCGTGACCGAGGAGCCGGGTCCGGCTGAGGAGGAGTCCATCCGGAAGCTCTTTGGAGAGGCTGCTCCTTATCCGAACATCCATCAGCGCCAGAGGCTGCTGCGCTTCATCCTGAAGCTGGTCCTCTTTGTCTTCGTCCTGTCTGAGGCGGTCATGGTGCTGGTCAATATCCTGACCCCCATTTCCTACCCCTGGTCGCTGCTTACCGGGCTTACCCTCCTTTACATCTATCTGTTTCTGGTCTACTGGGTCAGCCGGGATACCGGCTTTGCCGCAAAGGTAGGGCTGCAGCTCATGATCACCATGTTCTTTCTGCTGGGGATCGATTTCCTGAACGGGATGCACGGCTGGTCCCTGGAATGGGCCATCCCCGGCATCATCCTTTTGGGAGACGGCATCGTCTTTTTCCTGATGATGCTGAACCGTAGCCGCTGGCAGAGCTATCTTCTCCTGCTTCTCCTGATGGGTGCCTGCTCCCTTTGCATCATCCTCCTTTACCTGAAGGGCATCATCAATGGCATCATCATGCCATTGATCTGTGCCGGCGTGACCCTTCTCTTTATCTTCGGCACAGTGCTTTTCGGCGGACGCTCTGCAGGACGGGAGATCAGCCGGAGGATCCACCTCTGATGGGAAGGGAAGAGCAGAAAAAAGAGGAGGCGAGCCTGAGAGGCAGGACCGCCCGGGAGATCGTGCGTGTCGCAAACCATCTTCCCGTACTGGGATCCATGCGCTTAAACGGAGAGCTTCAAAATCTGATCCGTGACCGGGAAAAGGAATGGAGATATCCGGATGCGATCCGCCATTCCCTGATCCGGCAGCCGGAGTATGTCATGGAGCTTCTGGAGAATGCCGGCGAAGAAAGGGAGCCTTCGGAAAAGCCCGTGATCCTCATGTTCCACGGCGGAGGCTATTATGGGAAGCTCCATAATGCTTACCGGGCCATGGCGGTCCATTACCATGAGATCACCGGTGGCTTCGACGTATGCTCCGTGGATTACCGGGTAGCTCCAGAGCACCCCTTTCCCGCCGCCCATATGGATTCCATCTCAGCCTATCAGTGGCTTCTGGGACGGGGATATCTGCCGGAGCACATCGTGGTATGCGGAGATTCTGCCGGCGGCGGGCTCTCCCTGGCCCTATGCCTTTATCTGAGGGATCACGCCCTCCCCCTCCCCGCCGGCATCGTCACCATGTCTGCCTGGACCGACCTTACGAAAAGCGGAGACTCCTATCAGGAAAATTTCGACCGGGATCCCATCTTTGGCGGCACCCGGCATACGATGGTATATAAGGAGGGCTATTATCTGAACCATGACCCCGCCCTGCCCTATATCTCCCCGGTTTACGGAAGCTTCGAGCAGTTTCCTCCCATGCTGATGCAGGCCGGCTCTCTGGAGATGCTCCTGGACGACACCCTTTCCGTAGCGGCCAGGGCAAAAGCCGTGGGAGTGAAGGTGCGTTCCCATATTTACCCCGGCATGTTCCATGTATTCCAGATGGGTCTTTCCTCCTTTCCGGAATCCCGGGAGGCCTGGGAGGAAATATCTCATTTCATCCGCATAGTTATCCATACATAAATGTGATATACTATATTTACTATTATCCTTCGGAGCGGTTTCAATGAGCATGATCCAGTGCCCCTGCTGCGGGCTGAAAATCAGTGACCGTTTTCGGGAATGCTTCGGCTGCGGACAGACGATCGTCATCGATCCCCTCCCGGTCGTTTCTCCCGAATTTACCCCACCCGCCCCCGTGAAGCCAGTAACCATGCTTCCGGCAGTGGTTTCTTATGATGTGTCTGAAGAAAAAAAGCACTCGGTTTTAAGCATCCTGTCCCTTGCCCTCCTGCCGCTTTTCCCTGCGGCCTTTGTGGTATCCCTTATTGACCTGGCAAAAAAGGACGTGGATACCACCCACCGGCACGGGCTTTCCTTTATCGCGCTCTATATCTCCGCTCTTCTCCTTTATTTCGCCCTTATTTCCCCCATCTTCATCCTGAGCCAGGGCGCCACGGAAAAGCTCACGGCTATCCTGGACGAGATCGTTTCCTATGCCGATTATGAGGATGAGGATTACTACGAGGATGAGGAGTATTATGACGACGAAGAGGAATATACGGATGATGAGGACTATGAAGAAGAGCCCCTGGATGAATATGATGAATACGATGAGTATGAATCTTTTGAAGATACGGATACTTCCCTGCCGGAGGAGGAATCCGCCGCTACGGTAACGGACAATACCGCCGTCCCGGCTGAGCCCGTGCCCAGTACCGCTCCGGCCGCAGCCGAAGAAGCCACTCCGTCTACAGCCGAGAGCAGCCGGGAGATCACCGACAATTCCTTTACCCTTACGGACTATACCATCAAGATCACGGATTACCGGGTCATCCCTCCCGGAGAATACGGCAACGAGGACGGGGTCGTGCCCATCATCGGCTTCTGGTTTGAAACCACCAATACCTCCGGTTCAGAGATCGATCCCTCCTCTGCCTGGATCTTTTCGGTCACGGCCTTCCAGGATGAGGACGGATCCGAATACGAGCTGAATCTGTCCGATGTCCCGGACGAAAACTACAGGGATTCCGAATCCGAGCCCATAGAAAGCGGCAGCACGGTGTCCTCCGCCATATCCTACGAGCTCTCCAATGCTTCCTCTGCCGTCACCCTCAAGATCATGGATGATACCACCGGTGCTTCCATCGGGCAGAAGAAATACGAAATCTCACAGTTTGGGCTGGAAGCCTTTTGATTATCGCATTTCTATGTTAGTATGGATCATAGATACAGACATGCTTTGCCTGATCAAATCACAAGGAGGTCATTATGCAGGATTATAAAAAGATTGATTATCAGAGAAATAAGGATGTGGTGCTCCGCTATATCCCCGGGCATTTTGTGACGCCGAATTCCCATGTGAATTATTACATGGACCTAAGCGACATGAAATCCAGGCAGCGGGAAGCCCGGGCCACCGGAGAAGAGCTTGCGGAAATGTATCTTGCTTCCGACGTGATCGATACGATCCTGTGCCTCAACAGCATGGAGGTCGTGGGCGCTTATCTTGCCAACAAGCTCACGAAGGCCGGCATCGTTTCCGCCAACTCCCACCAGACCATGTATATCACCAGCCCGGAGTATAACGTCAGCGGGCAGATGATGTTCCGGGAAAACACGGAGCATATGATCCGCGGAAAGAAGGTCCTGGTCCTCATCGATACCGCTACCACCGGCGCTACCCTTCGGAGCGCCCTGGGCTCTGTCCGCTTCTATCATGGGCAGGTAGTGGGGATCTCCGCGATCTACTCCGTGGCCACCCAGCTGGAGGGCATCCCCATCCGGGCATTGTATTCCAACCGGGATCTGACGGATTATGCCAGCTTCTCCCCGGAGAACTGCCCCATGTGCAAATCCGGTGTTCCTGTGGACGCCATCTGCAACGGTTTCGGTTATTCTACGATATGATCTTTCCATACGATCTTAAGGGCTGTGAACAAAGGATTGAAAGATCCCGGGCTTCACAGCCCTTTTTTTATTGCGTGGCGGCTGAACAGCAATGCGATTTTGACCAATTGAAACAAGAAAAAGCTCTGACTGACAGAAGCCGGGCCTTTCCTGACGTTTCTTTTATAGGGAGAATACATCATGATACCAAATGGTTTTTCTGCCGGATTGCAACGGAAATGGGATGTATGTTATAATCCATAGATGTTGGGAGTCAGACATGAAAAAAATACAACTTCTTGGGTTTGAGAGCAGGGATCTGACGGTTCGGGAGAGCCTTCACCTGACAAGAGAGTATCTGGGCAATGGCGTCCTTAATGTAGTATATTATCTGTCCGATGAAAGCCTGATCGCGGCGAAGGACTTCAATGAGATCGGGCAGTGCATGCAGGAGTCGGATATCACGATCCCTGTCAGCTTAAGCATCCTGCATATGGCCGGGATCACCAGCAAGAGCAGGGAGACCGAGACCACGAGGAATCTGTACCTGAAGGGGCTGCTCAGGCTGTTAAGCAGAGGACATAAGAAAACCTATCTGATCACGGACAGTGCCGCAAGGCTTGAGGAGCTTACCTCGGTCCTGAAAATGCTCCAGCCGGATCTGGAGGTGGCAGGCTCTGTGGTTTTGAATGAATCGATCCGGGGGGAGGATGCGGTAAATGAGATCAATGGGATCATACCGGATGCGGTCATCCTTCTGCTTGCATCACCGGAAAGGGAGCGCTTTGTGCTGGAGCAGAAATCAAAGATCAATGCCCGCCTCCTGCTTTCGGCCTCGGATGAGATCGTGCATGTCAGGGAGGACGGAACTTTAAAGCCCGGCGGAATGCGGGACTGGATCCGGAACAGGATCTTCCGCAGGCTTGCCGGAAACGTAGGGGGAGGAGCGCAATGATCTCTCTCCAGATCCTGCAAAATACCATCGAAGGGCTGAAGGAGATCGGCCGGAGCGATTTTGCCGTCTATGACCCTGCCGGAAAGGAGCTGGCCTCGACCTTAGAGGGAAGGCTTCCGGAGGAGGACATCCGGGCGTTTTCCGAGTCCGGAGCCGAAAGCCGGGAGCTTGAAGGCTGCCAGATCTTCAGGGTGGTGGAGGAGCAGGGGACGGAATATATCCTGGCCTGCTGGGGCGGGAGCGATCCCTATATGCTGGGCAGGCTTTGCGTATTTCAGATGGAAGGGCTGCTGAATGCATACAGGGAGCAGTTCAACCAGGACAGCTTCATCAAAAATCTGCTGCTGGACAATCTTCTTCTCGTGGATATCTATAACCGGGCCAGGATGCTCCATATCAAGAGCGCAGTGCCGCGCCTGGTGCTGCTGGTGGAAGACTTGGAGGAAAGGCAGTCCATCCGGCCGGAGGATCTGAAGGAAATGCCCTTTATCCGGGAGGGAGATTTTGTCGCCTCGGTGGATGACCGGGATGTGGTGATCATCGAGGAGCTGCTGACCGACAGCAGCCTGGAGGAGGCAGAGGGACTTGCGGAGCAGATCATCCCCTTTCTGAAGAAGCATATGGGAGTGAGGGCAAGGGTTTCCTCCGGAACGGTGGTGCAGGATCTTCGCGATGTGAGCCGCTCCTATAAGGAAGCGAAGGTGGCCATGGAGGTGGGGAAGATCTTCCTGAAGGACACACAGACCGCCTTCTACCGCAGGCTGGGCATCGGAAGGCTGATCTACCAGCTTCCGCTTCCCCTTTGTCGCATGTTTATCCAGGAGATCTTTGCCGAGAAACCGCCGGAGGATTTTGACGAAGAGACCCTGGCGACTATCGATAAATTTTTTGAGAATTCCCTGAATGTCTCGGAGACCAGCAGGCAGCTTTTCATTCACCGCAATACCCTGGTATACCGGCTGGATAAGATCGAAAAGACGACAGGGCTGGATATCAGGGTATTTGAGGATGCCATCACCTTCCGGATCGCCCTGATGGTCTCGAGATATATGAAATACATGGAGAATATGCAATGATGATCCGGCAGCCTTACGGGCATGGATCAAATGCTGATCAATGAGGTAACATATGATTATACTGGAGGATGTGAGCAAAACGTACTCTACCGGCTCCCCGGCGCTGAATGGGGTCAGCCTGCATGTCGAGCCCGGGGAGTTTGTCTTTATCGTAGGGGACAGCGGATCCGGCAAGTCTACACTGATCAAGCTGCTGCTTCGGGAGCTGACCCCCACGTCGGGCAGGATTGTGGTAAACCAAACGGACGTAGGGAAGCTGAAGCACAGAAAGGTAGCAAAATACCGGAGGAATATCGGGGTGGTGTTTCAGGATTTCCGCCTGCTCAAGGACCGGAATGTGTATGAAAACGTGGCTTTTGCCCAAAGAGTGATCTCGGTGCCCACCAGGCAGATCCGTAAGAGCGTGCCTGCCGTGCTTTCTTTGGTGGGGCTTGCGGAGAAGTACAAGTCCAGGCCGAGGGAGCTGTCGGGAGGCGAGCAGCAGAGGGTGGCCGTAGCCAGGGCCATCATCAATAATCCGCCGATCCTATTGGCGGATGAGCCTACCGGCAATCTGGACCCGAAGAATTCCTGGGATATCATGAAGCTTTTGGAGCAGATCAACCGGAACGGAACCACGGTGCTCGTGGTGACCCATAACCGTGAGATCGTCAATGCAATGCAGAAAAGAGTCATTACCATGAAAAAGGGCGTGATCGTAAGCGACCAGAAAAAGGGCGGATACATCGATGAGGATTAGTACAATAGGATATACCCTGAAGCAGGGCTTTAAGAACATCTTCCGGAATAAGATCTTTTCCCTGGCCACCATAGCCACCATCAGTGCCTGCGTGTTCTTATTCAGCATATTCTATGCCATCGTGACCAACTTCCAGAATATCGTAAAGCAGGCGCAGACCGGCGTGGCCGTGACGGTCTTTTTCGAAGAGGGGCTGGGAGATGACCGGATCCAGGAGATCGGCCAGGAGATCAGCAGGAGGGCTGAGGTTTCCAGGATCGTATTCGTCTCGGCGGAGGAAGCATGGGATTCCTTCAAGGAAAACCTGGGTGAATACGTGGATACCTTTGGGGACGACAATCCCCTGGCAGACTGTGCCAATTATGAGATCTACATGAACGACGTTTCCATGCAGGACAGCCTTGTGCAATATCTCCAGACCGTGGACGGCATCAGCGAGGTGCATAAATCCGCGAACGTGGCCACTGCGCTGACCTCCGTGAATTCCCTGATCGGATATGTTTCCCTGGGAATCATCCTGATCCTCCTGGCGGTTTCGGTCTTCCTGATCAGCAATACCGTGGCGGTGGGGATCTCGGTCCGCAGGGAGGAGATCGCCATCATGAAGCTTATCGGAGCCACGGATTTTGTGGTGCGGGCGCCCTTCCTTTTTGAGGGGATCATGCTGGGCCTGCTGGGTGCGGCCATCCCGCTGGTGGCAGTCTATTTCATCTATAATAATATCGTGAATTATGTCCTGGAGCGTTTCTCTGCCCTGAGCGCCATCCTGGTCTTTCTTTCGGTGGATCAGATTTTTTCAACGCTTTTGCCGATCTCCCTGATCATGGGCGTGGGGATCGGATTTCTGGGAAGCATGTTTACGGTAAAGAGACATTTGCGGGTATGATGCATGCTTAAACATCATGATAATCCTTGGAAAAGACCTGTGCTGCACCTATTGCTGTGTGCAGCACTGCTTTTCATGTGGGCATATCCGGCCTCGGCAGACGACTTAGAGTCCCAGATCAACGACACAAAGGAGAAGATCCGGGAAAGTGAATCCGAGATCCAGAATGCCAAAAATGAAAAGGGAAAGCTGAATGCAGGCTTAGAGGATACAAAGAAGCTGGTGCAGTCCCTGAAGGAAGGGAAGAGCAGTGTAGAAAACTATATCCATGAGCTGGATACCGGGATGGAGGAGATCCAGGGACGGATCGGAGAGATCGAAGAGCAGATCTCGGAAAATGAAGTCTTGCGGGAAGAGGCTTCTGAGGAGCTGGTCAGGGCCAGGCAGGAGAGGCAGGACCGGTATGAGGAAATGAAGCGCCATCTGCGGTTTATGTATACAGCCCAGGCGGATACCTTCTTTGAGATCCTTACGGCGGCTTCGGATATCGGGGACCTGCTGAACCGCAATACCTATGTGGAGGCTGTGGCCGCCTATGACGACCGGATCCTGGAAGAATACAGCCAGGCGGTAAAGAGGGTGGAGGAAAAGGAAAAGGAGCTTGAGGAGGCGGAAAAAAAGCTGGAGATCTCCAAGGATGAGAAAATGGTGGAGGCGGCATCCCTCCAGCTTCTGATCGATGCAAAGCAGGAAGAGGTCTATCAATATGATGCAGAGATCGGAAGCAGGGAGGAGCAAGCGGCCGCATATCAGAAGCTGATCAATGAGCAGAATGCGCAGATCGCCGCCCTGGAGGCTGCCCTTGCTGAGCAGAAGCGGACCCTGGAGGAGCAGAACAGGCAGACCAGGAGCTACGATGGAGGAATGTTTACCTTTCCCTGTCCTTCCTATACGCGGATCTCGGATGATTACGGCATGAGGCTCCATCCCACGCTGGGGGTGAAGATGATGCATAACGGGGTGGACTTTGCGTCTCCCTCCGGCTCGCCCATCCTGGCGGCTTATGACGGGACCGTGGTGGCGGCTTCCTATTCGTCATCCATGGGGAATTATGTTATGATTGACCACGGTGACGGGCTTGTGACCCTTTATATGCATGCATCAAAGCTTCTGGTCTCTTCCGGGGAGGAGGTCTCAGCCGGAAAGAAGATCGCCCTGGTGGGATCCACCGGAAGGAGTACAGGCCCTCACCTGCATTTCGGGGTAAGGAAAAACGGCTCCTACGTAAGCCCCTGGAATTATCTGAAGTAGGCTTGGGGAGCCGGATAGGCTCTTGACAGAAGAAAAGAAGGAAACCATGGAATATCCAAACAACCAGAACAACCCAAATCAGGAGCAGCCCATCCGGCGTACGGACATGGACCGCCCTTATTATACCAGCTATCCCACGGGAGTCCCCGGGGGCGCTTTGCAGGGCGGCAGGAAAGAGCCGGACCGGTCCGGGAAAAAGTTCCTGATCGGAATGCTTGCGGGCTTTGTGATCGCGCTGATGGCATTCTGCCTTGTCTTCCAGGCCTTTGCCCTGGTCAAAGCCTTCGGGGGCAAGGGCGGCTCCGCTTCCTCCGGTACCAGGGCGGATGTGGAAAAAAAGCTGACGGAGATCGAGAGGCTCATTGACAAGTATTACATCCATGACCTGGACAAGGGGGCGGAAGCGGAAGGGATCTATGCCGGAGCCGTGGAATCCCTGGGAGATGTTTATTCCGAATACTATACCGCGGATGAGATGAAAAAGCTGATGGAAAGCACGGAGGGCCAGTTCGGCGGCATCGGCTGCTATATCGCCTACAACGAAGAGGAGGATTATTGCTACATCGCTTCCGTGATCCCCGGATTTTCCGCAGACCGGGCCGGCATCCGGGAGGGGGATGTGTTCTATATGATCGACGGGGAAAATGTGCTGGATTGGAGCAGCGAGGAGATCTCCAAGAGCGTCCGGGGGGAGGAAGGCACCACGGTGGAGGTGGTGATGCTCCGGGATGGGGATGAGATGAGCTTCACCCTGGTCCGGGAGATGGTGAGCGTGCCCACGGTATCCCAGAATATGCTGGATGAGGCGAAGGGAGTGGGATATATCCAGATCTCCGAGTTTGATACGGTGACGAAGAGCCAGTTCCGGGAAGCCTTGGAGGAGCTTAAGGACCAGGGAATGAGGGCCCTTTGCATAGACTTAAGGAGCAATCCGGGAGGGGATGTGGATGTGGCGATGGACGTGGCCTCCCATATCCTGCCGAAGGGCGTGTTCACCTATACGGTAGATAAGAATGGAAAGAAAGAAGAATACAAATGCGACGGCAGGGACGAGCTGATGATGCCCGTGGCGGTATTGGTGAACGGCAATACGGCCAGCGCCGCCGAGATGCTCTCCGGGGCGATCCGGGATCACCATAAGGGTACGCTGATCGGTACTACGACCTATGGAAAGGGCGTGGTCCAGGTGGTGGTTCCCATGAAGGACGGATCCGCGGTGAAGCTGACTACGGCGGAATATTACCTGCCCGGCGGGGAATGCATCCATGGCAAGGGCATCGATCCGGACGTGGAGCTGGAGCTGGACCGGGAGGCTTACCGGGAGGACGGTACGGACAATCAGAAGGAAAAAGCCCTGGAGCTCCTTTTACAGCAGCTGGGAAGTTGACAAAGGGGAGAGGGTTGTGGTATAGTCCCATGTGTTCGCGTAAAGCGGATAGCCGAAGACAGCAGGTGCCCGGGAAAGGGCGTAAGCGTAGCCGCCTGCCGAGGAGATAAAAGTTTCTGACCAAGGCTTTTATAGTCCCTGTCTTTTCGGCAGGGATTTTTTTCGGCTTATTACAAAAATCTTAAAAAGGAGGAAAGCATAATGGCAAAGGTTGAACTGAAGGCCCCCATCGTGAATGAGATCGCCGAGCAGGTTAAAGATGCGAAGGCGGCCGTCCTGGTGGATTACCGCGGGCTGACAGTGGAGCAGGATACCAGATTCCGCCGTGAGCTGCGGGAAGCCGGCGTGACATACAAAGTATATAAAAATACGATGATGAAACGCGCTTTCGAGGGAACGGATCTGGCACAGCTGGATCAGCATCTGGACGGCCCCTCTGCACTGGCAGTTTCCAAGGACGACGTGACGGCACCGGCCAGGATCATCGTGAAATTCGCGAAGGAAGCGCCGAAGCTGGAGGTCAAGGGCGGCGTGATCGAGGGATCGTATTACGACGTGGACGGCATCAAGGAGCTGGCAAGCGTACCTTCCAGGGAAGAGCTTCTGTCCAGATTCCTGGGAAGCATCCAGTCTCCGATCACGAACTTCGCACGGGTGATCAAGCAGATCGCGGAAAAGGACGGAGAGGGCGGATCATCCTCATCCGAGGACAAGGGAGCCGAAGAGAGCGCACCGGCAGAAGCTGCCGCTGAAGAGGCTCCGGCATCAGAAGAAAAAGCAACTGAGTAGTTTTTGTATTTTCTAAATGGAGGAAAAGAGATGGCTAAATTAACAAAGGAAGAATTTATTGAGGCGATCAAGGAACTGTCTGTGCTGGAGCTGAACGAGCTGGTAAAGGCATGTGAGGAAGAGTTCGGCGTATCTGCCGCAGCGGGCGTCGTGATGGCGGCTCCTGGAGCAGCAGGCGGAGCGGCACCTGAGGAAGAGAAGACCGAGTTTGATGTGGAGCTGACCGAGGTTGGCCCGAACAAGATCAAGGTCATCAAGGTGGTCCGCGAGGTGACCGGCCTTGGCCTGAAGGAAGCAAAGGATCTGGTCGAAGGCGCACCGAAGATGGTGAAGGAAGCCGCAGACAAGGCTTCTGCAGACGAGATCAAGGCAAAGCTGGAGGCCGAGGGAGCAGTCATTACCCTGAAATAAGAAAACAAAAAAATCATCTTGACTTTCAAAGGAAGCTTGTGTTACCATGTAATTTGCGCTATTGTGGTGATTCAGGCTTTCTTTTTGTCTGGATAGCCGGATGGCGTGGAAACTTGCAGATCATATAAGAACGGGGACAACGAAATTATGGAAAAAAATCGAATTCGTCCAGTTGTTAGCGGCAAAAACATGCGCATGAGCTTTCAGAGGCAGAATGAGGTGCTCGACATGCCGAACCTCATAGAAGTCCAGAGAGACTCCTATGAGTGGTTCATCAACGAGGGCCTGAGGGAAGCCTTTGAGGACATTTCGCCTATTACGGATTACAGCGGAAACCTCAGCATGGATTTTGTTGATTATCATCTCTGCAGTGACAAAAAGAAGTATTCCATTGAGGAATGCAAGGCCAGGGATGCCACATATGCGGCACCGCTGAAGGTCACGGTGCGTCTGCGCAATGCGACCCAGCCGGAGCAGGACATGACCGGACAGGAGATCTTCATGGGAGACCTCCCGATCATGACGGATACGGGAACCTTCGTGATCAATGGCGCAGAGCGTGTCATCGTAAGCCAGCTGGTGCGTTCTCCGGGCATTTATTACAATAAAAAGCGGGATAAGATCGGAAAGCTGCTTTTTGAATGCCAGGTGATCCCCAACAGAGGGGCATGGCTGGAATATGAGACGGATTCGAATGATGTATTTTATGTCCATGTGGACAGGACCAGGAAGCTGCCGGTGACCGATCTGATCCGTGCGCTGGGGATCGGGACCAATGAAGAGATCATTGAGTATTTCGGGGATGAGCCGAAGATCTTACGGTCTCTTGAAAAGGATCCTGCATCCGATGAAAGAGAAGGACTCCTGGAGCTTTATAAGAAGATCCGTCCGGGAGAGCCCCTTGCGGAGGAAAGCGCCAGGAATCTCATCGAGAGCATGTTCTTTGATGCCAAGAGATATGACCTTGCGAAGGTTGGAAGATATAAATTCAATAAGAAGCTGATGCTCAAAAACCGCATCGCCGGCCATGTCCTGGCGGAGGACGTCATCGATCCGGCTACGGGAGAGGTGGTGAAGCTCAGCGGGAGAAACGGGCTGAAGGCGAAGGCGGGCACCGTGGTCACCAGGGAGCTGGCGGACGAGATCCAGGACTGCGCCGTACCCTATGTGATGATCCAGCCGAAGCTCAGAGCCGGCCAGGAGAAGGACCAGCAGACGGAGCAGAGGAACGTCAAGGTCCTGTCCTCCATGATGGTCAATATCGAGCATTATATCGAGTTCCAGAAGGGCGAGACGGCCAAGGATTTTGGCGTCACCGAGCTGGTTTATTATCCTGTGCTGGAAAAGCTGATGTCGCAGAATGATACCCCGGAAGCCCTGAAGGATTCCATCAAGCGCAACATTTCCGAGCTGGTGCCGAAGCATATCACCAGGGATGATATTTTCGCTTCCATCAATTACAATATCCACCTGGAATACGGCATTGGCAAAAAGGATGATATCGACCATCTGGGCAACCGCCGGATCCGTGCGGTGGGCGAGCTTTTGCAGAACCAGTACCGCATCGGCCTGGCCAGGCTGGAGAGGGTGGTCCGGGAGAGGATGACTACCCAGGATCTGTCCAATATCACTGCCCAGCAGCTGATCAATATCAAGCCGGTGACGGCCGCGGTGAGGGAATTCTTCGGATCCTCCCCCCTGTCTCAGTTTATGGATCAGAATAATCCCCTGGGAGAGCTGACCCATAAGAGAAGGCTTTCCGCCCTGGGTCCCGGAGGAATGTCCAGGGAGCGGGCGGGATTTGAGGTTCGGGATGTCCATTATTCCCACTATGGGAGGATGTGCCCCATCGAGACCCCGGAAGGTCCGAACATCGGATTGATCAACTCCCTGGCCTGCTATGCCAGGATCAATCAATATGGTTTTGTGGAGGCGCCCTACCGGAAGATCGACAAGTCCGATCCGGAGAATCCCCGGGTCACGGACGAAGTGGTCTATATGACGGCGGATGAGGAAGATAATTTCCATGTGGCCCAGGCGAATGAGAAGCTGGACGAGGAAGGCCATTTCATGAGGGAATCCGTGTCCGGCCGCTATATGGACGAGACACAGGAATATGAAAAGACGCTGTTTGATTATATGGACGTGTCGCCGAAGATGGTGTTTTCCGTGGCTACATCCCTGGTGCCTTTCCTGCAGAACGACGATGCCAACCGTGCCCTGATGGGATCCAACATGCAGAGGCAGGCGGTGCCTCTTCTGGTGACGGAGGCTCCGGTGGTGGGTACCGGCATGGAAAACAAGGCGGCAGTGGACTCGGGCGTATGCGTGGTGGCCAAGCAGCCCGGAGTGGTAGCCCGGGCAGAGTCGGATCTGATCGTGGTGGACAATGACGACGGAACCAGGGAAGAGTATCATCTTTCGAAATTCATGCGTTCCAACCAGTCGAACTGCTATAATCAGAGGCCCATCGTGGTGAAGGGAGACCGGGTAGAAAAAGGAGACGTGATCGCGGACGGTCCCTCGGTCTGCAACGGAGAGCTGGCCCTGGGCAAGAATCCGCTGATCGGCTTCATGACCTGGGAAGGCTACAATTATGAGGATGCGGTGCTCCTAAGCGAGCGCCTTGTCAGGGACGACGTCTTCACGTCGATCCATATCGAAGAGCATGAGGCAGAGGCCAGGGAGACAAAGCTTGGGCCGGAGGAGATCACCAGGGACGTGCCCGGTGTCGGCGATGAAGCACTGAAGGATCTGGATGAGAACGGGATCATCCGCATCGGCGCCGAGGTACGGGCAGGAGACATCCTGGTGGGGAAGGTCACGCCCAAGGGCGAGACGGAGCTTACGGCCGAGGAGAGGCTCCTCAGGGCGATCTTTGGCGAGAAGGCCAGGGAAGTCAGGGATACCTCCCTCAAGGTTCCCCATGGCGAATACGGGATCGTGGTCAATACCAAGGTCTTCACCAGAGAGGCGGGAGATGAGCTTTCGCCGGGAGTGAATAAGGCCGTGAGGATCTATATCGCACAGAAGAGAAAGATCTCCGTGGGCGACAAGATGGCCGGAAGGCATGGCAATAAGGGTGTGGTATCCAGAGTGCTGCCCATCGAGGATATGCCTTATCTGCCCAATGGAAGGCCCCTGGATATCGTGCTGAATCCTCTGGGCGTGCCTTCCCGTATGAATATCGGGCAGGTCCTGGAGATCCATCTGTCTCTTGCGGCCATGGCCCTCGGCTTTAATGTGACCACGCCGGTCTTTGACGGAGCCAATGAGGTAGACATCCAGGATACCCTGGAGCTTGCCAATGACTATGTGAATACCGAGTGGGATGAGTTTGAGAAAAAGTATAAGGACAGCCTTCTTCCGGAGGTGCTGCAGTATCTGTCCGATCACCGTGACCACAGGGCTTTGTGGAAGGGAGTGGAGATCCGCAGGGATGGAAAGGTCCGCTTGAGAGACGGCCGGACGGGAGAATATTTCGATAATCCCGTCACCGTGGGCCATATGCATTATCTGAAGCTGCACCATCTGGTGGACGACAAGATCCATGCCCGGTCTACGGGTCCTTATTCCCTGGTGACCCAGCAGCCGCTGGGAGGCAAGGCGCAGTTTGGCGGACAGCGGTTTGGAGAGATGGAGGTCTGGGCGCTGGAGGCTTATGGCGCTTCCTATACCCTCCAGGAGGTCCTGACGGTGAAATCCGACGATGTGGTGGGCCGTGTCAAGACCTACGAGGCCATCATCAAGGGTGAGAATATTCCTGAGCCGGGCGTGCCGGAGTCCTTCAAGGTGCTTTTGAAGGAGCTGCAGTCCCTGGGCCTGGATGTCAGGGTGCTGAAGGAGGACGGAACCGAAGTGGAGATCGCGGAGGCTTCGGATTACGGCAATACGGACGTGCTGGCGATCATGGAGGGAGACAGGAGCTACAGGGACGAGGGTTCCTTTGCTTCCCATGGATTCCAGACCTATGATTCGAATGAGGATATGGCAAAAGAAGAAACCCAGGATCCGGAGGACGACGAGGAAAGCTACGTGAAGGAGGATGAGATACCGGAGGAGAACCCGGTATAACTTCCCATGAAACCGTAACAACAGCCGTATTTGTAAAGGAGATATCGATATCATGCCAGAAATGATGAACAGACAGTCGGATGCCTATGAACCCCTGACTTTTGATGCGATCCGGATCGGGCTTGCTTCTCCCGACAAGATCAGGGAGTGGTCCCATGGGGAGGTGAAAAAGCCTGAAACCATTAATTACAGGACTTTGAAGCCGGAAAGGGACGGCCTGTTTTGTGAAAAGATTTTTGGACCCAGCAAGGACTGGGAATGTCACTGCGGGAAATACAAAAAGATCCGCTATAAGGGCGTGACCTGCGACAGGTGCGGCGTGGAGGTCACGAAGGCCTCTGTCCGCCGGGAGAGAATGGGGCATATTGAACTTGCGGCTCCGGTTTCTCATATCTGGTATTTCAAGGGCATCCCCAGCCGGATGGGATTGATCCTGGATCTGGCTCCCAAGGTGCTGGAGAAGGTGCTGTATTTTGCATCCTATATCGTGCTGGATCCCGAGGGCAGCGACCTGAAGGTGAAGCAGATCTTATCGGAAAAGGAATATCAGGAGGCCAGGGAGACCTACGGCTCCAAATTCCGTGTGGGCATGGGGGCAGAGGCCATCAAGGAGCTGCTGCTCACCATAGACCTGGACAAGGAGTCCGAGGAGCTGAAGAACGAACTGGATAATTCCACCGGCCAGAAGAGAGCCAAGATCATCAAAAGGCTGGAAGTAGTCGAGGCTTTCAGGGAGTCCGGGAACCAGCCCTCCTGGATGATCATGGACTGCATCCCGGTGATCCCTCCGGATCTGCGCCCCATGGTGCAGCTGGACGGAGGCCGCTTCGCCACATCCGATCTGAATGATCTCTACCGGAGGATCATCAACCGGAACAACCGCCTTATGCGGCTTCTGGAGCTGGGAGCCCCGGATATCATCGTAAGGAATGAAAAGAGAATGCTGCAGGAGGCCGTGGATGCCCTGATCGACAATGGACGCAGGGGCCGCCCGGTCACCGGCCCGGGCAACCGGCCGCTGAAATCCCTGTCGGATATGCTCAAGGGCAAGGGCGGGCGCTTCCGCCAGAACCTGCTTGGAAAGCGCGTGGATTATTCCGGGCGTTCGGTTATCGTGGTCGGGCCGGAGCTTAAGATCTGGCAGTGCGGCCTGCCGAAGGAGATGGCCATCGAGCTCTTCAAGCCCTTCGTGATGAAGGAGCTGGTGTCCAACGGCACCTCCCATAATATTAAGAATGCAAAGAAAATGGTGGAGCATCTGGATCTGGAGGTCTGGGATGTGCTTGAAAAGGTCATCAAGGAGCATCCCGTGATGCTGAACCGTGCCCCTACACTTCACCGGCTGGGCATACAGGCCTTCGAGCCCATCCTTGTGGAGGGCAAGGCCATCAAGCTGCATCCCCTTGCCTGTACGGCCTTTAATGCAGACTTTGACGGGGATCAGATGGCGGTACATCTTCCGCTGTCTGTGGAAGCCCAGGCGGAATGCCGGTTTTTGATGCTTTCCCCCAATAACCTTCTGAAGCCCTCGGACGGAGGTCCGGTCACGGTGCCGACCCAGGACATGGTGCTGGGGGTATATTACCTGACCCAGGAAAGAGATGGGGAGCCCGGCGAGGGCAAGGTCTTTAAGAATGTCAATGAAGCGATCCTCGCCTATGAGAACCATATCATCACCCTTCATTCCAAGATCGGCGTGAAGATGGAGCGGATGATCGATGGAAAGAAGGTGGAGGGCATAGTCCATTCCATTCTCGGAAGGTTCCTCTTCAATGAGATCCTGCCCCAGGATCTGGGCTTTGTAGACAGGAAGAAGCCCGGCAATGAGCTGGTTTTGGAAGTGGACGTCCTGGTCAACAGGGATATGCTGAAGAAGATCATCCAGCGGGTGATCAATACCCATGGCGCCATCCGGACGGCTGAGGTGCTGGATAAGATCAAGGACATGGGATACCATTATTCCACCATCGCCGCCATGAGCGTTTCCATCGCCGACATGACCGTGCCAGCCCAGAAGGAGGAGCTGATCGCCAAGGCCCAGGAAAGGGTGGATCTGGTGACCCGGAACTTCAAGAGAGGCTTGATCAGTGACGAGGAGCGTTACCAGGAAGTCATCCAGACCTGGGAGGAGACCGACAAAACTCTGGCGGCCGACCTGAAAAAGGCATTGGATAAATATAATAATATCTATATGATGTCGGACTCCGGAGCCCGTGGTTCGGACAAGCAGATCAAACAGCTGGCCGGAATGCGCGGCCTGATGGCAGATACCACCGGGCATACCATCGAGCTGCCCATCAAGTCCAATTTCCGTGAAGGACTGAACGTTCTGGAATATTTCATGTCAGCCCATGGCGCAAGGAAGGGACTGTCGGATACGGCGCTTCGTACAGCCGACTCCGGATATCTTACCAGAAGGCTGGTGGACGTATCCCAGGAGATCATCATATATGAGACGGACTGCTGGGAGGGGACAGACCGGGAGATCCCGGGCATGACGGTAAGGGCCTTGAAGGAAGATAAGGTCGAGACCGAGAGCTTCCATGACCGGATCCAGGGCAGGTTTGTCTGCGAGGATGTCTATGACAAGGATGGAAATATCATCGTCAAGGCAAATCATATCATTACCCCGGCCCGTGCCGACCGGATCATCGAAGAAGGGGTGAAGGATGGAAAGCCCATCGAGGAGCTGAAGATCCGGACTGTCCTGACCTGCCGCTGCCATATCGGGATCTGCGCAAAATGCTATGGTGCGAATATGGCCACCGGTGAAGCAGTCCAGGTAGGCGAGGCGGTAGGCATCATTGCCGCCCAGTCCATCGGGGAGCCGGGCACACAGCTGACCATGCGGACCTTCCATACCGGAGGCGTTGCCGGAAATGACATCACACAGGGTCTTCCCCGTGTGGAGGAGCTTTTCGAGGCCAGGAAGCCCAAGGGCCTTGCGATCATTTCGGAGATCTCGGGGAAGGTTTTCATCAAGGACCAGAAGAGCAAGAGAGATGTGGTGATCACCAATGAGGAGACCGGAGAGAGCAAGTCATATCTGATCCCCTTTGGCTCCAAGATCAAGGTGAAGGATGACCAGATGGTCCAGGCCGGAGATGAGCTGACAGAGGGTTCTGTCAATCCACACGACCTGCTGAAGATCAAAGGCGTGCGTGCCGTCCAGGATTACATGATCCGTGAGGTGCAGAAGGTGTACCGGAATCAGGGCGTGAACATCAATGACAAACACATCGAGATCATCGTGCGCCAGATGCTGAAAAAGATCCGTGTGGAGGAATGCGGAGATGCCAATGATCTTCTTCCGGGCATGACCATGGATGTGCTCGACTTTGAAGATATGAATGAAAGGCTTGAGAGAGAGGGCAAGAAGAAGGCCGAGGGCAAGCAGGTCATGCTGGGAATCACGAAGGCTTCCCTTGCCACGGATTCCTTCCTTTCCGCGGCATCCTTCCAGGAGACCACCAGGGTTCTTACGGAAGCCGCCATCAAGGGCAAGATCGACAAGCTGGTGGGATTGAAGGAAAACGTGATCATCGGAAAGCTGATCCCTGCCGGCACCGGTATGAAGCATTACCGCAATGTCAAGCTCTCCACCGACGGCATGCTGATCGGAGACAGGACAGACCTGGACGAGTTTTCGGATTCCCTGCGGGATGAGGAAGGCGGGGACATGGATGATGCGGAGGATCTGGCAGAGGATCTCATGGATGACGAAGAGGTCCTGGCAGCAGAGGGGGATCCTGTGGATGAGGAGTAATCGAATTAGTCCTTGACAGCAAAGAATAACATGATTATAATTATGTGGCGTGCCGAAAAATGGCACGCCACTATTATGCGTTTTTATCGCAAAAAAATATTTAGAAAGGAAAGAGGTGAAACTGAATGCCAACATTCAACCAGCTAGTCAGGAAAGGCAGACAGTCGGTGAAGAAAAAGTCGACGGCGCCCGCACTGCAGAGGGGTTACAATTCGCTTCAGAAGAAAGCGACGGAAACTAAGTCTCCCCAGAAGCGCGGTGTGTGCACAGCCGTGAAGACTGCGACACCGAAGAAGCCGAACTCGGCGCTGAGAAAGATCGCGAGAGTACGCCTGTCCAACGGAATCGAAGTGACATCCTACATTCCGGGCGTCGATCACAATCTTCAGGAACACAGCGTGGTCATGATCCGTGGCGGCAGAGTAAAAGACCTTCCTGGTACAAGGTATCACATCATTCGCGGCACACTGGATACAGCCGGCGTGGCGAACAGAATGCAGGCACGCTCCAAGTACGGGGCGAAACGGCCGAAGAAGTAAGTCGCCGTATCCTACGGCAAAAGATGGTTGTGTTGGATTTAAGTTTTATCGATTGAGATATTCATTTAAAGACAGCACGAACACAAGAACTATTGTGAGTACCTGTGGGCCCTGTGCCCATAAAGGAGGGAAGAGACGTGCCACGTAAGGGACATATTGTAAAAAGAGATGTTCTTGCCGATCCGAAGTACAACGATAAGGTTGTGACAAAGCTGATCAACAGCATCATGCTGGATGGCAAGAAAGGCGTCGCACAGAAGATCGTTTATGGTGCGTTCGAACGGATCGAGAGCAAGACCGGAAAGAACGCGGTAGAGGTTTTCCGGGATGCCATGAACAACGTCATGCCTGTGCTTGAAGTCAAGGCCAGAAGGATAGGCGGAGCGACCTATCAGGTGCCGATCGAAGTGCGGCCGGACCGCCGCCAGGCCCTGGGGCTTCGCTGGCTTACCATGTATTCCCGCCAGAGGTCGGAAAAGACCATGCAGGAGAGGCTGGCCAATGAGATCATGGATGCGGCGAATAATACCGGATCCGCAGTAAAGAGAAAGGAAGACGTCCACAAGATGGCGGATGCCAACAAGGCGTTTTCACATTACCGGTTCTGATCGCAGGATAGAGCATAAGACAGACCGGAAAGGCAGTTTAGGAACGGAGGATTTTCTTGAGTAACGCGAAAGACAGACAATATCCACTGGAAAGAACCAGAAACATAGGGATCATGGCTCATATTGATGCCGGAAAGACGACCCTGACGGAGCGGATCCTGTACTATACCGGGGTGAATTATAAGATGGGGGATACCCACGACGGTACCGCCACCATGGACTGGATGGAGCAGGAGCAGAAGAGGGGCATTACCATTACTTCAGCCGCTACCACCTGTCACTGGACGCTGGAAAAGGATAATAAGCCGGCGCCGGGAGCTTTGGAGCACCGCATCAATATCATCGACACTCCGGGGCATGTGGATTTCACGGTAGAGGTAGAGAGGTCCCTGAGGGTGCTGGATGGTGCCGTGGGCGTTTTCTGCGCCAAGGGAGGCGTGGAGCCGCAGTCGGAGAATGTATGGCGCCAGGCCGATACATATAATGTTCCCCGTATGGCTTTCATCAATAAGATGGACATCATGGGGGCTGACTTCGAAAAGGCGGTGGATCAGATCCGCAACCGCCTGGGGAAAAATGCCATCTGCTGTACTCTGCCCATCGGCAGGGAGGATGAATTCAAGGGCATCATCGATCTTTTTGAGATGAAGGCCTATATCTATACCAACGATAAGGGTACGGATATCCAGATCGAAGACATCCCGGAGAACATGAAGGAGCAGGCGGAGCTGTACCGTACCGAGCTGGTAGAGAAGATCTGCGAGCTGGATGATGACCTGATGGAGCTGTATCTCGAGGAAAAGACGCCGTCCAATGAGGAAATGAAGAAGGTCCTGCGCCAGGCGACCTGTGAATGCAGGGCTGTGCCGGTGCTTTGCGGGTCGGCTTACCGGAATAAGGGAGTGCAGAAGCTCCTGGATGCCATCATTGAGTATATGCCGGCTCCTACAGACATACCGGATATCACAGGCGTGGACCTGGAGGGCAACGAAGCCACCAGGAAGTCTTCGGACGAGGAACCCTTCTCTGCCCTGGCATTTAAGATCATGGCAGATCCTTTTGTCGGAAAGCTTGCCTACTTCAGGGTATATTCCGGCATGATGGGCTCCGGCTCTTATGTGCTGAATGCCACAAAAAACAAAAAGGAAAGGGCCGGACGTATCCTGCAGATGCATGCCAATAAGAGGGCAGAGCTGGAGAAGGTATTTTCCGGAGACATCGCGGCGGCTGTGGGGTTCAAGTTCACCACCACAGGAGATACGATCTGTGACGTGGATCATCCCATCATACTGGAATCAATGGTATTCCCCGAGCCGGTCATCGAGCTTGCCATCGAGCCCAAGACCAAGGCCGGACAGGACAAGCTGGGCGATGCGCTGGCAAAGCTTGCAGAGGAGGATCCTACCTTCAAGCAGCATACCGACCCGGAGACCGGGCAGACCATCATTGCGGGAATGGGCGAGCTGCATCTGGAGATCATCGTAGACAGGCTTCTCCGGGAATTCAACGTAGAGGCAAATGTCGGTGCACCGCAGGTGGCATATAAAGAGACCATCACAAAAGAAGCGGATGTGGAAGGCAAATATATTAAGCAGTCCGGCGGCCGCGGCCAGTACGGGCACTGCAAGGTGAGATTTTCACCCATGGATGCCAATGGCGAGGAGCTGTATGCATTCAAGTCTTCCGTAGTGGGAGGCGCGATACCGAAGGAGTATATCCAGCCCATCAGCGAGGGCATAGAGGAGGCTATGAAGTCCGGATCTCTGGGCGGCTTCCCGGTAGTGGGCATTTCCGCCGATGTATATGACGGCTCCTTCCATGAGGTAGACTCATCCGAGATGGCATTCCATATCGCAGGCTCCATGGCATTGAAGGAAGCCCTGTCAAAGGGGGCGCCGATCCTGCTGGAGCCCATCATGAAGGTGGAGGTCACCATGCCGGAAGAATATATGGGCGATGTGATCGGAGACCTGAATTCGAGGCGCGGGCATATAGACGGCAGCATAGAGGACGTGGGTGGAGGAAAGATGATCCGTGCACTGGTGCCCTTAGCAGAAATGTTCGGATACTCCACAGACCTGCGTTCCCGGACGCAGGGGCGCGGCAACTACTCCATGTTTTTTGAGAAGTATGAGGCAGTGCCGAGGAATGTGGCGGACAGCGTGCTGAATGTCAAAGGATGACAGAAATAACACTTGAAAATGTGCTGTATATGCAATATAATCATTGATGTATGCGGCATGGCATGCGCTGAAAATGCGCACAAAATAAGGAGGATTTAAAGAAATGGGAAAGGCCAAATTTGAAAGAACCAAGCCACACGTAAACATCGGAACCATCGGTCACGTGGACCATGGCAAGACAACCCTGACGGCTGCGATCACATCCGTTCTGGCAGAAAGGGCCGGCGGTACGGCTGTTGCTTTTGATCAGATCGATAAGGCTCCGGAAGAGAGGGAGCGTGGAATCACGATCTCTACGGCTCACGTGGAATATGAGACGGCAAACCGTCACTATGCTCATGTGGACTGCCCTGGCCATGCTGACTATGTCAAGAACATGATCACTGGCGCCGCCCAGATGGATGGTGCTATCCTCGTTGTTGCCGCTACAGACGGTGTTATGGCGCAGACAAGGGAGCACGTGCTGCTTGCCCGTCAGGTTGGCGTGCCTTATATCGTTGTTTTCCTGAATAAGTGCGATATGGTGGATGATGAAGAGCTCATCGAGCTGGTGGAGATGGAAGTCCGCGAGCTGCTGACCGAGTACAGCTTCCCCGGCGATGACATCCCGGTGATCCGCGGATCCGCCCTGAAGGCTCTGGAAGATCCCAAGTGCGAATGGGCTGACAAGATCATGGAGCTGATGGATGCTGTGGATGAGTATATCCCGACTCCTGAGCGTCCGAAGGATAAGCCGTTCCTGATGCCTGTAGAGGATGTATTTACCATCACCGGCCGTGGTACTGTGGCTACCGGCCGTGTGGAGCGTGGTACCATCCATCTCAATGATGAAGTTGAGATCATCGGAATCAGGGAAGACGTAAGGAAGACCGTCGTGACCGGTATTGAGATGTTCCGGAAGCTTCTGGATCAGGGCGAGGCCGGCGACAACATCGGCGCCCTTCTTCGTGGCGTAGACCGTAAGGAGATTGAAAGAGGACAGGTTCTGGCGAAGCCCGGCAGTGTGAGCTGCCATACCAACTTCACCGCCCAGGTTTATGTCCTGACCAAAGAGGAAGGCGGACGTCATACACCTTTCTTCAACAACTATCGTCCTCAGTTCTATTTCAGGACGACGGACGTGACCGGCGTCTGCAACCTGCCGGAAGGCACAGACATGTGCATGCCTGGCGACAATGTGGAGATGACCATCGAGCTGATCCACCCCATCGCCATGGAGCAGGGACTTACCTTTGCTATCCGTGAAGGCGGACGTACAGTCGGATCCGGAAGGGTTGCTACCATCATCAAGTAATCCTCCACAAATAAAGTAAGATTTTTAAGGCTCCCGGTGAAATCTCCGGGAGCTTTTTTTTGTAAAAAAAGCAAAAAGCTCTCATCAAAATGCTGAAAAATGCCGAAAATCATAATATGTCCTGTCATGCCCGCCAGAAGCCCCACGGCAGATCGGCGGAGGGAAGGCATGAAAAGAGGCTTCCCAGATTGTTTTATGTAAATCTAGATGCTTTGCGCTTTGATCTGTGGTATAATATAAGCCAATCTTTTTTTGCAGGACAAAAGCGAACTGGAGATCATAAGGATTTTTTTCGAGGAGGGCTTATGAGAGTAGGGATCTTAGGAGCAGGCGGGATCGCCCGGATCATGGCCGGGACCATCGCCCGGATGGAGGAGGCGGATAATTATGCCATTGCCTCCAGAGACCTGGGCAAGGCACGGAAATTTGCAGAGGAGTGGGACATCCCGAAGGCATACGGCTCCTATGAGGAGATGCTTCAGGATGATCAGGTGGATCTCGTCTATATCGCAGTGCCGCATTCCCATCATTATGAATGGACCATGGCGGCGCTGAATGCCGGCAGGAACGTGCTCTGTGAAAAAGCCTTTGCGGCAAATACGGCACAGGCGGAGGAAATGATAAAGCTTGCCAGGGAGAAGAAGCTGCTGCTGGCAGAGGCCATCTGGACCCGGTATATGCCTTCCCGTAAGATCATCGACGACTTGATCAAAAAGGGCTCCATCGGCGAGGTCATGACGGTGGCCTCCAATTTGGGCTACCGGATCGACATGAACGAGCGGATGGTAAAGCCGGAGCTGGCGGGGGGCTGCCTCCTGGACCTGACGGTATATACCCTGAATTTCTCCAGCATGATCCTGGGAGATGGGATCAGGCGCATTGAGGCATCCATGGTTCCCACGGATACAGGGGTAGACGGGCAGGATACGGTCATGCTGGAATATGAGGACGGAAAGATGGCCAGCATGTTTACCACCATGTATGCCCTGACGGACCGGCGGGGGCTGATCGCGGGGCGGGAAGGCTTCATTACGGTCCAGAATATCAACAACCCGGAAAAGATCACGGTATATGCCCCGAGCCGGGAGAAGTATGAGATAAAGGACGAGATCACCGTACCGGAGCAGATCACCGGATACGAATATGAGGTGCTTGCCTGCAAGAGGGCGATGGAAGAAGGAAAGATCGAATGTGAGGAGATGCCCCATAGCGAGACCATCGAGATCATGAAGCAGATGGACGAGATCCGCAGGCAGTATGGCATTGTCTTCCCCTTTGAAAAGTAAGGCGCCTAAAGGAGCAGGATGATGCAGAAAACAGGCTTTATCGGATTTGGAAATATGGCAAAGGCTCTGGCGGAAGGTTTTCTTGCCTCCGGGAAGATTAAGGAGGAGGAGCTTTTCGCCTATGCTCCCCATGCGGAAAAGCTGAAGGAAAACTGCGGCCGCATTGGAGTACAGGCCGCAGGATCCCTTGAGGAGCTGATCAGGGAGGCCTCCCTTCTCATCATGGCCTGCAAGCCCTTTCAGGTAAGGGATGTATTGAAGGAAGCCGATGCGTTCTTAAAAGACAGAGCCTTGGTCTCCATTGCGGCAGGCTGGGATCATGAGATGTATGAATATCTTCTGGGCAGGGCAGTCAGGATCCAGTGCATCATGCCCAATACCCCGGCCATGGTCAGGGAGGGCGTGTTTCTCTTTGAGGAGACCAATTCCCTGAAGGAGGAAGAAAGAAGAGAGCTGGTGGAGCTTTTTTCTTCCATCGGTATAGTACAGGAGCTTCCTACGGAGAGGATGGGGATCGGCGGTGCCCTCACCGGCTGCGGGCCGGCCTTTGTGGACATGCTTGTGGAGGCCTATGGGGATGCGGCAGTGAAATATGGGATCAAGCGGGAGGATGCCTATCGGCTGGTGTCCCAGATGGTGCTTGGCTCGGCGAAGCTTCTGCTTGAGACCGGAAAGCATCCGGGAGTCCTGAAGGACGAAGTATGCTCCCCGGCAGGGACCACCATCGCCGGGGTATCCGCCCTGGAGGAGGCCGGCTTCCGGAGCGCCTGCATCCGCTCGATCGACGCCATCATGCAAAAGAAGAAAGACGGCTGAACATGAAGATCAAGATCTGCGGGCTCACCCATCCCCGGGAAGCGGAGTTTTTGAACCGGAACGGGGTGGATTATGCCGGGATGGTGGTATTCCTTCCGGACCGGAGGCGGAATGTATCTCTTGAGACGGCGGGGGAGATCCGGCATGCGCTTGCACCTGCGGTAAAGTCTGTGGCCGTCACCATATCTCCCTCTCTGGATCAGCTGAAGATCCTGGAGCAGGAGGGCTTTGACCGGATCCAGATCCACGGCAGGGTGCCGGAGGGCTATGAGTTCATCTCGGTTCCCCTCTGGAAAGCCTTTCAGGAGGGGCAGTTTACGGAGCTTGGATCCTGGCAGGATGCCTGCGGGGTCACGGGTTTTGTGCTGGATGCGGCTTCTCCCGGCAGCGGGAAGGCCTTTGATTGGAGTCTCTTAAAGGATATGGGAAGCCTGCAGAAGCCTTTTTTCCTTTCCGGCGGGCTGTCCCCGGATAATGTGGGGGAAGCCATAGCGGCCGTGCATCCCTATGGGGTGGATGTATCCACGGGGGTGGAAAAGGACGGCATGGGGGGAAAGGACGGGGCAAAGATCGGCCGGTTTGTCCAGGCAGTACGGGATGCTTCCGGGAAATCGACTTAAAAACCTGCCTGCATGTTTGCTTTATCCCGTATTTCCGTAAGCCGGCTGTGCAGGATAAAGAGAATCCGAAATAATGCTTGCAATTTCGAAGAAACTATAGTAATATAGCCGTGTTGTGTAAGTTAAGGCAACGGTCTGGCGCATTGGTCAAGCGGTTAAGACGCCGCCCTCTCACGGCGGAAACAGCGGTTCGATTCCGCTATGCGCTATCGCCCCCACGGCAGGAAGCTGTGGGGTGTTTTTGTATCTGCGTTTTGGTTTTTGCTTTCTTATGGAGGATGCGGATGAAGGATATGGTGCTGTTCGGCCTTTTTCTGCTGGCTACGGCCATCATGGCGGCGGTGGATCACAGGCTCAATGGGAAAGACTGAGGGCTGCCTTTTGCGCACGCCGGTCTTTAAAACCTATGTCCTGATCACATGCTCCTTTCTCTTACTCCTATCCTGCCTTGCCGTATATGGGGCAGGACATCCCAAGTCTTCTCCGGATCTGATCTTGACGGAGATCTGCACCCGCAATGATACCGTGATCTATGATGATAATGGAGATTATGGCACCGACTATGTGGAGCTTTATAATGCCGCAGACCATGACATAAGCCTTGCCGGATATGGCTTGACGGACGATCCCCGAAGGCCCTTCCGCTATGTATTCCCGGAGGGGAGCAGGATCAAAGCGGGTGAGGCAAAGGTCTTTTGGGGAAAGAGAAACATAGACCGCAGGGATCTGTACAGGGAGGGCTATATTCCAAGGGAGATCGGGTTCTCCTTTTCTGCCGGGGAGACCTGCACATTGACGGATCCGGAGGGCTTTGCGGCAGCCTCCATCCGGATCCCGGATGTCCCCTCCGACCGGTCCTATGCCTGTGCCAAGGCAGATCCAAAGGAATATCGGATCTGTATCCCATCTCCCGGCATATTCCAGGATCAGCTTTCCTTTCCGGAAAAGGAAGCCCTTCCCCTGCCATCAGAGCCTGTCTTTTCCCTTCCCTCCGGCTTCTATGAAGAGGAGATCCGGCTTTCCCTTTCCTCCGGCGGGGAGGATATCTATTATACGCTTGACGGAACCATGCCGGATGCTTCCTCCCTGAAATACGAGGAGCCCATCCGGATCCGTGATCAAAGCGGCGAGGCAAACCGGTATGCATCCATATCCGGCATTTCCATCGCAAATCCCTTCCTGCCCGTAGAGCCGGTGGATAAGGCCGTCATCGTGAAGGCCGTGGCAGTGGATGAGGGGGGGAGGAAAAGCCCGGTGGCCGCTGCATCCTATTTTATCGGATTCGGCAGGAAGGAGGGCTACGAAAACATGCCGGTGATCTCCCTTACCGCCGATCCGGAGGATCTCTTTTCGGAGGAAAGGGGCATCTATGTGCTGGGAGATGTATACCGGCAGTATCTGGACCGGTACGAGACTCTTCCGGGTCATGATTATTCCCATGAGACAAATTATTCCAGAGAAGGGAGGGGCTGGGAGAGGCCTGCCAAGCTGGAATTTTTTAATGAGGAAAGGGAATGCCTCCTGTCCCAGAGGATCGGGATTAGGATCCATGGCGGATGGAGCGTAGGCCTTTCGCAGAAAAGCTTCAACCTATACGCCAGGGAGGAATATGACGGGAGCAGCAGCTTCCGGTATCCCTTCTTCGGGCAGGAGGACGACAAGCTGATGCTCCGCACCGGAGGCCGGAGAGATATCTTTGCCACGGAATTTCGCGACCAGCTGCCCCAGTACCTGATCCCGGACAGGGAGGTGGGGATCCAGAAGGGATTTCCCTGCGCGGTATTTCTCAATGGGGAATATTGGGGGTTATACCATCTGCAGGAAAAGGTCAGCGAGGGATATGTGAAGAATCATTACGGCATACCGGAGACGGATTCCGTGATCTTAAAAGTAGGGACAGCCGGGGATTCCGTCATCAACGGGACCTGGAGGGATCTTAAGCTCTACCGGGATTTTGTGGCAGAGGCTTCAAGGCTTGATCTGTCAGAGGATGCCAATTACCGTTATGTAAGCTCCGTGATGGATATCCAAAGCTACATCGACTATATGTGCGCCAATATCTATATCGCAAACTGTGATTATCTGGATAATAATTATGCCGTATGGAAGGCCTCGCCCGGAGGAGGGGAGGGATACCGGGACGGGAAATGGAGATTCCTGACCTTTGATACGGATGATTCCGCAGGGATGGTGCGCTCCCTTACCGGATATGATACGGATTCCTTCACCGGAGGGCATTGGAACGGCATATCCCCCCTAAGCGATCCCCTGTTTTCTTCCCTGCTTAAAAATCAGGGCTTCCGGGAAGAGTTCATCGCTTCCTTTACGGAAATGGCAGAAAGGAATTATGACTATACAAGAGTCCATGCGGTCATCGGGGAGCTGTCCGGGCTTTATGCGAAGCAGTCTGTCATGACAGCGAGGCGGTTTCGCGGGGACTATCGGATCCCGGATTATGATTCTCTTAAGACGCCGGAGGCTTACGGCACCATGGAAAACTACCTCTATGAGGTCCGCGTGCTGGATGATTTTTACCGAAAAAGGAAGGATCATATCCTGGAGTTCTTAAAAAGGGATCTCTAAGGGCGGGGACAGGGCATTGACACAAAAGCCCTGCCTGCCGCATACTGAAAGCAGTGCCGCGGAAGAGATTCTATCTTCGCAGGCAGATCGATCCGCTGATCAAAAAAACTACTGCGGATCATGCAGCGATATCATAATAAAACCGGTCAATATTTCCATGGGAGAGGAGGACGCGATGAAGAGAAACTGGAAAAGGATCCTGTCGTTGATCCTGGTTTTTTGCCTGATCCTGGGGCTGGATCAGGCTGTTTTTGCGGCAGAGGGGCTGGCTTTGCCCTGCGAAGAGGAAACGGAAAAGGCGGAAGGCGCTGAATCGGAACCGGGCAGGGTGCCAAGCGACACAGACTTCGGCGGCGTGACGGTGGAATATGAAATGCACGGCTCCGTGGTTTCCGACAACAGGGGGAACCTGACCATCCGTAAGGGCACCATCGCCGCTCTTCGGGGGACGTCCACAAAGCCTATCCGGGTGACTTTGGAGGATGATGCACAAGTCTATGTAGGTGCGGATTTTTATATGCCATGGGATAAGGATGACCGGAATGCCATAGAGGTGTCCTATGGGGAATCTTTGAAAAACGTGGAATTCGACGGCACCGGGTCAATATATATCCTCAGGAGTATTAAAAGGACAGATTCCCTCAGCGTCAATGCTGCCAATATCATTAACCTCCATTGCTATAGAGCAGATCCATTCCGGGTCGGGGCGATCACTGTCCCGGACGGAGCCTTTGTATTGAGCGTGAATAATGCTTACCGGCATTGCGTCAATGATCAAGATGTAGATCCATATGAGGCTCCGTCGGAGGAAGAGGGTTATGACCGGGCGTCCTTTACCGGGCTTCGGGGCAGGATGGAGGTATATGACCTGAATGAGCGAGACATCAATGATGGTTTGGCGAAGAGCGTCCTGGCGGAAAGCGAAAGCATCAGTGTGAATGAAGGGCTCAGCATATATAAGAATGGCTCTTATGTGAAAAACCTCACCCGGCTGAGGGCTGGGGAGGATGGGGATTTTGATTTCGGAAGCCTGATCATCTACCGAAAAGACGGGGAACAGAAATTTTATTATACAAACATGCCGGTTAAGCCGGCAAAGCCGGATGTGAGCACGGTCACGGGACATGGCGAGGCCTTGATGGAAGGTGCCTGGAGGCTTCAGGGCATCGACCTGGATGAGGCGGCAGCCTATGCCATTGACAAGGATGAGGATGGAAAAGACCTGAATGATGACGAAATTGAGTATGTCATTTCCGGGACGGAGGAGATCCCGGCCGTGACGGCGGCTGGATGGAAGGGATATATAAGAGGAAGTCATACAGTCTTTGATTCCATGGCAGACGGAACCTCTAAGATCCAGGAAAACAAGACCTATTATCTCTTTGCCCGAAGCATCAAAGGGGCTGACCACCTGAATCCTGATCAAAATGAGGGATTTTTTTCCGACGGGATATTGGTGGGCTCTTTTGAAACCAAAGAGACCCCGGACCGGGAGACAGGAAAGGGAGTTTCCATCCCGGAGGAGCTGGAGATCACCTATATGGGAGATGCGTCCGCTTATTGGCTGAATAAAAACGGGACCGTGCTGACCAACAGCAGCTTCCTGGATCAGGTCTCCTTTAAGGATAAGGACGGATCGGAAACCAAAAGGCTGAAGCTGGGGGTGGATAACCGAAATGACGGAAGGACTCTGCTGAATGGAAACAAATATGCTTCCCTTGCGGTGACCATTGACGGCACCACGGTAGGAGAGCTCCATACCTGCTTTATCAAGGCCTCAGAAGAAAATACCAGGAATAAGGTGCAGGCCATGAGCAGGGAGGAGCTGGAGGCCGCCTCGCAAGAAACCCTGGATGGATTGGTCAGCCTGAGGGAAGGAACGGCAGACCTCCGGCATCTGAATGCAGGAACCTATTACGTGAAGGCCCTGTTTGAGGCCTATCATACGGACGGATATACCGGAAATCCCGGATTTGCGGGGCGGGAGGATCTTCCCTATCAGACAGCCTCCTCCAATGTGGCGGTCCTTACCGTGAAGAAGGCAAACCTGACGGTGGTGCCGGCCATAGATCCGGATTTTTCGATGAAGGATAAGGACGGAAATTCTGTCTGGGATGATAATTATTATGCATATTCCGCGGATCCGGAGTACGAGACCCTGTCCGGAAACCGCCTTACCATCGGGGCTTATGCCTATGACCCGGATAAGGCCTATGATGGAGAGACACCCTATACCAGGGTATCTTCCCCTGTACCGTTTGTCTATTTTGATCGAGTCCAGCAAGGCCTTTACTCCAGGCAGAATGTTATCCAGGATGCCCGGATCCTTTTTGACGGAAAGACGCTGGAGGAATATCGGGGCAGGACCGATGTCATTTCCTCCGATGGGGAGGAGCCGAAGACCTATGCCTTTAAGGTGAAGGAAAACTCCCTTCGGTTTTTTGACGATTCGGTCTCCGGAAATTTCAACCTTACCTATCTGGAAAATACCATCACGGCCGTCCATGAAGATCCCGGGGAAACCGTATCCTACAACTTCGTGGGCTTCGGGGGACGGGCTTATTACGGGAGTACGCTGAAGGCTGTCCAGAAAAGGGTATATTATGAGTATGCTTCAGAGGAGACCAGCGGTTACAGGATCATCTATTGGAATGCTCCTAATCAGCTGGGAGACGGGGTTTACCGGAATGCCAGCATGAGCCCGGCCTCCAGGATCAAAGACGATGCCGAGATGGCTGAGGTGGAGCCCGGTACTACGGTATATGTGAGTGCCAACAAGGTCAGGATATATGAGACCAATGAAACACTGACCGGCCAGGCGATCCCGGTTCTCATCGAGACCCGGCCCCTGGATGTCTATGCCCATGCCTATCCCTATAGGGGAGAGGAGTTCAAAGGGGAGATCGAACCGGTGGAGGTCTATGGGGATATTCATATAGACAATTATGACAGCACCGGCATGTATTACGGATATGATAGTGATCATTATTATTTTGATGGGAAAAGAGGATTCTTTCAGGGAGAGGATCTGCTCTCCGCTTCTGTAAAAGCAAAGGATGCAAAGAAGGTGAAGACCATAGAGCCTACCATTGTCTGGGATGATGAGGATGGTCAATATGAGGATGATCCCTTCAAGCTCTACCTGGACCTGAAGACGGGGCAGAAGGCAGGAGAGGACGGTAAGGGCAGCGATCCCCAGCTTTCCGAAAGGCTTGCAGACCGTTTTTATATCCATACCGCGGTATGCTATGTCACGGTACAGCCTAAGATCACCGTCAATTATATCCTCCAGTATGAAGATCCCAGAAAGGACCGGGAAAAAGGAGAAAAGCTGCCCAAAGACAAGCTGGTGGCTACGGAGGAATATAAGTTTGATCATACAAGGATCTATGAAGGGCTTGATAACCGGCAGAATATCCCGGTTGTTCCCTCACACAATGAGGAAGTGAAGGGCTGGACGAAAAAGGGAGACGGGGTGCTGAACGAGGAGGATGGCGATCACATTGCCGGCTGGTATTATGGGACGATCAATGGAAAATGGCAGCTTTTGGATGCTGATCCTGGGTATGATGATTCCAATTTTCTTCCGGCGACAGAGGATTATTTCGTTTATGCCATGGTATACGCCTATGCCGGAAATGATGTATATATCGGCTCTATCCCCCCGGTGGAATATACCGGGCTTGCCCATGTGATGATGGAGGGCACAAACAATACGGATAATTACTATATCCCGGCCGTAAAAAGCTCCCAGGTGGACGACCTTGAGATCACTGTAATGAGAGGCACAGTCCCTCTGATCTATGGGAAGGATTTCAAATTATCCTATAAGAATAATACCAATGCCTCCGTTTATTATTCCAATGGCGGAAAAACCCTTGCGGATAAGGTAAAGCCCATCTATAAGAAAAAGGGGGATAAGCCGCAGGTCGTTATCACCGGTGCGGGAAGGTATGCAGGCAAATTTAAGGCCACGGTCTATTTCGACATCTATCCGGCCCAGATCCGGGGAGATCTCAGCCGGCCGGCTGATAAATCCCGGGTTTATATCGAATCCCTGGAGCAGTACTACGACCCCTGGGACGTAGCAGGCGAAGAAGAGCATGACGACATGTCCTTCCCGGCCGTGGCCGGCATTAAGGACAGCTATTTTGCGGCAAATAATAAAGCCGCAAAGGTGAGCTATAAGGTTCAGAATGTGCATTATCCGTCCCGGACAGAGCTTGTGGGTCATGCGGACAGCCTGGATCCCTACTATAAGGGCGTGATCCGCGATGAGGATAAGCCGAAGATCACCACCTTGAAGAAGGGTGCAGACTATGCGGAGACCATTTACCGGATCGACGGAGCCAACGATAAAAACGAGGAGGATATGGGACGGATCGCCGTTGCCGCAAAGGATATCAAGCCCGGCTATGATTATTATATCGAGGCCAGGGGGATCGGCAATTATACCGGTTATGCTTATTCCAGGATCTTCCATGTATATGACAGCAAGTCCTATGGAAGTCTGGAGGGATTGAAGCTCAGCATCCCCTCCACCTTAAAGTGGGAAAGCCTGATGCTGGATGAGGACAATGCGCTGAGGAACCAGATCCGCTTCAATGACCTGAAGATCGCGGCGGCCTCCAAAAAGAAGTCCGGCTCCGGGAAAACAGTGACGCTTACAGGTACTATGAAGGTCGACATTTATAAGATCAAAAAATCCGGCGTCATCGAAAGAAAGGTGATCAGCTGGGATCCGGGCACCGGATCGGAGAAATATGAGGGGATTTTTGATGACGCCGGCCTCTATAAGCTGGTGCTCTGGGGTCCCTTTACCGAGACCGTGACCCAGAAAAAGAAGGGGAAGCTCTCTGCTACCTACAAGCAATATACCGGAAGGCTTGAAAAGAACCTTACCATCAAGGGGATCCAGCTGAAATCCGGTGATTTCAAGCTGTCCTGGAAGTCAAAGGCCTGGAGTGGAAAATCCGACGAGCAGAAGCTGACCTTCAGCAAAGGGATCTATGGCAAGCTGAAAAAGAACAAGTTCGGAAAGAATATGATCAACCAGACCTATGTGGACGCATACCTTCAGAGAGGTCCCGGGAGAAGCAAATATACCTGGGAGCCTTATTACAATAAGGAGGACAAGCGGTTTGAAGCCTATATCCGGGATTATGTCCGGCGCAATGATAAAGCAGATTCCAGACAGGCTGCAGAGGAAGTAGCAGGGAATGCGGCAGGGTTCTTTGGGGATGTCTATTATACGGACAATGGTTCCAGGTGGACCGTGGGAGAGCAGCTGGATGTATACCGCTTCGTCTTTACCAGCGGCATGCACAATAAGGATGTGGGCAAATATACCATCCGGATCCCTACGGACGGCATTTTCGGGACGGATGGACTGAAGCTTTACTACAACCGTACCGGCACGGCTACGAAGATCCTGGTGGTAGAGGAGTAAGTAATGACCGGTTTGGGAAATAAAGGAAGCAGGGAGGAGAAACAAATGAGGGCATATCGGAAAAGCTTGGCGGCATGGCTTTTGATCCTGGTCATGGTGGTCCAGGGAAATGGAAGCGCCTGGGCAGGCGAAGCGGTACAGGAGGCACCGGCTGCGGAAGCGGTACAGGAGGCACCGGCTATAGAAGAACCGGGAAATCTTACCTTCAGCCCCCCGCCGGATTATGCCGAGCTGAAGGCCGAAGGGGGAGCCCAGGACTTTCATCTTGACCTCATGGCTTCTTCTGACGGGGCGCAGAAGGTTAAGGCTTTGTCAAAGCAGGCCAATGAAAGCTATGGGAGCATACTGACCTTAAGCTGCGATGTGGCGGAGCTTCAACGAGACTACGACCAGAAGCTTGTGATCCATGTCACAAATCAGAGCGATAATCCGGCAAGATATTATCTGGAGTGTACAAATCCCAATGACGATCTCTTTATGAACTTTGTACAGAACGGGTCCAAGGAGGCTCCCCTTACCATCCAGCCCAATGAGACCCAGGATGTGGACTTAAGCATCTTTGCCCAGAATGCCACGAGAAGCTCTTACAGCATCTATGTGACGGGACATGTGGAGGGAAGCACGGAAACCACCCGGCTGGAAGCAAAGCTTACCTGCAGGATCCCGGAGGTCAAACTGAATATTACCAGGGAGGGGAGCGAGCTGCCCGGTTCCCTGGTAAGAGTCTACAACATTCATAATCCCACCAGCACTCCGGTTACGGACATTACCCTGGATTTGGAGGGGGATCTGGCGGATTATGCCAGGATCAGCCCGGCGGTAGAAAATTATGAGCTGGAAGGCTATGGGGATACAGAGGTCAATGTGGTGCCGGATCTGGCAAAGATCAGCGCCAATCATCTTGAGACCGTATCCGGAAGCCTGGTGGCTAAGGGCGGCGCAAGCGGAAGGGCAGAGATCACCTATGATCTTAAGGATAAGGTGATCAATGCCGCAACCCTTAGGGAGCTTGCCTTCCTTCAGTCCGATAATCCCTTCAAGGATATGGAATATGCCGAGGATGAAAGCCTGGCCTTCCTGACGGCAAGCGGGGATCAGGTCATTAATTTCGCGGATGTCACAAATCAATATTATGATCCGGAGGATCCGGAAAATCCGGAAAAGGACGGGGTCAATACAAAGGAAGAATTTGAAGAAGTAGCCAATCTGCTGTTTGACGATAATGGCATGATGAACTTCACCATCGCGGATAATGTCACCTATACCGATGAACACGGGGTATCACAGACGGCTCCGATGACGGTGACGGTCTCTACGGATATTGTCCCGGATACGGAAGAAAACCAGGCCGCGGCAGGGGGCAGCCCCACATCGGTCCGGATCTATGAGAAAGACGGCAAGACCTATGTGGAGACCATCTACCAGATGTCCCTTTCGGATTATAAGAAAGAGACCGACCAGGTGCGGAAGGCCGCGAATATCCTAAAGATCGAAAAATATGATGATATCATCCTGAATAACGATCCCAAGACTACCTCCGGAAAGATCCGGGTCAAGGTCACGGACAGCGTCCAGTCTTCGATGATCAGCTATCCCGCAAACATGGCCAAATATATGGGAGAAGGAAAATACCTGACGCCTTCTCAGCTGTCAGAATTCTATAGTTTTTCTGATTATGCGGAATCCGGCTTTTATCAGTCCTACAGCAAGGCTAATAAGGCAGCCAAATACATCAATACCGGCATGGATGTCATTGATACGAGCCGTGTCTGGGCAAGCCGGAATGCCACCGTGGATCAAAAGGTGGGATATACCGGTTTAGTGGTGGCCAGGAATGCAAACCGCTACTTTGGAGGCAAGCTCCTGGGGAAGACGGGAGCCTATGTGGGTACGGCCATCGGAGACGGACCCGGGACCATCATTGGTTATGTGGTAGGAAATGTGATCTCCGGACTGATCGATTTCGGTCTGGGAGAGATGATCAAGAACCTGGAGAATGAAATCGACGGCCAGGCGGTTTATTACGATGTCTATGGCAGGCAGTGCACCAATGTGGGAAGCATTACATCCGAGATCTATGTCTATGATTTTGAGGAGGACGATCCGCCGCAGATCTGGGAAACCGGAAGAATGTATGACAAAAACCCGGGGAAATATTATGTCAACCGACAACGGGTGGGCTATGATTATTATATCAACGGTTCCAAGGTGAAGGATGCTTCCTCGGCCAATGAGGGGCTTACCCAGGTTACCATTGTGGACCTGACTCCGGGCAGTCATCTCCTGAAGCCCGGAAGGAATACCATAGTGAGGGATTATGACACGGATCCGGGTACCCATTATGTGACGGCGGATACCGAGGTCACCCTGATCTACCCCGATTCAACCACCATCAGCTATGTGGGAGATAATCCGGCCAACCTGGGGGAGGTGAGAAGGCTTCCGGACTTTGCGGTCTACCGGGAAAATATCACCACGGCGGAAACTCCCATCATAGGGGAGGAGAATGCCCTCATCCTGAATATATACAACCGTGGAAGCCTCGGGGGCTGGGTCGATGTGAAAATCAATGACGGCGATAAGGATGCCGTGCTGGGAGAGGATATATATGTCGAGGCTTTTTCCGAGAAAACGGTAAGTCTTCCCTGGATCCCGGAAAGCCCGGGAGAGAAGACCATAACGGCTTCTTTGATCAATAAGTGGGATAAGACTCCGGAGCGCAAGACAGACAATAATACGGCCCAGACGAAGATTCGCGTGCGGAACCGGATGACGCCCAGCATCGATGCCATCGATCCGGATGAAGCCTATCCGGATGATAACGGCAGGATCTATCTGTCCGCCAGGGTCCGGGATGCAGTGGATATGGCAGAGGCCTTGGTGACGGTGGACGGAAAAGCCCTTTCTGGTGTGAAGTGTTCCATGAAGGAGGATGACAGCGCTCAGATCAGCGCTGTGGCAGGAAACTTAAGCACGGGCGATCATCAGGTCAACGTGATGGTCCGGTATCTCGTCTCTCAAAATCAGTATGGAGAGATAACAAGAACAGAAACCCTGAAAGTAAAGGAGAAGGGGGAGATCTCCTTCCGTGTGGATGAAACCATCGTCAACCCGAAGTTTTATTATATCGATCTGACCTATGAAAGCTCGCTATACAACCTGGCGGTAGAAAAGGACGGGAACGGATATCTCCTGAAGCAGAGTGAATGGATGGCCGCTTATCCGGAGGGCTATGCCCTGATCGTTGCATGCGATGGCGGCATGGTCTGCAAAAGGATCACGGAATTAAGGGATGCGGTCCTGTCCCTGAAGGGAGCAAAAAAGGTCTCCGTGACCGACAGTAAGGAGAAGGCATCAAGAGAGCAGCTTTCTCTGCAAAGGCTGTATATCAGAAACGGGGAGAAGCTTTATGAACACTATTATAGCAAAACCTTCGGGGGAGAAGCCGCATTTGCAGGCATAGAGCGCATCGAAGCCAAAGGAAATTATACGATGCCCTGCGTAGGCAGTGCCAGCCTGTATACCCCTCTTATCCAAGAAGAAACCCTGAGCCAGGACAGCTTGATCGATGTGGCAGATTATTATGCGCTGTATGAGCTCAAGATGGATACGGGAGAAGAGGGAGAATATTATTCGCCCTATACCTTCATCACGAAAACGGGTGACCAAACAAATACGCTTTCTACCTACCGGTATAGCTATGATCCGGGGAAACAGATCCTCAGCCTGATCTTTGCGGATCAGGATAGTTATGAATACTACCGGTATGCCACAAGAGCCAAAAACGCGGATTCACTGAAGGCTTACATCCGGAGCAGTAAGGGGCTTTATTTGGCTCAGTTTAAAGGCAGTGATAGCTCCGTGACAGTAGACGGAGCGGGGAACCATAAGATTTCTTTGAAATATCGGGGAGAGGGAAGCTGCCATGTGGAGCAGACCACCCTTCGGATGAAGGATGGGGATGAATACTATATCGATACGATGACCTTCTATGGGGAAGAGATCAGCCTTCCTGCAGGATCATACAGCGTCACGGTGACCTATTCCATCAACGGGAACAGGCTCTATTGCGTAAGGGATGTGGATCTTTCAAGCGAAGACCAGCAGATCGAGCTTGGAGATACGCCGGAGCACAGCGGAAAGGTGAGGTTTTCCTGGCCCGCCGGCTTTGGGGAGGTCCTGAATGCGAGATGTGAGACTTATTCCAATAAGCTGTATGAATATATCTATTACGGGACGGGGGATATCAAAAACGGAGAGGAGGCCGCGCTGCCTGCCGGTGAGTATGACCTGAATATGTCGGTCACAGGATATAGTGAAGATGGAAAGACCCGGATCAGAGAGCTGCAGTTTAAGCGCCATATCAACCTGGAAGAGGGAGAAAGCTTATCCATCGTGATCGGAGACAGCTTTACGGGGGATACCAGGTGTACAAATAAAGAATGGATCCAAAAGAGCCATATGCCGGGGGAAGGTGCAAGCTTTTATTTCAACAGCTGGTATGATTCGGGTGGTCCGTATTATTTAGAGGATGTGAGCGGGAACCAGCTGACTTATCTTTGGCTTAACAGCAGCACCGGCCAGTTGAACGGAGAATTTGTCCTTACCAATGAAAGCGGGGAGGAATATGAATATTTCCTTTCCAGCCGGACCAGCCTGCAGACGAGCGAATATTGTTATATCCCGCAGGATATCGTTACGGGGGAATATGATTTCCGGATCCATATGACGACGGATCCGCTGTATTATACGGTCAATACAGCGACCTCCGGCAGCGGGCAGGGATATATCACGCCCCAAAGCCCCAAGATCCGGGCAGGAAAGAGCAAGACCTTCTATATTACTGCGGCGAAGGGCTCCGAGATCCAGGATGTGCTTCTGGATAATGCTTCTTTGGGTGCAAGGAAGGAGTATACCTTAAGCGATATAAGGGCAAACCACCGGATCACGGCGGTCTTTCGGAAGAAGGACGGATCGGATCCGGATCCCGGTCCTGGTCCCGGTCCTGGTCCAGATCCCGGTCCCAGTCCGGATCCCGGAGAGGAGGAGGACGAGCCGCTGCCGGACCGCTCCGGGCTGGACGATGAGCTGGTGGTTTCAAACAACAGGGCATATATGGTGGTAAAGCAGGTTTGGAGCTTCGGAGCCGGGGAATGGACGACCACGGATAAGGACATCGTGGCCATCGGGAAGAAAACCGGCAGGGCCACGGCGAAGAGCGAGGGCAAGGCCACGATCCAAAACGGCAAGACCAAGATCCAGATCACGGTGAAGGATCCGGTGCTCTCGGAAAAGAAGCTGAACCTGGTGGTGGGAGAGACCGCCTCGCTTCGCATCCAGGGCATTGATTCCCATTATCAGGCGGGCTGGGCTTCCTCAAACAGTAAGGTCGCGGCGGTGAAGAATGGAAAAGTCACCGCTTTGGGAAAGGGGGAGGCAAAGGTCACGGCCTATGTCAACGGACGGAAATATGTCTGCACGGTAAAGGTGACCGAAAACTATGTCCTGCCGAAAAAGTATGATAAGAAACAGGCCATTACCATTAAACCGATGCAGACCATCGTGCTGAAATATGCAAAGGGAGATTTTGCCGTGAAGAATTCGGCATGGCTTTGTCTGAAGGAAGAAAAGACGGAGCCGGTATCCGGAAACAGCCTGGATGGATCCGCCCTACAGGCTTTTGCCGGAACGACGGTCTCCATGGAGAAGATCCTGAAGAAGGGAAAGGAGATCGGCTGCCAGAACGGCATAGTCAGGATCATGACGGCGGGAGCCAGTGCAGGAAAGCTGACCGCCATCGGGGAAGGCACGACGGTGCTTCAGGGAACGGACGAAAAGGGAAATAAGGTCACCCTTTCCGTGACCGTGAGCACCTTATCCCAGAGGAAGACGGTCTATATCAATAAGGGCAGGTCCGCGAAGCTCAGCTTCTACAAGGTCAAGGCAAAGGATGCCGAATGGAGCTCCTCTTCAGGCAATACCGCCGGCGTCAGCGGCACCGGCAAGGTGACGGGGAAAGAGGCAGGAAAGAGCAAGGTTACCTGCTCCTATAACGGATTCCGGTTTGAGGCGGATATCTATGTGGAGGATCCCGCGCTTGTGCCGGATGCACGGCTTACGGAGGGGAGGAAGAGCGGAAGTTATGCCCTCAAGCTGGGCGTCAGCTCCAATAAGGCAAAGACATATACCCTCAAGACAAAGGATATCCTGCAGACTCCCATCTGGAAGAGCTCGAATCCGAAGGTTGTCTTCGTCGATGAGTACGGCCGGCTGAAGGCCAGGAAAAAGGGCAAGGCTGCGGTCTCGGCAAAGATCAACGGAAAGACGCTGAAGGTCAGCGTGAAAGTGACAGAGGAGTAGCGGGAAGAAGGCCCCGGCGGGTCTTTGAGGACAGCGGCCGGCTTTGTTGATTTCAGCGGTGAAATCGGGTAAAATATGAGCTGGATCTGGTAAATCCATACAAAATCATAAAAGGAGGCTTATCTATGAAACGACTGATCGCATTGGCAATGACCGGATTGATGGCTTTCAGTCTCATAGGGTGTACGGAGGCTATGCCTGCCGCATCATCCGACGCGGGGACAGTCCCGGCTGAGGCTCAGGAAAGCACGGATTCCGGGGAGGCGGCACAAGCACAGGATGCATCCTCTGACATGGATGCATTGATCGATGCGGCTAAGGCTGACGGGGAGCTTGTGGTATACGGCTCCTGCGAGGAGGATTACCTGGCGGCCGCCTGTGAGCATTTCGAGGAGCTCTATGGCATCAAGGTACAGTACCAGAGGCTTTCCACCGGTGAGGTGCAGAGCAAGATCGAAGAGGAAAACGGCAATCCTTCCGGAGACGTGTGGTTCGGCGGGACGACAGATCCCTATAACGTAGCCGCTTCAGAAGGGCTTTTGGAGCCCTATGAGGCAAAGAATGCCAGCCACCTGATCGGCGACATGTATAAGGACAAGGATGGGAACTGGTATGGCATTTATAAAGGCATCCTGGGCTTCATGGTAAATAAGGATGAGCTGCAGAGGATGAATATCGAGGCGCCGAAGGATTGGAAAGACCTCCTGGATCCCAAGTACAAGGGCCTGATCTGGCTTTCCAATTACAATACGGCCGGCACGGCCAAGCTGGTGGTCAATACCATGATCCAGAAATACGGCCATGACGAGGGCATCCAGTATCTGGTAGATCTGGACAAGAATATCGAGGTTTATACCAAGTCCGGCTCCGGTCCCTCCAAAAACGTAGGTACCGGCGAATGCGTGATCGGCATCGGATTCCTGCATGACGGCATTACCCAGATCGAGGATAACGGCTATGGCAATATCGAGCTGATCATCCCTTCCTCCGGCACCTCCTTCGAGGTGGGCGCTACGGCTATCTTCAAGGGCTGCAAGCATCCGAACGCGGCCAAGCTGTGGATCGAGTACGCGCTTAGTCCGGATTGCGTAGGGCTGGCATCCGAGAATGGCTCCTATCAGTTCCTGGTGCTGGATAATGCGAGCCAGCCGGCCGTGGCTGCACAGTTCGGCCTGGATCCGGACAATGTCATGGAGTATGACTTTGAGGATGCAAAGGCAAATACCACAACCTATGTGGAAGAGGTCATGGAGGCACTGGGAAGCGCCGCGGATGACCGGTTCCAGACGGAATAACTCGTTGGTTTTTTAAGGAGGGCGGCTTAAGATCATGTCAGGAAAACGGCAGAGTGCAGAGCTGGACCGCAGGAAATTCTGGGCGGATCCGATCATGGTGACGACGATCGCGGTTCTGATCGTATTTTTGACGGTATTTATCCTGTATCCTCTTGCCATCCTTCTGGTAGACAGCTTTATCACCGAAGAGGGCCTCACCCTTTCCGTATTCCGGAGAGTGCTTGCCATGAGCAATTTCCGCAGGGCCATCACCAATACCTTGAAGGTAGGCTTCCTGACGGGGATCGCTTCGGCCCTCATCGGTCTGCTGTTTGCCTATGTGGAAGTATATGTAAAGCTGAGAACGAAATTCATGGGCGGCCTCTTCCGGGTAGTTTCCATGCTCCCGGTCGTATCGCCGCCCTTCGTGCTGTCCCTGTCCATGATCATGCTCTTCGGCAAGGCAGGGATCGTGACCCGGTATCTGCTGCATATTTACGACAACAGCGTATATGGCTTCTGGGGCATCGCCATCGTGCAGACCCTGACCTTTTTCCCGGTCTGCTATATGATGCTGAGAGGACTGCTCAAAAATATCGATCCTTCCCTGGAGGAAGCCGCAAGGGACATGGGTGCTTCCCGGTTCCGGGTATTTTTGACGGTGACCCTGCCATTGGTGCTTCCGGGCCTGGGCAATGCGTTCCTTGTCACCTTCATCGAATCCATCGCAGACTTTGCCAATCCCATGATCATCGGCGGATCCTATGATACGCTGGCTACCACGATCTATCTGCAGATCACCGGAGCCTATGACAAGGAGGGTGCCTCGGCTATGGCCGTGGTGCTCCTTATGATCACGCTATTGATGTTTATCGTGCAGAAATACTATCTGGAGAGGAAGAGCACGGCGACCCTTTCCGGAAAGGCCAGCCGGGAGAGGATGCTGATCACGGACCGGAGCGTGACCCGTCCCTTGTCCATCCTCTGCTCCCTTCTGGCCATCTTTGTGATCTTGATGTATATCTGTGTGCCCTTCGGCGCACTCTTTAAGACCTGGGGATATGATTTCCACCTGACCACGAAATGGTTCGTCCAGGTATTTAAGCGGTACAAAGGGTTTAAGGCCTTTAAGGATTCCTTTGTGCTCTCCCTTATCGCATCCCCGATCACGGCTTTGCTCTCCATGATCATCTCCTATCTGGTGGTGAAAAAATCCTTTAAGGCAAAGGGCTTCATTGAAGCCGTATCCATGCTGGCCATGGCAGTACCCGGCACGGTACTGGGCATCGGCTATATCCGGGGCTTTTCTGCCGGCATCTTCCGGACAGGCATCCTGCAGGGGATCTACGGCACCGGCGCCATATTGGTGATCGTATTTATCGTCCGGAGCCTCCCTACGGGGACGAGGAGCGGGATCTCTGCATTGAGGCAGATCGACAAGAGCATCGAGGAATCTGCCTATGACATGGGGGCAAACAGCTTCCATGTATTTATGACGGTGACGCTTCCCCTCATTAAGGACAGCTTCCTGTCCGGGCTTGTGACAGCCTTTGTCCGGAGCATCACAGCCATCAGTGCCATCATTCTGCTGGTGACGCCGCAGTTCCTGCTCATCACCGTGCAGATCAACGAATTCGCAGAAAAGGGGGCATATGGCATTGCCTGTGCCTTTGCAACGATATTGATCTTGATCACCTATGGCTCGGTCGTCCTGATGAACTGGGTCATCAAACATTTTGGTACAAGCAGGGCCACGGGAGCAGCTTAAAGGAAGGTACGGGATTATGGGAAAAGAAAAAAAGGGAATCCGTCTGGAGCATATCTCCAAGATCTACAAGGATCCAAAAACGAAGCAGGATTTCTATGCGGTGAAGGATACGAACCTTTCCATAGAGCCGGGGAGCTTCGTGACGCTGCTTGGACCCTCCGGCTGCGGCAAGACGACGACCTTGCGGATGATCGCCGGATTTGAAAGCCCGGATGAGGGAGAGATCTATCTGGGGGAGGAGGCCATCAACGAGCTGACCCCCAATAAGCGGGACACCGCCATGGTATTTCAGAGCTATGCCCTGCTGCCCCATTATAATATCTTTGATAACGTAGCCTACGGCCTGAAGCTGAGAAAGCTGGACAAGGCCGAGATCCGCAGGAAGGTGACGGATATCCTGAAGCTCGTAGGGCTTGAAGGGATGGAGGAGAGGATGACGAACCAGCTTTCCGGCGGGCAGCAGCAGCGGGTGGCCCTGGCCAGAGCCCTGGTGCTGGAGCCGGGCGTGCTCTTGTTTGACGAGCCCCTGTCCAATCTGGATGCAAAGCTCCGCGTTTCCATGCGGACGGAGATAAGGAGGATCCAACAGGAGGCCGGGATCACGGCGGTCTATGTGACCCATGACCAGAGCGAGGCCATGGCGATCTCGGATAAGATCATCATCATGGAAAAGGGGATCGTTGCCCAGGTGGGCACGCCGCAGGAGATCTATTACCATCCGGTGAGCGAATTTGTGGCGGATTTCATTGGGGAAGCAAATTTCCTGCATGGCAGGGTGAAGTCCGAGAAAGACGGAAAGGCCGTGATCGAGATCGACGGAGAGCAGATCGAGGCGTCCCAGGAGGGATTGAAGGAAGGGCAGGACTGTACCTTAGTGCTCCGTCCGGAGGCCGCGGTGATCTCAGAGGAGGGCCAGCTGCCATGCAGGGTAGTCTTAAGCTGCTTTATGGGAAGCTATCAAAATTACCATGTCATGGTAGGAGATACTTTGGTGAAGATCACGGATTTTAATCCAAGGAATAAAAAGATCTATGGAGAGGGTGACAGGGCCAGGGTAGCTTTTGATCCGGAAAATGTGCATATCCTTTAGGGATAAAGCTTTGAATGATCAGAAGGGACAGGCTTTTTTGAGGGCCTGTCTTTTTTGAGGGGATGGGAAAGAGGGGGCTTTTTAAGCCCGAAGAGGAAAAGAAAAGAGGAGAAGAAACAAATGCTGGAGCTGAAAAACCTTTCCTTCCGGGTAGACCGGGAGGAGGCAGGAGAGGAAGAACGGGAGATCATCCGGGATATCAGCCTGAAGATCCCGGACCGGACCTTTACGGTCATCACGGGGCCAAACGGGGGAGGGAAATCTACCTTGGCAAAGCTGATCATGGGGATCGAAAAGCCGGCGAAGGGGCAGATCCTTTTGGACGGAGAGGATATCACGGCGCTCGATGTCACGGAAAGGGCAAGGAAGGGGATCGGATTTGCCTTCCAGCAGCCGGTCCGCTTTAAGGGGATCCGGGTATCCGACCTGATCCGGCTTTCTGCCGGAAAGCGCCTGTCCATGACGGAGGCCTGCAATTACCTGGCGGCGGTAGGGCTCTGCGCCAGGGATTATATCGACAGGGAGGTCAATAGCAACCTTTCCGGAGGAGAGCTGAAGCGGATCGAGATCGCCACGGTGCTGGCCAAGGGCTCCAGGCTTTCCATCTTTGACGAGCCGGAGGCGGGGATCGATCTGTGGAGCTTCCAGAATCTCATCGGGGTCTTCCGGGACATGAGAAAGAAGATCCAGGACAGCTCCATCCTGATCATATCCCATCAGGAGAGGATCCTGGAGATCGCAGATGAGATCATCGTGCTGAAGGACGGAAGCCTTGCCGAGAAGGGGCCAAGGGAAGAGGTCCTGCCGGGGCTTATCGGCACTTCATCTGCAGTCAGGGAATGCAAAATGGCGGAAGGAGGCGGTGCGTCGTGAAAAAGCTGGATGAGATACAAAAAAGGCTTCTGTTAGAGGTGGCAGGGCTTCATGAGGTACCGGAGGGAGCTTACAACATCCGGTCCAACGGGGAATCGGCAGGAAGGGTTTCCACGGCGAATATCGAGATCGTCCCGAAGGAGGGAGGCAGCGGGCTGGATATCACCATCCGTCCCGGGACAAAAAATGAAAGCGTCCATATTCCGGTGGTGATGACAAAGAGCGGGCTTAAGGAGCTGGTATATAATGACTTCCATATCGGCGAGGATGCGGATGTGGTCATCGTGGCCGGCTGCGGCATCGACAACTGCGGCCCCCAGGATTCCGAGCATGACGGGATCCACCGGTTCTATGTGGGGAAGGGAGCAAGGATCCGTTATGTGGAAAAGCACTACGGCTCGGGAGACGGGAAAGGAAAGCGGATCCTGAATCCGGGAACCGAGGTCTATATGGAAGAAGACAGCACCATGGAGATGGAGATGGTGCAGATCAAGGGGGTGGATGATACGAACCGCAGCACCATAGCCGAGCTGAAAAAGGGGGCGAAGCTGGTGGTGCGGGAAAGGCTCATGACCCATGGCGTACAGAATGCCCTCAGCACCTATGAGGTAAAGCTGGATGGGGAAGGCTGCAGCGCGGATGTGGTATCCCGGTCGGTCGCAAGGGACGATTCCTATCAGAAATTTGACGCGAAGCTTTTGGGAAATGCACCCTGCAAGGGCCATACGGAATGCGACTCCATCATCATGGACAGGGGGCGGATCCTGGCCGTGCCAGCTCTTGAGGCAAACCATGTGGACGCGGCCCTGGTGCATGAAGCGGCCATCGGCAAGATCGCCGGGGAGCAGATCATAAAGCTTATGACCCTGGGGCTTACGGAACAGGAAGCGGAAGAACAGATTATCAACGGGTTTTTGAAATAATGGTAAAGCTTTTTTTGGTAGAAGATGAGATCGTCATGCGTGACGGCATCAAAAAGCATATCGACTGGGAGAGGGAGGGCATCGAATTTGTGGGAGAGGCCAGCGACGGGGAATTGGCCTATCCCCAGATCCTGAACCTGAAGCCGGATATCCTCATTACGGATATCAAGATGCCCTTCATGGATGGGCTGGAGCTTTCGGAGCTCTTAAAAAAGGAGCTGCCGGAGCTTTGCATCATCATCCTTTCCGGATATGATGAGTTTTCCTATGCCCAGAAGGCGGTGTCCCTGGGAGTGACGGAGTACCTGCTGAAGCCCATCTCTCCGGCAAAGCTTCTGGAATCCATCCGGAAGGTGGCACAAAGGATCGAGGCGGAGAGGACGGAGTCCGAGAGACAGTCGGACTGGGCGAAGGAGGAGGAAAAGGAAAAGCAGCTCCTCATGAATATGAAGCTTTTCAACGGGGTGATCATGAACAGCATGTCTGCCTCGGAAATACTGGAATTGGCGAAAAAGCTTTCGATCAATCTGACGGCGGGCTATTACCGGATGCTTTTGCTGCAGTTTTCGGTCAGCGGGGAGCCCGGGGACTCCTTTTCGGCCAAGCGCAATGCCTTCCATCAGCAGCTCCTGGAGATCGCCGAAAGACATCCCGGATGGCATGTATTTGACCGGGGGATAGACGGTTTTGCCATATTGATGGTTTCCGACAGCCGGGAAGCACTGGAAGGGATCCAAAACGCGGTGGATGAGATCGTCCGTACCGTGGGGGAGCATAAGGATGCCTCCTATTTTATCGGGATCGGCTCCGTGGTCCGGCGGCTCAGTGAGATCCGGGAAAGCTATAATGAAGCCAGCCGTGCCTTTTCCTACCGGTTTCTTGCGAAGAAGGACCAGGTGATCTATGCGGACCGGGAGAGAACCGGCCATGAAGGAAACGGAGACCTGGACGTAGAGATGGCGGCCGGCAGCGAAAGCCCCCAGAAGGCCATTGAAAGCTTCCTCAAGACCGGAAGCTTCGATGAGGTGGGTTCTTTCTTGGAGGGAGTATTTCATTCCGTGGGGGAGCAGAATGTGCAGTCCCTGATCTTCCTGAATTACCTGACGATGGATATTTATTTTTCCATGGTGAGATTCTTAAAGGAGCTGGGCTCCGGCCCGGAGGAGATCGACAGGGAATGTGGCAATATCAATGATTTCGTAGGCAGGGGGCCTTCCTGGATCGAGGTCAGGGATTATCTCACCGATTACATGCAGCGTGTCATCCGCTTAAGGGACAGCGGCTCGGCCAAGAAAAACAGCCGGGTGGTGCATGCTGCCCTGGAATATATTGATTCCCATTATGACAAGGAGGATATCACCCTGAATTCCGTGGCCTCCAAGGTCAATATCAGCCCGAATCATTTCTCTTCCATCTTTTCCCAGGAGATGGGCATCACGTTCATCGAATATCTCATCGGAAAGCGCATGGAAAAGGCGAAGGAGCTTCTCATGACCACAGACCTCAAAAGCTTTGAGGTGGCCTACCGGGTGGGATACAAGGATCCCCATTATTTCAGCTATACCTTTAAGAAGACCCAGGGCATGACCACGAAGGAATTCCGGGCAAGGGGACAGGACAGGACATGAAGGGAAAAGGAAATAAAGTATTCCAGGATATTTCCCTGCGTGCGAAGCTGATCCTTCTTACCATCGTCCTGATCACGCCTTTTCTTGCCATGACCGGATTCATCCTCTACCAGCTGGACCGCTTTGGCAATTCCTATGATACCATCGTGCAGAATGTGGCGGAGGCCAATCACTATAACATCGCCTTCAAGGAGGAGATGGATTATGTGATGTATCAGATGATCGCCCGCTCCCTCAAAAAAAACGAGGTGGAGCCTGCTCTCGGCCTGAAGGATCCGGACCGGCTCATCACGGAGGCAGAGCAGACCTTCGAATCCCTCCAGTCTACCTCCAATTCCATCCATGCCAATGAGCTGACCCTCAGCATCATCAAGCTGATGATCACCTTAAGGAAAAGAATGAACGATATCAATGCCGCCATCGGCTTGGAGGGAAGCTATGATGAAAACATGCTGCGGCTGGATACGGATATCCGGATATTGACCCAGCTGATCCAGGAAAGGATCATGGAATATATCTATTATGAAGCGGCCAGCATGGAAAATATCCGGGCCCAGATGGAATACCAGAGGGATCTGCTGATGCGGAATACGATTCTGATGGTGGTCTTTCTCTCGGTGCTGGCGGTGATGCTTTCGGTCTATATCACCGGCACCATCACGAAGCCGGTGGAGGAGCTCTGCCGGGTGACGGAGCGGGTCGGCCGGGGGGAATTCAGCGCCAGGGCAGATGATGAGGGCAGCAATGAGATCGCGATCCTGGGAAGGAGCTTCAACAGCATGATTGCCCAGATCGGCCAGCTAGTGGAGAATATCCGAAAGGAACAGATCAATTCCAGAAACCTGGAGCTGAGGCTTCTGCAGGCCCAGATCAATCCCCACTTTCTGTATAATACGCTGGATAATATCGTCTGGCTTGCCGAAGACGGCAGGACAGAGGATGTGGAGGCCATCGTCACGGCACTGTCCCGCTTTTTCCGGACCACCCTTTCCGGAGGCAGGGATTTCATCCGCATCCGGGAAGAGCTGGATCATATCGAGGCTTATCTTTCCATCCAGGCCTTCCGCTACCGGGACATTCTTTCCTATAAGATCGATATCCCGGAAAGATTCCATGAATATGCCATCATCAAGATGACCCTCCAGCCGATCGTGGAAAATGCCCTGTATCATGGGATCAAGAATAAACGGGGCATGGGAGAGATTCGGATCGGGATCGAGGAGGGGCAGGATAATCTGAAGCTCTTTGTGGAGGATGACGGCATCGGGATGACGGAGGAGGAGCTGGTGAGGCTTCTTCGGATCGTGGACGGCATGGAAAAACCGGGAGAAGACAATGCGGGCTTCGGGCTGGCCAATGTGGCGGAAAGGCTCCGCTTAAGCTATGGGGAGCAGTATGGGCTCAGCATCGTAAGCACCTATGGCAAGGGGACAAAAGTTGAAATTCTTATCCCTAAATCCTTCCAGCGGTAAAATTTTGAACAAAAACACTTCTGTATTCAAAAATCGTTCATAATTTGTACATAATCCAGGAAAAATTAAAACCATTTCCATAAGATTCTATATGGAATAATCTCCTTGACGGTCATAAAATCGTACATGTAAACGTAGAAAGGGGCATCCAAAAAAAACACAGCCCCGGATTCTAAAGGAGGAAATATGAAGAAAAAGTTACTGAGCGCACTTCTTTCGGCAACCATGGCAGTGGCACTTCTGGCCGGCTGCGGCGAGGCAGCGGCTCCGGCTCCTGCAGCAGAGCCCGCAGCAGAAGCTCCCGCTGAAGAGGCAGCTCCTGCAGAGGAAGCAGCTCCCGCAGAGGAAGCAGCTCCTGCAGAGGAAGCAGCTCCCGCAGAGGATGCAGGCGGACTGATCAAGGTTGGCTTCGCACAGGTTGGACATGAGTCTGACTGGCGTACAGCTTCCACAAAGAGCTGCCAGGATGTATTCTCTGAGGCAAACGGCTATGACCTGAGCTTCGTGGACTGCGACAATGATGAAGCAGCACAGAAGGAAGCAGTTCGTTCCTTCATCGAGCAGGGCGTGGATTACATCATCATCGACCCGATCATCGCAACCGGCTGGGATACCGTCCTTACTGAGTGCGAAGATGCAGGCATCCCTGTAGTAGTTATCGACAGGACCATCGATGATTCCGACAAGTATGTATCATGGGTCGGCTCCGACTTCCTTACCGAAGGAAAAGCTGCTGGCGAATGGCTGAAGGCTTATGCTGAGAAGCAGGGAATCAAAGAGATCAATGCTCTGATCATCCAGGGAACCATCGGCTCCTCTGCTCAGATCGGACGTACCGACGGCTTCCAGGAAGTTGCTGACAGGGAAGGCTGGACCGTGCTTGACAAGCAGACCGGCGACTTCACCGAGGCAGGCGGCCAGGAAGTTATGGAGTCCTTCTGCAAGTCCTATGAAGGCAAGTTCAATGTTGTGATCTGCGAGAACGATAACGAGGCATTTGGTGCCATGACCGCTATGGACAACGCTGGCGTTACCTATGGCCCTGGCAACGATGTGATCCTGATCTCCTATGATGCATGTACAGCAGGTCTTGAGCAGGTTAAGGCTGGCAAGATCACGGCTGACTTCGAGTGCAACCCTCTGGCAGCTCCTACGGTTGAGGGAGTTCTTCAGACCCTTCAGTCTGGCGGCACGCCTGAGAAGCAGATCCTCGTTCCCGATAACTGGTATGCTCTGAAGGATCAGATCGTTGACTTCTCCGTTGACGGCAATGCACAGAGCATGATCGAGGTTACGGACGACGTCATCGCAGCACAGTACTAAGAAGCAGGGGTTTTGATACCCACTGACAGGATATCGTTTGTAAGTATCCGCGGGAGTTCCCGGTGACCCGGGAACTCCCTTTATTTACAGGGTTAAGCTTATAAGAAAAGCGGGATGCCCGGCGAAGGTTAAGCCGGGGATCCGATTGGGATGGAAAGGAGAAGTTCATGGAAGATAATGTAGTGCTGACCGCCAGGGGGATCTCAATGACCTTTCCCGGAGTCAAGGCGCTCGACAAGGTAGACTTCACTCTCCGTAAGGGCGAGATCCATGCACTGATGGGGGAAAACGGAGCCGGAAAGTCCACGCTGATCAAATGCCTGACCGGCATCAATGATTTTGAGGCGGGAGAGATCCATATCGATGGGATCGACGGACCGGTGAGGAACCATTCCACGAGGGATGCCCAAAACGTAGGTATTTCCACGGTTTATCAGGAGGTCAATCTCTGCCCGAATCTTTCCGTAGCGGAAAATCTCTTCATCGGGCGGGAGCCTCTGACGAAGCTGCATACCATAGACCGGAAATCCTATAACAGCCGTTCGCAGAAGATCATGGACGACCTGGGGATCTCCGTGGATGTGACACAGAATCTGGAAAACTATTCTCTTGCGATCCAGCAGATGGTCGCCATCGCAAGGGCTGTTGATATGGAATGCAAGGTGCTGATCCTGGATGAGCCCACCTCTTCCCTGGATGACGAGGAAGTGGAAAAGCTTTTTGTATTGATGCGGCGCCTTCGGGATAAGGGAGTGGGGATCGTATTCGTAACCCATTTCCTGGAGCAGGTCTATGAGGTCTGTGACCGGATCACGGTGCTTAGAAATGGAAAATATGTGGGAGAATATCCTATCGCCGAGCTGCCCCGGGTGAAGCTGGTGGCCGCCATGATGGGCAAGGATCTGGACGATCTGGCCGAGATCAAGAAGGAAAACCGGAATTTTGAAAGCGAGGAGCTTCGGATCAGCGCCAAGGGCTTAAGCCATGCGGGTACCGTAAAGCCTTTCGACCTGGATATCCATAAGGGAGAAGTGGTAGGCATCGGAGGCCTACTGGGTTCCGGAAGGAGCGAGCTTGCCCGCTGCATTTACGGGGCAGATAAGGCCCAGACAGGCACTCTTGAGGTAAATGGCGAGCATGTCAAGATCAACCAGCCCATCGATGCCATGAATAAGGGCATGGGCATGCTTCCCGATGACCGTAAGGCGGAAGGGATCATCGCCGATCTGAGCGTGAGGGAGAATATCATCCTGGCTCTTCAGGCAAAGAGAGGGATGTTTAAGCAGCTCTCCCGGGCACAGCAGGAGGAGATCGCAGACCGCTATATCGATCTGATCCAGATCAAGACGGCCAGCAAGGAGACTTTGGTAAAGCAGTTATCCGGCGGAAACCAGCAGAAGGTGATCTTGGCCAGGTGGCTTGCGACAGATCCGGATTTCCTGATCTTAGACGAGCCTACCAGGGGTATCGATATCGGGACGAAGTCAGAGATCCAGAAGCTTATCATAAAGCTTGCGGATGAAGGAAAGAGCGTGCTCTTTATCTCTTCGGAAATATCGGAGATGCTCCGTACCTGCAACCGCATGGTCATCATGAGGGACGGCCAGAAGGTGGGAGAGCTTGACCGGGAGCTTTCTCAGGAAGGCGTCATGAAAGCGATAGCGGGAGGTGAACAGGAATGAATGCAAAAAACGGGACGAAATTGTCGTGGGAAAAGATCAAGCAATGGCCCCTGCTGCTTCCTGTGGTGGCCCTGCTCCTGGTCATGGCGGTCAATATCATCCATGATGCCGCGGTAGGGGACAATCCCCTTTCCTTCTTCATGATCTCCTTGAGGCAGACCACGGCAAGCGGCACCATCTTTTACGGACGTATCGTGGATATCATCAACCGGGGGAGCGAGATCGCGATCTTAGCCATCGGTATGACCCTGGTGGTTTCGGCTTCAGCCGGTACCGATATCTCGGTGGGGTCGGTCATGAGCCTCTGTGCCAGCTTCATGTGCATGACACTGGCAGGCTATGGGGTATCCTCTACCACAACCTTGGCGAAGCCTCTGGCGGTGGGACTTCTGGCCGCGATCTTTATGGGACTTTTATGCGGGGCCTTTAACGGAACCCTGGTGGCTCATCTTCATATCCAGCCCATGGTGGCGACCCTGATCCTTTTTTCGGCGGCCAGAGCCATCGGACTTCTGCTCTGCAATGACCTGATCGTCTATGTCCGTAATCCATCCTTTGCATACTTTGGTGCTTTTACGGGGCCGATCCCGACGCCCATCATCATTACGGCCATCTGCATCCTGGTGGTGACCCTGCTTTTGAAGAAGACGGCTCTGGGCATGTATATCCAGTCGGTGGGAATCAACGCAAAGGCCAGCCGGATCGCGGGATTGAATTCCAGGCTCCTGATCTTCTTAGCCTACTTCCTCTGCGGTCTCTTCGCGGCGATCGCGGGTATCGTGAATTCCTCCAGGATCACCTCGGCGGACTCCAATAATATCGGGCTTTACCTGGAAATGGATGCCATCCTTTCGGTAGCATTGGGAGGCAACAGCTTAGGCGGGGGCAAGTTTAACCTGGCAGGCTCCATCATCGGTGCCTATACGATCCAGGCCATTACGACCACCCTTTATGCTGTGGGTGTGTCGGCCAGCCAGGCACCAGTCTTCAAGGCCGTCATCGTGATATTGATCGTTGTGATCGAGGCACCGCCCTTCAAGGCCTTCCTGAAAAGACAGGCGGCGGCCAGAGCTCAGGTAAAGGGGGTGAAGGCATGAAAACGAAAAAGAAATTCAACAGCAATACGCTGCTCCTGATCATCACCATCGCCCTGTTTATCGTATTATATGCAGGCGGATGCATCACCTATGGAGCAAAAGGCTTTACGCATTTCCAGACCTTTTTGAATATCCTGATCACCAATGCGGGCTTGATCTGCGTAGCTTGCGGCATGACGGCGGTCATGCTCACCGGCGGCATCGATATTTCCGTGGGTGCGTTGATCGCTATGGACTGTATGCTTCTTGCGGTGGGCATGAGCAAGGGGATCGGGGCTGTTCCCATGGTATTGATCGTCCTGGTCATCGGCGTGGCCTTCGGGCTTTTCCAGGGCTTCCTGATCGGATATCTTGAGATCCAGCCCTTCATCGTATCCATGGCGGGCATGTTCTTCTGCCGGGGCATGACGGCGGTGATCTGTACGGATCAGGTATCCATTACCGAGGCCATCAATGCCACCTTCTACAAATGGGCCAATGCGAAGATCGTGGTTCCCTTCGGCGGATATGTGAACAATAAGGGAAAATACATGGCGCCTTATGTGAGGCCCGGCGTGATCGTAGCCCTGCTGGTGCTGGTGGTCACCTTCATCATGCTGCGCTATACGAAATTCGGACGTTCCCTGTATGCAGTAGGAGGAAGCGCACAGTCCGCGGCCATGATGGGATTGAACGTGAAGCTGATCAAGATGAAGGCTTATATGCTTTCCTCCATCCTCTGCTCCATCGGAGGCGTATGCTACTGCCTGAATACCATGGCAGGCTCCGTTTCCCAGGCTCTGGGGCTTGAGATGGATGCCATTTCTTCCGCCGTCATCGGGGGCACGCTTCTGACCGGAGGCGTGGGAAATGTCATTGGCTCCTTCTTCGGCGTGCTGATCAATGGGACGATCTCCTCCATCGTCAAGACGAACGGAAAGCTGGCCAGCTCCTGGCCCAACATCCTCACGGCGGCTCTGCTCTTTGTCTTCATCGTGATCCAGAGCGTATTTGCGGCGATCCGTGAGAGAAATAAGTAATCTTATGAAAAAAAGGCAGAATCATACCCCGTGGCGAGGCCGCGGGGTATTTGTCATGCTATTGGCCTTTTTGGCTGTGCTGCCCCTTACAGGCTGCGGCCTGTTTCCCGCGGTGCTTGAAAGTGAAGAGGCATCCCAGGAGATCCAGGGGGTGAAGCAGGTGCGGATCAGCGAAGAGGAGAGGGTGCGGCTGGAGCAGGGCGCCGTGGCAAACGAGGGGGAGATGCTGACCATCGGATTGTCGCAGATCGGCTCGGAATCAGACTGGCGCATGGCATCCACGGCCTCGGTGCAGGCCTGCTTTTCCTCCCAGAACGGCTATGACCTGATCTTTGACGATGCCCAGCAGAAGCAGGAAAACCAGCTGAAGGCCATCCGGGAGTTCATCGACCAGGATGTGGATTATATCATTCTGGATCCCTGCGTGGAAAAGGGATGGGACTCCGTGCTGAAGGAGGCAAAGGAAGCCGGGATCCCGGTGATCGTCTACGACAGGAGGGTGGACGTATCGGATGAGGATCTCTATGTGGCCTGGGTGGGATCGGATTTCCGGCTGGAGGGAGAACGGGCCACGGCCTGGCTTCGGGAATTTCTGAAATCCAATCATGTCAATGGAAACATCGGTCTGGTGGACCTGCAGGGTACCCTCGGTGCTTCGGCACAGATCGGCAGGACCGAGGCTTTGGAGGAGGCGGTAAGGGAGAATACGGACTGGAGCCTTATCGCCCAGGAGACAGGGGACTTTACCGAGGGAAAAGGACAGGAGGTCATGCGGGATCTCCTGGGCCGGCTGGGGGACCGGATCGATGTGGTCTACTGCGAGAATGACAACATGGCATACGGAGCCATCAGCGCCCTTAAGGAAAAGGGATATAAGGTGGGCACGGATCTGGCCGGAGGGGAGATCCTGATCCTGTCCTTTGATGCCACGAGGAACGGGCTGAGGCTTACCCTGGATGGGGAGATCGCGGTCAATACGGAATGCTCCCCCCTCTATGGACCCATCCTTACGGATATGGTCATGAAGCTGGAAAAGGGCCAGGCCCTTCCCCATGACACCTATATCGAGGAGGGGCAGTTCAGCGCCCTGTCTTATATCGGCTCCATCCATGTGGAGGACAGCTCTTATCCGGTGACGGCATTGACCGAAAGCCTCATTCAGTCCAGATCCTATTGAGGGAAATGGAAGGTCTTCCCCGTCCGGGGTGGAAAAAGATTTCAAGATAGGTTATAAATAAGATAAGGATAAAAGAGAAAGGCAGTGAAGGAGGAGAGCCATGATCTACAGGACTATCATCATGAAGACGGAAGGATCCATGCCCTATGCGCGTCTTACCACGTATTTTCATGAAAGAAGCGGGGAGATGTTCAATAATCCGAGAAAGACCGTGCTGATCTGTCCGGGAGGCGCATATGCTTTCACCAGTGAAAGAGAGGGCGAGCCTGTGGCGATGGAATTTTATAATCATGGATTCAATGCCGCCGTTCTCTGGTATTCCGTAAGCCCGGCCACCTATCCCACGGCTCTCAAGGAAGCAGGCCAGGCGATGCAGTATCTGTACAATCAGGCCAGCAAGGTGGGGAGCATCGACAGGGATAAGCTCATCATCATGGGCTTTTCTGCAGGCGGGCATCTGGCGGCTTCTTATGCTTCCGTATGGAAGGAGATGGGCTTTGTGAAGCCGGCCGCCCTGGCTCTCTGCTATCCGGTGATCACCTCCGGGGAATTTGCCCACCGGGAATCCTTTGACCATCTCCTGGGGGAGGCAGATGCAGAAAATAAGCAGAAGCTGGAGGAGGTATCCATGGAGAAGCATGTGGGGGAGGATAATCCGCCCACCTTTATATGGACCACCTATGAGGATGATGCTGTCCCTGTGGAAAATTCCCTGCTGTATCTGAATGCCCTTCGCAGGAATAAGATCCAGACGGAATTTCATATGTTTGCAAAGGGGCAGCACGGCCTGTCCCTGGCAGACCAGAGAACCCAGCATCCGGAGGAGCCGGGGTCGGTCCAGGCAGAATGTACTCCCTGGATCGATCTGCTGCTGACCTGGATGGATGGGATCTGAAACGCAGATGAATGAGTGCAAGGATATAGAGTCCCTGATCCCGGGATACCTGGAGGGGCGGCTGGAGGTCGGGGATGCGAGAAGGCTTCTTGCCCATCTTAAGGCTTGTCCGGACTGCAGGGACGAGATGGAGATCAATTTCCTGCTGGAAGAAGGGATCCGCCGGGTGGAAAGCGGAGAGACGCTGAATCTGGACAGCGAGCTGGATAAAAAGCTCCATGCAACGGAGGAGACGCTTCTCTTATTAGATAGAATCCGGTCCGGGATCTATATCGTGGAGGGGACCGCGGCCTTCATGATCGCGGCCTGCTTTTTGATGCTCTTCCTATTTTAGCCGGCTTAAGGCTTCCAGGGAAGGGGACGATATTATCCGGCAGGGAGGAAAGGATCGAGATGAAAAAAATACTGCTGGTGGACGGCCACAGCATAATGAACAGGGCATTTTATGGGCTTCCGACGCTGACAAACAGCGAAGGAATCCATACCAATGCCTTGCTTGGGTTTTTAAATATCCTGATCAAGGTGCTGGATGAAGAAAAGCCGGATTACCTGGCCGTGGCCTTTGACGAGCATGCCCCCACCTTCCGCCATAAGATGTATGAGGCCTATAAAGGAACCAGGCATGCCATGCCGGATGAGCTGAAGGAGCAGATCCCCATCATCAAGGAGCTGCTTGCGGCCATGCAGGTCAAGACCGTGTCGAAGGAAGGGATCGAGGCAGACGACATTCTGGGAACCCTGTCCCGCAGGGCGGAAAAAGAAGGGATCGATGCGGTCATTCTTTCCGGGGACCGGGATCTTTTGCAGCTTGCCACCGAGTCTACGGTGAAGATCCGCCTGCCGCATACCGTAAAGGGGAATACGGTCGTGGAGGATTTTCTGGCCGCGGATGTATTGGAAAAGTATCATGTGACTCCGGAAGGGATCATTGAGCTGAAGGCATTGATGGGGGATTCCTCCGACAATATCCCCGGGGTACCGAAGATCGGGGAGAAGACGGCCACAAGCCTCATCGAGCAGTACCAGACCATAGAAAATTTAAGGGAGCATATCCCGGAGATCACAAAAAAGAGCATAAGGGAGAGCCTGGAGCAGAATTTTGACCTGGCTGTTCTCTCGAAAAAGCTGGCGACCATCGACACAGAGGCAGAGCTGGACTTTGCCTTTGAGGATGCGCTTATCCGGGATCTTTATACGGAGGAAGCGTTTTCGCTCTTTATGCGGCTTGGGTTTAAGAGCCTGCTGAAGCATTTTGACCGTGACATCCAGGAAGAAAAGGCGGACACGAAGGCTTTCCGTGAGATCACGGAGGAGTCCGGCTTACGGGAGAGCATCGAAGAGGCCCTTTCGAAGGAGTTTATCGCCGTCGCCGGGGATGGGAAGACCTTTGCCTGGGTATATTCAAAGGAGGAGGCCTTTTTTGCTTCCATGGACAGGCTGTCTGCCCTTGTGGAGGAAATGCTCTTACGGCTTGCCAAGAAGGGGACGGTATGCTATACCATGGGGGCAAAGAAGCTCCTTTCATCCTGCCGTGTCCCGGAGGAGCTGATCCTGAGGGATATATTGATCCTGGAATATCTGAACAATCCATTGACTCCGGCCAGGGATCCCTTCGAGGATGTGAGGGCTTCGGCCATGGAGGCATTTTCCGTGGGCTCCAGGAGATATCTTGAGGTCAAAGAGGGGGGAATGCAGGAGCTTTTTGAAACGGTGGAGCGTCCCCTGACCCGGGTCCTTGCCGAGATGGAAAAGGAAGGGATCGCGGCGGACAGGGAGGCTCTTGTCCGGTATTCTAAACAGCTGGGGGAGGAGATCCGTACCCTTGAAGCAGAGATCCATGCAGATGCCGGAGAAGCCTTTAATATCAATTCCCCGAAGCAGCTGGGGGTTATCCTGTTTGAGAAAATGGGACTTAAAGGGGGCAAGAAGACAAAGACCGGATATTCCACGGCGGCGGATGTGCTGGAGAAGCTTGCCCCGGACTATCCCATCGTGGCAAAGATCCTGGAATACAGGACGCTCAGCAAGCTGAAGGGGACCTATACGGATTCCCTGGCCGATTATATCGATGAGGGAGGAAGGATCCATTCCACCTTCCATCAGACGGTGACCGCCACGGGGCGCTTAAGCAGCGCAGATCCGAATCTGCAGAACATCCCCATCCGCTCAGAGAGGGGCAAGGAGCTGAGGAAGGTATTCATTCCCAGGAAGGGCTGGTCCTTTACGGATGCGGATTATTCGCAGATCGAGCTTCGGATCCTGGCTTCCCTTTCGGGCGACCAGAAGCTGATCGAAGCCTACCGGCAGAATAAAGACATCCATGCCATCACGGCTTCCCAGGTCTTTCATATCCCCTTTGAGGAAGTGACGCCCTTGATGAGGAGAAACGCCAAGGCCGTCAATTTCGGCATCGTATACGGCATCAGCTCCTTCGGCTTAAGCCAGGGGCTTTCGATCTCAAGACAGGAGGCCCAGGAGTATATCGAGCGGTATTTTGAGACCTATCCGCAGGTGAAGCAGTATCTGGACGGCCTGATCGCATCGGCCAAAAAGACCGGTTATGCCGAGACCTATTTCGGGCGGAAGAGGCCGGTGCCGGAGCTTAAGGATCCGAATTTCATGAAGAGATCCTTCGGGGAGAGGGTGGCCATGAACATGCCCATCCAGGGCACGGCGGCGGACATCATGAAGCTTGCCATGATCCGTACCCGTCAGGCGATCCGGGAGGAGAAGCTTGCGTCCCGGCTGGTATTGCAGGTCCATGATGAGCTTCTGATCGAGACGGCTCCGGGTGAGGAGGAAGCCGTGAAGGAGCTCTTAAAAACGGCGATGATGGGCGCCTGCAGCTTAGCCGTTCCTCTGGAGGTGGATATCCATAACGGAGCGGATTTCTATGATGCGCACTGACGCTCCGGCGCTCTTTACGGCCGTGGGCATCACGGGAGGAGTGGGCGCAGGAAAAAGCCGGGTACTCTCCCTGCTTAAGGAGCATACATCCTGCCGGGTGATCCTGGCGGATACGCTGGCAAAGGAGCTGGAGCAGCCCGGAGAAAGGTGCTATGAGCCCATCGTATCCCTGCTGGGGAAGGAGATCCTGCATCCGGATCAGACCATCGATCCCAAGGCAATGGCCTCCCTGATCTATGGGGATGAACGCCTCAGGCAGAGGATCAATGCGATCATCCATCCGGCGGTGAAGAAGGAGATCTGCGCTATCCTCCGCATGGAAAGAGAGAGGGGACAGATCCGGTTTTTGTTTGTGGAAGCGGCTCTTCTTCTCGAAAATGGATTTGACAAGATCCTGGATGAGATCTGGTATATCTATGCCAGGGAAGAGATACGGCGGGAAAGGCTCCGCCTGTCCCGGGGCTATAGCGAGGAAAAGATAAGCGCCATCATGGCGGCACAGCTTTCCGATGAAGAATTCCGCAGGGCCTGTCCTGTGGTGATCGATAACAGCGGATCCGTGGAGGATACGGAAAAACAGATCGTGGAGATCCTGAAAAAAAGAGGGGGAGAATGAAATATCTGATTCTGGGAGCCGGGCCTGCGGGACTGACTGTGGCAAACCGGCTCCGCGAAATGGGAGAGGAATCCTTTTATGTGCTGGAAAAGGAGGAGGAAGCCGGCGGCTTATGCCGGAGCGCCATCGTCGATGGGAAGCCTCTGGATATCGGGGGAGGGCATTTCCTGGATGTCCGGCGTCCGGAGGTCAATGACTTTCTTTTTCAATTTATGCCCATGGAAGAATGGAACCGCTACGACCGGATCTCCAAGATCCGCCTGGGGGAAAATATCATCGATTATCCCATGGAGTCCAGCATCTTCCAGCTTCCGGAGGACGAGCAGATCGCGCATCTTTTATCCATCGCAAAGGCCGGATGCAATACCGGACAGAAGAAGCCGGAAAAATTCAGCGAATGGATCCCATGGAAGCTGGGGGAAAAGATTGCAGAGGACTACATGATCCCGTATAATTCCAAGCTGTGGTCCATGAATCTGGATAAGCTTGGCACCTACTGGCTGGAGAAGCTGCCCAATGTTTCCTTTGAGGATACCCTTCGCAGCTGCCTGAAGCGGGACCGGGTGTTTGAGAGCCTGCCCGGTCATGCCAGCTTTTATTATCCGAAGGAGCATGGCTATGGGGAGCTGTGGCTTCGGATGGCCGAAAGGATCAAGGACAAGATCGAGTACGGCGTGGAGGTAAGCGAGCTGGATTTTACAAGGCGGATCATCAACGGCCAGTACAAGGCGGACATCATCATCAATACCATACCCTGGACCAGCTTCGAAACCATAAGGGGCGTCAGCGAGAAATTCCTGGACAGCATCCTGAGCCTCAAATCGGTATCCATCGTAGTGAAATATTATGACGAGCCGGTGGATACGGATGCGCACTGGATGTACTTCCCGGATGAATCCGTGGAATATCACCGGATCCTTTACCGCTGCAATTTCTGCCCGGGCGCGAAGGGCTATTGGACGGAGAGCAATAAAAAGAGGGCAGACCTGGAGGATGGGCATTGGCATTATGTGAATAAATATGCCTATCCGGTGAATACCATCCGGAAGAGGGAGGCGATCTCCTATATCCTGGAAAGCGCAGGGGACCGGAAGATCTTTGGATTGGGGCGCTGGGGGGAATGGGAGCATTACAATTCGGACATGACCGTCCTGCTTGCCATGCAGATGGCAGACCGCCTGCTTGGCAGGTCGTGAGATAAAGATTAAAGGGGTGAGGAGAGAAAAAGCAATGGCTGCAAAAACAGACAGATATCCCGGACAGCTGGTCTTTGGCCTGGACATCGGGACCCGGAGCGTGGTGGGTACCGTCGGATATATGTTCAATAAAAGCTTTCATGTGGTGGCGATGCATACGAAGATGCATGAGACCCGCTCCATGCTGGACGGGCAGATCCATGATATCGCCGCCGTCTCGGATACCATAGCAGAGGTGAGGGCGGAGCTGCAGAGAAAGATCGGCCAGCCCTTGAATAATGTCTGCATCGCGGCTGCGGGCCGGGTGCTCCGCACGGTCACTGTCCATGTGGAGCAGAAATTCGAGGAAGAGCGGGATATCAATTCCGAGGACATCTATTCCCTGGAGATCCTGGGAGCCCAGCGGGCCTATGAGGAATTTCTGAAAAACAATACGCTGAACATGCGCTTCTACCGGGTGGGTTATACCGTGGAGAGGTATTATCTGAATAAATATCAGATGACGGAGCTCTTAAACCACCGCGGCGCGGAGATCGGGGCAGATGTCATCGCCACCTTCCTGCCGGATGAGGTGGTGGACGGTCTGTATAAGGCCGTGGGCATGGCGGGGCTCAACGTGGCCGACCTGACCCTGGAGCCCATCGCCGCCATGGAGGTGGCCATTCCGAAATCCTACCGCATGCTGAACCTTGCCCTGGTGGATATCGGGGCGGGTACCAGCGATATCTCCGTCACCAGGGACGGAGCCATCGTGGCCTACGGCATGATCCCCAGCGCCGGGGACGAGCTGACGGAGGTCATCGCCAGGGAATTCCTGACGGACTTTGCCGAGGCGGAATACATCAAGACCAATGTCCTGGAAGGAAAGCCCATCGAGTTTACGGATATCATGGGCCTGAAGCAGAAGACTACCCCGGAGGAGGTGGAGCAGAAGCTCCTTCCTACCGTCAAGACCATTACCCGGGAGATCTCCGACCAGATCAAGAGGCTGAACGGAGGGAAGCCCGTGAGCGCCATCTTTTTAGTGGGAGGCGGCGGCAAGGTGCCCATCTTTGCCAAATGCCTGGCTGAGGAGATGGAGATCGCCCCGGAGAGGGTGGCTGTCCGGGGGGAGGAGGTCTTAAAGGACATCGATTTCAAGGATACCCGGATCAAGAAGGATTCCCTGCTGGTGACGCCCATCGGCATCTGCCTGAATTATTACAATCAGAATAATAATTTCATCTTTGTGGGCTTCAATGACATGCAGATCAAGCTCTATGACAATGCCCATCTCCAGGTGGTGGATGCGGCCATGCAGGCCGGCTTTTCCAATGCGGACCTTTTCCCCAAGAGGGGGGCGGAGGTATCCTATACCATCAACGGAAAGACGAGGGTGGTAAGGGGAGAGCTGGGAGAGGGAGCCGTGATCACCCTGAACGGGGAGACGGCGCCCATCAATGCCAGGATCAAGGCCGGGGACAATATCCGCGTGGTGCCTTCCACGGCCGGGGCCGATGCGGTGGTGCCCATCAACAGCCTGCCGGAGTATACCGACTCCATCCGCATCAATGTAAATGAAAAGACCGTGGTCATGCCGAAGTTTGCGGAGGTCAACGGGGAGCTCCAGAGCGGATATTATGAGATCCAGGACGGGGATGAGGTGGTGATGAGGGATTATTATACCGTCGCCCAGATCCTGGAATTCCTGGATATCCAGAAGGAATCCGACTCCGAAATTTATGTAAACCACGAAGAAGCCTATTCCGAAATGCCGGTATATGAGAATTTCTCGGTAGACCTGGAGATCCATCAGGAGGAGCTGATGCCGGATCCGGAAGAGGTGGCAAAGAAGGAAGAGGAAAAGGCAAAAAAGAAGGAAGAAGCCGAAAAGAAAAAGGCTGAGGAACTTCTGAAGGAGGCGGGGATCGAAAGAAAGAGCAGTCCCGAGATCCCGGAGGCCGCTCCTGAGGGGAAGGGCGGTGAAAGGCCGGAACAGAAGCCGGAGGAAGGAAAGGAAGAGAGCAAGGACTGGAAGGACATGCAGAAAAAAATGCCCGACGGCACCACGGAGCTTACCGTAAAGATCAACGGAGCGGAGGTGGTGCTGAAGGGCAAGAAGGATTATATCTATGTGGATGTCTTTGAGCAGATCCATTTTGACCTGTCCAAGCCCAAGGGAAAGCTTGTGGTGACGAAGCTGAACGGCATGCGGGCAAACTATGCGGAAAAGCTCAGGCCGGGGGATATTCTGGACATCTATTGGTCAAACTGAGAAAGGATAGAAATGAGAAGAGCGATCATTACCGTAGTCGGGCATGATGCTGTGGGCATCATCGCAAGGGTCTGCACCTATCTGGCAGACCATAAGATCAACATTCTGGATATCAGCCAGACCATCGTCAACGGATATTTTAATATGATGATGATCACGGACGTCTCCGGGGCAGAGGACTCCTTCGTGGAGCTTTCCCAGGGGCTGGAAAAGCTGGGAGAGGAGATCGGCGTGGCCATTAAGATCTGGCGGGAAGAGATCTTTGATTCCATGCACAGGATCTGATGGGGGATATCATGATCAATATGAGAGAGGTCTTCGAGACCAATGAAATGATCGAAAAAGAAAACCTGGACGTGCGGACCATCACCCTGGGCATCTCGCTTTTAGACTGCATGGATTCAAGCCTTGACGGTCTGTGCGAAAGGATCCAGGATAAGATCTGCAAAAAGGCGGAGAATCTGGTAAGGGTGGGGGAGGAGATCGAGGCAGAATTCGGGATCCCCATCGTAAATAAGCGGCTCTCCGTGACGCCCATCGGCCTTATCGGCTCAGCCGCCTGCAGGAGGGAAGAGGACTTTGTGCGGGTCGCCAAGGTCATGGATCAGGCGGCGAAGGAAGTGGGAGTAAATTTCATCGGCGGATATTCTGCCCTGGTATCGAAGGGACAGACCCCGAAGGAAGAGCTTCTGATCCGTTCCATTCCGGAAGCCCTCGCGGGGACGGAGCGCGTCATGTCAAGCGTCAATGTGGGCTCGACCAAAACCGGAATCAATATGGATGCGGTACGGCTTATGGGGGATATCATCCTGGAGGCTTCCCGGAAGACGGCAGACAGGGATTCCCTGGCCTGTACGAAGCTTGTGACCCTCTGCAATGCGCCGGATGACAATCCCTTCATGGCGGGAGCCTTCCATGGGGTGACGGAGGCGGATGCGGTCATCAATGTGGGCGTCAGCGGGCCCGGCGTGGTAAAGACCGCCCTGGAAAAGGTAAGGGGTGAAAACTTTGAGATCCTCTGCAAGACCATCAAGGATACGGCCTGCAAGGTCACCAGGGTGGGGCAGCTTGTGGCGAGCGAGGCTTCCAAAAGGCTGGGCATTCCCTTCGGGATCGTAGACCTTTCCCTGGCCCCTACGCCGGCTGTGGGCGATTCGGTGGCGGATATCCTGCATGAGATCGGGGTGGAATATGCCGGTGCGCCGGGGACTACCGCGGCTCTTGCCCTGCTGAACGATCAGGTAAAAAAAGGCGGCGCCATGGCGGCAAATGTGGTAGGAGGCCTGTCCGGAGCCTTCATTCCAGTAAGCGAGGACCAGGGGATGATCGATTCCGTGGAGGCGGGAGCCCTTACCATCGAAAAGCTGGAAGCCATGACCTCTGTATGTTCCGTGGGGCTGGACATGATCGCGGTTCCCGGAGATACGAAGGCAGAGACCATAGCCGGGATCCTGGCGGATGAGATGGCGATCGGCATGATCAACCAGAAGACCACGGCGGTCAGGATCATCCCGGTAGCCGGAAAGGGCGTGGGGGAGCATGCGGAATTCGGAGGACTTCTGGGGCATGCGCCCATTATGCCGGTAAATGGCTTTGGCTGCGATGGATTTGTGAACCGGGCAGGGAGGATCCCGTCTCCGATCCATTCCTTCCGGAATTAGGGCTTCAGAATAAGACGATATCCCCTATGGTCCTGGCGGGGCGGCTCCGCTCTGGGGGAAGATTCGAATGAAATTTGGATATGCACCCCAGCCGGTAAAGCTCGGAGGCCTGGATGGAATCCTTAAAGGCTCTTAAGGAGGCGCCCTGAAGGAGATGCTCCGCATCCCGGAGGCCCGTCAGGACCGGAACGGAGGCCTTAGCGCGGATGAACCGGATGAGGGGGGCGGCGCTTTCCCTGAAGCCGAGGAAGCGCAGGTATCCTTCTTCTCCATAAAGGATTTCATGAGACAGGGAGCGGGAGTCCAGGTCTAAGAGGATATGGAGCAGCACCCGCTGGATCCGGGAATGGGTCATGTCCTTTGTTTTGATCAGAGCTGCAAATTGACGAAAGCCTTCGTAAGATGGAAGGCTTTTTTTTATGCGCTCCTCCAGTGCAGGAGAAAGATCCGTAAACCGGGTCAGGTCCTTCCCGCTCTCCAGCAGCAGCTTATATTGAAGGAGGGAGGAGAAGTCGTCGGCAAAGAGCGGCATGGCTTCCCCAAAGGCTTCGGAAAAGGCCGGATAGGCTTCCCGGGGGAGCCCGGAGCGAACCGCCTCCGGATCCTTCTTTTCTTCCATCTCCCGGCGGAGAGCCGCAGCCTCCGGAAAAGAGGCATGGTCACGCTTGATAAAGACCGGCTCCATGTCGGATCCCAGGCGGGAGAGGGCCTTCTGGTATTCCAGGGCCAGGATGTTATTGGGCTTTTCCAAAAGGGGAAGAAGATCTGCCTCGTGCATTGCTTCGGAAAGAGCGGCGGCCCTTGCCCTGGGGAAGGAAAGGCCCTGCTTCAATCCGGCCTTAAGGGCTTCCTTAAAGCCTGGGGGTTCTGAAAGAAGCATGGAGGCGATGGACCGGAGGAGCCCGGCATCGGTACATTCTGCGCCGAAGCACAGGTGGGTCACGACCCCGGTCTTGTGGAAAAGAGATACCGCGGCGGTGGCAAAATATTCTGCGGAAGCAATGGAAAAGGGGACGGGAAGCTCCAGCACGGCATCGGCTCCGGATTCCAGGGCCATCCGCGTACGGATATGCTTCCCGGCGATGGCGGGCTCGCCCCTTTGAACGAAATCCCCGCTCATGAGGATCAGGATGTAGTCAGCCCCGGTGATGCGCCGGGCTTCCCGGATCAGATGCAGATGGCCCAGATGCAGGGGATTGAATTCGGCGATGATCCCTGCGGCCTTCATGAGAGCAGGTATTTATGGATGATCTCGGCGATGCCGTCGTGGTCGTTGTCCTGCTCGGTCACGGCAGAGGCGGCGGCTTTTACGGAATCCACGGCATTTGCCATGGCAAAGGAAAAGCCGGTCTTTTCCATCATGGAAAGGTCGTTTTCCTGATCTCCTGCAGCGACCGAGTTTTCCGGGGATACCCCGAGGATCCGGCACAGCCTGAGGATGCCATAGCCCTTGTCCGCGCCCAGGGCACTGTATTCTAAGAGCATGTCGCTGGAAAAGACGGATTCCAGGCGGCCGTCCGTCTTTGGAGCAAGGGTCTGCTTCAGCCTTTCCAGCCTGGAGCGGTCGTGAAGATCCGCACAGATGACCTTAAGGGGCGGGGCATCCTCGCTTGCGGAGGCGTCCTTTACGAGCTTGGGAGGGATGCCGATGATCTGGGTATAAAGCCTTAACTCCTCCGTATCCCGCTCCGAGAGCACATAATGCCGGTCATAGGTATGGCAGTGGACGTTCTGCCTTGCAGCCTCGTCTAAGATCATCCGGGCATCCTCCCTCTTCATGGGCAGGGTGTCGATGGTCTTGTGGCCATAGCAGTTATAGAGCAGGGCTCCGTTGTAGGCAATGATATAGAAATGGGAAAGACGGTCGAAGCCGTATCTTCTGGCAATGGTGATGGCGCTCTGTACCGGCCTGCCGGTGGCGAAGGCAAAATAGTGGCCCGCCTCGGTCAGCTCATGGATCGCCTGCAGGTTCCCCTCGGAAACCTGCTTGTTGGTTGTGAGAAGTGTGCCGTCCAGGTCGACGGCCAAAAGCTTTTTCAATTGTCGTCGTCCTCATGATTTGCGGTATAGACGAAGTTCTTCCTGGCATCGGCATTATTGGCCAGATATTCGTCATAGGTGGTGATCTTGTCGATCATGGTGCCATCCATGCGGATCTCCATGATCCGGTTGGCCGTGGTCTCCACAAATTGGTGGTCATGGCAGGAAAACAGGATGACTCCGGGGAATTTAATGAGGCCGTTATTTAAGGCCGTGATGCTCTCCATATCCAGATGGTTCGTTGGCTCGTCAAACATCAGGATGTTGGCGCCGGAGATCATCATCTTGGATAAGAGACAGCGGACCTTCTCGCCCCCGGAGAGGATCCGGACCTTTTTCACCCCGTCTTCCCCGGGAAAGAGCATCCGTCCCAGGAAGCCGCGGACATAGGTCACGTCCTTCACCGGAGAGTATCCGGAAAGCCATTCCGTGATGGTATAGTCGTTGTCAAACTCCGTGGTATAGTCCTTGGGGAAGTAGGCCTGGCTCGTGGTGACGCCCCATTTGTAGGTGCCGCTGTCCGGCTCGACCTGCCCCGAAAGGATGCTGAAAAGCATGGTGATGGCCTGTTCATTGGCGCCGATCAGCGCGACCTTGTCCTCCCGCCTTAAGGTGAAGGTCAGATTGTCCAGGATGACCTTGCCGTCGTGGTATTTCGTCAGGTTCTCCACCGTGAGCACCTCGTTTCCGATCTCCCGGTCCGGACGGAAATCCACATAAGGATATTTCCTGGAGGAGGGCTTGATGTCGTCCAGCTCGATCTTTTCCAGGGCACGCTTCCTGGAGGTAGCCTGCTTTGATTTGGAGGCATTGGCGGAGAAGCGGGAAATAAATTCCTGCAGCTCCTTGATCTTCTCCTCCTTCTTTTTATTGGCTTCCTTCTGCTGCTGGATCAGAAGCTGGCTGGATTCGTACCAGAAATCGTAATTGCCGGCATAAAGGGTGATCTTGCCGTAGTCGATATCCGCGGTCTGTGTGCAGACCTTATTGAGGAAATACCGGTCATGGGATACCACGATGACGGTATTGTCGAAATCAATGAGAAATTCTTCCAGCCATTCGATGGCATCCAGATCCAGGTGGTTCGTGGGCTCGTCTAAGAGCAGGATGTCCGGATTGCCGAAAAGGGCTCTTGCAAGCAGTACCTTGACCTTCTGGGAACCGTTCAGGTCGCCCATAAGCTCCCGGTGGAGCTCCGTGGGGATCCCGAGTCCGTTTAGCAGGGACTCTGCATCGGCTTCTGCCTCCCAGCCGTTCATGTCGGCAAATTCCGCTTCCAGCTCCGCGGCCCGGATGCCGTCCTCGTCGGAGAAATCCGGCTTTTCGTAGATCGCATCCTTCTCCTGCATGACCTCATAGAGATGCTCATTGCCCATGATGACGGCATCCAGCACCACCATGGAGTCATACTTGAAATGATCCTGCTCCAGCACGGAGATCCGCTGGCCCGGGGTTACGATGATGTCGCCCTTGGTGGTTTCCAGCTCCCCGCTTAGGATCTTCAGGAAAGTGGACTTTCCCGCTCCGTTGGCTCCGATGAGGCCATAGCAGTTTCCTTCCGTGAATTTGATATTGACATCCTCGAAGAGAGCCTTCTTGCCCACACGGTAGGTGACATTTGATGCTGAAATCATGCTTCCTCCTTCTTAAATATAAGCTTTTCGTAACGGAAGACCAGGGGATAGATCCCGATGGCGATGAAGATATCGATAGCATAGCGCAGGGAGCGGATCAGGAAGGCCGCGCTGCTTGTGCTTTCCAGAAGCTCCTTCGGGAAGGGTAGCTTCAGGAGGGTATTGACGGCAACATAGACCAGGCCGCCTCCAAGCAGCCGAAGGATGATGCAGGGGATCCTTTTGGTCTCCTCAAAATGGACAAACCGCTCTTCGAAGGGAAGGGCCAGGAAAAATCCGGCCATGATCCCGATGCAGGTGAAATAGTCATTGGTTTTGCAATAGAATACCCCGGGCAGTACCGCGATAAAGAGGATCAGATGCATGACCCATCTTTTGGGGATCTTCTCTTCCAGAAATGGGACCAGAAAGACGACGATGGCGCCCAAAAGCCAGCCAGCACATACGTCCGTGGGGTAATGAACCCCCAGATAGATCCTGGAAAGCCCGATAAGGAAGGGCATGACCAGGGCGATGAGGAGAAGGGGCTTCTTTTTTCCGCGATAAGCCAATGTGCCGAATACCGTGACGGAATTTGCGGAATGCATGCTGGGGAAGGAAAAACCCTGGGCCGCGATGTCGTAAAGGTCGGCTTCTTTTTTCACCGGACGCAGGCATTGGATGTCCGGATGGTCAAAATAGGGCCTGCGCCGCAGAGCGATGTTTTTGATGAGGGGGCCTAAGGTCAGGGCAACCACGATGCTCGTCCCCGCCTTCTTGCCCAGCTCCTTGTCCCAGCACCAATACAGGAAGCCCAGCACAAGGATCATGAACGCCTCTTCCCCGCACCAGGTAAAGAAGGACATGATCATGATGGTGAATTCATTGGCATGGCGCTGAAGAAGTTCGATCAGCACAGGTTCAAATGGTAAGTAAAAGGTTCGTCCGCTCATTTTTGTAATAATTTTTTAAGAATTTGAAAGTTTATAAAGACAAATGGTTCCATTCATGTTATACTACTAGATGTTGATATTGTTTTTATTGGAGGATACCAAATCATGATTTACACCTGCCTGAATATGGATTGCAGATATTTATTCGATCTGCCTGGCCATGTGGAGTGCTGCCCTGATTGCGGCTGTGAACAGATCCGTCCGGCGACCCGTGCCGAGAGGGAGGAATTTGACCGCTACCAGGAGGAACTCAGGGAAGAAGAGAAGCTGGCAAGGGAGCAGGCCCAAAAAGGTACTTCTGCCAATATCGCTTAATTACGATTTTTTTCCTCTTCTTTCTTTTATAAAGTCCGCTCTCCCCGGTCGTTCAGGATCGGGAGGGAGCAGGACTTTTTCTATACCGTAAGCAGTTCTGTCCTCTCCGTCCTCTTTGCCATGCGGATCGGAAGCTCCGAAAACCGGAAGGGGCTGTCCGACATGGCAATCTCCGAGCGCACCGTCTCATAGGCCAGCTCTTCCATGTTGTTTTCTTTGCTCAGATGGCCTAAGATCACGGCCTTCAGCTTATCATGAAGAAGCCTGGCCAGCAATTTTCCGCAGCTTTCATTGGAAAGATGCCCTTCATCGCTCAGGATCCTCTTTTTCAGATAGTAGGGATAAGGACCTGCCTGCAGCATGCGCACATCATGATTGGCTTCCAGCATCAGCGCCTCCACCCCGGTAAGGCTGGCTACGACAGCATCGTCATAGGTACCCAGGTCGGTCATGATGGCCATGGAGTGTCCGCCGTTTTCAAACCGGAAGGCGACAGGATCTGCCGCATCATGGGAGATCCGGATGGGATGGATCGAGAAATCTCCCAGCCGGAAGTCTTCCTCCGCATGGATCTCGTGGAAAAGCTCTTTCGGGATGTCCTGAAATCGAGGAAGCCGGAGAATCTCGGCGATGGTGCCGCCTGTGGCATAGATGGGTATCCCATAGCGCCTGGAGATGACCCCCAGGCCTCCGATATGATCGCTGTGTTCATGGGTGATGAGGATGCCGGTCATGTCTGCGGTGCTAAGCCCGATCTCATTCAGGCCGTTTTCCATCCGTTTGCCGGAAATCCCTGCATCGACACAAAGATGCGTATGGTCATCCCCGATATAAGTGCAGTTTCCGGAACTGCCGCTAGCTAGATTACATAATCTCATGGGGCTAATCATACATCATTTTGTTGTGATTTGCAAGAAGAACTACTAGATATAGGTCCGATAGACAGCGGGCAATAACTGTATTATAATATTATGTCAAAGTTTTCAAACTGGTTTAGGAAGGATGAAAAAAGACAGGAGAATAAATGACAAATTATAACATCGAGCTGCAATGCATCGGATTGATCTTGGTGATCCTGCTGGTATTTTTTTCCGCGGCCAGAAGGTCTCTGGGGCTGATCACGGAAAAGGCCTACCGGGTGCTCCTTGGCACGGTAGCGGTAAGCATCTGCCTTGATATTGCCTCCATCATCACCATCAATCGCGCCGACCTCGGGCTTTTTCCCCAGGATGCCAATATCCTGGTATGCAAGACCTATATCGTATCCCTGACCCTGGTGGCCTTAGCCGTATTTTTCTATGCCCTGACGGAGATCTATTCCGGGGCTGTCTTAAAACAGAAGATCCTCATGGGATATATCCTGATCGAGATCCTGACCATTGCCGGGGTGTACTTCTTCCCGCTGGAATATTATCTGGATGAGCACAGCATTTATTCCTTTGGGCTTTCCACGGATGTGGGGGCCGGGATCGGGCTGGTATACCTGCTGCTTTCAGAGGTATATCTCATCCTGTACCGGAAGCAGACGGACAAAGGCAGGAGGAGGGCGATCCAGCTCTTCTGCTTTGCCATGATCGCGGCGGCCGCTTTCCAGAATTTCAACCGCAAGTATCTTTTTGCAAGCCTGACCATCGGGATCTGCATGATCTTTATCTATATGGCCCTGGAGGATCCCAACAGCTATACCGACCGCCTGACCGGGGTGCTGAACCAGTCGGTGCTGAAGGAATACCTGAAGAGCCAGGTGAGCCAGGGGCATAAGGTCTCCATCATCAATGTGAGGCTGAATGATTACCGCAGGCTGAAGGATCTGTACGGGGATGAGTTCTTTTCCAAGCTTACGGTGGAGCTGGTAAGCTATTTTGAGCGTTATCCCTATGCCAAGGTCTTTAGCAGCGGCGGGGCGGATTTTGCCGTGGCGTTAAGAAAGGATGAAAACCTGAAGGATTATGTCGCGAAGATCCGCAAGGATTTTTCCATTCCCTGGCATGTGGAGCGGGCGGACGTGGAGCTTCAGATCAGCGTCGTGGTATATCCGGGCAGCCAGATGGGGGACAGCGCAGATGAGATATACCGTTCCCTGCGGTACTTTGTGGACGGCCTCTCCGGGGAGGGAGAGGAGGAGACCCTGATCATCGGGGAGGAGGAATTAGGAAGGCTTTCTGCGGACGACCGGATCCAGAAGCTCCTGGCAGGCGCCCTGACGGAAAACCGGATGGAGATCTACTATAAGCCGGTGATGCGCGCTGAGACAGAGCGGATCTGTGCTGCAGAAGCCATGGCCAGGCTTTCCGGGGAGACAGGGGAGGTGCTGCTGGACAGCGAGCTGCTTTCCGCCGCCGAGAAAAACGGCATCATATTGAAGCTCGGCGTAAGGATCTTTGAGGAGGTATGCCGGTTTTTGCGGGATACGGACATCGAAAAGCTGGGGGTGGAAAAGATCATCGTCAGCCTTACCGCCGCCCAGTGCATGCAGAGAACCCTGGCGGACGACCTGATCGAGATCATGCATAATTACGGCGTAGACGGCTTCATGTTCATCTTTGAGGTGGCGGACGAGGCGATCCGCTACGGCAGGGAGATCCTGCGTGTCAATCTGGAAAAGCTCATTGCCAGCGGCGCAAAGGTATCCATGGACCGTTACGGGAGAAATCAATCCTCCATCATCGACGTGCTGGAGATGCCCGTGGATACGATCAAGATGGACAGGAGCCTGGTAAAGAGATGCTTTAAGGAAGAAGGCGGAGGATTCAGCGAAGAGGGAGAGATCATCCTCAATACCTTAAAGCAGCTGGGGAAAAAGATCGTGGCTTCGGGGATCGATACCGAGGAAGAGCTGAAGTGGATGAAGGAGGCAGGGGTGGATTACCTCCAGGGCCGTCAGATCTGCGATGCCGTGGATGAAGTGGCCTTCGTGGCAGAGTGCAGGAAAAGGATGGGGAAAGCATGAGCAGGGCAGATGAGATCTTTCGGGATATGTGTCTTGATATCCTGAATGAGGGAACGGATACCAAGGGAGAAAAGGTGCGCCCCCATTGGGAGGATGGCACCCAGGCCTATACCATAAAAAAATTCGGGGTAGTGAACCGCTATGACCTGAGGGAGGAGTTCCCCGCCCTGACCTTCCGCAGGGTGGCATTCAAGACCTGCATCGATGAGATCCTCTGGATCTGGCAGAAAAAATCCAACCGGATCGCAGAGCTTAAGGGAAAGATCTGGGATGCCTGGGCCGATGAAGAGGGAACCATCGGAAAAGCCTACGGATACCAGCTGGGGGTGAAGCACCAGTACCGGGAGGGGATGTTTGACCAGGTGGACCGTGTGCTCTACGACCTGAAGGAGAATCCCTTCTCCCGGAGGATCATGGCCAATATGTACGTGCATTCGGATCTTCATGAAATGGCGCTTTATCCCTGCGCTTATTCCATGACCTTCAATGTGACCCAGGATAAGGGAAGCGGGAAGCTGGTCCTGAACGCCGTGCTGAACCAGAGGTCAAGCGATGTGCTGACCGCCAATAACTGGAATGTAGTGCAGTATGCCGTGCTTCTCCATATGTTTGCCCAGGTGGCGGGGATGGAGGCAGGGGAGCTTCTGCATGTGATCGCAGACGCCCATATCTACGACCGGCATGTGGAGATCATCCGGGAGCTGATCAGCCGGCCCATGTATCCGGCCCCGAAATTCTGGATAAATCCGGAGATCACGGATTTTTATGCCTTTACGCCGGATGACTTTGCGCTTCGGGACTATCAGACCGGGGAGCAGGTGAAGAACATCCCGGTGGCGATCTAAAAGCACACAGACGGCGGTCAAAATTCGAAAAGGAAAGGAGGTGAAGATATATGGAATCCAAAGTCCGGGAAAAGGACGTGGTATTTGATACGGGAAAGATCACTCCCATGAAGGAGTACCTGAGTCCGGAGGAGCTGTATGACGGGCTGATCGAACGCCTCAGGCGGTATCATCCTTCCGATGACATCTCCATGATCGAGAAGGCGTACCGGATGGCTTATGAGGCGCATAAGGACCAGCTCAGGCGGTCCGGCGAGCCATATATCATTCATCCCTTAAGCGTGGCTACGATCCTGGCGGAGCTGGAGATGGATAAGGAGACCATCGCGGCAGGGCTTTTGCATGACGTGGTGGAGGATACCCAGGTTACCAGGGAAGAGCTGGAAAAGGAGTTCGGCCCGGAGGTGGCCCATCTCGTGGACGGGGTCACGAAGCTCAATAAGCTCCAGTACCAGGGAGACAAGATGGAGTTTCAGGCGGACAATCTCCGCAAGATGTTCCTTGCCATGGCAAAGGACATCCGGGTCATCATCATCAAGCTGGCGGACCGCCTGCATAATATGCGAACCCTGAAATTCCAGCCTCCGGAAAAGCAGCAGGAGATCGCCAGGGAGACCCTTGATATCTACTCTCCCATCGCCCAGAGGCTGGGGATCTCCAAGATCAAGGTGGAGCTGGACGACCAGTCCCTGAAATACCTGAAGCCGGAGGTATACCGGGATCTGGCTGAGCGGATCTCCGCCAAAAAGAGTGAGCGGGAGAGATTCGTATCGGAGATTGTAAACGAGGTACAGCGCAATATGGATGAAGCCGGTATCAAGGCGGATGTGGACGGGCGCGTGAAGCATTTCTTCTCCATATACCGCAAGATGCTGAATCAGGACAAGACCCTGGACCAGATCTATGACCTTTTTGCCGTCCGGATCTATGTGGATACCGTAAAGGACTGCTATGCGGCCTTAGGGGTCATCCATGAGCTGTATAAGCCGGTGCCCGGAAGGTTCAAGGACTATATCGCCATGCCGAAGCCCAATATGTACCAGTCGCTTCATACGACCCTGATCGGGCCCAACGGGCAGCCCTTTGAGATCCAGATCAGGACCTATGAGATGCACAGGACGGCAGAATATGGCATCGCCGCCCACTGGAAATATAAGGAAGAAAAAGACGGCAGGACGCCGGACATGAAGGAAGAGGAAAAGCTCTCCTGGCTGAGGCAGATATTGGAATGGCAGCGGGACATGTCCGACAACCGCGAATTCCTCAATATCATCAAGGGCGACCTGAATCTTTTTGCGGATTCGGTATACTGCTTCACCCCTACGGGAGACGTGAAGAACCTGCCGGCCGGCTCGACTCCGGTGGATTTTGCCTATGCGATCCATTCGGCCGTGGGAAATAAGATGATCGGCTGCCGGGTCAACGGGAGGATGGCCAATATTGATTATGAGATCAAGAACGGAGACCGGATCGAGATCATCACCTCCCAGAATTCCAAAGGTCCCAGCCGGGACTGGCTTTCCATTGTAAAGAGCACCCAGGCCAGATCCAAGATCAACCAGTGGTTTAAGAAGGAGCAGAAGGAAGACAATATCGAAAAGGGGAAGGATGCCTTTGCGAATTATTGCAAGAGCCATGCAGTCTCTCCCCTGAATATCATGCGTCCGGAATACATGGATGCGGTCATGAAGAAGTATGGCTTCCGTGACTGGGAGTCGGTATATGCGGCCATTGGGCATGGCGGCCTCAAGGAGGGACAGGTCATCAATAAGATGCTGGAGCTCTATGGGCGCGACCATGAAAAGACGGTAACGGATGAGGAGATCTTAAGCGAGCTGGAGGAGCAGACGAAAAAGACCATCCACAGGCAGTCCCGCGGAGGCATCATCGTGCGGGGAGTGCATGATGTTTCGGTCCATTTTTCCAAATGCTGCTCTCCTCTTCCCGGAGATGAGATCATCGGCTTCGTGACCCGGGGCAGGGGGATCTCCATCCACCGCACGGACTGCGCCAATGTGGTCAATCTGGACGAGGTCGCCAGGGAGAGGCTCATCGAGGCCGAGTGGCAGTCAAGCGAGGAGGAATCCCGCCGGGAGACCTATACGGCAGAGATCAATATCTATGCGAATAACCGCAGCGGGCTTCTGGTGGATATCACAAAGATCTTTACCGAGGCCGGCATCGACATCACCTCCTGCAACTCCCGGACCAACAAGCATGGCATGGCCACCATATCCATGGGCTTTGAGATACACGATACCACAGAGCTGAACCGCATCACCGATAAGCTCAGGGGCATCGCAAACGTGGTGGATATCGAGCGGATCTAGACAGGGAGCTTAAAACCCGTTAACGTCCATGTTTTGCCCTGCTGCGTCATCCGCATCCGACCGGCGTAGGTCCGATATAAGCATGCGTTTATCGAGGAGAAGAAAAAAGGAGAGGCATATGAAGATCAAGACAATGGTCTTAGGCCCGGTAGAGACGAATGTTTATTTCCTCATCCGGGAGGAGTCCGGGGAGGCGGTCTTATTTGATCCGGCAGATGCTCCGGACAGGATCTGTGATTTCCTGAAAAAGGAAGGACTGGCCCTGAAGGCGGTCTGCCTGACCCACGGGCATTTCGATCATATCAACGGCCTGGCCGGGCTTCTTAAGGAGATCCCGGTGCCGGTATATGCAAGCGCCGGGGAGGAGCGGCTTCTGTCTGACGGGGAGCTGAACGAATCCCTGGGCTTTTACGGGAGGGCGGTCACGGTAAAGGCGGATCATCTCTTAAAGGACGGAGAAGTGTTTGAGGCGGCAGGCTTTGCGATCGAAATGATCGATACCCCGGGCCATACGGAGGGCAGCTGCTGCTATTATCTGAAGGAAGAAAACGTGCTCTTTAGCGGAGATACCCTCTTTGAGGGCTCGGTGGGAAGGACAGACCTTGCCACGGGATCCATGAAGGAGCTTTTGCGGTCCATCCAGGAGAAGCTGTCGCCCCTTCCGGATGAGACGGCGGTTTACCCCGGGCATGGCGGCATGACGACCATCGGGGATGAAAAAAAATGGAATCCGTATTGGAGGGAATGAAATGGCATTGATCAAAAAGCCTGAGACAGGCATGAAGGACATCCTGCCGGAGGAGATGGAGATCCGGGATTTTGTGAGCCGGACGGCAAGGCAGACTTACGCATCCTACGGCTTCGAGCATATCGAGACACCCTGCGTGGAGCATATTGAAAACTTAAGCTCCAGCCAGGGAGGGGAAAATGAGAAGCTGATCTTTAAGATCATGAAGAGGGGAGAGAAGCTGGACCTTTCAGCCGCAAAGGAGGAAAATGACCTCTGCGACGCGGGGCTTCGCTATGACCTGACCCTGCCGCTGGCCAGGTATTATGCCCTCCATCAAGCGGAGCTTTTGACTCCCTTCAAGGCCTTTCAGATGGGAAGCGTATTCCGGGCGGAGCGGCCACAGAAGGGGAGGTTCAGGCAGTTTACCCAGTGCGACATCGATATCCTGGGGGAGAGCGGCACCATGGCGGAGATCGAGCTGATCACGGCTACCACAGAGCTGCTTTCTAAGATCGGCTTTTCCGGCTTTACGGTGCGCATCAGCGACAGAAGGCTCCTTGGCGCCATGGCAGATTACAGCAATATCCCTGCAGAAAAGAGGGACGAGGCCTTCATCATCCTGGATAAGATGGACAAGATCGGGCTTGAGGGCGTGAAAGAGGAGCTGGGGAAAAACGGCTTTGCGGAAGAGGCCCAGGAGAGATTCCTTTCTTTATTTACCGAAAAGGAGCAGGGCATCGAGGGGATCCGGGCGCTTGCCGAAAAGCTTGGGGCCGCCGCGGATCCGGCCAGGGAAGACTTAGAGCATATCATCCGCATGGTCAGCGCCGTAAAGAAGGCAGATTTCCGGATCCTGTTTGATCCAACTTTGGTCAGGGGGATGTCTTATTATACCGGCACCATCTTTGAGATCGAGATGGATGAATTCGGAAGCTCTGTAGCAGGAGGCGGCCGCTATGACGGCATGATCGGCCGCTTCACGGGAAGCGACGTGCCGGCCTGCGGCTTTTCCATCGGCTTCGAGCGGATCATCACGATATTGATGGACCGGAAATTCCAGATCCCGGGCAGGGCCGGCAGGAAGGCCATCCTTGTGGAAAAAGGAGCCGGGGAGGATGTGCTTAAGAAGGCCATGGCAAAAGCAGAGGAGCTTCGGGGCAATGGGGATACCGCCCTGGTCTGCCGCATGGCAAAGAATAAAAAGTTCCAGAAGGAAAGCCTTGCCGGCAGGGGCTACGGCGAGTTCATAGAGTTTTATAAGGAAGGATAAGATGCTTTTACGAAAAAGAAACCTGCAGCTGATCGCGGTGGCCGACCAGTCCGCATTGAGGGTCAATATCAGCCTGCATGATGCGGTGGAGCGTGCCGTGAAGGGAGGAGTGGGATCCGTGCTTCTCAGGGAAGACCGCCTGGGGAAGGATGCCCTGATGCGGGAAGCCGTGAGGCTCAAGATCCTCTGCGGGATGTATGATGTTCCCTTTTTTATCATGAACCGGCTGGATATCGCCCAGGCCGTGGATGCGGACGGGGTGGTGGTCCGGGGAGAGGAATTTGACGCAAGGGCCATCCGGCGGGCTATGGGATCAGACCGTGCCATCGGCGTGATCATCAAGACCGCGGAGAAAGCAAGGCAGGCGGAGGAAGACGGGGCGGCCTTTCTTTTCGTGGGACCCATGCGGGTTAAGGAGGGAGAGAACGGGGAAGAGACCATAACCACAGAGGAGCTGATGGAGGTCTGCGGCAATGTGCGGATCCCGGTGGTGGCCTATGGAGGCATCGCGGATGACGACATGAACAGCCTTCGGGGCACCGGCATCTGCGGCATCGGGGTGGCTACGGGGATCTTTTCCCAAAATGATATCGAAAATGCGGCGAAGCTTTTCCGGGAACAGGCGGCAGAAGTATTATGAAATGGGCGGTACTGGTATTGCTTCTGCTTCTTTCCGCCTTCTTCTCCTCGGCGGAGACGGCTCTCATGGCCTCGAGCCGGATCCGGATCAGGGCCTTGTCCGAGCAGGGAAATAAAAAGGCAGAGAAGCTCCTTCACATATTGGATCATTCTCCCAGGATGCTGACTACGATCCTGGTGGGCAATAATATCGTAAATCTGGCCGCATCGGCCTTAGCTACCACCATTGCCATGCAGATCAGCCTGAACGTGGGGATCATGACGGCCCTGCTTACTTTGGTGCTCCTGGTATTCGGGGAGATCACGCCGAAGAATGCCGCGGCCGCGAATTCCGAAAAGCTGGCCATGGCCTATGCCGGAGTGGTAGCGGTCCTGATGATCGTATTGAGCCCCCTGATCTGGGTCATAGACGGCATATGCCGGATTGTGGCGAGGCTCTTAAAGATCCCCCTGGACCGGGAGGGGGGAGGATTGACGGAGGGAGAGCTCCGCACCATCGTAGAGGTGGGCCATGAGGACGGAGTGATCGAGACCGAAGAAAAGCAGATGATCAAAAATGTGTTTGACTTCGGGGATTCCCGGGCAAAGGACATCATGATCCCCCGGATCGACGTGGTGGAGATCAACATGGAGGAGGATTATGCCACGGTACGGGAGCTTTTTGAACATGAGAAGTATACAAGGATCCCGGTATATAAGGATGATACCGACAATGTGATCGGCATCATCAATCTGAAGGACTTTTTCCATGTGACCGATCCGGAGGGCTTCCGGATCAAGGACATCATGCGGGATGCATATTATACCTTCGAGATGAAGAAGACCTCGGACCTCATGATGGAGATGCGGAAGGAATCCGTATCCATCGCCATCGTGCTGAATGAATACGGCGCGGCGGAGGGGATCGTGACCATGGAGGACCTGATCGAGGAGATCGTGGGAGAGATCCGGGATGAATACGATGAGGACGAGAATGCGCTGATCATCAGCCTGGGCACCAGGGAGTATGAGGTGGAAGCCAGCCTGAAGCTGGATGATGTGAATGATGCCATCGGGACCAGCCTTACCTCGGAGGATTTTGATTCCCTGGGCGGCTATATGATCGGCCTTTTGGACAGGCTTCCCGAAAAAGGGGAAACGGCAGTGGATGAAAACGGGATTGCCTTCACGGCAGTCTCCATGAGCAAAAACAGAATCGAAAGGATCCGGGTGGAGCTCCCGGAGAGAGGGGAGGAAAAGAAAAATGCAGTCGAGAACACAAACCTGTGAGGAGCTGAGGATCGGGGACGTGGGAAAGACCGTCACCTTATGCGGCTGGTATGAAAACATCCGGAAGGTGAGCAAGACCCTGGCTTTTCTGGTATTGAGGGATTTCTATGGGGTGACCCAGGTGGTGATCGAAACGGAAGAGATGATGGAGAAGCTTTCCGGGATCAACAGGGAGTCTACCCTTTCCATTACCGGCGTGGTGCGGGAGAGGTCATCCAAAAATCCCGAGCTTCCCACCGGGGAGATCGAAGTGGTGCCGGAGAAGATCGAGGTCTTAGGGAAATGCATCTATAATGAGCTTCCCTTTGAAGTCACAAGGTCCAGGGAGGCGGATGAGAATGCGAGGCTGAAATACCGCTATCTGGATCTGAGAAATCCGGAGGTGAAGAATAAGATCGTGCTGAGGAGCCGGATCGTCCAGGCCCTAAGGAATGCCATGATCGCACAGGGCTTTTTGGAGATCACCACTCCCGTGCTTACCTGCTCCTCCCCGGAAGGCGCCAGGGACTACCTGGTACCCTCCAGGCTGCATCCGGGCAAGTTTTATGCCCTGCCCCAGGCACCCCAGCAATTTAAGCAGATCCTCATGGCATCCGGCTTCGACCGGTATTTCCAGATCGCACCCTGCTTCAGGGATGAGGATGCCAGGGCAGACCGGTCTCCCGGAGAGTTTTACCAGCTGGATATGGAGATGGCCTTTGCCAGCCAGGAGGATGTATTCCAGGTATTAGAGGAGGTGCTTCCGCCCATTTTTGCGGAATACGGTGTCTATAAGACGGCTTCCAAAGCCCCCTTCCGGCGGATCGCCTATCGGGAGGCCATGGAAAAGTATGGCACGGACAAGCCGGATCTGCGGATCGACCTGACCCTTACGGATGTGACGGAGCTTTTGGGAGGCTGCGGCTTCGAGCCCTTCAGGGAGGGACAGGTGATCAAGGCTGTGGTGGTCCATGGTTTTGAGGGCTCCCGGAAGGTGATCGACAAGCTTATGGCCGAGGTGGAGGTCATATCCGGCGGAAAGCCTTACTGGTTCAAGGCTGGAGAGAATGGGGAGCTGGCCGGAGGCATTGCGAAATTCTTAAGCGAACGCCGGGAAAAGGTGATCGAGGCCCTGGGGCTTCAAAACGGGGACTTTGTGGCGCTGTCTGCCGGAAGCAGGGCCGAGGCGGGAAAGACCGGCGGGGTATTGATCAAGACCTTGGGAAATGCTGTGCCCGGCCATATGAATAAGGAGGCCTATGAATTCTGCTGGATCGTGGATTTCCCCATGTATGAGATCGGGGAGGAGAGCGGGAAGCTGGAATTCTGCCACAATCCCTTCTCCATGCCGCAGGGCGGGCTGGATGCGTTGAAAAATAAGGATCCTTTGAGCATCCTTGCCTGGCAGTACGATCTGGTGGTAAACGGCGTGGAGCTTTCCAGCGGGGCAGTCAGGAATCATGATCCGGAGATCATGGTGGAGGCCTTCCGGCTGGTCGGCCTTAAGGAGGAGGACGTGAAGGGGAAATTCCCTGCCATGTATAATGCCTTCTGCTACGGCGCACCGCCCCATGCCGGCATCGCCCCCGGAGTGGACCGCATGGTGATGCTGATCGCAGGAGAGGAGAGCATCCGGGAGATCATCCCCTTCCCGATGAACAAGAATGCACAGGATCTGATGATGGGGGCACCTGCCGAGGTAGACCAGAAGCAGCTGGAGGATGTCCATATTGCAGTCGTCCCAGAGAAAGACTAAGCTCCTGCGGCTTCTGCCGCCCCTGGCCTGGATGGCCCTGATCTTTCTTTTTTCCGCCATGCCATCGGACAGCTCCACCAGGCAGAGCTCGACCCTGGCGGATATGCTGGTGAGCGTGGCGGGCCGCTTCCTCTTTCTGGACCAGACTGCGAGGGTGCTCCTTTCCGCCAGGCTGGAGCCGGTCTTAAGGAAGCTGGCCCATATGACGGAATATGCCGTGCTCTTTATCCTTTGGCGGCATGCCTTAAGAAGCCTGGGAAATACATTAAAAAAAGCGTCTTTTGTATCCGCCCTTATCTGCATCCTTTATGCCGCAAGCGATGAGCTGCACCAGCTTTTCGTGCCGGGGCGCTCCGGCATGGTCATGGATGTGGGGATCGACAGCCTGGGGGTGTTCATCGCTTTTATCATCCTGTTTCTTATGGAAAGAAAAAGAGCAAAATAAAACGGATGGCTTTTCGCCATCCGCTTTTGTTTCTTCGTTTTTTGATCAATCCATGGACAGGATCTCTTTTTTATTGTAGGTGCCGCAATTTTTGCACATCCTGTGAGAAAGCATCAATGCGTTGCATTTCGGACACCGGACAAAATTCATCGGAGCCATCTTCCAGTTTGCTCTCCTGGAATCCCTGCGTGCCTTGGATGATTTATTTTTAGGGCAAATCGACATATTCCCACCTCCTTATCTCCACCATATAAACCGCCGTGGCTTGATCGCACGGCAAGAAAGATTATACCGCCCGTACGCCCTGCTTGTCAACCGTTTATTTATGGAAGTTATTTCTCCCGCGGCAGGAGGAAGTGGCGGGTGCAGCCGAAATTGGATTTGTAGACCTGCTGCCATACCTCCCACATGTAATCCCTCCGGATATAGGGGCGGTTGATGGAGCTCATGTCCTGGATCGCGGAAACCTCTATATAAAGCTGCTTTGTGAAAGCAGAATCAAATCGGATCTTCTGTGCCATAACGAAAGAGATTATACGGCGTTTTGCAGATAAAAGCAATTATTGTTGATTTTTTCGCGGCTGTCTTGTATAGTGGATTGTGTTTAAGGGGAGGGGAGAGAAAAATGTCTGAAACAGTCCATGTGGCGCTGGATGCCATGGGAGGAGACCATTCCCCCGGAGAAATCGTAGCGGGTGCGCTTCTTGCCGTCAACGAAAGGGACAATATCGTAGTCCATCTCGTGGGAGACCATGAGAAGGTGGCGGCAGAGCTTCAGGGGAAGGATTACCCGGCAGACAGGATCATCCAGGTGGATTCCACGGAGGTCATAGATCCAAATGAAGCCCCGGTGATGGCCATCCGGAAAAAGAAGGATTCGTCCATCGTGGTAGGGCTTAATCTGGTCAAAAGCGGAGAATGCGATGCCTTTGTGTCGGCCGGCAGCTCCGGTGCGATCCTTGTGGGCGGGCAGCTGATCGCTGGCCGGATCAAGGGAGTGGAGCGTCCGCCGCTGGCTCCCCTGATCCCTACGGCAAAGGGAGTCTCCCTGCTGGTGGACTGCGGGGCAAATGTAGACGCGAGACCCTCCCATCTGCTGCAGTTTGCGAAGATGGGCGCCATCTATATGGAGCATGTATTGGGGGTAAAGAATCCCCGGGTCGCCATCCTCAATATCGGAGCCGAGGAGGAGAAGGGCAATGCCCTGGTAAAGGAATCCTATCCCCTGCTCAAGGCCTGCCCGGACATTAACTTCACGGGCTCCATCGAGGCCAGGGATATCGCGGCGGGGGGCGCGGACGTGATCGTATGCGAAGCCTTTGCCGGCAATGTGGCCCTGAAGATGTATGAAGGCGTGGGGAGCGTCCTGCTCTCCGAGATCAAAAAGTCCATGATGAGCTCCCTCAAGACAAAGATCGGGGCTCTCCTCATCAAGGGAAGCCTGAAGCAGACCCTGAAGAAATTTGATGCCACGGAATACGGCGGGGCGCCGCTTCTGGGGCTTAAGGGCCTGGTGGTCAAGACGCATGGGAATGCGAAGCGCAAGGAAGTCAGGAATTCCATCATCCAGTGCATTACATTCAAGGAAGAACGGATCGGGGAGAGGATCAGGGAACGTCTGGATCCGGAAGCATGATAAGGGATATTAATTTGGAGGTGCAAATATGGAATTAGAAAAACTGAAAGAAATCATTGCAGAGGTGCTGAGCGTGGATCCCAACGAGATCACCATGGAGACTACCTTCATGGATGACCTGGGGGCAGACAGCCTGGATGTATTCCAGATCATCATGGGGATCGAGCAGGAGTTTGAGATCACCATCGATACCGATGAGGTAGAGAAGATCTCGACGGTGGGCGATGCCGTAAACCAGATCAAGGCGGCGAAGGAGCATTAAAAAACACAGTGGGCGTTTTCAAGCCGGCTTAAAGGCCGGCTTTTTTTTCCGGGAAGGATGCCGGCACACGGATGAAGCCCGGGAAAAAGCGAAAGGATGAAAAACCCTGAAACGGAGTATGCTATGGGGGGAAATGAACGGCTGGAAGAGCTGATGGAAAAGACGGGATGGCATTTTAAGGACCGCAGCCTCTTGATCACGGCCCTTACCCATGCTTCCCTGATCAATGAGCGTACCATCAACCGGACAGAGCATTATGAGAGGCAGGAATTCCTGGGGGATGCGGTGCTGGAATTTGTGGTCAGCGATTATCTTTTCCGCACACGCAGGGAGATGAACGAGGGAGAGATGACAAAGCTCCGGGCATCCCTGGTCTGCGAGCAGACCCTGGCTCTATGCGCGAAGCAGCTTGACCTGAGTAAATATATCCTTCTTGGCCGGGGGGAGGAAAAGATCGGAAGCCGCTATCACGACTCTATCGTATCGGATGTGTTTGAGGCCGTGATCGGGGCGCTGTACCTGGACGGGGGGATCGAGCCGGCCAGGGAATTCATCAAGCGTTACGTGCTCAATGACTACAGGGAAAAGAGCCTGTTTGTGGACAGCAAGTCCATATTGCAGTCCTATGCACAGAAAGAGGGTCTTGCGCTTTCCTATGAGCTGGTGAGCGAGAAGGGGCCGGATCATGAGAAGGAATATGAGATGAGGGCTCTGGTGGGCGGCGAAGAGAAAGGCCGGGGAAAGGGCAGGACGAAAAAAGCGGCGGAACAGCATGCCGCCTATTTTGCATTGAAATCAATGGGTTTGGAAGAATAAGGATGTATTTAAAGAGCATTGAGATCCATGGATTCAAGTCCTTTGCGGACAAGATCCGGATGGAATTTTTAAATGGGATCACGGGGATCGTGGGACCCAACGGATCCGGCAAGAGCAACGTGGCGGATGCCGTCCGCTGGGTGCTGGGGGAGCAGAGCGCCAGACAGCTCCGGGGCTCCTCCATGCAGGACGTGATCTTTTCGGGTACTGAGATCCGTAAGCCCATGGGCTATGCCTATGTGTCGCTTTGCATCGAGAATTCGGACAGGGCGCTGGCGGCCGACTTTGACGAGGTGACCGTCACAAGAAGGGTATACCGCAGCGGGGAAAGTGAATACCTCCTGAACGGCAATGAATGCCGGCTGAAGGATATCCACGAGCTTTTTTACGATACCGGCATCGGGAAGGAGGGCTATTCCATCATCGGCCAGGGACAGATCGACAAGATCCTGTCCGGAAAGCCGGAGGAGAGGAGGGAGCTTTTTGACGAGGCGGCGGGCATCGTCAAGTTCAAGAAGCGGAAGGATACGGCCTTGAAAAAGCTGGAGTCCGAAAAGGCAAACCTCCTTCGCTTAAATGATATCCTGTCCGAGGTGGAGGGCAGGGTGGGTCCGCTGGAAAAGCAGGCGGAATCCGCAAAGATCTACCTAAAAAAGAAGGAAGAGCTGAAGGCATTGGACGTCAATGTCTTTCTTTTGGAATCGGAAAAGCTCGAAAAGAGGGCCGCGGAGCTGGGGCAGAAGATGGAGGACGTGCTCCGGGATATCCAGACCGTGGACTTAGAGATAGAAGACAGCCGGAAAAAGTATGACGAGGCCAGTGCCCGGATCGAGTCGCTGGCCAATGAGATCGACCGCATGCGGACGGACATCTCCGATACCACCGTGCAGAAGGGAAAGATCGATGCCCAGATCCAGGTGCTTACGGAGCAGATCCATTCCATCGAAAACAGCAATGAGCATTTTGAAACCAGGCTGAAGGATGTCAATGAAGGGATCGAAGCCCATGAAAAGGACTTGATCCTGAAAAAAGAAAGCAAGGCAGACATCGATAAAAAGGTGAGGGAAGCCGGCGAATCCGGAAAGGATTCCAAGGAAGAGCTCCAGATGGTGGACCGGCAGATCGAGGAGCTGAACCGGGCCGTGGTGGAAAAGAAGAAGCAGGTCTTAGATACCATCGAAAACCGGGGCGCCATCAAAGCGGAAGCAGAGCGGCTCAAGACCATGCTGGAGCAGGCCGAGATCCATAAGGCAGAGCTTACCTCCAGGCTGCTTCAGCAAAAGAGCGAGGAGGCTTCCCAGGATGAGACCATTGAAAAATACGAGAACGAGCTGAAGCAGGTCAGCGGGGCCATCCGGGCTCTCGATGAGGAGATCGCCTCGGGAGAGCAGAAGCTTGCGGAAATGAGGGAAAAGCTTGAGGAGGCGGATGCAAAGGAAAGGAGCCTTGACGGCGAATACCGCGAGAAGAAGACCAGGCTGGAATCCCTGAGAAACATCGCAGAGCGCTACGAGGGCTACGGCCATGCCGTGCGCCAGGTGATGGAGCACCGTTCCCAGGGAGTATGCGGAGTGGTGGCGGATCTGATCAAGGTGGACGGAGAATATGAGACGGCCATCGAAACTGCCCTGGGGGCGAACCTCCAGAACGTGGTGGTAAAGGATGATGCCACGGCAAAGAAGATGATCGAATTTCTTAAGAAGGAACGGGCCGGCCGGGTTACCTTCCTTCCCCTAAGCTCCATCCAGAAGCGGGACTTCAATGCCCCGGATGCCCTGAAGGGAAAGGGCGTGATCGGCATGGCGGATACCCTGGTCCGGGTGGAAAAGCAGTACCGGATCGTGGCCCAGAACCTCTTAGGCAATTATATCATTGTAGACAATATCGACAACGCCTTAAGCTTAGCCAGGCAGTTCCGGTTTACCCTGCGGATCGTGACCCTGGCCGGGGAAGCATTGAATCCGGGAGGCTCCATTTCCGGAGGCTCTTATCGGAACAACAGCAATCTCCTTGGGCGGCAGAGGGAGATCGACGAGCTTGGCCTGGAATTAAAGCGGCTTTTGAAGGATAAGGATGAGGTCCTTAAGCAGATCGAAGACCTCCGGGATCAGAGGACTGAGCTTCGGAGCGTCAATGAGGAGAAGACGGAGCAGATCCGGAAGGAGCAGCTGCTGCTCAATACGGCAAAGATCAACCTGGATGCCGCCAATGCCCGGAAGCAGGATGCCGCAAACGGAGCGGCGGGGATTAGGCAGGAGCATGACAGCATCGATGCACAGATCCGGGAGATCCAGAAGAAGCAGGAGGAGAACTCCCGGGAGATGGAAGCTTCCGTAGAGCAGGAAAAAAATGCGGATGAAGAGGCGTCTGTGCTTTCCTTAAAGCTGGAGAGGATCCATCAGGAAAGCGAAGAGCTGAGAAAGACCGTAAATGAGCTTACCATGCGCGAGGCTCAGTTTGTGCAGCAGCAGGAGTTTGCCGCACAGAATATCGAAAGGGTGGAAAGCGAGCAGGCAAGGCTTCTGTCGGAAAGGGGGACCATAAAGAAAAACCTGGAAAGGAACGCGGAGGAAGCCGTCCAGAAAAAGGAGGGCATAAAGGCCCTTCAGGCTACGCTGGAATCAGCGGATGATGTCAGCGTGGAAAAGAAGGAAGAGCTGAAAAAGAAGGAAGAGGAAAAGAACGAGGCATCCAGGATTCAGCAGAAGCTCTATAACGAAAAGGACCAGATCCTGTCCCGCAGGGCAGGGCTCGATAAGGAGAAATTCCGCCTGGAGTCGCTGAAGGCGCAGACGGAGTCCTCGGCGGAGAGCCTTACGAATTATATGTGGGACGAATACGAGCTTACCATGGTGGACAGCAGGGCTCTTAGGGACGAATCCTTAGGCTCCCTGGAGGAAATGAAAAAGGGGACCACAAGGCTTAAGGGAGAGCTGAGGCAGCTGGGGGACGTGAATGTCAATGCCATCGAGGAATACCGGGAGCTCATGGAGCGCTATACCTTCATGAATACCCAGAGGGAGGACCTGATCAAGGCAGAGGAGGATCTGAAGGGCATCATCCGGGATCTGGACGAGGCCATGCGCAAGCAGTTCACGGAGCAGTTTGCGGAGATCCAGAAGCAGTTTGACGTGGTATTCCGGGAGATGTTTGGCGGAGGCAAGGGAACCCTCATGCTGGTGGAGGATGAGGATATCCTGGAGGCCGGCATCACCATCACGGCGCAGCCTCCCGGCAAAAAGCTGCAGAACATGATGCAGCTTTCCGGCGGGGAAAAAGCCCTGACCGCCATCGCCCTGCTCTTTGCCATCCAGAATATGAAGCCGTCGCCCTTCTGCCTCCTGGATGAGATCGAGGCGGCGCTGGATGAGGCTAATGTGGAGCGGTTTGCTTCCTATCTGAAGAAGCTGACCAGGCATACCCAGTTCATCGTGATCACCCACAGGAGGGGGACCATGACACGGGCAGACCGGCTTTACGGCATCACCATGCAGGAAAAGGGAGTATCCACACAGGTAGCAGTCAATCTGAACGATGAGGAATATAAATAAATGGCAGGACTATTTTCCAAACTATCCAATTTGTTTTCCGGACATACCGAGATCACGGAGGATTTTTACGAGGAGCTGGAAGAAACCCTCATTATGGGAGATGTGGGTTTTATTGCCACAGAGGGGATCATCGCGGAATTAAAGGAGGGAGTACGGAGGGAGAAGCTCACCGATGCCTCCGGCTGCCAGAAGCTTCTGCAGGAGATCATCGTCTCCCATTTACACGACCTGACAGAGGAAAAGGACTATGCCTTTGAACGGGAGAAGTCCATCGTCCTTATCGTGGGCGTAAACGGGGTAGGCAAGACTACCAGCGCCGGAAAGCTGGCCTACTACTATAAATCCCGGGGGAAGAAGGTCATGCTGGCCGCCGCGGATACCTTCCGTGCCGCCGCCATCGAGCAGCTGACCGAATGGGCAAACCGAGCGGATGTGGATATCATCAAGGGAAATGAGGGCGGCGATCCCGGGGCAGTGGTCTTTGATGCGATCCAGGCGGCGAAGGCCCGGGGTACGGACGTGCTTCTGGTGGATACCGCCGGCAGGCTCCATAATAAAAAGAACCTGATGAATGAGCTGAAGAAGATCGGCAGCATCATCCAGAAGGAATATCCCGGCGCCGTAAAGGAAACCCTGGTGGTGGTGGATGCGGCCACAGGCCAGAATGCCAGGGAGCAGGCGAAGGAATTCAAAGAGGTCACGGATGTCAGCGGAGTGGTGCTGACGAAGCTGGACGGCAGCGCCAAGGGCGGCATCGTCATTGCCATAGAGGAGGAGCTGGACATCCCGGTGAAATTTGTGGGCACCGGGGAAAAGGTGACGGATATCATCAAATTTGATGCAAAGGCCTATGCCGTGGGCCTCACGGGCTATGATGAGGCCATGGAGGAGGTCCTGCGCAGGGCAGATGAGGAAGCAAGGGCAAAGGCAGAGGCGGCCCTGAAGGATCAGGTGCCGGTGGTGACCCAGGGCTACAGGGTGGATGAAGGCGAGGTCATCAAGGTCGCGAGCAAGGAGGAAAAGGAGGATGCATTCGCATTCTTCCGCAGCTTAAGGAATGATTGATATGGATGGGGAAAGCTTAAGGGAAACCATACTGCCACAGGTGGAAGCCTTGATGAAAAAGGCCAGCCGGATCATGCTGGAGGCAGGAGATATCGCCGGCTCGGTGGATGCCAAGACCGGGCGGCAGAATTTCGTGACGGACTATGACAAGAGGGTGCAGGATGAGCTGCAGCAGGGCCTGAAGCAGATCCTCCCCGAGGCATTGTTTTTAGGGGAAGAAAGCAACAGCGGCACGGATATTTCCAAGGGAACCGCCTGGATCGTGGATCCCATTGACGGCACCACAAACTTTATCAAAGGGCTCAATATGAGCGCGATCTCCGTGGCCCTGGCCGAGGATGGAAGCCCGAAGCTCGGGGCGGTATATAATCCTTATGCGGACGAGTTTTTCTGTGCGGTCAAGGGGCAGGGAGCCTATATGAACCATAAAGCCATCCATGTATCGGATAATCCCCTGGAGCACGGCGTGGTCTCCATCGGCACGGCACCCTACTATCCGGAGCTGGTGGACCGGTCCTTTGAAATGGCAAGGCATTATTTCGACCGGTGCATCGATATCCGCAGATGCGGTTCAGCTGCCCTGGATCTTTGCAGCGTGGCCATCGGCCGGTGTGAGCTTTATGTGGAGATGCGGGTCTATCCCTGGGATTATGCGGCGGGAGCATTGATCGTGGAGGAAGCGGGAGGACTGGTCACGGATGCGGAAGGCGGAAAGATCCAGTATCTGCATTATACCTCCTGCAAGGCGGGAAATCCCATTGCCATGAGGGAATCCGAAAGAGAGTAAAATGTGGTGAAAAATAAACTTGGATCGATGCATAGGAAGGAGGGCTTCGGACATGACGTTTAAGGTGCTTATCGTTGCCGGCACAGAGGGTTTTTTTATCAAGGGAATCGAGACAAAGCTTAAGGGAATAGGGACGGAGTCGGTCTTTTCCTCCTTTGATCCGGATGAGCTGAGGGAAAAATGCTCTGATGTAAATATGATCATCATTGCCACCGATGAAACCATCGGAGACTGCGGCGAAGCGCTCTGCTACATCCGGGATTACTGCTTTGACAACGACAGGCAGGCCGTGGTGGTAGGCGCAGAGGGAGAATACCATACCATTCTCGGCTTTTTGTCGAAGGGGCTTATCTACCAGTTTTTCAAACGGCCGCTGGATATGGACGGTTTTATCAGCAGCATCCAGAAATATCAGGAGGAGAATACAACCCGGACCAGAAGGAAGAGCATCCTGATCGTGGATGATAACGTAACCTATATGAGCATGATCATGGACTGGCTCAAAGACTGCTACCGGGTCTCCATGGTCAATTCCGGAGTCCAGGCCATCACCTGGCTGGCCAAGAATGAGGCAGACCTGATCCTGCTCGACTATGAGATGCCGGTCACCAGCGGTCCCCAGGTCCTGGAAATGATCCGGTCGGACCAGACCCTGTCGGATATCTCGGTGATCTTCCTTACCGGAAAGGGAGACAGGGAGAGCATCATGAAGGTGCTTGCCCTGAAGCCCGACGGATATCTGCTGAAATCCATCAAGCGGGATGAGCTGTTACAGAGCATCGCGGATCATTTTAAGAAGAAAGGCTGAAGCCGGGGGGTACCATGGGCGATCGGGGTAAAGAAAAGGAACATCAAAGGGAGGGGAGAAGGTTTGCCCTAAGCAGGGACGATGCCCTGCGCTACGGTCTGATCCTTGCAGGCATTGCAGTCAATGTGCTGCTTTCTTTTTTTATGCAAAAGCTTTCCCTCCCGTTCTACCTGGATACCGTCGGAACCATCCTTGTGAGCTTCGCGGGGGGAGCCCTGCCCGGCATCATCACTGCCGTGTTTTCCAATGCGGCGATCTCTCTCTTCAACCACCAGACGCTCTATTTCGGCATCGTCAATGCCCTGATCGCCATCCTGTCGGCAGAGGCGGCCAAAAAAAAGGAGCGGCCTTCGGGAAAGAACATATTGACCTTTGCCCTCCTGGCGGGAGTGGTGAGCGGTGCGGCCAGCTCCTTCATTAAGTGGTGCCTGCTTCAGTCCAGGGAGCCGGCCTTTCTTGCCGGAGCCTACGCTGATCTGGCGGAGCAGGGCGGCCTCCTTCCGCCTCTTTTCTTTCTCGGCTCCTATCTCCTGATCAACATCGCCGACAAGGGCATATCCCTTTGCCTTGCCCTTTTATTGCTGCACTTCTTCCCGGAAGGGCTCATTCAGAGGATCCGGAAGAGCGGCTGGAGGCAGCGTCCGCTGACCCAGGAGGAGATCGGATCCATCCGTTCCTGGGTACGGGGTGTGGGCCATTCCGTCCGGAGCAGGATGGCCGTCATCCTGACCCTTTTGACCATCTGCCTGGTGGTGGCCTTCGAGGGGATCAGCATGGGCTTTTTCTTCGATAAGGAGAAGGAAGAAAAGACAAAAACCGCCATGAATGTGGTGAAGCTTGCCGCATTCATGATCGGCCCGGACCGGATCGGGGACTATCTGGAAAACGGGAGGGATGCCGCCGGATATGCTGAGACGGAAGAGTTTCTTTACAAGCTCAGGGAAAGTGCGGCAGGAGTGGAATACTTATACGTGGTCCAGATCCGGGAGGATGGCTGCTACTTTGTCTTTGACCTGGATACAGAAGAGGAGAAAGCCTTCGAGCCCGGGGAAAAGAGCGGGTTCGAGGAGGCGTTCCTGCCCTATCGTGAGGCACTCCTTAAGGGAGAGGAGATCGATCCCATCGAATCCAATGACATGTTCGGCTGGGTCCTTACGGTCTATTATCCGATCCGGGATGCCGGGGGGCACTGTGTATCCTATGTGGGTGTCGACGTTTCCCTGGAATATATGGCGGCTTTTCTGGGATCCTTTGCCGTAAGGCTGGGGGTGCTTCTGGCCGGATTTCTGATCCTGATCTTAGCTTACGAGATGTATGCCACCGATGTGCGTCTGGTCTATCCGGTCAGCAGCATCGCACTGTGCGCAGATGAGCTGATCCATTCGGGGAGCGATCCGGAAAAGCTGGATGAAAACGTGGAGAGGATCCGTTCCTTAGACATCTGCACGGGAGACGAGATCGAAAAGCTCTATGACGCCATCCGGGATTTGGCCGAGAACCAGGCCGAACAGATCCGCAGCATGGTGAGCCAGAATCAGATGCTTCAGGAGGATGAGGGGAAGCTGAAGGAACAGATGGAGATCATCTCATCCATAGCCGGGATCTATAATTCCATGTATGAGCTGGATCTGGACCGTAATACCTTCCGGGAGCTCCGGGCGGGCTATGCTTCGGTAGAGGAGGTGGCAGGAAAGGATCAGTCTGATCTCCAGCATGTCATCGACCTCATGCTGGAAAAGACCATCCATCCTGCTTCGATCGATGTGGATCTTATTGGCGCCTTAGATCTTGCCTTCATCAATGAGACCCTGGGGGAAACGGGGGTCTGGACAAAGGAGGTCATGAATCCGGACAAGAAGTGGAGGCGCGGAAGGATCATCGCCTCCAAGAGGGAGGAGGACGGAAGGATCTCCCGTATCCTGTGGCTCACGGAGGATATCGACAAGGAAAGGAAGGAGAGGGAACAGCTGATCAGCGATTCGGAGCGGGCAAAGGCAGCCAGCGAGGCCAAGTCCCTCTTTCTGTCCAATATGTCCCATGAGATCCGCACCCCCATCAATGCAGTGCTTGGGATGAACGAGATGATCCTAAGGGAATGCGATGATCCGGATATCCTCAAGTATTCCGAAACCATCAAGACCGCCGGAAGCACCCTTCTGGGACTGATCAATGATATCCTTGACATTTCCAAGATCGAGGCAAATAAGATGGAGATCATCCCGGTGGAATATGATCTTTCTTCCCTCTTAAATGACCTGGTCTGCATGATCAGGCCCAGGGCGGAGGATAAGGGGCTTGTCCTGAAGCTTCAATTTGATCCGGAAATCCCGAGGCTCCTTTATGGGGATGAGGTGCGGATCAAGCAGGTGATCACGAATATTCTGACGAATGCGGTAAAGTATACGGAAGAGGGAAGCGTGACCTTCAGCATAGGATATGAGGAGGAGGCCGCGCCTTACGGCATAAGGCTTTTGGTCTCCATAAAGGATACCGGGATCGGCATCAAGCCGGAGGATATGGAAAAGCTCTTTTCCGAATTTGAGCGTATCGAGGAGGAACGCAACCGGAACGTGGAAGGCACGGGTCTTGGCATGAATATCACCCAGCGCCTGCTGGAGATGATGGATTCCAAGCTGGAGGTGGAAAGCGTATACGGAGAGGGATCGGATTTCCACTTTGCCCTGAAGCAGATGGTGGTAAAACGGGAAAAGCTGGGGGATTATGAAGCGGCCTTCCGTGCCTCGGCAGAAAGCCAGAGGAAGTATAAGGAAAAATTCACGGCGCCGGAAGCCCGCATCCTCGTGGCGGACGATACCGAGATGAACCTGAATGTATTCAAAGGCCTGCTCAAGCGTACCCTGGTGCAGATCGAAACGGCCGGCAGCGGGGAGGAAGCCCTGAGCCTTTTCGAGATCGGGAAATTTGATGTGATCTTTTTGGACCATATGATGCCCGGGATGGACGGGATCGAGACCCTGCACAGGATGCGCGGCAGGGAAGGCTCTGATCCGGTGGTCCCCACCATCTGCCTGACGGCCAATGCCATATCTGGAGCCAGGGAAAAGTATCTTTCCGAGGGCTTCGAGGATTATCTGACCAAGCCCATCGATGCGAATAAGCTGGAAGAAATGCTGATCCAGTATCTGCCGAAGGAAAAGGTGGTGCTGACGGGGGATGGGGAAGGCTCTGACGAGGAAGCCTCATTGGACGGGTCTTTGCCGGAATGGCTCATGCACTGCGAAGGGGTGGATGCCGCCGAAGGGGTGATGTATTGTGGCGGCGCGGAGGAATATCTTTCGGTGCTGGGGGACTTTTATGATGAATTAAAGCGGAAGGCGGAGGAGATCGAGAAGGATTATCATTCCGGAGATATCCGGAATTATACCATCCGCGTCCATGCCTTAAAATCCTCGGCCCGGATCATCGGCGCCGCGGGGCTTTCCGAAAAAGCAAGGCTTTTGGAGGAGGCGGGCGACAGGGAGGACCTGGATTATATCCGGGAGAATACGGAGGAACTGCTTAACGATTACCGCGCCTTTGAAGAAATCCTTGCCCCGGTCAAAGAAGCCCGGGAGGAGCTTCCGGAGATCCCGGAGGACATGCTGAAGGATGCTTATGCCGGGATCCTGGAATTTGCCGGGGCAGAGGATTATGAGCTGGTCCGGATGGTCATGGATTCCGTGAAGGAATACAGCCTTTCCCCGGAGGATGAGGCACGGTTTGCGGCCATCCGGGAGAAGCTGTCCCAGATGGATTGGGAAGGGATCCGGAAGGAAGCAGAAGGACAGATTTCCTGAGGGTGAAGCCTTTGGGGACCGGCTGGAGATGCTGTCAAGAAAAATGCTTGACAGCCGAAAACCCCGGTGATATGATGGAATGGCTTCGGTTTAAGGGGAAGGGATGGACGAGCTGGTCAAAAGAGCCGTATATCTTGACTACTACGGCGGATTATTGAATGAAAAGCAGAGATCGATCATATCGGGCAAGGCGGCAGAAGATCTTTCCCTAAGCGAGATCGCGGAGAAGGAAGGCATTTCCCGCCAGGCCGTATCGGAGGCCCTAAAGCGCATCGACCAGAAGCTCGAGGGCTACGAGCGGCAGCTGGGGCTTGTAAGCAGGGCGGCCCGGATCGAGGAGATGCTGGAGGAGATCCGGCAGGCGGTCGAAGGCCTGGATGAGAAGACCGGAGCCAGGATAATTCAGATCACGGAAAGGATATCAGAGGAGCTCTAATGGCATTTGAAAGCCTTACCGATAAACTGCAGAGCGTATTCCGGAGCCTGAGGTCAAAGGGGACCCTCACGGAGGACGACGTCAAGACCGCCATGAAGGAAGTGAAAATGGCGCTTCTGGAGGCGGACGTCAATTTCAAGGTGGTGAAGCAGTTTGTCAATTCCGTCACCGAAAAAGCCGTGGGCGCAGGGGTTTTAAGCGGCCTCAATCCGGGGCAGATGGTCATCAAGATCGTCAATGACGAGATGATCTCCCTCATGGGGTCGGAATCCGCCGAGCTGAAGTTTGCCCCGGGAAAGTCGGTGACCGTCATCATGATGGCGGGACTCAACGGAGCCGGCAAGACCACCACCTGCGGCAAGCTTTCCGTGATGCTTCAAAAGAAGGGAAAGAAGATCCTGCTGGCGGCTCTCGATGTATACCGGCCGGCCGCCATTAAGCAGCTGGAGGTCAATGGAGAGAAGACCAATACCCCGGTTTTTACCATGGGGGACAACCATTCCCCGGTGGATATCGCAAAGGCCGCCTATGAGCATGCCCAGAAGAACCAGTATAATGTGGTGATCCTGGATACCGCCGGCCGGCAGCAGATCGATGAGGAGCTGATGCAGGAGCTCTACGAGATCAAGCAGGCAGTCCCTGTCACGGATACCCTCCTGGTGGTGGATTCCACCACGGGCCAGGCAGCGGTGGATGTGGCCTCCGGCTTTGAGGAAAAGGTAGGTGTGGACGGCGTCATCCTGACGAAGCTTGACGGCGATACGAGAGGCGGCGCGGCTCTTTCCATCAAGGCCGTGACCGGCAAGCCGATCCTCTTTGCGGCCACGGGAGAGAAGCCCACGGATTTCGAGCAGTTCTATCCGGACCGGATGGCTTCCCGGATCCTGGGGATGGGGGATATGCTCTCCCTGATCGAAAAGGCCGTGGAGAATATCGATGAGGAAGACTCCCGGTCCATGACGGATAAATTCCGCAAGGGAAGCTTTGACTTCAACGACTATCTGGACAGCATGAAGCAGGTCAATAAGATGGGCGGCATGGCATCCATCATCTCCATGATGGGCCTGGGCGGAAAGGGCATGCCGGAGATCGATGAGGTGGCGCTTAAGCGGAACGAGGCCATCATTTATTCCATGACAAAGGAGGAGCGGGAAAACCCGAAGCTCCTCAATCCCCGGAGGAAGCACCGCATTGCCAAGGGAGCCGGGGTGGACATCATGTATGTGAACCGCCTGACGAAGCAGTTCGAGCAGGCCTCAAAGCTCATGAAGCAGATGAGGGGAAGCATGAAAAAGGGAGGCTTCGGAGGCCTCGGAGGGTTCGGCGGCATGGGCGGCCTGGGGAACCTCATGAAGGGCCTGAAGTTCTGACCGGATAAGGAAGCTGTTATTCACGTCCGGTGCGGCGAAGGAGAAAGCTGCGGCACCGGATCGTGCTCAGTAACAAAAAAACCAGAAGAAGGAAAGGAAGAAAAGAACATGGTAAAGATCAGACTCAGAAGGATCGGAAAAAAGAAGAATCCGTTTTACCGGATCGTGGTGGCGGATTCCCGTACGGCGATGCAGGGCTCCACGGTTGCCGAGATCGGCACCTATGATCCCTTAAAGGAGCCGGCCGAGGTAAAGATCAATGAGGAAGAGGCCAAAAAGTGGCTGGCAAACGGGGCACAGCCTACCGTAACCGTGACCAGGCTCTTCAAAAACGCCGGCATCGTAAAGTAATGACCTCCGCATCGGTTTCTAGGACAGTGGGAATGGAGGTTATGAAAAGATGAAAGAATTGGTAGAAGTGATCGCCAAGGCCCTGGTGGAAAAGCCGGATGAGGTGGTGGTCACAGAGAAGGCGGAGGGGCGGAATGTCCAGATCGAGCTGAAGGTCGCTCCGTCCGACATGGGGAAGGTCATCGGGAAGTCCGGCCGGATCGCAAAGGCCATCCGCAGCGTGGTCAAGGCCGCCTCGATGAAGACAGACCAGAGAGTGAACGTAGAAATTGTCCAGGACTAAAGAAGCCTATCTCATGGTAGGCAAGATCGTATCCACCCACGGCCTGAAGGGGGAGGTCAAGGTCTATCCCACCACGGATGATGCGGGCAGGTTTAAGAGCCTGAAAAAGGTCACCCTCCTTCAAGGAAAGGAGCGCATGGAGCTTACGGTATCCCAGGTAAGGTTCTTCAAGAAGCTGGTGATCCTGAAATTTAAGGAGCTTTCAAGCATCGACGAGGTGGAGCGGTACCGGGGGGCGAGGCTTCTGGTATCCAGAGAGGATGCGGTAGACTTAAGGGAAAATGAATACTACGAATGCGACCTCATCGGGATGGATGTCTTAAAGGACGATGGGACAAGCCTGGGAACCTTGACGGATGTGCTGCATACCGGAGCCAACGATGTCTATGAGGTGGAGACCGGGCAGGGAGAGAAGGTACTGCTCCCGGCCATCCGGGAATGTATCCTGGAGGTGGATACAGACCGGGGAGTCATGAAGGTGCACGTGCTGGACGGACTGATTCCCCAGGCCAAGAAGGGGGATGACGGTGAGATATGAGCATTCGGATGAGCCGAGGCTCCGGTTCGTCGTCCTGACCCTCTTTCCGGACTTGATCCGGGATGCATTTTCCTGGGGTATGACCGGAAGAGCCATGGCAGACGGGCTTTTAAGCCTGGATACGGTCAATATCAGGGACTATCCCGTCAATGCCTATGGGAGCATCGATGACGAGCCCTATGGCGGCGGAGCCGGGATGCTCATGATGTGTGAGCCGGTAAGGAAGGCTTACGAGGAAGGCTTAAGGAGGCTTGAGCGAAAGAGCCCCAGGGTCATCTATATGGATCCCGGAGGAGAAAGGCTTACCGAGGAAAAGGCCTTAGAGCTTTCAAAGGAAGAGGGATTCATCATCCTCTGCGGGCACTACGAAGGGATCGATGAGCGGGTGCTTTTGGAAGTGGCCACCGACCGGATCTCCATCGGGGATTACGTGCTGACCGGCGGCGAGCTGCCGGCCCTGGTGCTGATGGATGCAGTATCCAGGCTGGTACCGGGGGTGCTTCACAATGAGGAATCCGCCATGGACGAATCCTTCGGCCACGGGCTTTTGGAATATCCCCAATATACCAGGCCCAGACAGTGGCATGGGATGGAGGTGCCGCAGGAGCTTTTGAGCGGCGATCACAAGAAGGTATCCCAGTACCGCGAGAGGGAAGCCAGGAGGCGCACGCAGGCGGTGCGGCCGGATCTGTATGAGAAATATCTGAGAGACAGAGGGATCTGGTAGCGCCGGACAGACACCTTAGGAAAAGGAATATCCGTATCCGATCGGTGTAAGTCAGCATAGAAACTAGCAATTTAAGAGGAGGAAATAAAAATGAACGAGATCATCAAACAGATCGAAGAAGGGCAGAAAAAAGAGGAAGTCTCCCAGTTCCGTACGGGAGATACGGTAAAGGTACACAATAAGATCAAGGAAGGAAACCGGGAGAGGATCCAGATCTTTGAAGGCACCGTGATCAAGAAGCAGGGAGGCAATACCTCCAGGGCTACCTTTACGGTAAGGAAGATCTCCAATGGCGTAGGCGTGGAAAAGACCTGGCCCATTCATTCTCCCAACGTGGAAAAGGTAGAAGTGGTCCGCCACGGCAAGGTGAGAAGGGCAAAGCTTTTCTATCTCCGCAAGCTCACCGGCAAAAGGGCAAAGGTCAAGGAAGTGATCGAGAAGAAGTCCTGAGGGCTTATTTCAGTATAAAGGTGGTGTCCTCCAGGATGGGAAGCCGTGGAGAAACGGTATCATTCGAAAACTGGGGGTACCACCCGGAGTACTGTGCCTCATCATAAGCGGGGATCAGCTCCTCAGGGACGGGCTCGAAGTCCGGGACAGGCACCGTGACGGATCCTTCCGGGGATTCAAAGGTCACGGCATGGGTTTCGCCGTTTCCGGCTTCGGGCTTTACTTCTGTGGAGGAATCCCATCTGCCGCACAGGAAGATGAGTCTTTTTGCCAGGAAATCCCTAAGAAAGCGGATGTCGTTTTCGAAGCTTTCATAATGATAATCTTCCACGGTGCCCCAGCGGATCTCGTCCATCCGGACAGAATCCCGTATCGTTTCTTCATACTGGCAGATCTTATTTTCGATCGCATCCTCAAAGACAGGCTGAAGCGCAAGAAAGGCTTCCTTCAGGGAATCCCGGGAGGCTTCGTCGCCAAAGAGGATCCGGTCCCAGTCGAGCACATCCCTTCCCTCCAGGAAGGCGTCATCCAAAAGGCTCCCCTCATAATAGATATAATTCTGGCCGCAGGTATTGTCATAGTCCCAGCCCGGTCCGGCATAGAGCTTTGGATCGTCCGGCTTCTTGTAGAAGTAATAGCTGGCTACCCCGGCGTCGGAATTATAAAAGAATTCTTCCATGAGAAATCTCCGGAGAAAGGAATCATAATCGATGCCGGAAAGGAGCTCCTCCCGAAGCTTAGGCTTTTTATCTTCTGCGGCATCCCGGTAGGCTTTGAATTTCCGGTCCAGCTCCTCAATATAGGAGCGGATGTAAGTGACCTCCTCCAGGGTGGCATTATCCGGGGAACGGAGGGAAAAGATCCGGTCCTTTGTCATAAAGCCGGAAGGATGGTCGTCATAGTAGATCTTTCTGGTATACTCAATAAGGTATCCGCCGGAGATGTCCTCCGGGGAGGAGCCGGCCTCAAAGCCCTTCCCCCAGTCATATTCTCTATGCTGCGCCTCTTCGTCCGTGACCCAGGTCTCATTTACAGGCTCCAGGTCGCGGATGTCCAGCTTATCGGAGGTAAGTTCCGTTTTTTCGCAAAGCAGGTAATTTCCGTAATAGATCCCGTTCAGGTAGACGTCCGCCCATTCCGATCCTGCGGCATATTCCATTCCTCCGTTTTGGAGGGCATCCAGCACCAGTTTGTTGCGGATCTTGGAGCCGTCGAAATAATTGGCTAAGAGCACCCACTTTTTGGAGGGCCGCATCCCCAGGAGGGAAGCTTTTTCTCCCAGCTTGATGGAATAGGGATTTTTCGGCTCGTCCCAGGTGGAATTCCCCCGGCCCTTGATGAAGTCGCTCTTTCCGCTGTAATCCAGATGCCCGTCCTTGGTGATGACCCGGATCCTTGCAGGGGAATAAATGCCGTATTGGATCTCTTCCACAGACATGCCCATCAGGTCGATGTAGATGGAGGAGATGTGGGAGGAGCGGTGGAAGGATACCGTCCAGGGGACAGCCTGGCCGTTTCCGGCTTCGATCATGACGTTTATGGGCAGATCGGGCGTGAATTCCTCAAGGAGCCTGTCCCCGGCCATGAGCTTGAAGGGAGAATGGCTCTGGTCCAGCCGGGAGGAGAGGATGTGGGAGGGCAGGAAGAAATGGGTCGAGCCGTCGCCGGTGAGGCCGTAGATCTCGCTGCCGTCCGGCAGGGTAAGCCTTGCCTCTGTGCCGTCCAGATAAAAGGGGATCGGAGAGGAGGCGGAAACGGACCGCATCGGGATAAGGACCAGCAGGAGAATGCAGGGAAGGAGAGCCATGAGCACCAGGATCAGGCGGTATCGGGAAAGCTTCATGCCTATAGCCTCCCGATTCCCATGGAGCCCTTGCCCAGATGGAGCCAGGCCTTGCCGATGATGGTATTGGAGCGCACATTTCCGATATTGGCGGTGCGGCTGTCCTCGGAGGAATTGCAATTGTCTCCCATGACAAAGAATTCATCCTCTCCGATCACGATCTCATCGGCCGCGACGCCTGCATCCACGATGCTGTCCGGAAACATATTTGCCTGGGGCTGCCCGTTCAGGTAGAGGATGCCGTTTAAGATCTGTACCCGGTCTCCGGGGCCGGCCACGATCCGCTTCACATAGGTATGGACATTTTCATTGCCGTTTGGCTTAAATACGATGATATCTCCCTTTTTCGGCTGAAAGACGCTGTAGCTTATGCGGTCGATCAGGACCTCCTGTCCGTTGATGAGGGCCGGCCGCATGGAGTCTCCCACCACGCTGGTCTTCATGCCGAAGGCAAAGACCGTGACCCAGGCTAAGAGGATGGCGGCCAGGATCAAGCCCGCCCAGGAGATGACTTGGTAGACCTGATTCCGGGATATGGTTTTTTTCTTCTCGTAAAAGACGAGCCCGCTGTTTTTATTCCGCTTCATGACAAAAATAGTATCATAATCCGGAACCTATTTAAATATCTGTACCCAAATGCCGATATTTATATTGGTACCTCGAAAATAAATTAACTGGCACATTCGCTTGTCTGATTGTGCATAGGCTTCTTCAACCTCAATCGGAAATGCCCGCATTGCCTCATTCGGTTTCATTGCATATGCGCAATCATCCTGCGTGAATGGTCCTGTTAAACGAAATGGCGGCCGAAGGCAGGCATTGTAGTTTCACTGCACATCATGCTGGACAAATTTTCAAGCGGCAGTTGAATACGTTTGCGGGTATAGTATAAAATAGAAACAAGGATCAGGGCTATGGGAAAAAGCAATGTGATCAAAAAAGAAAGCAGCGAATTCTATCAGACCTTTGACGAGCTTCATAAGGAGATCGTAAGGGATGATACGGAGCGCTTTACCCTTTTTACCCGGTCCAGGGAGCTGACGAAGAAGATCTTCCAGGTCACGGAAAGGACTCTGCGCTGCCTTTCGGATAAAAGCATCCGAAAGGAGCCGGATCCGGAGGACAGGATGCCGGGATCCGGGGCTTTCCATGCATTGGCCGGGGAGAGAAAAAAGCCACCGGAGCCGGAGAGCAGGCCGGTTTTTGACATCCTGGGCAGGGATGACATCATCGAACGGGCAAGCCTCATGGGAGCCATCCTCGGACGGGGCATAAGCGAGGAGGAGTACGACTATATCGAGGAAAACTGGAAATCCGTATTCAAGAGCCCGGGAAGCTTTCTTGAATCAGAGCATATCGCCTCCCTCATTGAGGAGGGGCTCAAGCGGGACCTGGACAGGCCGGAGGACAAGCTTTTTTCCCCCGACGGAAGCGGCACATGAGATTGGGAAGAGGCCGGTCTTTATAAGGAGTTTGGGATGAGAAAGATATTCTGTGAAAAATCCTGGAAGGATTATGCAAAGTGGGCGGAGACCGATGCCGTGATCACCGGCAAGATCAATTCCCTTTTACGGACGGTGGAGGAATCCGGGTCGCTTCAGGGCGGGACTCCCGCAGATGCCGGGGGAGTGATCTATGTATTGAATATCGACGAGATGAACCAGCTGGCGATCCGGCAAAGCGACGATATGCTGGAGATCCTCTCCTGCAAGGGCCAGTTTCAGATGCAGCAGGATCTTTGAGATAAGAAAAAGCGGTTTTGGTTTCCCTCAGGCGGTGCTTTTTGGCTCTGCCTGGGGGGATTTTTGATTTTTGCCATGACGGCGTCGTTGTGACGTTTAGAAGATGAACCGGCCCTCCGGATCTGTACTTTGGTACATATACAGAGGGTTATTTTTTATGTTATAGTAAGATGATATCAAAAATTGATTCAGAAGCCGGGCATTTTGAAGGGAGGAAGAAATGATCAGGATGGGAAAGCGTTTCAGGATGGGCATCAGCTGGGTACTGGCAGTGCAGCTTGCATTACAGGCGCCTGCCCCGGTGCTTGCAGAGCCACTGGCCGGGGAAGCAGCTCCGGAGGCCGTGATCCAGGAAGCAGCTCAGGAGAACCCGGAGGCCGTGATCCAGGAAGCAGCTCCGGAGAACCCGGAGGCCGTGATCCGGGAAGCAGCTCCCTTTGAGGAGGCTTGCGGCTCCCTTTATGAGGACGACATCCCCTGGGATGCGGAGCTTCCCGCAGTGGGGGCATCCGGCACGCCTTATCCGGTACCCGGCGGAAAGATCTACTTTGACAAATCCACCGGGACAGTGACGTCATCGGATCATTCCGTGACAGAGGCGGTCATTCCGGAAAGGATCGACGGGGTCACCGTTACCGCTATCGGGAACAACGCCTTTAACGACCGGACGGGCCTGAAAAAAGTTACCATGCCGGATACCGTTACGAGGATCGGGGACAATGCCTTCACCCGGTGTACCGAGCTTCAGAGCGTGGTGCTTTCTTCGGCCCTTACCTCCATCGGTGCCTATGCCTTCCGGAATGATGAAAGCCTGGAGAGCTGTACCTGGAAGGGAGGGGAGGCCTTTGATCCCTTTCAGGAGGGGCTTCAGGTGGAGATCGGAAGCATGGCCTTTACCGACTGCTTCTTCCTGCGGCCGGATTTCTCGAATTCCTATAAGAGGGGAATGTACTATAAGCAGCTGCATTCCAATTCCACCAGGAAGCTTTTGAAGGGAAAAGCCGCCTACCTTTCGGACATCATCGTCATCGCCAAATCCCAGCTGGGCTACCATGAGGGCAACAGCTGCGATCAGATGGATGGAACCGCTTACGGCTACGGAGACTATTCGGAGTATACCTGCTGGTGGGGAGAGCCGGGCCAGATGTGGTGCGGGGAATTCGTGGCCTGGTGCATCGCCATGGCCAGCGTCCCGGAGGAGATCTTCAAGCGGAAATACCAGACGCCGAAGATCTATACCTGGGAGGAGACCTCCTATGCCGGGGGCAGCTACAGCCTGAAGCAGGGCGATGTGCTGCATTTTGATTATGAAGGGGGGAACCATGTCTGTCTGGTCTACGGCACGCGGCAGGACGGGGATACCTTAAAGATCGACACCCTGGATGGAAACCACAGCAATGATGTATCCCGCGGCCTGTATGTGGTGGATAAGAAAACCGGGGCAGTAACCAATGAGTGGGTGGGAAAGAATGCGAAGATCGAAAAGATCTATGCCCCGGATGCTTCAAAATCCGTGGTGGACTCCCTTACCTATTATAAGCTGACCTTTGATGTAAACGGCGGGGATCCGCTGGAGGGCCTTAAGGAAGAAGGCTGGAATATGGAGCCGGATGAAAAGGAGATCACCTACGGCGCAAGCTATGGCATCATGCCCATCCCCACAAGGGAAGGCTATGTATTTGACGGCTGGTATACCAGGGCAAACGAAGGAGAGGAGGGAGATCACAAGGTTACCTCCTACCGGATCTTTAAGGAGCATGCCGACCAGACCCTCTATGCCAGGTGGGTGGAATACGACAGCGGCAGGGAACCGGTGATCGATGGCGGCCCGGAAAAGACCTATACGGATATCCGGGATATATCCTATGGCGAATCGACCTGGAAGATCGATGCCCCCACCGGTACCATTACGAAGATCCCGGATAGCTGGACCGGGGGAGAGATCCCTTCCTCCCTCGGCGGGATCCCGGTCACGGCCATTGCAGACAAAGCCTGCTATCAAAATCAGAACATCACGAAGGTCACCATCCCGGAAGGGGTGAAGGAGCTGGGAGCCAGTGCCTTCTTCCAGTGCCCGAAGCTTAAGCGTGCCGTGATCCCGGAAAGCATGGAGAAGATCGGAGCCCAGTGCTTCATGTACTGCTATGAGCTGGAGGATATCACCTTTACCGGGGATCATCTGGATGACATCCGCAAGGACCGGTATGCCTTCTACCGCACTCCCTGGTTCCATGGGGATTTCAGCGAAGGATATCAGCACGGGCCCTGGTATCAGGAGCTGATGCAGCTGGTAGACGGGACGGAAAGAACAGGAGATCCGGAGCTCAGTCTTCAAGGGGGAACCGACGCCCTGAAAGATGCCCTGAAGATCGGGGAATCCCAGCTGGGCTATCATGAGGGAGACGAACCCTCGGAGCTTACCGGATTAAATTCCATAGGGAACGGGGAATATGCCGAGCCGGTATTCTTCTCCGGATCCCCGGATTATCTCTGGTTTAAGAATGTGCCGATGAGGAGCTACGGAGGCTGGTGCGGGCAGTACTGCAGCTGGGTGCTCCGCATGGCCGGGATCCCGGACTACGCCTCCGGGATGCTGGGAAATGATGAAGAAAACGACCTGAAATGGGAAGACCTCACGCTTGCCGGAAAAGGAGGAATCCATGTGCTTCAGGCAGGGGATGTGCTTCACATGCGGATCGGCCATTACTGCATCGTGACAGATGTAGAGGAAAAGGACGGCTGGGTCTATGTCAAAACCTTAAACGGAAATCACGGAAATGAAGTATGCTGGGATACCTACCGTCTGGATCCCAAGACCGGCTGGAGGCATAAGGATGGGACCAAGGATAATTATGATGTGACGAATATCCTGATCTACCGGGGGGATAAGCTTCTTTCCGGGAAAAAGTATGACCTGTTCTTCGATGCAAACGGCGGTATTGTGAGCAGATCATTCAAGACAGTATATGAGGGGGGCTTTTACGGCCTGCTTCCGCTTACCAAACGGACCGGCCATATTTTCCGGGGCTGGAATACAGCGCCGGACGGCAGCGGGGAAACCGTATCCGCCTACCGGCCGGTCCGGAAAAGCAATGCCAATGTGACGGTATATGCCCAATGGGAAGCAAACAGTACCAGTGTTACCGGCATCGAGATGGGCATGGACAAAAAGGAGATCAAGGTGGGGGAGACCTTTACTCCTACAGCCAGTGTCCAGCCGGATACCGCTGCGAATAAAAAGATCATCTGGAGGAGCGCAGATGAGGGGATCGCCAGGGTCGATGAAAACAATCAGATCCAGGGGGTCAGCCTGGGGGAGGTCAATATCATCGCCACCACGGAGGACGGCGGCTATCAGGGACGGGTATTGGTGGAGGTTACGGATGGTTCTGAGAAATATACCATGAGTGACGGCACTGTCGTGAAATTCCTGAGGGACACCGGTACCATAACGGGGATCGTGGATGCAAAGGAAGAGGTGGTCATAGACGATATGATCGATGGCACGAATGTATTGGAGATCGGGAGGCAGGCCTTTCAGGGCGAATCTGGCATCTCTAAGGTGATCCTTCCCGGTACACTGGAGAGGATCGGCGTGTCCGCCTTTGCGTATTCCGGACTGACGGAGATCAGGATCCCTGCCTCGGTTCGGGAGATCCGGGGCTATGCCTTCTCCAACTGCAGCCGGCTTGGCAGCCTGACGTTTGAGGCCGGGATCAAATATATCTATAGCTGCGCCTTTCATGGCTGTACCTCCCTTGAGGAGGTATGGCTCCCGAATACCGTAAAATATGTCTATGCCAGGGCCTTTGATGACTGTGAGAGCCTGAGGAAGGCTGCTTTCCAGGGAAGCAGGGAGAAGATCTCCTATCTGGCAGACGATGCCTTCCCGGAAAAAACGGAGCTGGTCTTCGGGACAGAGGATCTTCCGGAGGAGGATCCCTATATTCCGTCTCCAGAGCCTGTGGCTCCCGGATCCTATGAGGTGGGAACCCAGGAGAAGGATTATATCTTCGATGAATCCACCGGTACCATTACGAAGGCCGCCTGGAATGTGACCAATGCCCAGATCCCTGACAGCATCGGCGGGGTCAGGGTAAAGAAGATCGGAGAGAGTGCCTTTGAAAACAGGTATCTGCTGAAATCCCTTTCCATTCCCAATACGGTGGAGGAAATCGGCCGGCACGCCTTCTTCAACTGCCCGGAGCTGGAGACGGTCTATGTCCCGGACAGCGTGAAGACCATCGCGGATAATGCCTTTGGATTCAACAAGGATTCCCTGACAAGCTCCAGTGCGGCCACCATAGGAAACCTCTCAAAGCTTACCATCGGAAGAGGCATCGAAAGCTTGGGAGGGTACCTCTGCCAGAAGCAGTACGCCCTGAAGACGGTACGGATCCTGAGGAAAAAAGAGGATGTGACCCTGCAGAAATACTCCTTTATGCTCTCAACGAATTTCAGCGACCCGAAGGACCAGCAAAAATGGGCCCAGGTGCTTTATATCGACGACCTGGATCCGGAGGACTGCGAGCATTACCTGGTCCATCATCCGGCTGGTCCTGCTGCCTGTACCGAATATGGAAGCGACAAAGAGTACTGGAAATGCGCCATCTGCGGGAAGCTTTTTGCCGACGGCTCAGGACTCACCGGGGTTTCGGAGGGGGGCATTACGATCACGCCGCCCCTGGGCCATGACTGGGGGGAATGGAGGGTGATCAAGGAGCCCACAAAGACAGAGCCGGGGATCAAGGAGCATACCTGTAAGAGGTGCGGCCAGACGGAGCAGGTCACTAAAAATGGGGAGGATGAGAGCCCTGTGGAGGATCCTTCCGGAGGCAAGGGCTTTGTGGCATATTTTTCCTATGACAAAACCCGGTTCCCTTATACCGGCATGGCCAGGAGACCTGAGGTGACGGTGAAGAACAACGGAGACACGCTTACTCCTGACCGGGATTATGTCCTCACCTATAAAAACAACGTGAAGGTCACGAAGGAAGGGGAGACGGCGCTGGCCATCGTTACCGGCAAAGGAGAATATACCGGCAAAGTAACCCTGCCCTTTACCATCATAAAGCAGAGCATCTCTTCCCAGGACATCTTGGCAGGAAGCCTTTTCGCAGAGGATGGAAAGGCAGTGCTTCCCGTGCTTACTTATAACGGGACTGTCCTGAAAAAGAATGTGGATTATTCCCTGGAGGAGTCGGGGAAGGAGGTCCTGATCAAGGGCAGTGGAAATTTCGACGGAGAACGGAGGGAGAGCATCACGAAGCTTCCCAAAAGCGAGCTTGCCAAAAGAAAGATCAAGGTGCAGCTGTCCCTCAGTGAGAAGAAGGTCTATGACGGCAATCCCAAAACCCTGACGGATAAGGAGCTTATGGTAAAGAGCGCTTCGGGCAATGAGCTGAAGGAAGGGAAGGATTATGCCATAAGCTATTCTGCCAATGTAGACGCCGGCACGGTGAAGGCCGTGATCTCCGGTATCGGGGATTACTGCGGGTCCGTAAAGAAGAGCTTTAAGATCCTGCCCTATGCAGGGCTTAAGAGCACCGTGTCCACGGATCAGGCAAGCTATATATACCGGAAAAACGGGGTAAAGCCGAAGCTTACGGTCATGGGAGTAGTCAGCGGGAACCAGGCCGTCCTTTCGGAGGGGAAGGATTATAAGGTATCCTACAGCAATAATAAGAAGCCCGGCACAGGGAAATTCAAGATCACCTTCCTTGGAAATTACAAGGGGGCAAAATATGAAGGAGACCGGACTTATCCCATCGAGCAGGCTGTGTTTTCCGGGGTTTCCCCCAACCAGGTCATCGCCGGGGACATGCTCTATGCCAAAAAAGCAAAATACCAGCCGAAGGCCTGGGTGATGGTGAGCGGAAACCTGCTTGCGGCCGCGGATTATACCAGGGAGTATTCCCTGAAGGATAAGCTTGAGGCCAGGGAGGGAGAGACCATATCCGGGAATCTGACCGTAGCCCCGAAGGCTTCCAAGAATGCGAAATATAAGGGCGGCCCTGTCACCATATCCTATAATGTGGTATCCGCGAAGGGGAAGACCGACATAAACGGGGCGAAGGTGGTATTGATGCAGGGAAGCCGCAGGGTGGGAAGCCTTGGCTATACCGGACTGCCCCTGACGTTGCCTCAAGCGGCCGGGGAAAAGGAGGCTCCCATTGAACTGTGCCTGAAGATCGGGCGGGATAAAACCCTCACCGGCAGCGAGGTGGCAGAAAACTTCGATATCTACTATGCCGACAATGTGGAAAAAGGAAAGGCCGCCGTCATCCTGAAGGCAAAGGCGGGTAAGCCCTACATCGGAGCCTGCGCAGGCACCTTCAAGATCGTCAGCCAAAAGATCGGCAAATAAGGTCCGGATCAAAGGGTTCATTATGAAAAATCGGGCGGAGGTGAAGGACATGTGTCTGACAGAATATGACGAAGAGCAAGCACACGAATGGTTCCAGGAAGAGGGCAGGGAAGAAGAACGTGCCAACACAGAGCGGGAGCGTCAGCGGGCGGATGCAGCTGAGGCGGAACTTGCCAAGTATAAGGAGAAATTTGGCAAGTTGTAGGATGATCTGTTGGATCCGGGTGCCATAATTCACCATAACTTGCCATAAGTGCCATAATTCACCATAACTTGCTGCGCTGGAAACATAAATGGCGCCGAAACAGTATGCGATCTGCCCATTGCGGCAGTTCACAAAATGTTCACAAAAATTGTTAGCACTCACACTTGACGAGTGCTAACAAGTGTGGTATAACGTATTCAGAACAAGAAAGGAGCACCGGAAAAACAAAGATGAACCGGAGAAAGCCCGCTTGTTCAAGGCACATAACAAACACACCGCTGAAGCCTTAAGGGCGCGGCGGCAGGCAGGATGCCAGGCATCCCGCAGAGAATAAAGGAGGTAAGAACCATGATGATGATGATGCCGAGTATTTTCAAAGAGAACCTTTTGGATGACTTTTTCACTGATCCCTTCGGATCCTTCGGGAGTCCGGTTTCCGCAGACCAGGGAAGCCTGATGAAGACCGATGTGAAAGATCTGGAGAACGGCTATGAGCTGACAGTCAATCTGCCCGGGGCCAAGAAGGAAGACATCAAGGCCGAGCTGAAGGACGGATACCTGACCATCAAGGCCACCACAGAAAAGAAAGAGGATGAGAAGGACAAGGAAGGCCACTACATCCGCAGGGAGCGCTACTACGGGGCGGCAAGCAGGAGCTTCTACGTAGGCAACCACGTGAAGGAAGAGGACATCAAGGCGAAATACGAAAACGGCGTGCTGACTTTAGACATCCCGAAGAAAAATGCGGAGCAGATCGAGGCCGAAAAGAAGTACATCGCCATCGAGGGCTGAAGACCAGCCCCGCGAATGAGACAGAGCAGATCGAGGGCTGAAGACCAGCCCCCGCGAATGAGACAGAGCAGATCGAGGGCTGAAGACCAGCCCCGCGAATGAGACAGAGCAGATCGAGGGCTGAAGACCAGCCCCCGCGAATGAGGCCGGATGAAGTACATAAGGCTGAATGAGCAGAATGAAATGAAATGAGCAGACGGCGCAGTCCGTAAAAAGGGCTGCGCCATTTTTTTTGCCCATGCTTTCCTTCCATGGTAAAATAGAGGGGATTGATCCATAAGAACAACATGAGGAACGGGATCCTCCGGACTGCCTCCCTTAAGCACCAAAGAGGGAGCGGGACAAGGCTCCCGGAAGGGAGGAACCGTTTATGCTTTCTTTTATCGTATTCGTCGTGATGGTCCTGGCGGCGATCCTGGTCGCCATGATCCGGTCCGGGAGGCTGGATATCGGCAGGCGCCGTGAATATGCCTATACCGAAGGAGAAGAGAAAAAAATGAACATGAAGGCGGGGTTTGGCGTGGCGGCCAAGATCATCCCGGTCATTGTAGTCGTGATCGTCATCGTGATCGTGGCGGGAGGCTCCATCTATTCCATCTCCGAGCAGGAGCAGGGAGTCGTTACCATGTTCGGCAGGATTGTGGACATCAAGACGGCAGGGCTCTACTTTAAGATCCCACTGATCCAGCAGGTGACCAAGGTGGATACCACCACCCACGGCATGGCCATCGGCTATACGGAGTCCCAGGACCGGGATCCCAACGATGAGCAGAATACCAATGAAGCCGAGTCCATCATGATCACCTCGGACTTCAACCTGGTGGATGTGGACTTCTATCTGGAGTACAGGGTGAGCGATCCCATGAAATACCTCTATGCTTCCTCGGCACCGGAGGATATCCTGAAAAACCTGGCCATGGCCTGCATCCGCTCCACCATCGTGAACTATAAGGTGGACGATGTCATCACCACGGGGAAGAATAAGATCCAGGCGGAGATTAAGGAGAAGCTCACCAAGGAGCTGACGGAGCATGAGATCGGCCTGGAGGCCATGAATATCTCCATGCAGGATGCGGAGCCGCCCACGGCAGAGGTGAAGGCCGCTTTTAAGGCCGTGGAGACCGCGAAGCAGGGAGCCGACACGGCGGTTAATAACGCCAACAAATATAAGAATGAGCAGGTGCCTGCGGCCGAGGCGGCGGCAGATGCCATCATCCAAAAGGCTGAAGGGGCGAAGCAGGGCAGGATCGCCGAGGCCGAGGGCCAGATGAAGCGCTTCAATGATACCTTCGAGCAGTATAAGAACTATCCTTATATCACCAAGCGCAGGATGTTTTATGAGACCCTGGAGGAGGTGCTTCCCGGGGCAAAGGTGGTGATCACCGACGGGGACACCCAGACCATGTATCCTCTGGAGAGCTTTTCTACCGTGACGAATACGGTGCAGGGTGGACAGGCGGAAGAGGCAGAGTGAGAAAAAGCCGGAGTATCGGAAGCATTCATCAGGAAAGGATAAGGATATGAAAAATAAAGCAGTGGGAATCATCATAGCAATAGCGGCAGTACTTCTCGTCATCATCCTGTTGGCGGGCATGTATACGGTGGCGGAAAATGAATATGCCGTGGTGACGGAATTCAACCGGATCATCAAGGTGGCGGATACGGCTGGCCTTCATTTCAAGACGCCCATCATCCAGTCGGTGCGCAAGGTCAGCAAGGCGGTCCAGTTTTACGATGTGGCTCCCAGCGATGTCATGACCAGCGACAAGAAATCCATGATCGCCGACGACTTCATCCTCTGGCGGGTGACAGACCCCTCTCTTTTCATGAAGTCATTAAACGGCTCCACCAGCAACGCCCAGTATCTGGCCAATGTGGCTACCTATAATGCCACCAAGAGCATCATTTCCTCCATGACCCAGGACGAGGTCATCGCGGCCAGGGGAGAGAAGCTGACCTCCATCATCACCGAGGATGCCAATGAAGACATGACCAAATACGGCATAGAGATCCTGCAGGCCGAGATCAAGGCCCTGGATCTGCCCAATGACAATAAGTCCGCGGTATTTGAGCGGATGATCTCGGAGCGAAACAATATCGCCGCCTCCTACGCCGCCCAGGGCGAAGCTTCGGCGCAGAAGATCCGCAACGAGACGGACCGGACCGTGGCCGTCATGGAAGCCGATGCCAGAAAGCAGGCGGATATCCTGGAGGCTGAGGGTGAGGCGGAATACATGAAGATCCTCCAGGAGGCCTATAACGATCCGGAGAAGGCAGACTTCTACAATTTCACCCGGAGCCTGGATGCCCTGCAGGAATCCCTTTCCGGACAGAATAAGACCATCCTTCTGGATAAGGATTCGGAGCTGGCGAAGCTTCTGTACGGAGCCGGCCTGGAGGAGGGGAAAAAGCAGCCATCCCCGGCCGTTACGGCACCAAGGCTGGAGGAATGAGCATCCGAAAATTTTTTTCAATTCATGCTAAAGGTTTTCCCGGAATGTCCGATATAGATATTGAGAACCTGAAATGGGTTTCTGTCCATAAGAAACGGATTTCGAGGATACCATGACAAAGGAGGTGAAAAAGAAAGATGGCAGGAATCAACCTATTTGGTGATTACAGCGGCAATAATAATAATTATAATAACTTCTTTTCCCTTTCCGGGAGCAACAATACCCAGTCTTCCGCATTTAATCTGGCAGACTATGCTTCCATCAAGAACGGCAGCTATGGCAAGCTGATGAAGGCTTATTATAAGCAGCAGGATGAGGAGAGCGCCAAGACATCCACAGAGGCGGGCAAGAGCCTGTCCCAGATGCGCGGTTCTTCGGATGCCCTCAAGGATTCGGCGGCCGCCCTGACGGAAAAGTCCCTCTGGAACCTGCAGAAGACTACAGTGAAGGATGAGGAGACCGGAGAAGAGAAAGAGGCAGAGGATTACAAGTGGGATGACATCGTAAAGGCGGTGAAATCCTTCGTGGATGACTACAACGACGTGGTCGGGAAGGCGGCGGATTCGGACACCAAGGGCGTGCTCCGCAACGCGGTATGGATGACCAAGGCCACCAAGTCCAATTCCGGGCTTTTAGGGAGCGTGGGCATTTCCATCGGGAAGGAAAACAAGCTCTCCGTGGATGATGACAAGCTCCGGAAGGCAAACATCAATACCTTGAAGACATTATTCAGCGGCAAGAGCTCCTATGCGGATCAGGTGTCGCAGAAGGCATCCGCCATCAGCGCCGCGGCCGCAAGCAAGGACAGCGGCTACAATAGCAAGGGCGGGTATTCCGGAAGCTCCGGAGTCAGCTCGATCCTGGATACGGAAGTTTGATCAGGCCGGAATATTGACGAAAACAGGAAGGAGGATCATATCAATGAGCGATCTGACCATCAGCAGCGCGGTACCGTCTGTAGAGAATTTCAGCACAGCCGCGGCAAAGCCCCAGAAGGCAGAGGAAACAAAGGCGGCAGAGGAGAAGAAGGGCGCCGAGAGCGGAGCGGTCTTCGAGAAATCGGACGAAACAAAGGCAGATAATAAAGGGATCTATAAGATCAATAAGATGACCCAGGAGGAGCGCACGGCTCTGGTGAACCAGCTCAAGGCAGATGAGGCAAACCGCCAGCAGCAGCTCACCGACATGGTAGCCAAGATGATGGGCCAGCAGGCCAATACCTACGGCAATGCCAATAATATCTGGAGATTCCTGGCAGAGGGCAAGTTCGAGGTAGATCCGGAGACCAAGGCAAAGGCCCAGGAGGATATCTCCGAGGACGGCTACTGGGGCGTAAAGCAGACCTCCCAGAGGATGTTTGATTTTGCCAGCGCTCTGGCCGGGGACGATCCGGAAAAGATGAAGAAGATGCAGGAAGCCATGGAAAAGGGTTATAAGCAGGCAGAGGAGACCTGGGGCAAGGAGCTCCCGGAGATCAGCCGCCAGACCATGGATGCCGCAAATAAGCTCTTCGATGATTATTTTGCCGCGCAGGCTGAAGCATAAGCCGGACAGGCATAACATAGACCAAAAAGGGGATGGCGTACTTTGCCATCCTCTTTTTGTGTCATGGGTCTTTTTTCCTAAAACCTTAAGACAAAACAACCCGGCAAGCTTGAAGATATCGCCGGAATAGGCTATGATCGTAGCATGACGGCCGGTTACGGGATCCGCATCCGACCGGTGCAAGTCAGAGCTAAACTTGCGTAAACATAAGGAGGAAGAATGCAGAGGAAGCTTGGAATCATCGCATTGGAGTCGGCGAGGGAGACGGGAGAAAAGGTGGCGGATATCCTTTCCGGATGGAGGGATGGGGAAAGGCTCCTGATCCCGGTGGAATGCCCGCGGTTTGGCAGCGGGGAGGGCAAGGGGCTCCTGAAGGAATCCGTAAGAGAGCGGGATCTTTATATCCTGGTGGATGTATGCAATTCCAGCCTTACTTATAAGATGGACGGCAGCCTGAACCGGATGTCGCCGGATGACCATTATCAGGATCTGAAGCGGGTGATCGCCGCCTGCAACGGTAAGGCAGACCGGATCACGGTGATCATGCCCTTCCTCTATGAGGGAAGGCAGCACCGAAAGACGGCCAGGGAGTCTCTGGACTGCGCGGTGATGCTTAGGGAGCTTGAGGGCATGGGAGTCCATGGGGTGGTGACCTTTGATGCCCACGATCCCAGGATGCAGAATGTGGTGCCCCTAAACGGACTGGAGAATATTTCTGCTTCCCTGCAGTTTACCCAGGCCCTTCTTACGGAATACGAAGACCTTGAGATCGACGGGGAACATCTGATGTTTATCGCCCCGGATGAGGGAGCTACCGACCGGGCGGTATTTATGGCCTCCCTTTTTGGCGTGAATATCGGCATGTTTTATAAGAGAAGGGACTATACCGTTATCGTGGACGGCATGAATCCCATCGTGGCGCATGAATTCTGCGGAAGCTCCGTGGAGGGGATGGACGTGGTGGTGATCGACGACATGATCTCCTCCGGGGGAAGCATGCTGGATGTGGCAAAGCAGCTGAAGGACAGGGGCGCGAAGCGGGTCTTTATCTTCACGACCTTTGCCCTTTTTACCAATGGCATGGAAAAATTTGATAAAGCCTATGAGGAGGGATATTTTGAGCGGGTCTTTGCCACGAACCTCACCCATCCGAAGGAGGGGCTTCTTTCCCGGAAGTATTTTTACAGCGTCAATATGAACCGTTATATCGCGGCCATCATCGACACGCTGAATAAGGGAGACTCCATGCAGGAGATCATGAGGCCCGCGGCCAGGATCCGAAGGACCGTGGAAGCCTATAGGAAATGAGAACGGGACCCGCATCCGACCGGTGTAAGTCAGAGATAAACATACTTTATAGAGGAGGAAGGAATGATGTTTGGAGCGCTGGAGGCAGGCGGCACAAAGATGGTCTGTGCCATCGGAGAGGAAAACGGGAAGATCCTGGAGCAGGTTTCCATCCCCACGAGGATGCCGGGGGAGACCATGCCGGAGATCATCCGCTATTTTAAGGATAAGGACATTAAAGCCCTGGGTGTGGCAAGCTTCGGTCCGGTGGATCCGGATCCGGCATCCCCGACCTATGGCTATATCACCTCTACCCCGAAGCCGGGATGGCATATGTATGACCTTCTGGGCGCCCTGCGGAAGGAATTCCCCATCCCCATGGGCTTCGATACGGATGTGAACGGATCCCTTCTGGGGGAGGTTACCTTCGGGGCTTCCAAGGGGATCAGCGATGCAGTCTATATCACCATCGGCACCGGCGTGGGAATGGGCATCCTTTCCGGAGGGCAGCTGGTACACGGCATGCTTCATCCGGAGGCCGGCCACTATCGGATGATCCGCCATCCCAAAGACCGCTTTGAGGGGCGCTGTCCTTATCACAAGGCCTGCCTGGAGGGCATGGCATCCGGTCCTGCCATCAATGACCGGTGGGGTGTCTCGGCGAAGGAGCTGGGAGACAGGGATGAGGTCTGGGAGATGGAGGGCTATTATCTGGCCCAGGCCTGCATGAACCTGATCCTTACGGTCTCGCCCAAACGGATCATCTTGGGAGGCGGGGTCATGCATCAGGAGAAGCTCTTCCCCATCATCCGGGAAAAGACAGCGGAAATGCTGAATGGATATGTGAAGACAAAGGAGCTGGAGGATATGGAGCATTATATCGTTCCGGCAAGCTTAAACGACGACCAGGGTATCATGGGATGCATCAAGCTCGCGGCGGATGCTTATCATAAGGAGAACCCGACCGGCATGAGTCAGAATAAAACAAGAAATACAGAGGAGCATGAACCCGTACGAGGCGTATTTTGACGAGTTACGGGTTCAGCATCCGACCGGCATGAATCAGAATAAAACAAGCGATTACAGAGGAGCACTAGAATGGGCAAGCTTTGGGACAGGAAGGAATATGCAAATACGGCCAGGAGGGCCGCGGCCGAGGGGATCGTGCTGCTGAAAAACGACAGGGAGGTTCTGCCCCTGAAGGACGGCACCGGGATCGCGCTTTTCGGCAGGAGCCAGTTTCATTATTACAATAGCGGCACCGGCTCCGGAGGCTCGGTAAATACGGACTATGTGGTGGGGATCTATGAAGCCCTGGAAGGTTCCGGGCGCTTTAAGCTGAATGCTTCCGTGCGCGGGACATACGAGGCCTGGGTGAAGGACCATCCCTTTGATGCCGGCGCAGGCTGGGGGCAGGAGCCCTGGTCCCAGGAGGAGATGCCTCTGGAGGATGACCTGGTGGGCCGGGCTTCGAAGGAGTCCGAGGCGGCGATCTTCATCATCGGGCGCACGGCGGGAGAGGATCAGGACAGCCGGAATGAGCCGGGCAGCTTCCTGCTTACCGAGACCGAGGAGGAAGCCATCGGGAAGCTCTGCGCCGCATTCAAAAAGACCGTGGTGATCCTGAATACGGGAAATATCATCGACATGAAATGGGTGGCAAGGCATGATCCCGCATCGGTGCTTTATGTCTGGCAGGGCGGACAGGAGGGCGGAAATGCCGTCCTGGACGTGCTTTCCGGAGATGTGGATCCGGACGGGCATCTGACGGATACCATCGCGGCTAATGTGTCCGATTATCCCTCCGATGCCAATTTCGGCTCCGTGACGGAAAATGTGCAGACAGAGGATATCTACGTGGGATACCGCTATTTTGAGACCTTTGCGAAGGAAAAGGTGCTCTATCCCTTCGGCTTCGGGCTTTCCTATACCTGCTTTGAGACAGAGGCGGTTTCCTTTGAGGCAGAAGCAAAGAAAGGCGCCCGGATCGAGGCCAGGGTAAGGAATACGGGGAAATGCCCCGGAAGGCATACGGTCCAGGCCTATGTGGAAGCACCCCAGGGAAAGCTGGGGAAGCCGGCCAGGGTGCTTGTCGGCTTTGCCAAGAGCGGGGTGCTGAAGCCCGGAGAGGAGCAGATCCTGGAGCTTCATCTCCCTATGGAGCGCATGGCTTCCTATGATGACAGCGGGAAGACAGGCCATCCCCATGCCTTCGTGATGGAGGAAGGAAGGTATGTCTTTTATCTGGGGGATGATGTGCGTTCTGCAAAGGAGGCGGGAAGCCTTACCCTTTCCGAATGCATCGTCCTGAAGCAGTGCGAGGAGGCGGCAGCCCCGGTACGCGCTTTTGAACGGCTGGTTCCGGTGCCCTCGGAAGAAGGAACCCGGGAGGGCAGGGAGAGCGTGCCCTTAAGGCAGAAGGATCCGGAGGAGCTTCGAAGGGAGAGGCTTCCGGAGTGCATGGAGCAGACCGGAGACCGGGGATACCGGCTCATGGACGTGGAGGATGGGACGGTATCCATGGAATGCTTCCTTGCCCAGCTTACGGATCAGGACCTTATCCATATGATCCGGGGAGAGGGGATGTGCTCGGCCAAGGTGACCCCCGGCATCGCAGGAGCCTATGGCGGGGTGACGGAGAGGCTGAAGAGCTTCGGGATCCCCATCGCCGGCTGCGCGGACGGGCCCAGCGGCATCCGGATGGACTGCGGGACCCATGCCTTCTCCTTGCCCAACGGCACCTGCCTTGCCTGCTCCTTTGATGAGGAGCTGGTGGAGAAGCTTTTCCGCTACGAGGCGCTGGAGCTTCGCAAAAACCAGATCGACGCCCTGCTCGGACCGGGCATGAACCTGCACCGGCATCCCTTAAACGGCAGGAATTTCGAATATTTTTCCGAGGATCCCCTGGTATCCGGAAGGATCGCTTCGGCGGAGCTCAAGGGGCTTCACCGCTACGACGAGACCGGGGTGATCAAGCATTTCGCCGCCAATACCCAGGAGAAATCCAGGCATATGGTGAATGCCGTGATATCGGAGAGAGCCTTGCGGGAGCTTTATCTCAAGGGCTTTGAGATCGCGGTGAGGGAGGGGGGAGCCAGGGCGGTGATGTCTACCTACGGTCCCGTAAACGGCACCTATACCTCAAGCGATTACGGGCTTCTTACCACCATATTGAGAAAGGAATGGGGCTTTGACGGCATCGTCATGACGGACTGGTGGGCACAGGGAAACGACCGTGCGGGAGAAGAAGGCAGCTACCAGAATGTCTCCGCCCAGGTAAGGGCCCAGAATGATCTCAATATGGTCAATACAGACGCCCTTTCCAATAGCGGAGGGGACGACCTGGATTCGGCTCTTCGGGAGGGAAGGCTTACCCGGGGAGAGCTGGTCCGTAGTGCCTCCAATATCTGCCGGCATCTGCTGGATACCCCGGCCTACTTAAGGAGCGTGGGCAGGCAGACGGAGCTGGACAGGGAGCTTGCGGCTTCCCTTTCGGAGGAGGATGCCGCCGTGATGAACCGGATCCATCTGGAGGCAGAGGGTACTGAGACAGAGATCGATCCTTCCCTGATCGATACGGGCAAGGGAAAGAATACGGTCTTTAACGTGAATACTCCCCACAGGGCAAGCTTTGACCTGGAGCTTTCCCTGAAGGCGGAGGAGGGGATCAGCCCCATGGCCCAGCTTCCCATCAGCATCTTCATGAATAAGGATCTGATGCTGTCCCTTACCCTGAACGGAGCGGATCGGGACTGGAAGGAGGTCCGGGTCAGGCTTCCCGGCAGCTATCAGACCGGATATACGCTGAAATTCTTCTTCGGACAGAGCGGGCTTAAGATCCGTTCTGCCAGGCTGGTCATGGTGGAGGATCTGGAGGAGAAAATGGTGCAGGCAATGAAGGACCGGAGAGATTCGTAGAAAAGGGATTGGATAAATGATATTTGATCTGTTGAGAAAATACCAGCTGGACATCATGCTGGTGCTTGTGGGCATCTGCGGGATCACGGCATTCTTCGTTTCCATTACAGGCTCCCTGCCTAAGAAGCGCAAGAGGGCGCTGATGCTGGTGGAAAGCTATGCCACGATCCTTCTGGCGTCAGACCGGCTGGCCTATATCTACCGGGGGGATACCAGCCTTATCGGATATTGGATGGTCAGGATCAGTAATTTCCTGGTCTACTTTATGACCCTTTCGGTGGTGCATGCCATCAATATGTATACCACCGACCTGATGATGAATGAAGGGGGATTGAAAAAGCCGCCCTTCCGGCTGAGGGTCTGTGAGGTACTGGCTGTTTTCGGCGAGCTTTTGGTGATCATCTCCCAGTTTACCGGGCTTTACTATACCTTCGACGAGACCAACCATTACATGCGGTCGCCGGCTTATATCCTAAGCTATATCATCCCCTACACCCTGATGCTGATCCAGCTTTCCGTCCTTTTCCAGTACCGGAAGAAGCTGAGGCGGCTGGTGTGCTATCCATTGATGCTCTTTGCCGTCATGCCGATCCTTGCTTCCATCGTGCAGCTTTTTGCCTATGGGATCAGCTTCATCAATATGTCCATCGTGGGCATGGCGGTGGTGATGTATGTATTCGTGGTGATCAATATGAATGCCACCGTCTGGCGCTCCCACAGGCTTGAGGTGGAGTATCTGAAGGAGCAGCGAAAGAGCATGCATAAGCTCTTTGAGCAGACGGCCACGGCCTTAGCCAGCGCCATCGATGCCAAGGATCAGTATACGCACGGGCATTCCTCCAGGGTGGCGGAGTATTCCAGGCGGATCGCCGAGATGAAGGGCAAGAGCGAGGAGGAATGCGAGGAGATCTTCTTTTCCGCCCTGCTTCATGACGTGGGCAAGATCGGGGTGCCGGATTATATCATCAATAAGGATGGGAAGCTTACGGATGAGGAATACCAGGCCATCAAGCAGCATCCCGAGATCGGCTATGGCATCCTTTCCAGCATAAGTGAATATCCCTACCTGAGCATCGCGGCCCATTACCATCACGAAAGGTATGATGGGAAGGGCTATCCCACCGGCCTTAAGGGAGAGGATATCCCGGAGCTTGCAAGGATCGTGGCGGTGGCCGATGCCTATGACGCCATGACCTCCAAGCGCAGCTACAGGGATTCCATCCCCCAGTCCAAGGTCAGGGAGGAGATCATCAAAGGCTCCGGGACCCAGTTTGATCCGGAATTTGCCAATATCATGCAGCATCTGATCGACCTGGATACGGAATATGAGCTGAGGGAGCGGGGAGATGCAGGGAAGCTTGGAGGAAGGAATGTCCTTGCCGTAGGGGAATACCGGAGCGAGATATCCGCAGGGATCTATATCACGGCAAATAAGGTAAGGATCAGCCTGAAATATGCTCCGGAGGAGGATGCCCTGGATGAGAGCAAAGCGGCGCTGCTGCTTTTTGATTCCAATGACGGACGTGCCTACAGCGATGAGAGAAAGAGGAAGGAGCTGCATTATTTCGAGTATGGGGAGATCTTCTTCGACGGGAAGACCGTGGTGGCCGGAGCCAGGGACATGAAGACGGAGATCGGGCAGGAGGAAGGAAGATCTGCCAAAAAGTCCATATTTAGTAAATCAAACTATACGGAATATATCATCGAGGCCGTGCGCTTCAAGGACCACGCCCTGATCCGGATCGAGGGAGGGAAGCGTGTCCTTCAGGTTACCGTGGCTCTTCCCGACAGCTCCAGGTTTTTATTCCTCGGCCTTACCGGCCAGTATTGCCGGTTATCTGACGTAAAGACCGAAGAGTCGGAGGAGGCCGTGGGCGAGGGCTATATTAAACGGATCGCCGAGGAGATCAGCTACATCAATGTGCCCGTCGGAGACATCCCGAATGTCCAGATCGACGGCTACCGGACGGAAGCCACGGAGGGGATCCCCATCACGGATGGGATGAAGATATCCTTCCATTCCATGAGCCTGCCTACGGCAAACCTGATCTGGCACTGTCCCTTCATCTGCATCTTTACTTCGCCGGATAAGAAGATGGGAGGGGAGGGTTTCCGTGAGTATGCCCTGATCCGTTTGGACGGGGAATATTGGGAGTCGGACGATGCCGCAAGGAATGAAAACTACGTCAACCGGAGTGAGGAATTTAAGGGCTGGGAGGCCTGGAAAAAGACAAACCGGGGAGGCATCGACGTGGCGGTATCCTTTAAGAGGAAGGGCAATGCCGTCACGACCGTCACCGAAAATCAGGGGATCTATATCAAGAATACCACGATCATCGACGGCGATACGGATGAGCTCTACGTAGGGCTTACGGGAGACCAGTGTGCCCTGACGGATATCCGGATCACCTCAGCCTGATCTTACCTGGACCGGCGGGACGGATCACGGCGGACGGATTCCCCTGGACCGGGCAGCCGGATCACGAAGGATCGACCTTACCTGGACCGGCGGGATGGTGGCTATGATGGAAAGGAATCAACCGTGAATACAGAGAATGCAAAGCTTAGAAGGGTAGAGGACGATCTCAACGTAAGCGGGATGGGAGCGGTGATCCTTGGCGCATGGGGAATCCTCCGGGCCGTGATCGAGATCCTTACGGAGACGGCAGAATTCTTTGATTTTGGGGAAGTCAGCCCGGTTGAAAAAAAAATATATACTGCCCTTATGCTCTCCTTTATCCTGGGATTCCTCGTATTGGTCTCCTGGGTGCATATGCATGTGGGACTGAATGCCATGCGGGAGGCCAGGGGGAAGCCGTATAAGAAGAGATATTTGATCCCCGCGGTGATCTATATCATCGCATTGATCGCGAGCCTGAGTCTTTATGGAGAAGATTTTCAGGATGAGGACAAGCTGGATACGACCATCGCGTCGATCCTGGTGGACCTGACTACGATCTATCTTTTTATCATTGTGGTCAGATCTGCCTTGAAGATCCGAAAGATCCGCCGGGACATGCCGAAGGAAGACCGGCTCCGGCAGAGTCCGGAGGAAGAGCATCGGCTGGAGGAAGACCGGCTCCGGCAGAGTCCGGAGGAAGAGCATCGGCTGATAAACGGGTAAAAATGGAAGGAGGGATATCTGTCATGGTTATCTGGGTCAAGGAAGAGGAGATAGAGCTGTTTATGTCGCTGATCCCTGCAAAGATGCAGGAGGCGGTGATCAGCGGAGATTGGTTCTGCCTGGGTGCGCTCGCTGAGCCGTCTGGGGAGGAGGAGGAGAGGGAGGCTGCGGGAGTGATGCTTTTCTCTCCGGAGGAGGGAGTCAGCATCGGGAATGAGCAGAGTACCATGATCATCCTGCACTGGCTCTATGTGGCAGAAGAATACAGGAATCAGGGCCTGGCCAATGAAATGATGGATGGCCTGGCGGATGCACTGGATGACAGCCCGGCAGAAGGGGTGGTCTGTGATGTGCCCTTTGGCAGCGAATACGATCTTGCCGAAGCCTTTTTTGTATCCTGGGGCTTTCAGTTTGACGTGATCGACAGCCATGAAATGACCATCACCAAGGAGGACTGCCGGAAGCAGGTGAGCGATCAGAACAAGGTGGAATCCTTAAGCCTTGCCACGGCAGGCGATATGCCGGCGGGGACGGCCTCGATCCTGGAGCTTTCCCAGGAGGCCTTCCGGGATGCGGTCAGGACGGCAAAGAAGCTGGAAAAGACCGGATACTACGATCTGATCTCCGAATTCAGGGAGGACTATGCCGGGGATATGAGCTATGTGATCCAGCACGACGGCCAGGTCTCCTCCATCGTTTTGTTTGAAGGGGACGCGGAGAGCGACCTTCATATGGTGATGCTGGCTACCCTCAATCCGAAGGGGGAGAAGGAGCTCCTAAGGCTTCTGCATTACGTGGCGGGGTATTATTATCTGAATTATCCGGAGGGAACCAATGTACGCCTTACCCTGGGGACAGAGCGCAGCCGCAAGCTGGCAGGCCATATCTTCCCGGGAAAAGAACCGGTAATGGTAAGAAGAGGCGTTTTCTATTAAGGAGATAGGGATATGTGCGATACATCAATGATGAATACCAATAAAGCCATGACTCCGGCGGAAGTGACAAAGAAACAGGAGGAAAAGGCACTGAACAGCCTGTACAGCGTCCCCAAGATGGATGAGATGACCTACCAGCAGCAGACCGGGCAGCTTTCGGATACAAGGCACAATTATCTCAGAAATCATGTCCGGAGTGCCATCATCGACAATCTGGGGAGGGACCGCTATGCGGCCTTTGACGAACTGATGATCAAGAAGGCCGGCCAGTCGGATGCCGAAAATGTCGATCTGCATCACAGCACAGGCTCAAGGTATGCCTTAAACGGCGAGGATGTCATTGAGTTTGACATAGCGGGCTCCGGTTTCCGTTATCCCCGTATGGAGCATAAGGAGCTTACGGCCTGGGAGTCAAAGGACGAATACCGGGATAAGGAGATCGAAACCAATTGGTACAATGAGATCAAGCCCTTTACCTGGCTTCCGAAGGTGAAGACAAAGAAACAGATCAATGAGCTGAATGAAAACCGCGAGAAGACCAACAAAAAGATCGAGGCGGCTTATGGCCGGCAGGTACAGGAGAAGGTAAACGGCAAGAAGCTGGGGCATCTGATGAAGAAGGAAGCCGTAAACGATAAGGATGCCACCAAGACCCGGTTCTATCTGAAGGGACCCAATGCCATCAATGTCGGGAAATATTCAGAGGACAATCTGGAGGAGTATATCTTCGAGCTGGGGAAGTCCTCCCTGGAGACGAAACTGAATGACTGGGACTGGCTGGATGATGAGCAGCTCGCCCAGGTCAAGCCGGTAAACATCATGGTATATGGACACAGCCGGGGAGGCGTGGCCTGCGTGCTGGGAGCCATGCGCCTGAAGAGATGGATCGCAGACAAGCATCCTGCGCTGCTTCATAAGATCCATTTCGAGGTCATTCAGTATGACCCGGTGGCAGGAGGCCCGGAAAACTTCGGAAATAATGCCAAGATAGATCACATACCGGAGGATGCGAAGCAGGCAAAGAAGGGCTCCAAATATATGTCTCTGGGAGAAGAGGCCAATACCACTGTGGTTTATTCCCTGCATACGGATCATGACAACCTTTTTACGCCGCAGAGGGTAGACCACCCGAAGCGGATCATCCTTTCCATGTCGGATCATGCGGTAAACCTGAATCAGGTAGACAAGAGCCAGGATGGGGATGCAACCCGGATCACCTATCTGGCGGAAAAAAACGGAAAGGTGGAAGCCTTCCGCTCCTCCGGCCTGGGGGATCTCGATGAGGGCGTATTCATCATCGATGACCAAAATAATCTGATCAAGCTGAGGAGCCTTGAGGAATACGATGCCCTCGCAAAGTCCCTCCTGAAAGGCGCACAGGGTCAGGATGACCGGCATAATGTGATACGTGCATCCGTACAGTCCTGGTTTAAGAAAAACGGGGAAGCTCGGACGGAGGCGGAGATCGAGGTGGCAAAGAAGAAGGATCTGGAGAAAAAGGCACCCAAAGCGACCGAGGCACCAAAACCCAAGATCCAGGTAAGGGAAAAGACCGATTTTGACCGTATGCTGGAGACACTGGAGACGCCGAAGGAGCTGAAGGAGGCCGTCAAAGAGAAGGACAAGCTGAACCGGATAGACCGCGGCAAAACCAAGCTGAAGGATTATCAGAAAAAGCAGAAGAAATACTTCAACACCAGGCGCTCGGGAATGAAGGCCTATGTGGACAGGCTGGTAAAGCAGAAGGGAAGCTACATCAACCGTACCAGGAAGGAATACATTTATGACATCATCGAGCTGGCCTATCAGCTGGATGTGTACAACAACGGTTTTGCGGAGGCCGACCGGAAAAAGAAGATCCAGAAGCTGGAAGAAAAGATCCGCAACCATCCCAGCAACATGGATTATGACCGGTTTGTCCCGGCTTATCTTCGAAAGGAACTGAAGCCGGTCCTTGATGAGTATGTGGGGGAGGGCTCCATCCGCTATATGAAGGATGAGGCGCCGGAATATACGATAATCCAGGAGGAGCCGGTCCAGAAGGAAGAAGTAAAGCAGGAGGAGCCGGTCCAGAAGGAGGGAGAGAAAAAAGAGAAGGTCAAGCAGGCCCCGCTTCCCAAGCTGGATGAGATCCCCTTCACGGAGCATAAAGCATCCATGACCCAGAAGGGCATGGCACGGGCCTATGAGAGACAGCCCGTGGGAAGCAACAACTGCTTCTGCTGTGCCGGTACCGCCCTCATGAATCAATTCATCGCAAAACGCAAGGGCGCCGATGCCCAGGTCGGGACGGATTTCCGCCAGGACATGATGCGCTCCTATCGGCCGGATGTGCAGAAATTCGATCCGAACAATCCTTACGGCGTAAGCGAGGAGGAATACGAAAGCTATGTCCGGGAGATGGACAGCTATGCGGGCAAGGGCAAGATGGCAGCCGGGAACCTTTTTGAAATGGGCGATTTCCTGTTGGACAAGCTTGCCGAAAAGGGCATTGATCACGTGATGCTCAATAAGGTAGTCATGAACCAGCCCTCGGCAGACCAGGAGGACGACGCGGATGAGGTAAAGGAGCGGAACCGGGTCATGCATGACAATATCAAGGCGGCCTTTGCAGACCGGATCCATGAGATCATTTCCTCCGGCAGCATCGCCGGGATATACATCGGGAAGGGAGCCCAGGGCCATTACGTGACCATCACCGGCATCGACGGGAGGAACCTGGAGGTCTATAATTCCTCCGGTTATCAGAACAAGCCGGTCCAGATGTCGATCGACGACCTGCTTGTGCGGGGTGAGTCCCTGGAGATCAACTGGCTTTCCGAAATAAAGGAGCCCCAGGACATGATCAAGGAATTCCCGAACCTTGAGCATACCGAGGAGAATGGGTATGACCTGAAGGAGAAGGATTATTCCTCTTACATGAATTCCCTTTTCCATACCAAGGGAGTGACGGTGGCCAAAAACCTGACCGGCCCCGGCCTGGAGGGCTTCGCCCACTTTGCTTATATCCGCAAGGACAAGATGCAGGCCGATAAGGTGACGCTGGATGAAGCCATGGCCACGGCCCAGGAGATCCGGACGAAGATCCAAAGGCAGGAGGCAGAACAAAAGGCAAAGGAAGCCGAAGGGCTGAAGTCCAGGGAAGAGCTGGAAACAGGGGAAAAACAGAAGACCGAAGAAAAGCAGGAGACCACGGAGAAGCAGAAGACTTCTGAAGAAGCCGCGGCCGAAGAAAAACAGAAAGATCCGGAGGGTACCGAATGGGACAGCAAGATTACCCAGCTTTTCTATAATATCTGCGGGCAGATCCGGGATGAGTACTATGACCGCAGCAAGGGAAAGGTCGTGGAGGATGAGGTCTGGAGCCGGATCCGTGTCCGTGAAAACGACGACTCCATAGCCTATAAGCAGTTCCGGGATGCAGTGGAGAAGGTAAAGAAGCTGGCAGAACGGCTCGGACCGAACGGCATTGAGGGGCTGAGGCCCACTGCGGAGACGGTGATGGCAGCCATGAACCGCCTTTCGGAAACGGCTACCGTCTTTTACGATACCCACAGGGGCCACCAGTATTTCCAGAGGGGCAAGGACCGGAGGAAGGCCTGCGACCTGGTAAGGGAAATGACAAGGGAGTTCTACAGCCGCATGGATGTGGCTATGGGAGGCAAGGGAATAGAGGGCCTGGCCCTGAAAAAGGATCCCGGGACGCATACGAAGAAGGAGAAAGAGGCGGCCAATAAGACCGTGGATGAGCTGGTCAAGGTCTATGGCAAGTGGAAGAAGCATTTCGCCCTCCAGGAGGGCCTGGACCAGGCCAAGGCAAAGAGCCGGCTGAAGCTTTTTGCGCCATATATGAGGGCACTCAATATCTACCGGGATACCCACAGCGTGAAGGACTGGCCGAAGGAGGTGGAGGAGCTTATCCGGGAATCCTCTTATCTTGAGGTCCAGAACCGGGTCATGACCAATTATGAGGAGCAGAAAAAGAACTTTGCAGATCCTCTCACGAAGCTGGCCAATGCCCATGTGGATATGATGAACGGCAATAAGGTCGCGGAAAAACAGCTCTCGCCGAAGGAGATGGATGCGAAGCTTTCCCCTGAGCAGCTGAAGGCCATCGATGCGGTAGACCGGTGGTTCCTTCGGAATTACAATAACGGCGGCATCGTGGGATCCATGCTCAATATCAAGAATCATAACGGGGAAATGGTCTCACGGCTCTTTGCCAAGACAAAGCGGGAGAGGCTTTTCCTCTACTACCTGATCGAGACCAAGAAGCGCAAGGCTCCCGGCATCTACGATGTATTCGAGTCGCAGTCCTTCGTGCCGAGCCTGGATGCATTTAAGAGTCAGATGCTGGCTACGAGGTTCAAGCTCATGTCCCATATCATGGGCGGCTATGTATATATGGGAAAGGTGACGGAGGCGTCCCAGGCCACCCGGGACTTCCAGAACCTGCTGGCCGGCTGCGCCAAGATGGACCAGGGGCAGAAGGAGGTCAAAGGGAAGGAGCTGGAGGAGCTGAAAAAGAATAAGGAAGAGTACCGCACCTACGTGCTCCTTGAGACCCAGAAGACCACGAAGGCTTTCCGGGATGACGCCATTAGGGTAAGAGATCTGGGCAAGAAGGCGACAGAGAAAGACAAGGCTTCTCTGGAGGAAAAGAAAAAGGCATTCCTGAGAAACCTGGAGGAACTGATCAAGGCGGATGATGCCGTGGGAGAGGCGATCCAGTTCGGGCAAAGCCTGGGAAAGGTGGAGACCGGCAAGGAAGGGAAGAAAGATTATAAGCCTACAGACAAGTATTACAGCGTGAAGAATACGAATGCGGTGGATTTCAACGACAATGCGGGGGTTTACGCATCGGCAGGATCGGCTATCACGTCGAATGTGCATTTTGGCGTGAACGGAGCCGTCTTTGTGGGCAACGCGGTGAAGACGGTCGCTACCGAGCTTGCGAATAAGCAATATAATCCCACCCATTGGAAGCTGAAGAGCAGCACCGTGATGAATCCCAATACCTATGCCGCGACGATCTCGGCGCAATCCATCAATGCCCTTGGAAGCCTGATCGGGGCGCTTTATGGGATCTACAACCTGAAGGTAAACTGGGACAACATGCATGCCATGGACAGAGCGGCTTCTGTGGCGGATATCCTGGCCTCCACGACCACCATGGCCACCACGGTGATGACGACCATCGATACGGCAAAGGATCTTTCGGAAGGACTGGAGCCTGTGACTTCCACCTTGACCAAGACCCTGGGAGCCACTGCCGCAGGCTTGAAGGCCGGGAAGGATATCTATACGACCATATCCGGTCATTATGACATGAAAAATGCAAAAAAAGCCTCTAAGCTTCTGAGTGAAAAGATCGGCACCAAGTACATCGAGCAGCTGAAGATCGTATCTGAGAGTGATGAGCAGAAAGCGCAGAGGGAGGCCGGGGAGACGAAGGAGCAGAAGGAGAAGAGGGAGCAGGAATTCCGGAAGGTCCAACATGAGCATAACATGCTGAAGCTCTCTGACCGGATCAGCGGCAGAAAGAGAAAGTTTGCCGGGATACAGAGCGTCTCCTCCTCCCTCGTGGTGGCAGGACTGTTTTTGCCTGGCGTCGGCGTGATCGGCTTAGGCATGGGGGTGGTGACGAGCATCTTAGCCGGGGTGTCTTTGACGGGGATCCGCACGGCCATGTTTGACGAATATTTTGATTTCCAAAACTTCATGAAGAAGGCGAAGGAGTCCATGCGGGCCAACGGCCAGAGGATCTATAATGAGAAGGAGTTTGAGGAAAGGATGCGCAGGGAGGTCTGTGCCGCAGCAGGCTTTGCCGACCTGGTCTCGGCCTGCGACCAGATATCAAAGAAATATGCCGATCAGATCATAAATGGGCTTTTTGGACCGCCGGAGGCACAGGTAGGAGGCGAGGTCAGGGAGGCATATATCCAGCTCATCAAGAGCTACGGCCTGCCCTATAATGAGGAAAAGAAGATCCCTTCCCCGGAGCTTCTGGCCAGAAGGATGAACGGAAAGTAAAGAAAACCGATGGAGATACCGTAAGGAAAAAGAGTAAGGAGGATGCCATGGAGATAGAAAAGATCAAAGAGGAGCGGCATGCGCTGCTTGAAAGGATGAGGGATTCCCTCCAGGAGGAGCTGGTAGCGGCTGAGATCGTGGAGCCGGAAAAGGAAAACGAGCCGGAGATATTGACGGCAGTGCTTTCGGGGATCGGAGAAGCAGGAGAGATGGAAGGAGCCTACGGGGAATTCTTCTTTGTGCCCGTGGTCTCCGGGGAGGATGCAATACAGCATTTTTCTGCCGTGATCACTCTGCTGGACGACCTGGACAGGGAGAAGCTGCCGATGCTCTTTGAGGCCATGTCCTATATCAATTTCAGCCAGCCCTGCGGAAGCTACTGCGTGGACCGGGATGCGGCCTACCTGTGCTACAAGATGACGGTCCCGCTTCCTTCCGAGCTTTCCGGGGATGCGCTCTTTGAAGAGATGAACATATGCATGGCAAATGCCGCAACCGCCGCGGATCTGTATGCAGACCTGCTGATCCGCATCGCCTCCGGGGAGGGTTCCCTGGATGAGATCCCACCGTCCGCGGAGTAAGCACTGCGAAAAAGGAAGCAAAAAAGGCATGCCGCCAGGAGCTTTCAGGCGGCATGCCTTTTTTATCCAAAGTACCGGGATCTTAAGGCCCGTCTTAGGGGATCAAGCCCTTCAGGACAGCTTGATCCGGGCTTCTTTTCTGTCAAAGGAAGCCTCACGCATCCTGCCGTCTTCAAGGACCACCTCGGCTTTAAGGCCTGTAGCAGAACCGGCAGAAGGACCGGAGACGGTAAATAGGATCTCCCCGTCCTTCCTTTCGGCAAAGGCTTCCAAAACGATCCGCCCCGTCAGATCCGGGATCCGGGCTTTGGCCTTTCCCTGCTTTGACGGAAGGAAGAAGCGGAGGGTCAGATCCTTCACATAATCATAATCCGGAACCTCTTTGCTGCTCCCTATGGGCAGGAGGGTATTTTCCCGGACAAAGAGGGGCAGATGCATATAATCGTATATCCTCCTGATCCAGCGTCCCCCGTCAAGGATCTCCCCATCCAGCAGATTCGCCCATTTCCCTTCCGTAAGATAGAATTCCCCCACTCCTTTGTCATTGAAGATGGGCGCCACAAGCAGGGCATCTCCCAGCATATATTGCTGGTCCAGATACCGGCAGCCCGGGTCCTCGGGAAATTCGAAGGGCATGGGACGCATGACGGGTGTTCCCTTCTCATGAGCCTCCACGGCCAGACGGTAGATATAGGGCATGAGGGAGCATCGGAGGGCAGTAAACTCCCGCAGCACGTCACAGGCCTCCTCATCGAAGAGCCAGGGCACACGGTAGGTATCGGAGCCATGCAGGCGGCTCTGGGGGCTGAGCAGGCCGAACTGGACCCAGCGCTTATACAGGTCCGGCGTAGCGGTCGCCTCAAAGCCGGAGATGTCATGGCTCCAGAAGGCAAAGCCGCTCATAGCCAGCGAAAGCCCGCCCCGGAGAGTCTCCGCCATGGAGGGGTAGCTTGCAGAGCAGTCCCCGCCCCAGTGTAGGGGGAATTTCTGGCAGCCGGGGGCGGCGCTACGGGCAAAGATCACCGCCTCTCCCTTCCCCCGCATCTCCTCGATGGCTTCAAATACGGTCTTCTGATAGAGATAGGAGTAGTAATTGTGCAGCGCTTCCGGGCTGCTCCCGTCATGGTAGGCCACGTCCGTGGGGATCCTCTCCCCGAAATCCGTCTTGATGCAGTCGATGCCCAGGGAGAGCAGCTCCTTGATCTTTCCGGCATACCATTCCCTGGCTCCAGGATGGGTGAAGTCGATGATGGCCAGGCCGGGCTGCCAATTGTCTACCTGCTTGATCCCCCTGCCGTCGGCGCGCATGAGGAAATAGCCCTTCCCGGCAAGCTCGGCGAAGACTTCCCCGTACTGGCTTACATAGGGATTGACCCAGGCGCACAGCTTCAGGCCTTTTTCGTGATAGCGGGAAAGCATGCCCTCTACATCGGAAAACTGTGCCTGATCCCAGACAAAGTCGCACCAGTGGAGGGCGCGCATCCAGTAGCAGTCGAAATGGAATACATGCAGGGGAAGGTTCCGTTCGGCCATTCCGCCGATCAGCTTCGAGACCGTCTCTTCATCATACTGCGGCTTGAAGCTTGTGGTGAGCCATAATCCGAAGCTCCAGGCGGGAGGCAGGGCGGGACGTCCGGTGAGAGAGGTATATGCCTCCATCACTTCTGCGGGAGTCCTTCCGTAGAGCAGATGGTACCGCAGCTCCTCGCCGGGGACGGAAAAGCCCACATATTCCACCTTTTCGCTGGCGACCTCGAAGCTTACGGGCCCGGCGTGGTCTACAAATATGCCGTAGCCTTCGCTGGTCATATAGAAGGGGATATTCTTATAGGAGATCTGGCTTGAGGTGCCGCCGTCTTCATTCCACTCCTCGATGACCTGGCCGTTTTTCACAAAGGCCGTGAATTTTTCACCAAAGCCGTAGACGGTCTCTCCGGCCTTGAGGGAAAGCTCCGTCAGGACATAGGGATCGGCGGGATGAGTCAGGTAGTTCTTTCCCGGAAACATGGTGGAGGGGCGTTTATTCCAGCGCATGTAGCCTGTATTTCGGAAGCCGGAGGAGGTCAGGATCCGGCCGTCTGCCTCAAAGGCATAGCCCCAGTGCTTCCGGTCTACCCGTACCGTCAGGCTTCCTGCCGTCATGACGGCTTCCTCGTCGGTGATCTCCACGCTTACCGGCTCCGGAGAAGTATCCAGCACAAACCGGGGCTCCTTTGCGTCAAATCCGGAGAAGTGGGTGACCGAGACGGCGATATCATTCTTCCCGGCGGAAACGAAATCCACCTGAAGGACGGTGAGATCCAGGGCATCGGCCCTGCTGAGAATCGGCCGCTCCGGAGCCAGGATCCGCATCCCGTTTTCGATTTTTTCCACGCTGAATGCCTGGGAAGCATATGAGGGCTGTACATTTTCGCTTCGAAGCCAGTAGCCTTCCGTAAATTTCATGGTTATCCTCCTCGTTAAATATATGTTTATCTCTGACTAACCCGGTCGGATGCGGAACCCGTAACCGGCCAAAATACGCCCGGCAACGGGTTCCAGCTCCTCTAAAAATGCATGTTTACCGCTGACTTATACCGGTCGGATGCGGAACCCGTAACCGGCCAAAATACGCCCGGTAACGGGTTCCAGCTCCCTGGGCATCGGTCTTTGAAAAAGGGGCTGCATTACAGAATCGAACCCTGCAGCAGCCCCCTATGGTCATATTAAAAGATGCGCTGAGACTTATTTTGCCCCGTCGATCGCGGCCCACTGCTCCTCGATCTGCTTGCAGGCCTCATCCTTTGTGATCGTGCCGGCAATGTAGGACTGCAGGATCTGGCCGCAGGTCTGGTGCCAGCTGTCGGTGGAGTAGCAGATGGCCAGGGCGCCGGAGCCCTTTTCGGCAGACAGAGCCGAGCCCTGCTTGATGACCTCGAAATCCGAAGGCGCGTCGGAAACGATGGGCGGAACCACCCCGGCTACCTCGGTGAACCAGGCCTTGCCGTAATCGGAGGTATACCACCAGTTAACGAAATTCAGGACGGTCTGGAGATTTGCGGAATCCTTGGATACATGAAGGGCCTGGTCGGAGCCGGAGATCACCTTGCACTCTGCGGCATCCTCGGTGACCGGATAGCCTGCGAAGCCGATCTTCAGGTCAGGATTGATGGCCAGGCAGTCTGCCTCGACCCAGGCTCCCTGTCCCAGCATCATGGCTGCTTCGCCGTTTGCAAAGGCGGCTTCCTCGGAGGAAAGATCCGTCTCCAGGGGCTTTGCATCGCCGTATTTCACGGCATTGTCCAGGAAGGCAAAATAATTTTCATACAGCTCGGGATAATCCGACACCTTTGCCTCGCCCTTTTCAAATTTCGCCACCAGCTCAGCGGTGGAGATCCCGGCCGCATCTGCCGCGGCATTGACGAAGGACTGATAGGTATGCTTGAAGACCCACCACTCGGCAAAGCCGGTGGTAAAGGGCTTGTAGCCTTTGGCTTCAATCTTCTCACAGGCATCGGCCAGTGCGGATACGGTCTCCGGGAATTCGGTGATCCCGGCCTCCTCAAAGATGTCCTTATTATAGACCACGCCGAAATAATTGCCCTTGATGGCAAAGCCGTAGCAGCCCGTGCCTCCATTGGCGGTAGAAGCCATGGCAGAGGCCACGGCGGGATCCATGGTATCCATGATGGGCTCGCCGCTTAAGTCATAGGAATACTCCAGATAGGTGTCGATCTCCTTTCCGGAGGTGGAGGAGAAGATATCCGGGACTTCGCCGGAATTGAGCTTTGCCTTTAAGAGCGTGGGATAATCATTCTGTGTAGTCTCGTAGTTGATGGTGACGCCGGGAGCCACGTTTTTGTACTCCTCGATCAGGGTATTGATGGCATCGGCATACTCGGGAGAGGAGATGAACATATAGATCTCTCCGGAATCGGCGGAAGCATCGCCACTTCCCGCATCCTCTGCCGAGGCCTCAGCGCCTGCCGGGGCAGGAGCGACCGACGTACATCCCGTCAGGGCAGACAGAGCCATGGCGGCACAAAGAATTGCTGACAGTACCTTTTTTTTCATATTCTTCCTCCTTACACTTTGCGGGACGGATCTTCCGCCCCAAATCTTGATTGGATCAGCCCTTTACTGCACCGGCCACCACGCCTTCGACGATATATTTCTGAAGGATGATGAAAATGATGATGGAGGGCAGCACGGTCAGGGCCATGGCGGCCATCGCATACTGCCATTTCGTATTCATCTGCCCGACAAAGGTATAGGCGGCCAGAACAAGGGTCTTGGTTTTGTTGGAGCTGTTTACCATCAAAAGAGGCAGCAGGAAATCGTTCCAGATCCACATGACGTCCAGCACGATGACGGTGAAGGTCACCGGCTTGATCAGCGGGAAAATGATGGAACGGTAGGTGCGCCAGGTGGAGGCTCCGTCGATCATTGCGCTTTCGTCGATCTCTTTCGGGATCGTCTTCATGAAATTATAGAAAATGAAGGAAGCCATGGGAATGCCGAAGCCCCAGTACTGGATGCCGAGCCCGACGCGGCTCTGGTCCAGGTGGAGGATGTTCATGGCCTTCAGCAGAGTGATCATGATGGTCTGGAAGGGGATCAGCATGGGGGTGATGATCAGGGCATAGATCAAGGCCGTGACCTTATTCCTCCTCCTGTCCAGGATATAGGCGGCCAGGGAAGAGAAAAACACGATGCCGGTGATCCCGATCACGGTGATGAATACATTGTTGAAGAAAAGCGAACCGTAGTGGATCTTATTGACCACATAGGTGATATTTTCCATGGTCGGCTGCTTCGGAAAGGCGATGGGATCAGATACCACCTCGCCGAAGGGCTTGAAGGAATTCATGAACATCAAAAACACCGGATAGATGTAGATGAGGGAGACCAGCGTCAGCAGGGTGACCAGCAGGATCCTTCCCATCATAGCCTTCTTTTTCATTCCCATCACAGATCCACCTCCCGTCTGCTCATGATGCGGAGCACCAGCTGGGTGGTGATCAGCACAAAGATAAAGTAAAGTATGGCTTCGGCGGAGCCCAGCCCGTAGTTATTATTGGTAAAGGCCTCCTGATAGATCTGCATCGTGGTGCTGTAGGTGGCCTTTCCCGGGCCTCCCTTGGTGAGGGCCAGGATGATGTCAAAGACCTTCAATCCGTTGGTCAGGGACATGAAGATGCAGGTGGTTACGGACGGCCCCAAAAGCGGGAGAGTGATGCGGAAGAATTTCTGCATGGGGGTGGCTCCGTCGACCACCGCCGCCTCCAGGATATCCTCCGGGATCGCCTTCAGCCCGGCGATATACAGGACAACATAAAAGCCGAGGGACTGCCAGACGCCCACAAAGGCTACGGAATAAAAGGCGAGGGAAGGATCTCCCAGCCAGCTCAGGTTCAGGAAGCCGAGGCCGGTCAGGGAGAAGAGCTTCTCAAAGCCCTTCATGAAGATGAATTTCCAGATGAAGCCCACGATGGTCATGCTCATGATATAGGGGACGAAGAAGAGCCCGCGGAAGACATTGGCGCCGCGGAACTTCTTGGCCAGGGCTACGGCCAAAGCCAGGGCAAAGATGTTGGAAAAAACCATGAAGAAAAGGGTGTAATTCAGGGTGAAGAAGATCGTGCCCGCAAAGGAGGAGCCGCTGCCGAAGAGCTCCCTGAAATTGGCGAGGCCGATGAAGACAGGCTCCTTTGCGATGCCGTTCCATTCCGTCAGGGAGTAATATCCGCTCATGAGGAAGGGGATATACATCATCATGGTGACAAGGAAAAGAGCCGGCAGGGTAAAGACCAGGGTCTCCATCCACTCTTTCCGTTTTCTGCTGCTCATCTTTTTTTCGTCATCGGTTCCCTCCGAAAAGAACACGGTTTAAGGATCCATCGTTTATCGATCTTCATTATAAACTGTGCAATCTAACTAGAAAATGGAGAAAACCGGAGGAAAAACTGGAAAAAATTGACAATGGATTTACGGGAGGCATGGGGATGGGGTATATTATTCCGGGAGGAATGATTTCATGAAGGGATTTTGGAAAAAGTGGAAGGACACCATCAGGGCGAGGATGGACCGGGTCCCCCTTTGGGCGGAATTCACCCTTTTTATGGCGATGATCATGATCCTTCTCACCGTGGTGATGTCCTTCAGCATATACCGGAGGGAGCAGCGCCGCACCATCGATTCCTTCGTGACCGCCTCCGAAAGGCTTTTGTCCTTGAAAATGGCCAATCTGGAGGAATATGTCCGGTCCCTTTCGGATTATGCCGTCCTTCCGGTATTTGACAGTAGCCTCTATGCAGCCATGCAGGGCGCGGCACCCTTGAGCGATGAGATGACGGAGGAGATCCGCCGGACGGTGAGGACTTACTTTTATACCAGAAAGGATCTGCTGTCCTATCATATCCATCTCCTGAACCACGGCTTGGTGGTGGGGCGGGATTATGGCAAGGAGGGGGTGAGCTTCCGTGCATCCCCCGGCATGCCGGAGGGCCTTACCTTAAACCGCAGAAATTATGCGGTGCTTCCCTCGGAGCATCCCGGCGTCCTGTTCCGGTTTGTCCATTCCATCATCCGGGTGGAGGACAGGAGCATCGTGGGATATACGGAGTTTGAGGTAAACCCCTCCGGCATCGCCTATTCCTCATCCCAGTCCATAAGCCCCGGGGAGGTATTGAACCTTTACAATAGGGAGGGGGAGCTTCTTTATACCAATGCTCTGGAGGGATTACGGGAGCAGATCCTTAAGGCTGCCCTGGAGGAAAACCGGCAGGACTTCGGGATGACCCTGTCCTCGCAAAAGCCGGTATATAAGGACATCGACGGGAGCCGGTATCTGGTCATTTCCGTGGGGGACCAGGACGGGGCTCTGATCCTCTCCTCCATGACCCCGGTGGAATACATCCTGTCGGAGCTCAGGCAGACCCGGCTTTATGCGGCCTTGATCGGACTTGCCTTTCTGGCCGTGGCGGTGATCGGTGCCCATCTGCTGATCCGGTACCTTTCGGCACCCCTGACTGCCCTGGCGGCCGTGCAGGAAAGCTTCGGGGAGGGACAGATCATGGATGTGCATCTGGGGAGAAGCCGGGAGAGCGCCGAGCTCAGCCGCTCCTTCAATCAGATGACCCGGAGGATCGATACGCTCCTAAAGGAAAATTATGCCGCGGAGCTGAATGAGAAAAACGCCCGGCTTGCCGCCCTGGAAGCCCAGGTCAATCCGCATTTCCTGTATAATACCCTGCAGGCCGTGGGCACGGAGGCTCTCTTAAACGACCAGCCGGAGATCTACCGGATGCTCACGTCCCTGGCGTCGAGCCTCCGGTATTCCATCAAGGCACCCAAGGTGGTGACCCTCGGGGATGAGCTGAAATACGTGGACGATTATGTCATGCTGCAGAAGCTCCGCATGGGGGACAGGCTTCAGGTGGAATACCGGATCGATCCGGGGCTTAAGGGGTGGCTTCTGCCGAAGATGAGCATCCAGACCCTGGTGGAAAACTCCATCCTCCATGGGATCGGCGGGGGCAGGGATTCCATCCGGGTCACCCTTACGGCAAGGATCGGGCCTAAGGATCTGAAGATCATCGTTTCAGACGACGGCATCGGCATCCCGGAGGAGGAGCTTTCAGAGATCAAGAGCGGCTTTAGGACACAGACCCTGACGGATCCCAACCCGAATATCGGACTGGCAAACCTGTACAACCGGCTGCTTCTTTTATATGGCACGGATATGGCCATGGAGCTTAAGAGCCGGACGGGAGAGGGCTCCTATACCGAGGTGGTACTCACCCTGCCCCTGAAATCCATGGGAGAAAAGGAGGACGGACATGCACAGGACCCTGATCATTGATGATGAGAAGCCGGTACGGATCGCCATAAGCAAGCTGGGGCACTGGAGCAGGTATCATCTGGAAAGGCCCGTATCCGCGGAAAACGGCAGGGACGGGCTGAAGGCCATGAGGGAGCTTAAGCCGTCCCTGATCTTCTTAGACATGCAGATGCCGGTGATGGACGGCAGGGAATTTCTGGAAAAGGCCTTCAGGGAGTGCAGGGACTCGGCCTTCATCGTGATCAGCGGCTATGATGACTTCCAATATATGCAAAGCGCCGTGCGGTTCGGGGCGGTGGATTATCTCCTGAAGCCGGTGGTGGAAGAGGAGCTGAATGCGGCCATCGAGCGGGCGGTGAAGGCGCTGTATCCGGAGGAGGATTTCGACGGGGAGGAGAGGGGGACGGAAAATCCCGCCGCGGAAGAAGTGATCGAGCTCATCCGGGATCAGATCGAAACGCGCTACAGCGAAAACATCCGGGTATCGGATTTTGCCGACCAATACTTTTTTTCCGCAGAATATCTGTCGAAGCTTTTCAAAGTGAAATACGGCGCCAATATCTACGAGTACCTCCAGAAGGTCCGGATGGACAGGGCCGTGGAACTCCTTGCCGGATCGGACTTAAAGATCCAGGATATCGCAATGCGGGTGGGATATGCGGATACGAATTATTTTTCCAAGGCCTTCAAGAATCATACCGGGATCACCCCCAGGGAATACCGCAGGACCCGCGGATGAGAAACGGGCAGGGATGATTGTCCCTTGGGGGCGTCTTTGGGGCGGCGAATTTTAAAAAATGTTGCCATGGATGCAGGGGATTTCGTATAATAGGATGAAGCACGAATGAAGCACGGTGACCGCCGGATGGGGAATCTGTCCGGGAGTACAAGATCAAGGAGGAAAAAATCATGGAAAACAACAGGCTTGACGACAGCCAGCTGGAAGGAGTGAGCGGCGGCCAGAAGACCAGCACGAATTTTGAGATCACGAATGGTGTCGTAAAATTCGTTGACAAGAACAATGTTCCCATGGACATCAGCATGGCAGATTACAACTGGCTGCTCACCAAGTACAGCGGCGTGACCCGCAGGGATCAGGAAGTGGCGCTTGCTACCCTGAATGTAGGAGAGATCAAGTCCCTGCTTGCCCAGCATGCGGCGGGTGCGCTTTGATCCAACCGGCATAAGCCATAAAAAGGACCTGCGGGACAGCTGCAGGTCCTTTTTTTCGGTGGGAAAGGGGAATCCAAAAGCCGCTTCTGCTGTATTTGTCAGCTGATGTGTGATAGAATACAGAAAGCGGTCAAAGCAATGGCGGATCGGTCCTGCTCAAAGCAACTATCATTGTGCGGGCGGCGAGGGAACGACCTGCAGAGATCATTGCTTGAGGAATCGTAGGCAAATATCTGAGTGGATCCGCTCCCGGAGGCAGTAAATGGTTAAGCTGATCGGCCTGGATACCATGCTCCATATCTCATTCAGTCTGGCGGCATTCGTATTCAGCGTTGTCCTGTATATTCTGGTCTGCGCCCTGGGCACGGGGCAGATCCACAAAAATCTGAAGTTCCGTACGCTGACGGTCACCATCGTGATCGGCAATCTGATCAGCATGCTGGACAATATCTTCCGGGACTCCGGGGTATTTCCCACCCCGCTGCCTGTCCAGCTTCTTCTGCTCCTCCTGGTGTATCAGGCCAATATCCTCCTTACTTATTACATGGCTCTGTATATGGAGGGGTTCTTTCACGATTTTAAGCTGAAGCGCTTTTTCTTCCGGCTGAACACCGGTATCGTGATCTCCAGTATTCTTTTTACCGGCGCCGTATACTTCGCCCGGCTGATCCTTTATTCGGGTCCTGAGCTTGTTGAGGGGGTGGCGATCTGGATCCGGGTGGTCTTAGGCTATGCCTATGAGCTTTATTTTCTGATCTATAACATTACCCTGTTTATCATTTTCGGCAGAAATATCAGTGTACGTGCCCGTTCCACATCGCTGGCTGCCTTCATCGTAGCCATCGGGAGCGTCCTTCTTGAGCTTGTCAATACCTTCGATATCGGGAGCGGGATCCTGTACAACTATTTCGGCGCCGTCATCGCCCTGTATATCTTCTATATTGGTGTGGAAACGCCCGATTATCAGAATCTCCTCCATTCGCTCACCGCCCTGGACCAGGCAAGAAAGACCGCCGATGAAGCAAACCGCTCGAAATCGGATTTTCTGGCAAATATGTCCCATGAGATCCGCACGCCCATCAATACGGTGCTGGGAATGAATGAGATGATCCTGCGTGAGGCGGAGGATGAAGTGATCCGTACCTATTCCGAAAACATCCGGGTGGCCGGCGGAACACTGCTTGGCCTGATCAATGATATCCTTGACTTTTCCAAGATCGAAGCCGGCAAGATCGAGATCATTCCCGCCGATTACGATCTTTCCTCGCTGATCAGCGACACGGTCAATATGATCCGCTCCCGGGCGGATGAAAAGGGCCTGCTGCTGATCCTGGATTTTGACAAAAATCTCCCCGGAAAGCTCCGCGGGGATGCGATGCGCATCAAGCAGATCCTTACCAATATCCTGACCAATGCCGTGAAATATACGAAAGAAGGAAGCATCACCTTCCGCATTGGTTTTGAGTGGCCTGAGCCGGAAAAAGACAGTGTGATCCTGAAGGCGTCTGTCCGGGATACCGGCATCGGCATCCGGCCGGAGGATATGCCGAAGCTCTTTTTGGAATTTGAGCGGATCGAAGAAAAAAGGAACCGGAATGTGGAAGGAACCGGCCTGGGGCTCAGCATTACCCGGAGCCTTCTTCATCTGATGGGTTCGGAGCTTCAGGTGGAAAGCACTTACGGAGAGGGATCCGTCTTTTCCTTTGACCTGAAGCAGGAGGTGGTGAGCCGGGAGGCGCTGGGAGATTATGAGGCTGCCTGCAAGGCGCCTTTGGACCGCAGGAAATACCGCGTGAAATTCACGGCACCTGAGGCAAGGGTGCTTGTGGTGGATGACAACCGGATGAATCTGATGGTCTTCCGGAGCCTGATGAAGCAGACAAAGATCCTGGTGGATACCGCGGAAAGAGGGGAGGAAGGGATTGCGCTTTGTGAGCAGAACCGCTATGATCTGATCTTCCTTGATCATATGATGCCCGGACTGGACGGCATCGAGACGCTGCATTTATTAAGGGAGAAGATCAAGAACGGGAATGCACGGGTTCCGGCCGTCTGTCTTACCGCAAACGCGATCTCGGGAGCCAGGGAAACGTATATCCAGAAAGGCTTTGAGGATTATCTTTCCAAACCTATCGATTCCACGGATCTGGAAAGGATCCTGCTTTCCTATCTTCCGAAGGAGCTGATCCGGGAAGCAGAGGAGGAAGAAAGCATGCCGGCGGAAGAGGGAAAAACCGGCATCCCGGAAGAGCTTTATCCGCTGGGGGAGGCGGGGGTTGATCTTAAGGATGCAATAAAAAGCAGCGGCGGTCTGGAAAATTACATGGATCTGCTGAAGGTTTATTACGAGACCATCGATGCGAATGCCTCGCAGCTGCAATCCTTCTTCGAGAGCCGGGACTACGACGGATATACGGTTTTAGTCCACTCCCTGAAAAGCTCTTCACGGATCATCGGTGCCGCAGGGCTTGGGGAGGAGGCGCAAAAGCTGGAAGATGCCGGGAAAGCAAGGGACGAGGCCTGGCTTATCGATCACCATGAGGCCTTCTTGCAGGAATACCGAAAGCTTAAGTTGCCGCTTTCTGCCATCTTCCGGCAGGAGACGGTCTTAGATGAAAAGCCGGCGGCCTCTGCGGAGCTTATGGCGGATGCGTACCGGAGGATCCGGACGGCCGCGGAGGAGATGGACTATGATGCACTGGAAGCCGTCTTTGATGAAATGTCTGCTTATGCTGTCCCTCAGGGCGAAGAAAAGCTCTGGGAAGAGCTTCATGCCGCCTTTGAGCAGTTTGAATATCCCGGGATCCTTGATCTGCTTTCGAAGGACTGAGGCCCTGATCTTTTCTCCTTCCCGTCTAAGTTATGCACTTATCTTTTAAGGACAGGACCACATCCGCTAGTGAAGCCTGATCACGGGCAGGTTTTTTGAGGGCAGTGACATCACGTCCATGCCGCCGGAGAAGGGGCACGTCCACACGGTGTTTCAGAAGTATTCGCTTTTTCCCCACATGAATGTGGCGGATAATGTAGCCTTCGGGCTGAAGCTGAAAAAAAGAGCAGGGATTATATTGCCGAAAAGGTAAGATATGCCATGCGGCTTGTCAATATGGAGGGATACGAGGAAAGGATGACCACATCTCTATCGGGCGGTCAGCAGCAGAGGATAGCGATAGCCAGAGCCATAGTGAACGAGCCCGTGGATGTGGTGATTCGGCCCGAGGATCTTGTGATCGGAAAGTTTCAAATATCCTGGCCATATTCGAGCCTGTAAATCTGAAGGCTCTTGTTTTTTCGCTCGAGATCGCTCTCGGCTGTACCATCGTCTGTGTTCTTCTTGCCTATCCTTTGGTCCTTGCCATATCAAGGCTTAAGTTTGCAATAGAGAGAGGAAAGCAAAAAACATATTGCTGTTTTGATTGATCTGTGATATCCTTTGACTGTTCGTTTTCTTCGGACAGACGGGAGTTCTTCCCGTCGATGATTCCTCAAGTAATTGATCATAGAAAAGCAGGCTGTAGGACGGGCAGCTTTCGTATCTGCCTGCATTGCGCCTGTGGAAAGGAGCTGTAATGACAGATGCTGAAAACAGAATGATGCAAAACCGAAAGGCGGCTGACAGCGGAGGAAAACTGATCTTCGGGAATCCGACGCTTTTGGCCCAGCTGCTGCGGGACTATTCGGGCATGGAGATCCTGAAGGATGTAAGGCCGGAGGATATCGAGGACGTGACCACAAGATACATTCCGATGTTCACGGAGGAGCGGGATTCGGATGTGGTGAAGAAAGTGAGGCTGCCTAAACAGGGGGAGCTGTTTCTGATCACGCTGGTTGAACATAAATCCTATGTAGAATATAATGTGGTCATGCAGCTGCTCCGGTATATGGTGTACATCTGGGAAGACTACGAGAAGCAGAAGGAGAAGGAACAGAAGGGGATCACAAGGACAAAAGGATTCCGGTATCCGCCGATCCTGCCGATCGTCTATTATGAGGGAGTGGAAAGCTGGAACAGCTGCCAGACATTCGCGGAACGGATATTCTGTAGTGACGTTTTTTCAAAGTATATCCCGGACTTCCGGTATATGCTTGTAAACATCCGCGGGATGGACAGGGAAGCGATCTTAAGCAAAGATGACGAGCTGTCTTTGGTGATGCTGCTGAACCGGCTGAAAAGCTCGAAGGAATTCCGGGAATTGAAGCTTCCGGAGGGATATCTGGACGAAATTGCAAGGAAGGCTCCGGAAGATGTGCTTGAGGTGATCACAAGGGTCGTCTCGGTCCTGCTTCGGGGTTTGAATGTGCCGGAGAAGGAGCTTCAGGAATTTACGGATCAGATCAGGAGGCGGAGAATGGGGAAATTGTTTGAAGGCTTCGAATGGTATGATGTACAGGCAACCAGAAAAGAAATCCAGGATCTGAAGGATGAGAATGCCGGGCTGAAGGATGAGAATGCCGGGCTGAAGGATGAGAATACCGGGCTGAAGGATGAGAATACCGGTTTGAAGGATGAGAATACCGGGCTGAAGGATGAGAATACCGGTTTGAGAGACGAAATCTCCACATTAAAGAGATTACTTGCGGAGAATGGTATTTCTGTTCCTGTCGGGGCAAAGTAGAGCGATTTTTTTTATTTCTTTTTTTACATCATGGCATTTTGGGGGCAGATCCGGCCCGGGGAAAGGCCGGCCGGGGATAGAAAGAAAATGCCCGGAACGTCCATCCCATGGGCATCCCAGGCACTTCTATCGCGCAGTCGGAGTGACGTGATTCGAACACGCGGCCTCTACATCCCTAATGTAGCGCTCTAGCCAAACTGAGCCACACCCCGTCAGACAAAAGGTATTATAGTATGAGAGCGTCGATTCGTCAAGAACTAACTTGGAAAGCTTCTTTCATTGCGGAGGCAGGGAGTTTGGGCTATAATCAAGCACATGGTGAATATGGTCACGGGGCTTCGCTGGAAGCATACAATCGATCGGAAGACGGCCGCCTGCATTCTGGCCGGGCTTATGGGGGCATTGGCATTCTGCCTGATCTACGGGGTTTATGTCTTAAACCCGTCCTATACCTCCTGGCTCATGACCGGCACGGACCTGACCCAGCATTACCTGGGATGGAAGGCCTACCGGCTGGGGGCGTGGCAGTTTCCCATCGGCCTTACGGACCGGCTCGCCTATCCGTCCAGCACCTCCGTGGTCTTCACGGATTCCATCCCGCTTTTTGCGGTATTCTTTAAGATCCTCTCCCCCCTGCTCCCTGCGCAGTTTCAGTACTTCGGACTGTGGGGGATCTTTTGCTTTTTCATGCAGGGATATCTTTCCGCAAAGATCACGGCGACCCATACCGACAGCCGCCCGGCCATCGTACTGGCAGGGCTTCTCATGGTGCTCTCCCCCGTGATGATCTTCAGGATGTACCGGCATACGGCCCTTTCCGGCCATTGGCTCATCCTTCTTGCCCTGGAGCCTTTATTTGCGAAAAAAAAGAACGGGGTGCTTCAGGGATGGAGCCTGGTATTCCGGGGGATCCTCCTCGGTGTGCTTGGCGCCGCGGTCCATGTGTACCTGCTCTTGATGTGCGGGATCCTGTTTGGTTTTTACTGCCTGACGGATGCGCTGTGGCAGACCGGGGAGGAGATCTCCCTGAACCGGATCTGGCATAATGCCCTTGCGGTGGCATGCATCCCCGGATACGCCGCCCTGGTCCTTTGGCTTTTGGGTGCCTTTGGATCAGGCAGCAGCGCCCAGGGCGAGGGACTTGGAAGCTACAGCGCCAACCTGAATGCCCTGATCAATCCCCAGGGATGGTCCGCCTTCCTGCCGGACCGGCCGCTTTGGGTATCAAACCAGTACGAAGGCTTCGGATACCTGGGGCTTGGGGGATATCTCCTGACGGCGGGAGGGATCCTGCTCTTCATCCTGCATGGCATCCTGGCCGTGAGAAATGGGAAGCGGGAGATAAGGCCCTTCCTGAAAAGCCATGCGGCAGCTGCCGCGTCATGGATCCTGGCCTTTGCGACAGCCTTTGTCTTTGCCCTGTCCCCCTACATTACCTGGGATGCAGAGCTTATCCGGGAGATCCTGGCGCGTGAGAAGATCCGCCGGCTCTGGTCAATATTCCGCGCTACGGGGAGGCTCATCTGGATCCCGGCATATCTTCTGCTTTTTGCAGGATTGACGGGCGCCGTAAAGGGGATGAAAAAAAGGAAGGCCCTGCTTCCCGCATTCCTGCTGGTCCTGGTATGCCTGCAGCTGGCGGATATCAGGGGGGCGCTTGGGGAAAAGAAGGAATACTTCGACCGCGGGGATTTCCCGGCCGAAGCCCTGGAGGGGGAGTGCTGGGAGAGGTTTTCGGAAGAAGGGCAGATCCGCCATCTTTACCTTGCAAGCATCATGGATAAGCAGGACATGTACCGGCTGACCGACTGGGCGCTGGACCGGGGTCTTAGCGTCAGCCGTTTTTACTTCGCCCGGTCCATGGATGAGGAGATCGATGAGAACCTGAAGCAGGCCCTTGAGGAGAAATCCCCGGAGGATGTATTCCTTTATACGAAGGAGGGCCAGCTCATGCGCTTCGGCCACGGGCTTAAGGAATACGAAGCGGGGGACTATATCCTCTGCTACGGGGGAGAGCTCAATGGGTTGAAGCGGCTGGAGGATTCTTCCCCCGTGCTTCAGATCCGGTTCGGCGACGGCAGGTGGCTGGAAAACGGGGAGGATGATGAGGACGGCGTCAGGATCCTATATCAGGAAGGGCTTTCCTACGGCCCATATTTCGAGGCACCCGCCGGGGAGTATGAAATCCGGATCAAGGGAGAGGGGCTGGATAGGGCGGAGCTTTTGATCTGCTCCAAGGAGAGCACTTATTTCTATGACTTTGCCACAGAGGAGAATACGGGCACGGAGGCGGTGCTTGGGGTGTGGCTTTTGGAGGATGAGGCCGATCTGCAGGTGGCAGTGCGCAATCACGGAGAAGAGCCGGTGAAGCTTACCGCCATCGACGTAGAGCTCAAAACGTCAGAGGATCCGGAATTCTGAAAAAAGACCACGGCCGTTTCATGGGGGTGGCAGAGTCGTCTCATGGGGTGGCGGCAAGAATTTGCCACATTCAGTTTATTGTGGTAAAGTGTTGCCGTATTGAAATAAAAAGAAATGGATCGGCACAATACAGACAAGGGGGTAAGACAACATGAAGAAAATGATTGCATTATTGATGGCAGGACTGCTTTCTGCGGGGATGCTCGCAGGCTGCGGCGGATTGCCGGAGACTCTTCCGGGGATGGCACCGGCACAGGAGAGCGGGGCTGCCGCGGGATCCGACATGGAGTATATCAAGGGCAAGGGAAGCCTCATCGTGGGGATCACGGATTTCGCGCCCATGGATTACAAGGAAGGCTCCGATGAGTGGATCGGCTTCGATGCGGACGTAGCGAAGAAGGTAGCGGAGGATCTTGGGGTCGAGGTCCAGTTTGTGGAGATCGACTGGGACAATAAGATCCTGGAGCTTGAGAATAAGAGCATCGACTGCGTATGGAACGGCATGACCTTGACGGATGAGGTAGCCAGTGCCATGGAATGCTCCAAGGCCTACTGCAATAATGCACAGGTGGTGGTGATGAAGGCCGATAAGGCGGCATCTTACCCGGATGCGGAGAGCATGAAGGATGTGAGCTTTGCGGTGGAAGCAGGCTCTGCCGGAGAGGCGGCCGCGGCGGACAACGGCTTTAATTATACTTCCGTAGGCACCCAGGCGGATACGCTGATGGAGGTGGAGGCCGGCACCAGCGATGCCAGCATCATCGACCTTCTGATGGCCGGCGCCATGATCGGACCCGGCACCAGCTATACCGACCTGACCCATACCCTGGAGCTTACCACGGAGGAGTATGTCGTGGGCTGCCGCAAGGGTTCAGACCTGGCGGCCTTTGTGGATGAAGAATTCCAGAAGCTTGCGGACGACGGGACCCTGAAGGAGATCGCGGAGAAGTACGGAGTCCAGGACGCAGTGGTTTATTGATCAGATATGTTTGGTGAGGTAACATTATCCCTGCTCCAGGGGTTCGGGGGGACGCTGAAGCTCTTTGCGCTGACGCTGCTCCTGTCCCTGCCCCTGGGGCTCATCATAAGCTTCGGTTCCATGTCCGCCATCGGAGTGATCCGGCTGCCGGTGCGGTTTGTCATCTGGGTGATCCGGGGGACGCCGCTCATGCTGCAGCTGCTGGTGATCTACTTCGGGCCGGGCATCATCCTGCACGCCAATATCTGGGGCTCCGGGGATACGGGGCGCTTCATCGCCGCGCTCACGGCCTTCGTGATCAATTATGCCTGCTACTTTTCCGAGATCTTCCGCGGGGGGATCCAGTCCGTGCCGGTAGGCCAGTATGAGGCCGGCGCGGTGCTGGGGATGACGAGGAGGCAGACCTTTTACCGGGTGATCCTGCTGCAGGTGATCAAGCGGATCGTGCCGCCGATCTCCAACGAGGTCATCACCCTGGTGAAGGATACGTCCCTTGCGCGGATCATCGCGGTCTATGAGATCATCTGGAAGGGCCAGTCTTTCATCAAGAGCGCCGGCATCATCTGGCCCCTGTTTTATACCGGCGTATTTTACCTTGCCTTCAGCGGGCTTCTGACCCTGCTGTTTGGCTATGTTGAAAAGCGCCTGGGATTTTTTGAGATCAAATAAGATGGCATCCATACTGGAAGTAGAAAATATCAGAAAAAACTTTGGCCGCACGGAAGTGCTGAAGGATATCCGTTTCACCATGGAGGAAGGGGAGGCCCTCTCCATCATCGGCTCCTCGGGAAGCGGAAAGACTACCCTGCTTCGCTGCCTGAATTTCCTGGAGACTCCGGATGAGGGCATCATACGGGTCCGGGGGGAGGAGCTCTTCAATGCGGCACAAAAGGGCAGCGGTTCGGAAGCCGTGATCCGCAGGAAGAGGCTCCACTTCGGCCTTGTATTCCAGTCCTTCAATCTGTTTCCGCAGTATACGGCCCTGGAAAATGTGATGCTGGCGCCTTCCCTTTTGGCGAAGGAGGACAGCTCCATCCAAAAAGAAACCCTTGCAGACCGTGCAAGGGAGCTTTTGGATCAGATGGGCCTTTCCGACCGGGCGGACAATTATCCCCACCAGCTTTCCGGCGGACAGCAGCAGAGGGTGGCCATTGCCAGGGCTCTGGCGCTGCATCCGGATATCCTTTGCTTTGACGAGCCCACTTCAGCCCTGGACCCGGAGCTTACCGGAGAGGTGTTGAAGGTCATCCGCGCTTTGGCTGAACACAAGACCACCATGATCATCGTGACCCATGAGATGGCCTTTGCCCGGGATGTGAGCGACCGCGCCATCTTTATGGACGACGGGGTCATCGTGGAGCAGGGTCCCTCCAGGGAGCTCTTCGACAATCCGAAGATGGAGCGGACCCGCAAATTCATCTCAAGCTTCGGGGGCTGAGGGCTTTTTCTTCGGGCGGTAATGCCGGGAACGGTTTCTCTGCCTGCCCTCGCCGCCACTCTTACCCGGTGTTTCCTCCGGATTCGGGTTCTTATGCTTTGCTTCCCCGGCTTTTGCTTCTTCCGGATTCTGATTCGGGTTCTTATGTCTTGCCTCGCCTGTCTTGGCTTTTCCCTTCTGCGGCTGCTTCGGCTTTCCGTCAAGGCGTCCGGCCTCGCGCTTCTTCCCGTCCTTCGTGCCCTGGTGCTTCCCGTCTTCCTTTTTGGGCTTCTGCTTTTTCGGAGGCTCCTTTGATTCGCTGCGCTTCGGCTTCGGCAGGGTGGGATCCTCCCTCCGGGATACGGGGATGGAATACTTGATGTGGAAGTAATTCAAAAGCTCGGTCCACTCCGGGGGATAGGCATTGGCTCCCTTGGCCTCCAGCTTGTGGTCGCCGTACCGGTAGGTCAGGGTCCAGGTATCGCCTTCCTCAAAGTCGCTGTTGGAAAAGGTCCTGCCTGACCAGAGGTGGATATGCAGGGCCACGAGGTCATTCCAAAGCTCCTCCAGCTTCTCTTCATCGAAGCGGATCTCCCCGTACTTCAGATCCACGCTGTAGGAAAGGTAGAGCCTCTCCTTCGGCACCTTGACCACGAGATGATAGCCCTCGCTGAAGAGTCCGAAGGTATTGCCCCAGGTAAATTCAAATAGGGTAGTATCCTGTTTTTCCGCCATATATCTGTTTTGTTCTCCTGATCGTTAAAATACCGGCCTGTGTCCTTCCTGCGCCCGCCGTTTACCGGGAAGTGCCTAGGACAGGGAGGCCGTGATGATGGCCATGGAGTAGACCTCCAGGGCGTTGCACCCGCGGGAAAGGTCGTTGATCTGGGCATTGAGCCCTAAGAGGATCGGACCGTAGGCTTCGAAATTTCCCATCCTCTGTGCGATCTTGTAGCCCAGGTTGCCGGAATTGATGTCCGGGAAGATGAAGGTATTGGCATAGCCGGCCACCTCGCTGCCCGGGCATTTGACCCTGGCGACCCTGGGGGAGACGGCGGCGTCAAACTGCAGCTCTCCTGCGATGGGGATGTCCGGAAGCCTTTTCTTTGCCTTCTCTGCGGCATTTCTCATTTTGTCCACGTCCTCGCCCTTGCCCGAGCCCCAGGTGGAATAGCTTAGGAATGCCACCTTCGGGTTGACGCCGAAGACCTTGGCACAGTTTACGGTCTCTTCGCAGATCTCGACCAGCTCGTCCTCGGTGGGCTTGATATTGATGGCGCAGTCAGCCATGGCCAGCACCTCGTTTTCGCCTGTGGCGCCGGGGCGGACCAGAATGAAGCAGGAGGAAACGATGGAGTTGCCCGGCTTGGTCTTGATGATCTGCAGCGCCGGCCGGACGGTGTCTGCCGTGGAATACGTGGCTCCGCCGATGAGGCAGTCCGCCACCTTCATCTGTACCAGCATGGTGCCGAAATAATTGGCCTGGACCAGGATCTTGCGTGCCTGCTCGGGAGTCATTCCCTTGCTCTTGCGGAGCTCACAAAACCGCTCCACCATTTCCTCAAACCGGTCGTATTCGGTGGGGTCGATGATCTCGGCTCCGCGGATATTATAGCCGGCTTCCTCCGCCGCCAGGGCGATCTCGTCTGCCTTGCCCAAGAGGATCGGAGAGAGGAAGTTGCTGGCCAGGAGCCGGGAGGCCGCTTCCAGGATTCGGCTGTCCGTGCCCTCAGTCAGGACGATTCTTTTCGGATTTTTCTTCAGCTTGTCGATCATGGATCCAAATCCAAACATCATGATGGTTTCCCCCTGTGCCTATTGAAATATGTGGTTTGCTTTCCGTTCATGGAAAATTCCGTATCTCTAATCATATCACAAGAAGAGATGAAAATACAGTAAATTTGAAAGTCGCAGGTCATCGAATTTCCCGGAAAAAACTAGTCCGCATATTATCCTTGATGAAGCGGTGCAAAAAAGGTATAATGGGAATAGTAGCCGGAGGCGGCTGCGGATCCTATGCGATAAGGAGGCATTTATTATGCTTGCTACACTGATACCCCTGTTTGATGACCAGATGACTGTCATCGCTTATTCCGTTTTCGCACAGCGGGAGAACCTGCTCCTGAAGCCGAGCTTCGCGGGGGGTGCAAGGTTTGACGGGGCGGCAAACGTGACGGGGCTGGAGATCGTAAACAGCATGGGCCTGGAATCCCTTGCCGGAGCGGATAAAGAAGTATTCATCGAGCTGAATAATATTTCCGTATTTGCAGACATTGAATCTCAATGCAACGCACCTCATTCAAAGCTGATCCTTCTCATGGATTCCTCCATCAAGCCGGAAGAAAACTACGTGAACCGGATCAAGGAGCTGAAGTCCCAGGGCTACAAGCTGGCCATCCACAAGCTTCCGATCGAGAAATTCCAGGAATACGCCCCGATCCTCAACATGACGGACTATATCCTGCTGGATCACCATAAGATCAAGATCGAGAATGCAAAGATCTATTTCGGCAAGGTCTATCCGAATATCAAGCTCTGCGCCGTGAATGTGGACTCCCAGGAGGAATATGAGAAGCTCAGGGACGGCGGCGGGTATTATCTGTATGAGGGCGAATTCTTCCGGATGCCCGTGAAGGAAAACGAGCTGGAGGTGGCGCCCCTTAAGGTAAATTATATCGAGCTTTTGAATATCGTGAACGACCCGGACTTCGATCTGGCCAAGGCGGCGGACATCATCGGGCGGGATACGGCCCTCGTCATTTCCCTGCTCAAGATGGTGAACCGGATGACGGTGAATTCCGGCATCAATTCCGTGCGGCATGCGGCGGCCATGCTGGGGCAGAAGGAGCTGAAGCGCTGGATCAATACGGCGGTCACCAAGGAGCTCTGCGCAGACCGGCCAAGCGAGATCACGAGGATGTCGCTGCTTCGGGCCAAGTTCGCAGAGGAGCTGGCGCCGATCTTCCAGCTCAGCAGCCTTTCCTCCGAGCTTTTCCTGATGGGGCTTTTCTCGGTGCTGGACATCATGCTGGACAAGCCCATGGCGGAAGCGCTGGAAATGGTGAAGGTATCGAAGCAGATCTCCGATGCGTTGCTTTCCGATAAGGGTGAGCTGGCGCCGGTGAAGGATTTCATCTGTGAATATGAGAATGCATCCTGGCAGGAGGTATCCCGGCTGATGGTGCTGCAGAGCATCGACATGGATCAGGTCTACAAAGCATACCTGTCGGCGCTCAGCTGGTACAGGGATCTTTTCACGGAGTAAGAGCCCGGGTGCGGTGAATGATCTGAGAGATTGTACTCTGTCGGTACCGGCGGAGTACTTTTTCTGTAAAGGCGCACGGAGAGAGCGGGGTTATTGGTTTCTGTAAAGGCGCCTGGAGAGAGCGGATATACGGGTTTCTGTAAGTCCGCGCGGAGAGTGTGGGACTTCGGATGTGGGCGCGGGCGGATTTGGGACAGGATTTGGATTTTGGGATCTGAAGATATGGGAGAGAATGACAAGCTGGTAGTGGTGATCAACGGCCGGGGAGGCTCGGGGAAGGACACGCTCTGCGGCCTGGCCGGGAAGCATTTCCGGGTGCGCAACGTTTCCTCTATAACGCCCATCAAGGAGATCGCCCTGGCCAACGGCTGGGACGGGCAGAAGGATGAGCGGTCGCGGAAATTTCTTTCGGACTTAAAGAAGCTTTTCAGTGAATACAATGACCTGCCGAACCGGTATCTGATGCGGCAGTACAGGGAGTTTCTCGAAGGGGATGAGGAGATCCTCTTCGTGCATATCCGGGAGGCAGAGGAGATCCGTAAATTCAAGGATTACGTAGATGGGGGCTGTGTCACCCTGCTCATTCACCGAAGCACCGGAGAGGAGCATCCCCTAGGCAATGACTCGGACGACAGGGTGGAGGAATACGCCTACGACGCCTCCTTTGATAATAACGTAAGCCTTGAGGAAGCGGAGGAGCAGTTTGTATCCCTGCTTAAGGGGCTGATGCATGCGAAAAGGTGAGCATCCGGTTTAGGCGGCTGGTGTGCGGGAAGAAATGAGCATCCGTCTTAAGTGGCTGATGCAGGAGAAGAGATGAGAGGGACGAGATGAAGGAGATCAAGCAGGCCGTGATCTTTGCCGGCGGGCTGGGGGAGCGGCTGAAGCCATTTACGGAGACGAACCCGAAGCCCATGTATCCGGTGCAGGGAAAGCCGTTTTTGGAGTATCTTGCCGGGCAGGTGCGGGACTGGGGCATCACGGACATCGTGGTGCTTCTGGGGTATCTTCCGGAAAAGATCATGGATCACTTCGGGGACGGCAGCCGACTGGGGGTGCATTTCACCTGGTGCGTGACCCCGGTGGAATACGATACCCAGTTTCGGCTGAAGGCGGCAGAGCCCTATCTGAAGGATGATTTCCTCATGATGTACTGCGACAACCTCTGTCCCGTCAATTTCCAGAGGATCCGGGAGGAATACGAGCGGAACGGGGCATGGATCCAGGTATCGGTATATTCCAATGAGGACGGCTATACCAAAAACAACGTAAAGCTGGCGGAGGACGGGAAGGTCCTGGTATATGACAAGAAACGGGTGACGGAGGGACTGCAGGGCGTGGATATCGGCTATGCCCTGGTGTCGAAACAGGTCCTCTCCCTGATGAGCGGGGAGAACGAGAACTTTGAGGCTGTGGTCTATCCGAAGCTCGTGGAGCAGGGAAAGCTCTATGCCACGGTGACAAAGCACCGGTATTATTCCATCGGCTCCTTTGACCGGATCCGGCTTACGGAGCAGTACCTGTCCGGCCAGAAGTATATCTTCCTCGACCGGGACGGCACCCTGAATGAGCGCCCTCCCAAGGCGGAGTATATCCGGAGGCCGGAGGATTTCCGGTGGCTTCCCGGAGCGAAGGAGGCGGTAAAACGGCTGTGCGATGCTGGATATAAGATCATCATGATCTCCAACCAGGCAGGGATCGCCCGGGGGGTGATGACGGAGCAGGACTATGAAGACGTACAGGCTAAGATGATCGCAGACCTTGAAGAGGCGGGAGCGCAGATCGAGAAGACCTATCACTGCCCCCACGGATGGGACAGCCCCTGCGAATGCCGGAAGCCGAAGCCGGGGATGCTCTATGAGGCGCAGAAGGATTATTCCATCGACCTCACGAAATGCGTGATGATCGGAGACGACATCCGGGACATCCAGACAGCCCACAATGCGGACATGAAGGGAATCCTGGTGGACGAACGCTATACCCTGGCAGATGCGGTGGAAGACGTGCTTAACGGCAGGATCCGGGATACCGTAGTGCAGGAAGGAGCATAAGTACAGGGAAATAGTGATCCCAGACTATATGTCAGGGGAAGGAAAGCAGTGTGCCGGCATGGATTAAATGATCCCGGGATCTTTGGAAAAGGGGCATGAGCCGGGGATCACAGAGAAAGGAAGAGTGGGAGATGATCATATCCAAGACACCGCTTCGGGCTTCGCTTTTTGGGGGCGGGAGCGACTTTGAGGCATATTTCAGGACCAGCGAGGTGGGATACGGGAGCGTCTTGAGCGCGGCCCTCGACATGCATGTCTATATCACGGTGAACCGGAAATTCGACGACATGATCCGGGTTGTCTACAACGGGAATGAGCTGGTGGAGAGCGTGGATCAGGTGAAGCATAATATCATCCGGGAAGCACTCAGGCTTACCGGGATCGAGAAAGGGATCGAGGTCATCTATATGGCGGATATCCCCTTGAGCGGAGCCGGAGTGGGGCTTGCCTCCTCCAGCGCCCTGGCCGTGGGGGTGCTGCATGCCCTTCATGCCTACAAAGGGGAGTATGTCACTCCGGAGCGCCTGGCGAGGGAGGCCTGCGAGATCGAGATCGGGAGGCTTGGCCAGAGGATCGGGATCCAGGACCAGTTTGCGGTGGCCCACGGGGGCTTCAACCGGTACCGGTTTCTGAATGACGGCTCGGTATCCGTGACGCCGGCCGTGATCAGCAGCCAGACGAGGACGGCGCTGTACTCCAGGCTCATGCTCTTCTTTACCGGCAATACCAGAGATTCGCGAAAGATCCTGGGGGAGCAGTCCGATACCATCGAGGCAAAGCGCAAGAGCCTGGACGAGCTGGTCCGTACCGTGGACCGGGTATACGAGAGGCTGGCGGAAGGTGATGTAGACTGCGTGGGGCAGGAGCTGGACCGGACCTGGCAGATCAAGAAGAAATTCGCCGGAGGCGTGTCCAATGAGGAGATTGACCGGATGTACGAGACCGCGAGGCAGGCCGGGGCGGAAGGCGGCAAGATCCTGGGCGCAGGCGGAGGAGGCTTCCTCCTGGTCTATGTGCCGGAGGAGAAGCAGGATAAAGTACGCTCGGCCATGTCCTCCTACCGGGAGGTGCCTTTCGTGGTGGACAGCGAAGGCTCCCGGATCATTTTTGCCGACTGACCGGGAAGTGCCCTTCGCGGCAGACAGCGAAGGCTTCCGGATCATATTTGCCGACCAGCTACACTTGAAAGGAGAAGCGGCATGGATTATACAAATAAGATCAAAAACTATCTGGAGCTTGAGATCGAGGTCTTGAAAAGCCTGGACCAGGCACAGGTGAACCGCGCTCTGGGCCTTCTGATGGAGACCAGGGATAAGGACGGGACCGTGTATGTATTCGGAAACGGGGGCAGCTCTTCCACGGCATCCCACTTCCAGAATGACTTCAACAAGGGGGTCTCGGAGGAGATCGAGCAGAAGTTCCGCTTCGTCTGCCTCAACGACAACGTGGCGACCCTCATGGCCATCGCCAATGACAATGGGTTCGAGAACGTATTCCGGCAGCAGCTGGAGGGGAAGCTGGGCCAGGGGGATCTCATTATCGCCATCTCCGGCAGCGGGAACTCCGAGAATGTGATCCGGGCTGTGGAATATGCGAAGGAGCAGGGGGTGCGGGTCATCGGCCTCACGGGCTACAGCGGCGGAAAGCTGAAAGAGCTGTCGGACGTGAACCTGCATGTGCCCATCGACAACATGCAGATCACGGAGGACGTGCATCTGATCTACAACCACATGATGATGTACATCCTGTATAATAGCCTGACAGGAAAATATTGATGGTATTGATGGGAATGCAGCGAGGGAAACGCAGGCCGAGATAAATACAGGCGCGATAGGATGCAGGCGCGATAGGATACAGACAGGGGGTATGGGGATATGAGCAAGGTGCTGATCACGGGGGCGGCCGGATTCATCGGCTCCCAGCTGGCATACAGGCTGTGGAAGGACGGGGAGGATGTGACCCTGGTGGACAACTTCTCCTATGGGCTCGAAGACAACCTGATCTTTGAGGACCATGCGTTTACGGAGGAGATCCTGCGGAAGGACATCCGCGACTTGGATTTCATGGAGGAGCTTTTCCGGGAAAAGAGATTCGATACGGTCTACCACATAGCGGGGATCACGCCCCTGCCGGACTGCCAGAATATGCCGGTGGAGGCGGCGGACGTCAATGTGAGGGGCACGGTGATCCTGCTGGATCTGGTACGCAGATACGGGGCGGAGAGGATGATCTTTGCCAGTACCTCGGCAGTCTATGAAAACAACACGGACTTCCCCTCGGTGGAGGAAAAGGTGGTGCCGCCAAGCCTTCTATATCCCAGCACCAAATATGCCGCTGAGCAGTTCTGCCGGGCATTTTCCGCGGCCTACCACATCCCGGTGGTGGTGCTCCGCTTCGCCAATGTATTCGGGCCGCATATCGACTGCCTCAGGACTACCCCGCCGGTGATGGGATATCTGGTGAGGGAATACTACCGGGGAAACCGGCCGGTGCTGCACTCCACCGGAGAGCAGGAGAGGGACTTCATCTTCGTGGAAGATCTTATCGACCTGGCTCTGCTGGTGCGGAAGGCAGAGGCCTTTGATACGGTAAACGTGGGGACGGAGGAGACCGTGTCCATCAACCGGATCGCATCCATGATCGCAGAGGAGATGGGCTGCCCCGAGAGGAAGCCGGAATACGCAGAGACGGCGCATTTCTGGGCGAAGTATCCGGAGCTTTATGCGAAGCCCTATCCCATCGACGGGAAGATGATGGAGCATGAGGTGCTGAAATATACCTGCCTTTCGAAGAAGCATGCGAAGGAGGCCTACGGCTGGGAGCCGAAGACATCCCTGCGCGACGGGATCAAAAAGACGGTGGAATTTTCCGTGGCGGCGCTTGAGCGGGCCGGGGAAAAACGGGCGTAAACGTGCCGAAGCAGGTCCGGCAGATGGGCACGGACAGCAAAGTAGAAAAACGGGCGTAAACGGTTAATGGCAAGAAGCCAGATCCTGCACAAGCACAGGATAGAATAATAATTACCGGAGAAGAATGAGAATGGATAAGATCACGCTGATCATCCCCTGCTATAATGAACAGTCGGCGATTCCCTTCCTCAAGAAGGAGCTCTACAAGGTCATGGAGGGCTTTGAGGGAGTGGAATTCGAGGTGATCCTGGTGGACAACTGCTCCGAGGACGATACCCTTTCCATGATGAAGGAGCTTCACCGGGAGGATCCGAGGTTCCAGTATATTTCCTTTTCCAGGAACTTCGGCAAGGACAGCTCCATGTATGCGGGGCTCAAGGCCAGCACCGGGGACTATGTGACCATCATGGATGCAGACCTGCAGGATCCGCCGGAGCTTCTGCATGAGATGTATGAGGCGCTGAAGACCGGGGAGTATGACTGCGCCGCGGCCTACCGGGCAGACCGGAAGGGAGAGCCGTGGCTCAGGTCCGTATTGGCGGAGCGCTTCTATAAGCTGATCAACAAGATCTCCGATGCGGAGATGGTGAGCGGTGCCAGGGATTTCCGGCTCATGACCAGGCAGATGGTGGATGCGGTGGTATCCCTGGAGGAGAGCGAGCGCTTCACCAAGGGCATCTTTTCCTGGGTGGGCTTCCGCACGAAGTGGATCCCCTTCGAGAACCGGGAGCGGGTGGCCGGCAAGACGAAGCTTCCGATGCGGAGTGCCTTCTCCTATGCCCTTCGGGGGATCGTGGCCTTCTCCACGGCGCCCCTGGTGCTGACCTCCATCCTGGGCATGGGCATCTGCGTCTTCGCCTTCTTCTATACCATCTTTGTGATCATCCGGCAGCTGGTTTCCCATGAGGCCGTGCCGGGATATCCTTCCCTCATGTGCGTGCTGCTTTTTGGCTTCGGCATCACCTTCCTGGTGCTGGGCATCATTGGGCAGTATCTGGCCCAGATGTACCTGGAGGTAAAGCATCGGCCGAAATACATCGTCCGGGAGAGCAGCCTTGCCGGGGATAAGGATGACGGAAGGCAGGGTGCGGTTCGGTAAAGTATAAAGAAGAGGATCATGAATAAAAGTTTGTATCTGGCGCAGTCCTACCAGGATGCCTGGGAGGATTATCAGCGCAGCCTGAAAATTTCATCATTTCCGGTATGGGACTATATCATCCTGACGGCAAGCAACGAGCACCAGGCCAGGACCTATGCCCTGCAGATCCAGAGCCGCAAGGAGCATATCCCGGATAGGACGAAGCTGCTCATCATCCCGGATGAGGGCGGGGTGCGTGTGGGCTCCGGCGGAGCCACGCTTTCCGTCATCCGCCATCTCATGGAAAAGGAGCAGGGCGTAGACGGGAAGAGGATCCTGGTGATCCACAGCGGAGGCGACAGCCGGCGGGTGCCGCAGTACAGCGCCCTGGGCAAGCTCTTCAGCCCGGTGCCCCACGAGCTTCCGGACGGCAGGCCGAGTACCCTTTTTGACGAACTTCTGATCGCCATGAGCGCGGTGCCGGGCCGGCTGAGGGAGGGCATGCTGCTCCTGGCGGGAGACGTGCTGCTGCTTTTCAATCCCCTGCTTATCGATTACTCCGGGCACGGCGCGGCAGTGATCAGCTTCAAGGAGGATGCGGGGACCGGGAAGAACCACGGGGTATTCCTAAGGGGCGAGGACGGAAACGTGAGGGCCTTTCTCCACAAGCAGACCATAGAGCACCTGCAGGATGCGGGAGCCGTGAATGAAGCCGGAGCCGTGGACATCGACACCGGTGCCATCATCTTCGGCACGGATGTGCTGAAGTCGCTGTACTCCCTGATCTCTGCGGGGGGGCGCCCCGATCCGGAAAGATACCGGGCCTTTGTGAATGAGAAGGTGCGGCTGTCCTTATATGGGGACTTCCAGTATCCCCTGGCGGCAGACTCCACGCTGGAGAATTTCTACCGGGAAAAGCCGGAGGGAGACTATACGCCGGAGCTTAAGGAATGCAGGAAGGCCGTATGGGAGGCGCTCCGGCCCTACCGCCTGAAGCTGCTCAGGCTGGCTCCGGCCAAATTCATCCACTTCGGGACCACCGTGGAGATACTGCAGCTCATGAATCAGGGCGTGGAAGCCTACCGGGAGCTGGGCTGGGGCAGCATCATAGGAAGCGCCAGCGCAGGGATGGCGGCCTACTCCTCCGTGATCAGTCCGAAGGCGAAAGTACAGCCCGGCGGATATGCGGAGGTCAGCTATATCCACGAAAATGCATCCGTAGGGGAGGGAAGCCTCCTTTCCTATATCGACGTGACGGACGAGGAGATCCCGGCCCATGTGGTGGTACACGGGCTCAAGCAGACGGATGGGAAATTCATCTGCAGGATCTTTGGCGTGAAGGACAATCCCAAGGAGAACCGGCTCTTTGGGAGGGAGCTTACGGGGGATCTGTGGGATGAGGGAATGCCCCATACCCTGTGGCATGCAAGGATCTATCCGGAGAAGGATACCATCCGGGAGGCTCTCCAGGCATCCCTTGCGCTGTACCGGCGCGTCACCTCCGGAGAGGAACCGGGGCAGGGGCGATCCATGGCGGAGGGCTTCCTCAATGCGGATCCGGAGGCCATCATCTCCTGGAACCGGCGGATGGCGGAGCTGGTAAAGATGGAGCGGCTCCAGGGCATGATCGAAGAGGGCGTGCCGGCCAGGGAAGGAAAGCTTGGCGGGCCTTTGAGCGAGGTGCAGAAGGAATGGCTCCTCGAGCATATCGGGGAGGCGGACTACAGCAGGAGGATGCGGCTCCATTATTACGTAGGGGCGGCCCTGAAGGATGAGCAGGAAACGGGGAAGGCATTTGCCGTCCTGTCGGATGCCATACTTCAGGCTTCTCTCCTGAAGCTTGCGGAAAACAGGGATGCCAGGATCTCGAAGGATGAGCATGAGGTATCCCTGCCCCTCAGGGTAAATTTCGGAGGGGGCTGGTCGGATACGCCTCCTTACAGCAATGAAAACGGCGGCACGGTATTGAATGCGGCCATCCTTCTTAAGGGGGAGAGGCCGGTGAAGGTCCGCCTGAAGAGGCTGGATGAACAGAAGATCATCTTTGACAGCCGGGACATGGACATGCATGGGGAGTTTGATACCATAGAGCCCCTGCAGTCCGTAGGGGATCCCTTCGATCCCTTTGTGCTGCCAAAAGCCGCCCTGCTTTCCACCGGCGTGATCCCGAAAAGCGGGGGGAGCCTGAAGGAAGCCCTGGAGAGGATCGGGGGCGGGATCGCCATGAATACGGAGGTGCAGGGTGTGCCCAAGGGCTCCGGCTTAGGCACCAGCAGCATCCTTTCGGCGGCCTGCGTGAAGGCACTTTTCGAATTTTTAGACATCGCCTACACGGAGTCGGATCTCTACCGGCAGGTGCTTTGCATGGAGCAGATCATGTCTACGGGCGGCGGCTGGCAGGACCAGGTGGGAGGCGCCACGGACGGGATCAAATATATCACCTCATCCCCGGGCATAGACCAGAGGATCCGGGTACTCCACCTCAATATGGATCCGAAGGCCATGGAGGAGCTGAACGAGCGCTTCTGCCTCATTTATACGGGACAGAGGAGGCTTGCGAGAAACCTGCTCCGGGACGTGATCGGGCGCTATATCGGAAGCGAGCCCGATACGGTATATGCCCTCAATGAGATCCAGAGGAATGCGGCCCTGCAGCGCTTCGAGCTCGAGAGGGGAAATATCGACGCCTTCGCGGAGCTTCTCGGCGACCACTGGAAGCTGAGCCAGATGATCGATGCCGGCTCCACCAACAGCCTCATCGACCAGATCTTCGATGCGGCGGAGGACCTCCTTGCGGGGCGCATGATCTGCGGTGCAGGCGGCGGAGGCTTCCTGCAGACCGTGCTGAAGAGGGGCGTCACGAGGGAAGACCTGCAGGCCAGGCTTATGTCTGTGTTTGCAGATACGGATATCGGGGTGTGGGACTGTACGTTGACGAGTGGAGCAATGCTCTAGAGGATACAGGGAAGAGAAGCTGCGATCATTGATAGAAAAGGCTGTATAAGTTGGAATTTATGACAGCCGAAAAGACAATCCGGTGTGAGCAGAGCAGTTTTCAGAATGAGCAAGTGGGGGCATCCCCGGTTATTTAGGAGGTTTCAGATGGAGATGTACAGGCGGCTGCAGTTTGCAGACCTGGGGGATGAGAGGGGAAAGCTGGTGGTGATCGAGGGAGAATCCGCCATCCCCTTTGCGATCCAGCGCGTGTTTTACATCTACGGCTCCGACGATACCGTGGTCCGGGGGAAGCATGCCAACCTCCGCTCCGAATTCGTGCTGGTCAACGTGGCCGGCTCCTCCAAGGTCATGGTCACGGACGGGGAGCGGAAGGAAGTGGTATCCCTGGACAAGCCCATGGAGGGCCTTTACCTGCCCCGGATGGTCTGGAAGGAAATGTACGACTTCTCTCCGGACTCCATCCTCCTCGTCATGGCCAGCACCCACTACGACGGAGAGGAATACATCCGGGACTTCGAGGAATACCGGAGGATCGTCAGTGGAGAGGAGAGGGACGGGAAGAGCTCCGGGTGATTTGGATTAAAGTATATAAAAGTATATAAAAGTATATAATTAAAAATAGAGTATATAGAAGTATATAGCAGTATATATCACATTTTGGAGTATATAAAGGTGGAACAAAATCCGTTTGCAATCGGCTTTAGAAAGATTCCCCGGCAGTTTATCAGCAGGGATCTGATCGTGGAGGAGATCCTGCTGGACCTTACCGCACAGCAGATCCAGAATCCATGCTTCATGCTTACTGGCGTGAGGGGGACCGGGAAGACAGTCACGATGACGGAGATAGAAAGACGGATTGAAGAAAACGAAAAATGGATCATCGTGAGGCTGAATCCGACAAGAGACATGCTGCAGGGGCTTGCCTCTAAGCTGTACGACAGCGGGGGATTTATGACGGAATTTGTGGATCGATCCCTGAACCTGTCAAAATTTGGCATTGGGGTCAATCTGGAGGCTAAACCGCCGATATCGGATATCGAATCCGCGCTTGAGAAAATGCTGAAAGAGATCCGGAAGAAGAAAAAGCGCCTGCTTGTGACGGTAGATGAAGTGTCAAACAGCCAGTATATGAAGGAATTTGCAAGCAGCTTTCAGATCCTGATCCGTGAAGATCTGCCAATCTGCACGATCATGGCAGGCCTGTATGAAAATGTCCACGAGCTGGAGAATGAGAAGGATCTGACTTTCCTGTACCGTGCGCCTAAATATGAAATGGAGCCGCTTAACCTGACCCTGATCGCCGAGAGATACCGGATGCTTTTTGGCACGGATCAGGACAGGGCCATGGAAATGGCGGTCATGACGAAAGGATATCCCTTTGCGTACCAGGCTTTGGGGAAGTATCTCTGGGAGGATCCGGATCATGAGATGAATGCTGAGGTGCTTGCACGTTTCGATCAGGCACTCAGTCATTACGTATATAAGAAAATCTGGTCAGAGCTCTCGGAAACAGACCGGTGGTACATGTCCTTCATCGTACGGAAGGAGGCCATGTCCGTGTCGGAGCTTCTGGAGCTGGCGGGCAAAAAGAAAAACGAATTTTCCCAATACCGGGTCAGGCTCCGGGACAAAGGCCTCATTGATGCGTCCCAGCGCGGGAAGATCCGGTATACCCTGCCCCGGTTTGATGTGTTCGTCCGGGGCGAGATGGAGGAAGGATTGTGGCATAGCTAGAGGAATGGGACAGGGAGTTTGAAAGATATAAAGGATTGTGGGAGCCGGGAAACTAGAGAGGTCAACGCTTCAGAAGAATTCTGAGATAGGGCGTGAAGGAGTGCCAGAGGGCAGGCATGAGGCCGAAGTTTTTACGGAGAAAGTGCCAGTATTCATCAGCGGGCAGACCTTTGGGTGATTTTTTCAGCCGGATCCTTTCCCGCCGGGGCAGGGATGTATCCTGCCAAGTGCCTGCAGTGGGATTGTCATCACAGGAGCCGATGGGCCGGTCAGTCTGGAAAGCAGGAATACCCAGACGCTTCAGTGCCAGGGCGTAGTCATAATCTGCCATTGCATGGGTATAGTAGGGATCAAAGGCTCCCAGCTTGTGGAAAACGGCATCCGGGAAAAGGGTACAATTGCAGTTGAAGACATCACAGGGTGTGGAGGATGACTGGGAAAGAGGGATCTTCGTAAATTTCGGCCTGCCTTTGATGCTGACAGAACCCCCATAGGATATGCCTCCCGAGCTTTTGGAGGTCACGCCGGCAACCACAGCATCCGCGTGAGCCCGACTGTAATCGATCATATATGCCAGAGCCCCTGGCTCAAATACGACATCATCATTCACCAGAACCACATAGTCGGATGGCGAAAAGCCGGAGACAGGATCAAGATACATCTCCATTCCAAGCCGCATTCCTCCTGCCCAGAATAGGGATCCGCTGCCTTCGATCAGGCTCAGGCTCCTTCCATGGGATGAGGCAAAGGAACGCACTGCATCCGCTGTTCCGTCTGTGCTGGCATCATCTGTCACGATATAGCGCAGATCCAGCGAAGGATCGTCAATGGATGTAAGACAGGCCAGGGTCTTCTCTCTGCGATTGTAGCAGGTCATGATGATGGTGATGGATAAATCAGTATTTTTCATAGGTTTTATTGTATCATAGCGGAGAAGATAATTAAAATGGAACTATCTAAATCATTGGCAAATTGTTGATTACTAAGAAGAAACATGGCAATGCAGAATTTGGGATGTTTTTCAGGGAAATCAATGTTCAATATAGTAAATGGCAGGCTTGATTATAAATAATGAGGAAATGAACAGAGTATTTGTTAGGTTAAAAGAGCATATCAAAGAGAAAAAAAACCATAATAAGGTTATTTTTGGCAAAGAGGATCTGATTTCAAATAATTGTGTGTTTGAAGGTGGAAACCGCTTATCGGATCATGTGACAGTTTTGAATTCTACAATTGGCTGGGGTACATACATCTCCGCGCATTCAGAAATAGTGAATACGCATATTGGAAGATTCAGCTGTATTGGAGATTCAGTTAAGATTGTGATCGGAAAACATCCCACACATGAGTTTGCAACAGTACACCCTGCTTTTTATTCCTTGAGAAAACAGGCTGGTTTTACATATGTAAAAAAGCAGAAATATGCGGAATACAAATGGGTAGATGATGATAAGCATTTCTGTGTACGGATCGGAAGCGATTGTTGGATTGGGAGCCATTCTGTTATCATGCAGGGAGTAACTATTGGGGATGGTGCTGTGATAGCTGCTGGTGCAGTGGTGACAAAAGATGTAGAACCTTATAATATTGTTGGGGGAGTACCGGCAAAGATGATCGACAAAAGATATTCGGAAGACAAGATCAATGAATTATTGGATGCAAAATGGTGGGATAGGGATATCGGATGGATCCGAAAACATGCAGATTCTTTTGAAAGCGTTGAGGAATTATTGAACCAGATAGCCAATGAATCATGAAGAACTTTGGAATTGTTGTTATAGCCTATAACAGAGTAATAAGTACAGTACGGTTATTGGATGCTCTTGATCAGGCAGAGTATTATGGAGATACCGTTACTTTGATCATCAGTGTGGACTGTTCAGGAACAGAAAGTGTGTTAGATGTCGCACGCAATTATCGCTGGAGCCATGGTGAGAAATATGTTGAATATGCTGAGCAGAATCTGGGACTTAGAAAGCATGTCTTAAAATGCGGTAATTACCTAAATCAGTATGATTTGTCTGCAATAGCTGTGTTTGAAGATGATATTTTACCGTCTAAATATTTTTATTCCTTTGCAGCACAGGCAGTTTCAAAATATAGATGCGACAGAAATATTGGTGGGATCTCGTTGTACTCTCACCATATAAATCCGGGTACGGGCTGTTTTTTTCATCCACTATATTCTAGATATGATGTGTTCTTTATGCAATACGCTCAATCCTGGGGTCAGATATGGCTTCGCGATCAGTGGAATGATTTTATAGCCTGGTATGATGAACATCAGGAATGGCCGCCAGAAAGAGCCGAATTGATTCCGGATGACGTATTGGGATGGAGTGAATCATCATGGTTGAAATATCACATCGCATATTGCATTCTGAATGATAAATGGTTTGTTTATCCATATGAAGCCTTGACAACCAATTATATGGAGATGGGCGAGCACAATAGAGAGCTGATCTGCACAAATTATCAGATTCCTTTCCGGAACAATGAGAAAAGCGATATGATATTACCGGATTTATCAGAGCAGGATACAGTTAAATATGATGCTTTTTTTGAAAATGTAGAATTAGAGAACGTGATATGTGATGGACGAAGAGTATTGGTTGATCTGTACGGCAACAAAAAGGATTATTCCGGCTATGATTTTATACTGTCATCGAATGAATTTGATGCCGAATCTGTAAAAACATACGGACTTGCTCTCAGACCTTTGGAAAACAACATTATTTATAATGTTCAGGGTGATTTTTTCTCTCTATATAAAATCAGTGAAGTAAAAATGGGACACAAAAAATCAGACACCGAGCATGAGTTACAATGGATGGAGTATAATTTTAAGCTAATGACTTCAACTCGTCAAAGCTGCAAAGTGTTAGCATATAAGCTGAAGAAGTATTTATTCGATCGGGTGAAAAAACAAAGATAGATGGAAATCAGTTGAATGATCAAAGCAATGACGGGACTATAGGTTTGTTGTGAGATTGTTTTCCTGATCCGTATAGTTTTGACTGAAAAATAAAAAGTTAGGATGGATGTAGGAATGTTTCCATGGACCGATAATGAAATAGTAAAAATGGTTTATAACCAAGATAATTATAAGGTTATCTATACAGGATCAAAATCCCATAAAGCAATTGTCTTTTTTAGCGGCAATGGCATATATTATCCAAACACGGAAGACGAATTCAGGAAACAAATTATACAAAATGACAGATATGAGTGGGTTAATATATCCAAGTCAAAAAGAATAAGAGAATACTACAGTGTTATTATTCTGGTACGGGATATATGGAAACAGTGGTATGTAAATGGCATCAATTCAAAATATGATTCGGTTGAAAAAGTAGTTGAGTTCATAAAACAATTAACGAAGGGCTATGTGGTTACTACATGTGGAAATTCTGCTGGTGGCTATATGGCTACTTTGGTGGGCTGCTCAATAGGAGCTGAAAGAATATTTAGTCTTAGCACTCAGTTTTACATAAAGGATGTGGAAAATGGACCATTGATTGAACAAAACATTAATAATAGGGAAAAGAGTATTTGGATGGATATAAGTAGAATGTTTGCAGACTATGATGGCGTGTTTTATTTCTATCCTGTCAAATCAGATTATGATATAGTTCAATTTGAGAGGGTAAAAGACACTGGCTTTTATATCTTTGGGCTGGATGAGGAGCAACATGACCTTAATATCCGAGGCATATGTTACGTTTATTTACTTACTACCAACAATGAAAAATTGTTGGATTTGAATAAGAAATGGAAAGGACAAATGATTAATAAAACTAGATTTTTTAGCGAATTAATGCCGAAATGGGTTTTGTTGTCTTATGAGATTGCTTTCATTATAAAATCATATGGTAAAAAAATGATGAGGATGGTATTTTGATGAAAGCCCGGGAATATCTCTCTATGATGAGGGAATGTGTATATTGGATTGAAAGCAAGGTGAATCCGGTTGTCGTGATGGATTAGTATGATTTCTATGAAGATTTATCATATAAAATTGAAAATAAGTTGCCTTGTCTTGCAGGAAAAATAGGTGATGGTGAAGCATATGCGATGAGAGTGGTTAAATATGGGTATGAGGCTAAAAGAAATGATGCTTTTATTTTGCTTCAGTCTAATGCTGGCTTTTATCCCTTGGAGAGAGAAAACGAGGATAGATATGTTGAGTTGTTGAGTTTATGTGCGATGCCATATCGAATGCTGATTTTCTTACAGATTGGAACAGCAAAAAGCAGTATCATTTTGTGAAGAAATATGGCGGAGCGGGATTAAAATTTGTTCAATGGATTGGTGCGGATCTAGGGGTAAAATCCTGGATTCAGGCATTGAATGGAAAAAAGGTCCTGGTCATATCACCGTTTGAAAAATCTATCATTGCACAGCATAGTGTATTTGAGAAGGTATGGAAAGGATATGAAAAGATACCGAGGTTTCAATTATCCACAATCAAAGCAGTTCAAAGTGTGAGGGGTATGCACCCGGAGGGGCTGGATTCTTGGGAACAGAGCTTGAGCTATATGTTTGAACAGGCAATGGATAAGGAGTTTGATGTAGCATTGATCGGCGCAGGGGCTTACAGTCTACCGCTTGGAAGCATGATCAAGAAAGTCGGCAAAGTAGCCATACATATGGGCGGTGATCTTCAGCTGCTATTTGGTATAAGCGGAAGAAGATGGGATAATAATATAATAATCAAATAAATAAAAAAATGAGTATTGGGTGTATCCGCGTGAAGACGAACGCCCAGAAGGAGCGGATAAAATAGAAGGAAGATGTTATTGGAAATGATTTCTCTCCTGAAACGTATCTCAAGGTAGATAGCTCCAACGATGACAGTGACACCATATCTTCTGACATAGCAGAAAAGAGACACTCTAAATCAGGAAAGAACAAGAAGGAACTGCTGAAGATCTAGATAAAGAAAATGTTTGGTGGCATATACGCTCTTGTGATAACATAAGCGCTCGTGATGAGTATATGCTTAAGCATCTAGATTAAAGACGAAGAACCTCGATAAGGTTATCACGGAGCTTAATTTAAGGATCAAAGGCAGAGTTTAGTGTAATGGTTCAGAAAATTCAGGTAAAAACAGATGATAAGAACATAAAGATTTTGGCAATGTATCTTCCACAATTTTACCGGACAACTTATAATGATGAATGGTGGGGAGAAGGATACACAGACTGGGTTGCTGCAAAAAATGCAAAATCACTGTTTCGCGGACATATTCAACCCAAAACTCCGATGAATGATAATTATTATGACTTATCGGGACAGGATGGGGATGTGATACGATGGCAGGCTGAACTTGCAAAGAAATATGGGATATATGGTTTTTGCATTTATCATTATTGGTTTGACGGAAAGAAACTATTAGACACTCCGGTGGATATTCTTTTATCTCATCCAGAGATAGATATTCATTTTTCTTTGTGCTGGGATAGTAAGCAGTGGACGAAAGGCTGGTACGGAACGGAGGAAACCGTATTAATGCCACAGGAATATGGAAACGAAGAGGTCTGGAAAAAACATTTTAAGGATATGGAAAAATGTTTTCTTGACCCTAGATATATAAAACGTGATAATAGGCCGGTATTCCATATTTATACAGCTAGTAAGATACCCTGCCTGAAAGAGATGGTAGCATGTTGGGATTCTATGGCAAAGGCGGTTGGATTTAAGGGTATTTATATCGTAGCATGTAATAATTATGGTCGTGTAGAGGAAGAAAATCCAGCGATTGACGCTTATTATAATTTTGAGCCGAACCATGCTATTGGAGAACCCAGAAACAAGGTGTATTTTAAGATTTTTATTTGGTGGAAACGTAAGATAATTCATGTTGTCAACAAAGCTTTTCATCTCTCAATATTTGATGGAAAACGGGATATCAGAAGAGTGTACCATCTAATCCTGACCGATCGGGAAAAGAAAGAAGGAAAGAAAGTTTTTTATGGGATTTGTCCGGGATATGACGATACTCCGCGAAAGCAGGAGAAGGGGATGGTCTACTGTCATGCTTCTCCAGCATTGTTTGAACGAACTTTGCAAAAATTGATAAATAAATCTATCAGGGTAGGAAACGAATTTATATATATCAATGCGTGGAATGAGTGGGGGGAAACTGCAGTATTGGAGCCAAGTCAGATAGATGGCTATGCTTATCTTATGGCAGTAAAGAATGCAATGGGGGCTGAATGAGGCTGGTTGAAAGAGTTAGGGCAAGAATCGAGAATCGAAAATGGTGGCAAGAGTGGAGGGAAAGGAATAAGCATAACCACACGGTGCCACAAAGACGATTTGAAATGGATTGCGTAGAAGTGGGAAAAGAAACTTATGGAAAGCTGGATGTGTTAACCTATGGAAAGAACAGTACTCTTAGAATCGGGAACTATTGCTCTATAGCAGAGGGTGTAGTATTTATACTGTCTGCGGATCATCCAGTTGACCGGATATCCACTTTTCCTTTTCGTACATATGTTTTGAATCAGAAGGGTTATGAAGCAATATCTAAAGGAGACATAGTGGTTGAAGATGACGTCTGGATAGGGGAAAGGGCAATGATTCTTTCTGGTGTACACATTGGACAAGGAGCTGTTATTGCGGCAGGGACAGTGGTGGCTCGTGATGTACCGCCGTATGCCATAGTTGGAGGAGTACCAGCAAGAGTGTTGAAATACCGCTTCTCAGAGGAAATGATAAAGGAGCTTATGAAGGTTGATTATTCCAAAGTGGATGAAGCTATGATCCGGAACCATGAGAAGGAGTTATATGAGCCTCTCACCATTAAAAGACAGCTTGAGTGGATGCCAAAAAAGGAGAAGGATAACAGGATACAGGATCTAAGCTTGTTGTAAAAGTGTAAAAGAATAGAAGGTGCAAGTTGAAGGGAATCCAAAATGACGAATGAAAAATTATATTTGAGTATATGCATACCGACATATGACAGATGTGAATTGCTGATCAGATGTATTGAGTCTATTGTTATACAACCGGAATTTTTTAGAGAAAAAGCAGTAGAGATAGTTATCTCAGATAATTGTGGGAATATAAGAAACAAGGAGATAGCAGATAACTATAACCGTATTTATGGCAATATAAGATATTTTAGAAATAAAGAAAATGTATTTGGAAAGAACTTTCCATTAGCGCTGGATAGAGGAAATGGTGTATACTGCAAACTTGTTAACGATACTGTAGTGTTTAAGCAGGGAAGCCTTTCGAAAATAATAGGTTTTATAAAGAAGTATGAGGATACCAAACCGGCTTTTGTTTTTTGCGAAAGAGCAGAAGATACAGAAGAAAAATATACAGATTTGGAAGGATTACTGTACAGAGTAGGAAATCTTTTTACTTGGATAGGATCTGGGGGGATATGGAAATGTGATAATGAAGGGCTTGAAAAAAGTTGCAGAATGGATGATAGCTTATGGCCGGCAAGATACCTCTTAAACTATTGCTATAATAAAGAGAATACAGTGGTTATTAATAATAGTGATTTATTTCTTGTTATGGGAGGAAAGACAACCCATTACAATGCTGAACGATTCTTAAAGATTTTTCATGACGACTATCTGGAGGTTATTCAAGAATATGTCGAAATAGGGGCTGTGAGCCATATATGTTATGATAGTCTTGAAAAAGACTTGTTGTTTAGTTTCTATACTTCTTGGCTTGTTTTTTTTGAGTTTAATAATGAAAATGGGATAACCATAGATAACTTGAGTCTTGTACGAAGACTAATAAAGAAAACTTATGGAAAGCAATGGTATTTTGAGGATTGGAAAAGAATATATTATAAAGAGTGGATAGCAGCAAAAAACCAACATACACGAGCAGCATTATCTCAAATGCTTCATTGGGGTGATTTTAAGAGATTCATAAAAAAAGTATTTGAGTGATTTTTTGTTCCATTCTCTGTAAAAATTTTACTAGACATCTTATTTCTTTGATTTGGATTGCTGTTAGTGGTTACTGATTTCATAATTTGAATCCGAGTGATTATCGACAGGGGTAAGCATTGTTTAAGCTGGGTAAAATGAGAAGATTCAATACAAAGAAATTGGAATGAAACATATGCATATTGGGGATGATTTTTAGTGAGAGGCGATCCTTTGAGGCAGGAAAGCGGAAATTTTTAATGTAGAATTATAGAAAGACGATTTTAGAATACTATCAGGAGGGAGTGCGTTTTTACGCATAATGTAAAAAATGTCAGAGAAATTAGCGGTTTTTGGCGGAGACCCAGTCAGGAATACAAGAATCCATTATGGAAGGCAGTCAGTCGATCAGGGAGACATAGAGGCAGTAGCTGCAACCTTGAGAGGCGATTTCATTACCTGTGGCCCTAAAATAAAGGAATTTGAGGATAAGCTGTGTCGGTATACCGGTGCAAAATATGCGGTGGTAGTTTCCAGTGGAACAGCCGCTTTACACTGTACATGTATGGCGGCTGGGATAAAAGCTGGTGATGAGGTAATAACAACACCGATCACATTCGCGGCAAGTGCAAATTGCGCCAGATACTGTGGGGCAGATGTGGTTTTTGCCGATGTCAGATATGATACGATGAATATTGACCCACAGAAGATAAGAGAAAAAGTGAATGAGAGGACAAAGGCTGTTGTTGCTGTGGATTTTACGGGGCAAGCTGTAGAAATCGATGAGATAAGGAAAATTTGTGATGATAACGGGATGTTTTTTATAGAGGATGCTGCACATTCAATCGGTACTAAATATAAGGGTAAGATGATAGGAAGCCTGGCGGACATGACTACTTTTAGCTTTCATCCTGTGAAAACTATCACCGGAGGAGAAGGAGGAGCCATTCTTACAAATAGCAAGAAGCTGTATGATAGACTTTTGCTGGCGAGAACTCATTTCATTACAAGAGATCCTGCCCTGAGACCGGAGGAAGAAGGGATTTGGTGGTACGATCAGATCGAGCTGGGTTACAATTACCGGTTGACAGATTTTCAGGCTGCTATGCTCATAAACCAGTTAAACAAAATAGATGGATTTATATGCAGGAGAAAAGAGATAACCAGGATTTATGATGCAGAGTTTTCTACATATGATGAAATATTGAAACGAACCGAGATTCCCGAATCGGATACCTGCAATCATTTGTATGTTATGAGGTTAAACCTTGAAAAACTCAAATGTGACAGGAAACTGTTCTTTAAGGCCATGTATGCAGAAAATATTCAAGCCCAGGTTCATTATATTCCCGTATACTGGTTTTCTTATTATCAAAGCCTGGGACACAAAAGAGGGGAGTGTCCTATCGCAGAAAAAGTATATTCGGAGATAATCAGTCTGCCGCTGTACCCGCTCATGAGTGACAAGGATGTGAATGACGTCATACATGCTGTAAAGAAGATAATAGACTATTATAGAAAGTAGTTATCTGACAAGGATCATAATATGAAAAAACGTGTTGCAGATATTGTGGTAGATACATTGCTGGAGCTGGGCGTCAGTGACACTTTTTGTGTGGTCGGCGGAGGCTCCATGCATCTGAATAATGCCTTTGACATAAGCGAAAAAATGAATGTGCTGTATTGCCATCATGAACAGGCCTGTGCGATGGCAGCTGAATGTTATGCCCGTTACAAGGGAACTCCCGCAGTGGTTTTGGTCACAAGCGGACCCGGGGGAGTCAATGCGCTTAACGGAGTTTATGGTGCTTGGGTAGATAGTATACCGATGATCATCATAGCAGGGTTTCCGAGATATGAGACATCTGCTATTTCCACTGGGCTGAATCTGAGGTGCCGTGGAGTACAGGAATTTGACATAGTCACGACGGTAAAGACTATGACAAAGTATTCCCAATTGGTAATAGATCCGGAAGAAGTGAAAGAAGAAATATTTAAGGCATATGATATTGCAATGGACGGAAGAAGGGGGCCGGTATGGCTTAGTATTCCGTTGGATGTTCAGATGGCAGAGATAGAAGACCGGAATATCAATCATGTCCCTTATCATACCGATTATAAACTTGAGGACATAACTATTCAGAAAGTGTTATCCGCATTAAAAAAGGCAGAAAGACCGTGCATTCTGACCGGATCAGGAATATATTCTTCAGATGCTACCGACAGGTTCCTGGATTTTTTAAGAACAGTAAAACTTCCAATAGTAGGGGGGGCTTTACAGGCTGACATTTTGCCGGAAGGATATGATTTGTATTTTGGTGGGTCGGGAAGTGTCGGTCCTAGGGCTGGAAATTTTATCCTCCAAAAAAGCGACTTGATTCTCGTTCTCGGGAATAGCATGCCGACCAAACAGACGGGCTTTAATGTGAAGGGGTTTGCGCCTGATGCGGAAATCATAATGGTTGACGCCGAGAAGGATGAACTTAAGAAGCCGGATCTCCGCATCAAGTATGGTATTTGGTGTGATCTGAGGATTTTTTTTGATAGGTGCCTTGAACTTTTGGATGGACAGGCCTTAAATGCTGATAAAGAGTGGGTCGGTTACTGTCAAAATATTTATGACAAGTACATTGGATGCGACATCCCTGAGGCAGGAGATGATGACAGGATTCCTGCAAAGCTTTTCTGGAACGAATTCAGAAAAAAGATTCCGGAGGATGCCATTATTGTCCTTGGCAACAGCTCTAGCATAGTTGGGATTTTGCAGCTTGGTAAAACCAGTATGCAACAAAGGGTTTTAACCAATTACAATGATGGTTCGATGGGGTATGATTTACCTGCGGCAATTGGAGCAGCAATAGCATCCGGGCGGGAGGTATATTGCGTCACGGGTGACGGGTCATTAATGATGAATCTACAGGAGATGGAAACAATAGTTTTTAATAAGATACCGATTAAAATTGTGGTATTTTCAAATGATGGCTATGGAGCCATCAGACAAACCTGTAAAAACTTCTTTGGCGGAAGGTATATGGGGTGTGATGAGGAGAGCGGTATAGGAATGCCTGTATTTAATAAGGTGGCTGGTGCGTTTGGATTGGCTTATCTTCATTGTACAAGGACATCGGAATTGAACAATATCATAGATGAGTTACTTGCTTTTGAAGGCAGTATTATGATGGAGATTAATCAGAGGGTTAATGATCCAGTTATTCCTCGACTTGTTTCAAAGATTGGTGAAAATGGAAACTATATTACGCCTGTATTAACTAATATGTATCCGGAGCTTTGTTGATTAGAGGGTTATAATGAAGTGGACTATCCATAAGACAATGGGTGGGGGCAGAGGATTGATAAATGAGATATGCTAACTATCAATTAGACGAATATGGAGCACAATATATAGGGGATTATATTCAGATAATAGCAATAGATGAACTGTATAAGAAGATGGGGATTTCTCTGGATGAAGTAGTATATATTCCTATTGGAGAATTGGGATCTTATAATGGGGAATATGTTATTCTGCCGGTTACACTTCCATTGGTTAATTATGTTGAGGGAGGGATTTGCAACCGGTTTTCAGATCATATTATTCCTGTTTTTCTTGGACTTACGATGGTTAAAGATTTCTTGTCCAAAGAAGAAGTGAATTATTTAAGGGAATTTGAACCTATAGGCTGCAGGGATGAGTATGCTTTAGTTACTTGTAGAAAGTATGGAATAAAGAGTTTTCTTTTTGGATGCACAACAATCACATTTTCCAAAAGAATATGTAATGAAACAGATATCGATCCTGAGAAAATATATATAGTTGATGTTGTGTCTGAAATGACGGAGTTCATTCCTGAATTTATAAGACAAAATGCAGTCTATAGATCGCATCTTTTGAATGAAACGGGACTTCCAGCAAAAGAAGCTGCAAGATACCTCCTTGATGACTATAAGCGTAACTCAAAACTAGTAATTACCTCTTTGTTGCATTGTGCAATACCTTGTACAGCAATGGGGATACCGGTGGTTCTTTTAGTTAATTCGATTAGTTATAGATTTGGATGGGTTGAGAAGTTGTTGCCGATTTATACAAAAGATAAAATTGATCTGATAGATTGGAATCCAAAACCGCTAGATATTGAGAAACATAAATTCAGAGTTTATAGTACAGCTGAGATGATGTTGAGACAATCATATGATTATTATTCAAAATATTTGAATATCAGCTGGTTTTATGAGAACAGGATGAAATCGTGTTATGTTAACGACGCGGTGGATTATGCAAGGGAATTTATAGAAAAAAACTGGGTTGATTTAGACGCAGAATATGAATATGCTTTTTGGGGAATGACACAAATAAGCGAGTGGATTCATAATTTTGTAATGGAACGGTTCCCCAAGGCAAAGCTTATAGCAATATATGACTCATATAGAAAGGTTTCATTTAAGGGAATAGAATCAAAGAAACCAGATAATATACAATTGCTAAAGGGAACAGAGTATATTTTTGTTACAACGATGAATGCTACTATTCCTGCGAAGAAGTTATTTGATCAGTTGAATCGTGATGACAGCAGGGTCGTTTATTTGAAGCCGTTGGGAGTCGAATACAAAAAGAAAGATTAGAGGATTACATATGAAACGCATTGTTATTGGAAAACCTGAGATACAAAAAGAAAATGAAATGGTCAAACTGATAAGTCATATATCTGGTGATTTTGTCAACAAGGACTTGTATTTTGAAGTAGAAGAAAAATATGAGTTGCTCCTATGCAAGGAAAGAATAGATGCTTTTTTTGTTGCACTTATTCCATATTTGCTTTATAGATCAGAAGAACAAGAAAAACTATTGGTTTGTTGCGAAGCTCCTTTGTCCCAAAAACTGTTTTATCAAGTAACTCAGCTATTGTTTCCTGCTTTATCTCACAGTATAGATTATTTTCATAATATAGAAATTGAGAGTGAATTAGAGAATTCAATTTATGAAAGATTTAAAAAAGGCGCTGCAACTGGAGTTTCGGGTGGGGTAGATTCATTTTATACATTAGAAAAGAGCAGAAAAGAATATGACAAAGAATATAAAGTAAGGTATGGTTTTTTTGGGAATTGATAATGGAAAACGGGAATGCTGATTGGAAAAGCCTATCTGAAAAATGTCGAAGGATATGTAGTGAATATTGCATTGAACCTGTCTGGATTAAAACTAATATTATTGATGGGTTTTATTCATCTGCACATGATGCGGTTGTTAGTTATGTTAATGCGGCTGTAGCGTTATCGTTACAAAAGATGGTGAGTAATTACTACATATCATCAGGTTATACGTATGATGAGTTCGAATTAGTAGGTCATTCAAGTGAGAAAGCAGATCCATTGTTAGTTCATTGTCTTGCCACGGAAAACACAAATTTTTATGTGATCGGTGCAGAATTGACCCGTAGTGAAAAAACGATATATATATCTGACAATAGAATTGCACAAAAAGAATTGTTTGTATGTAGATATGTTAATAGTGTAAATGGGAAGATTTGTAATGATTCAAGATGTTCAAAATGCACAAGAACGATGATAGATTTGGATATAATAGGAAAACTCGATAACTTTAGAGATGTTTTTGATATTGATCGTTATAGGAAAGAAAAGAATTACTATTGGGGATATTTGATTTATAAAGGGAAAAAAGATGAATACACTAATTCTACGCTAAATATGATGAAAAAATATAATATAAAAATGCCGATATGTGCATATGCGAGTGGTCTGTTAAAGATTATCAAAAATGGATTTAGGAGATCTAATCCGGATAAATATAATTTTAGACCATAAGAAAACAGGGGAGCTATAATGAAAGTGATCCTCTTGAGTAATAATAACTCTGAAGTATTATATAAAGGCTTGATTGATAGAGGAATTGATGTAATCAAAAGTAGTGATCCTGTTACGGTGGAAGCGATTAATAGTATTAACACCAATTTGGTGATTAGTTATAAAAAACATTGGCTTCTACTTATCCTTTATCTGGTTGGTAAAGGCAAGGTGATGGAGTCTGTATAGTTTATTTATCAACTTCCAGAGGTTAGTTTAACATGAATTGAAATATATTATTTGTTTTCATAAGGGTTCATTATAATGAAGAAGATTAAACTTGTTAAAGCAGAGCATAAAGATGTCAGAATAATGTACGAGTGGTCCAATGATCCTACTACACGAAAGAATTCGTTTTCAATGAAACCGATACCATGGGATGAACATTTGGAATGGATGAAAAAAAAACTAGTTGATTCGAATTGCCTGTTCTTCATAGGAATAGATGAAGGTGGAAACCCTATTGGATCAATTAGAATAGATAAAGAGGAGGGGAAAGGGGTGATATCGTTTTGTGTGGCTCCGGATAGACGCCATCAAGGTTTTGGAGAGGCAATGCTGGCTGAAATTGATAATATAATTGATCCGGAGCTGGATATTGATGAATTAATTGGGAAAGTAAAACCAGATAATATTGCGAGCATATGCTGTTTTGTAAATAATGGATACATTGAAAAAGAAAGAGATGAAAGAAAAATAGTGTATGCAAAAAAATGCCCTTGAGATGTTAACCTCGACTACGTTTATGCAGTTTCTGTTTGTTTGTCAATAACCAGTATATGATGTTTTGATTACTAACAAGGGGACAACAAATCATTTGAATGGTGTGTAATCCGGAAGGAACCGGTATCGGAATGATTTATATTCGTGCAGATGCAAATAAAGAAATAGCCACGGGACATATTATGAGATGCTTGGCCATAGCGGAGGCTTTTATCGAGGAAGATAAAGATGTTTGTTTTATTGTGGCGGATCAATACGGGGAAGAGCTTGTAAAAAAGCTTGGCTTCCCCTGTTTGGTTTTAAACAGTGATTTCAAGGAAATGGAAGAAGAACTGGATGTCTTAAAATCTGTTTTGGAACCAGATAAAACCGAAGTGGTATTGGTAGACTCTTATTTTGTGACAGAGAATTATCTTGCAAGCATAAGGAATATTGCAAAGACAGCATATATCGATGATGCTACAGGGAAGTATCTGCCATGCGACATAATAGTGAATTATGATCTTGATGCGGGGAGAGACTTATATAGCGATTATAGTGATGACATACGGTTTTTGTTGGGCGGTGAATATACGCCATTAAGAAAACAGTTTAGAAACCAAAAGGATAAGGACATCCGGGATAAAGCATCAGAGATTTTAATTTTAACCGGCGGTTCGGATCATTTTCATGTTGTGTTTAACATATGTGAGATGTTCATCTCTAAAATAGACGAATTTAATGACTGTGTTGTGAATGTTGTGTGCGGACGATATAATGAGGATTATGGAAGGATTGCTGGATTAGCTGGGCAATACCAATCTTTGAAAATATTCAGAAGCATAGATGATATTGATCTATTTATGAAAAGGGCGGATGCTTGTATTTCTGCTGGGGGCACTACCACAAAGGAGCTAGCTGCTTGCGGAACACCAACGATTACTTTTTCTATAGCGGATAATCAGATGGAGGGTGTAAAAAGCCTGGATAAAAGAGGACTGATGAGATACATCGGAGACGTAAGAAATGAGGACTTTAGTTATAGCAGATTGATCGATGAACTGATCATATTATGCAGGGACAAAGAAAGAAGGGTCAGAGAATCTAAGCTGCTGCAAAAGACCATAGACGGCATGGGTGCAGTAAGGATAGCGAGGGAACTGCTGAAATGATAAAGTACAAGGATATGATAGAAAATGGAAAAGTTTACATTATAGCAGAAATGTCGGCCAATCATGCAGGAAAGAAAGACCTGGCCTATGAAATCATAGAAAAGGCCGCAGAGGCCGGAGCAGACTGTGTGAAGATCCAGACATATACAGCGGATACGCTGACCATTGACTGCGATGCTGAGCCTTACCGGATTCATGGCGGCCTTTGGGACGGATATAATTATTATAAGCTTTATCAGGAGGCGATGACGCCCTGGGAGTGGCAGGCAGATCTCAAAAAAAAGTGCGAGAGATGCGGAGTAGATTTCCTGTCTACTCCATTTGACAACACGGCGGTTGATTTCCTCGAAGAAATAGGAATCGAGTTTTACAAGATCGCTTCTTTTGAGCTTGTGGATATTCCGCTGATCGAGTATGTGGCTTCAAAGCATAAGCCGATCATCATGTCCGTGGGGATGGGGAGCCTTGAAGAAATCCAAGATGCTCTTGAAGCATGCTACAGGCATGATAACCATGATGTGACTCTGCTTAAATGCTGCAGTCAGTATCCTGCACAGTTTGAGGATATGAACTTGGCAACCATTCCGGATATGAGGAGAAGGTTTGGAGTGAATGTGGGTCTTTCAGATCATTCTCCGGGATCATTGGGGCCGGTAATCGCGACAGCTTTGGGAGCGGTCGTGATTGAGAAACATGTATGCCTGGGGCATGAGATAGAGACTCCGGATTCTGGCTTCTCTATGACGATGGATGAGTTTGCACAGATGGTACAGGATGTCAGAGATACGGAAACAGTATTGGGAAAAGCTACATACGATTTAACAGTCCATGAGAAGAGCGGCCTGAAATTTAGACGATCCTTGGTTGCTGTGCAGGATATAGCCGAAGGAGAGGTTTTTACCAAAGACAATGTACGGAGTATACGTCCGGCCGTGGGGATCAAGCCGAAGTATTATGATGAAATTATAGGAAAAAAGTCGAAGAAAGCGTATAGATTTGGTGAGGGGATAGATAAGAAAGAAACTGGAAGCAAATAAACTCTGTTTGGACTTTTATTTTTTATGACAATAACCGATCTACTTCTTTCCAAGTATATTATGAATCATGTTATGAATCTACTAGTTGGCTGCTGAGTTTTGAAATTTTCATGGGATATTTGAGATGTTGAAGTTTGTAAATTCTTATGAATCACATGTGAAGTTGCTGTTTGAATAGGCTGATAATCTTGTTACAAAGATATATTCATTTGTTTAAATTCCTTAAATTTTGTTAGGAGATAGGTGAAGATGAAGGGGAAAAATAACAGTTTTATGCCGCTCTTTTGTGGATTTATAGTTTCTAGTATATTGACTTTCGTGGTCATTATGACTACGTGGAATATTGGAGTGGTATATGAACAAAGGATTCAGATATTTGACATAGCTATATGCTTGATATGGGCAGTTTTACTAATAAAAGACAAGGGATGGAAACAGTACAAAATAATAGAGATAGGGATAGCGGCTATATTATTTATTAGCCTTGGTCTGTATATGGGGAATGCATGGCATGTGGGTTATATCACGGATACGCCATTGATTGGAATTAATGCAGAAAAAGAAGGAATATTCAGAGATACCTTATATCATAATGCGCTTGCATCAAGCATAGCGTATTATGGATATCCTTCGGTGCTTGTAAATTCCGGTGCGTTTCAAAACTATCATTTTGGCTCTCATATGATTTTGGGATTGATTTCAAAGTTTTTGGGAATACCTACTATTTTTACATACTGTTATATTTACCCGGTCTTATTTTTTTCATTATTTCCAAGTTTGGTGCTATCTGTTGCATATGAGGTACGGAATTATAGAGGAGATAAAAATAATAATAGTATAGTTGACATTATTGTTTTGTTAGAATTTATGACTTTTTATACATTGCCACAAAATTTGGCGGAGGGCATTGGTACAGGAAAGTCATTCTCGTGGCTTATTTCTGAGAGTTACTGCGTTGCTATAGTATTAGGGCTTATATTTTATAAGATATTGATATTATTTATGAACAAAGGATTTTTTGAGCATCGTAATTTTTACTTGGGTTTCATTTTGGTCATTATCCCTGCTTTTATTGTACTTATTGCCCTATCAAAAATTTCGGTTGGGCTTATTGTGACATTTATGATTTGTTATTACCTATTTAGGAAAAAAGGAATGGATATTAAGTATCTGCTACTCGAAGCGTTTTATGTAATTGTTGTTTTTGCCGTTCATTATTTGCCAACCATGGTGTATTCCCCTATACCAAGTGGAACTAATGAGAAGGTATATAGTTGGATGTTTTTAGCATATTTAAGAAATAATTTTGCGCCTCAAATGTGGGGAATCCGTATATTATCTCTTTTTCTGTATGCATTAGTTTTTATTGCGTTTAGGTTAAATTATATTTCCACTTTTAACGATTTTAAATCGGCAATAAGAAATAGGGAAATAGTGATAGAAGAGATGTTGTTCTTTACTTGTATAGTGGGTGCTTTGCCAGGAATGTTTATTGATATTGGTGGAGGAAGTGCCTTTTATTTCTTTTCTATTCAGAGAGTTATCGCAATAACTCTTCTTTTGGCATATAATATACCATATGAGTTATGGGGATACGCTAAAACTAAAGATAATTTTATGCATAAAGTTGTTGTAACTTTTCTTCTAATTTGTTTGAGCTTCAATTTTGTTGTTTATGCTAAGGCATATGCAGGAGCATTGAAAAAGGACTGCCATATGGGGGCTGTACAAAGAGAAGAGAGCATGCGTAGGGGTAGTTTTTGGAGTGTTGTAAATGGGATTAATGAGCTAACAGATGGAAAAAAATCTGATTATTACATTTATGTATGCGAGTCTGCTTCTGTATGGAATAAATATAAGGATCTAGATAGCGCAATACTTTTTTATCCTGCGTTAACAGGAATTGTCTGTATTGGTGAGTTGTATTTTGATAATGGAGTTTTATATGTGAATAACGGAATGCCTAAAGGGGGAGGATACCAGTATAGACCTTTGGTTCAAGATAAAAAAATGACGAAAGAAGATGCGTTCGAAAAAGCAAAAGAAGACGGAAAGAAAGCTATAATATATATCTATGAAAATACATTCTCAGTGAGGGAGATAAATTATTTAGATGGGTAACAGCATGTTTTCATTTGGATTGTATGAGCATGGTTATAGGAGAGATGATAGGTAGAGATGAACATTAAGATACTAGACTGTACGTTACGGGATGGTGCGTATATCACAAATGCCAAGTTCGGAGAGGCTTCAATCCGTGGTATTATATCCCAGATGCAGAAAGCACATGCCGAAGTGATCGAATGTGGGTGGCTAAAGGATAGTCCATATGAAACGGGATCTACTTTTTTTCACATACCATCAGATGTGGAAGGTTATATACAGGAAAAGTCGAAGGATATCCTGTATTGTGCCATGATAGACTGGGACAGGTATAAGGTAGAGAGCCTTCCCCCATATGACGGAAAAAGCATAGATGCAATACGGGTTGTTTTTCCACATGGCAGGCACAGGGAAGGCATCTCTGTCGGTGAAAAAATCAGAGAAAGAGGGTATAAGGTTCTTTTTCAGGCGGCGAATACCCTTTCCTATTCCGATGATGATTTAAGAGATCTCGCGGAGGATATGAATAAATTTATGCCGGTATCGGTTTCTATAGTCGATACTTTTGGTGCAATGTATTTTGAAGATCTGGACAGGATTGCCACGGTGTTGGATAAATATCTTGACAAGAAAATAAACCTTGGTTTTCACGCTCACAATAACCAACAGCTTGCATTTGCTTTGTGCATAGATTTTATTAAGGGGATGAAAGACAAGCGCAATATTATTGTGGATGCTACATTAAGCGGAATGGGAAGAGGTGCAGGCAACGCCACAACGGAGCTTGTTGCAAACTATTTGAACCGCTTCCAGCATGGCAATTATGATATGAATGCCATAATGGATGCAATCGATATCTATATGCAAAAATATAAAGAACAATATACCTGGGGTTATTCAACACCCTACTTTATTGCCGGAATGTATCAATGTCATGTGAATAATATAGCATATTTACTGACAAATCACAGAACTAGTGCTAAGGATATGAGGACAATCATAGCGGCGCTTTCTGTGGAGGAAAGAAGGAAGTACGATTACGATCTGCTGGAAGAGAAGTACCTTGAAAACCAGGGCCGGCATGTTGATGATGAAGAAGATATCGAGAAATTGACAAATGAGTTTAAGAATAGGACAGTCCTTCTTCTTGCACCGGGCAAATCCATTGTTATCCATAAAGAAAAGATTGAAAAGTATATAAAAAAGAATAAACCTGTTGTTATAGCGGTAAATGCAATTAATAGAGACCATGAGTTTGACTATGTTTTCTTTACTAATAGGGCTAGATATGATTATGCAAAAGAGGCCTATCCCACCATATTTACTAATGCAAATAAGATCTTATTATCCAATATCCGAACGGAGGGGAACGAAAAAGAAATAATCCTAAATTATAATTATGTTGTTAAAAGAGGATGGAGACACTTTGACAATGCGGTAATACTGTGTCTTAGATTGATGTATAAGTTGAATGTGTCTGATGTGATTATTGCAGGATTTGACGGATTCAAAACAAAGTATAATGAAAGTTATGCGGATAGCTCGCTCCCGACACTTAATCCCGACAATAAATGGGATGAGCTTAACGATGAGATAAAGGAAATTTATGAGGATTTGTATTGGTCAGTTGCAGATCATATGCGGATTGCTTTTTTGACAGAAAGTATATTTGAAATTAGGGAACGGAAATAAAAGAATCGGAGAAGATATTGGCTGTTATGAAAGTATCGGATTATGTAATAAAATTTATTGCCGATCTAGGCGTGGACAAAGTATTTTGTGTCACAGGCGGTGGTGCAATGCATATGAATAATTCCCTGGGAGAAAGTGATCGAGTTGAGGGAATTTTTATGCTTCATGAACAGGGAGCCTCCATTGCGGCAGAGGCTTATGCCAGAATTCGCGAAGGCTATGGAGTATGCCTTGTAACCAGTGGGCCGGGAGGAACAAACGCGATAACAGGATTATGCGGAGCATATATGGATTCTATCCCTGTTATATTTATTTCAGGCCAGGCAAAGAGGGCAGATCTTGTTGGCGGGCAAAGCATAAGGCAGTTTGGAATACAGGAAGTCGATATCATTTCAATGGTCCTTCCCTACACCAAGTATGCGGTACAGATCAAAGAGAAGGATGATATAAGATATGAGCTTGAGAAAGCGACTCACATTGCGATAAGCGGACGGTCCGGAGCCGTGTGGATAGACATTCCATTAGACATTCAGGCATCAGATGTGGAGTTAGATAAGCTTAGAGGATATGATGCGATTGATGAGGAATTGAGCATAAACGAGGATGATGTCTTACAGTTTATTAATGCATATAACAAGGCAAAACGGCCAGCATTGATTCTTGGGAATGGCGTACGTCTTGCGCATGCGGCCGATAAGGCGAGAGAGCTTGTAGAATATTTGCATATACCTGTATTTGTTTCATGGAATGGCGTTGATCTTATAGAAAGTGATCATCCGCTGTTTTATGGAAGACCGAATGTGGTTGGTCACAGAGCGGCAAATCTGATATTGCAGAGTTCGGATTTTGTTCTGTCTATTGGCACGAGGTTGAGCCTCCTTAATACAGGATATAACTTTGAAGGTTATTTGAAAAAAGCATTTCACGTCATGGTGGATATTGATGAAGGTGAGATGAATAAAAAAAGCCTTCATCCTCAAATGAAAATTGTCTCTGATGCTGGCGCATTTATAGATGCAGTACTTTGTCATAGAGACCGGATGATAAGAAGGGATCATGAAGAATGGATTAATCATTGCAATGAAATAAATAAAAAATTTCCAGCCATTATAAAAGAACAGAATCCTCGTGACGGATACGTAAACCTGTATCATCTGTTTGATGTTTTATCTGATGCGATGGGGCCGGATGACATTTATCAGTTTACAAGTTCAGGGACAACTGTAGATATAGGAATGAAAGCACTTCGCCTGAAAAAGGGGCAGAGGGCATTCCTTAACAAGAGTATGGCTGCTATGGGATACGATATCCCGGCGTCCATAGGAAGCTGCATTGGTTCACATGGAAAAAGAGTAATATGTGTGACAGGCGATGGCAGTTCAGTGATGAATATGCAGGAGCTTGAAGTCATACGACGACTGAATCTTCCGATAAAAATATTTGTTGCGGACAATGCCGGATATAGTATGATATGGCATTCACAGAACGGAAATTTCCATGGACATCTGACGGGTTGCACCAAGGAATCAGGCCTTACCCTTCCCAATATGAAGAAAATAGCAGAAGCTTTTGAAATACATGGGATGGAGATTTTAGATGAGAAGAATTTAGATTCACAAATACGGGAGGCTCTGGCTTATGACGGACCGGTAGTATGCAGGGTAAATGCAGATATAATGCAGAAAGTGCTTCCAAAACAGAGCAATTTTATGAATGAGCAAGGACAGATGGAGAGCCGACCGTTACAGGATATGGAACCTTTACTTGATCGAAAGGAACTGGAAAGGTTTATGGAATGGAGTTAAATGAACAAATTGATAAATTCTATAATATCGATGGGGGCTTCTTATGGATACGATAGAAGATTTTTTTAGGCTCTTACCAACTGTAAAAGAGAAGGAATTTTATGTATGGGGGACAGGGAATACAGCACAGCTGTATCAAGAAGGCTATAATCGAGAGGACATCAATATAGTTTCCTATATAGATAGTAATACAGACAAACAGGGTGATGTTTTCTGTGGAAAACCGATAATTATGCCAGAAGCATACATGAGGAAGAAAGATCTTCCCATTTTAATAAATACAGCACAAAAACGAGCATTTGGCGAGATTTCAGACCAGATCTTAAAATGGGGAGGATGTGGGTTCAACCCCGATGCGATTATCTTTTCGTGGCATAAAGATGAGATCCGGGAAGTATATGAATCACTTGATGATAAGAGATCAAAAGAGATTTATCTGAATGCTCTTACAATGCGGATGACATGGGATGCACCCGATGAGAAGTATGTGACGGATGACCAGTATTTTGCGATGAAAGAGTATCGCATAAGAAGACCTTGGGATGTATTTGTTGATTGTGGTGCTTATGTTGGTGATAGCATAGAACAGTATATATGGAAAATGGATGGGGTTTTTCGTAAAATCATTGGATTTGAACCAGATAGCAATAATTTTCGGGCTGCATTGAAACGGGTTGAGAGACTGAAGAGCGAGTGGAATGTACCCAAAGATGGCATAGAGATTTATCCATATGGAATAGGCGATACTAATATAGAAATGCAGATGGAGACCAATGAGGATAATAATGGGCTGGGATCTAAGGTAGTGGGTGAGGCTGATAATAGGACAGAAAAACAAGGTATGAAAATATCTGTGATTTCCCTGGATTCCTTCTTTAGGAACAGGAATGACGATGTCTCTTTCTTAAAAGCAGATATTGAGAGTTTTGAATACAAAATGCTTCTTGGGGCAAAGGAATTAATAAAGAAACACTGTCCAAGGCTGGCAATATGTATTTATCACAATCCAACGGACATGTATTCAATTCCTATACTTGTTAGAAGGATTAATCCGTACTACAAATTGTTTATACGACAGCACTCATATAATCTTGATGAGACAGTATTGTACGCTTATGAGGACTGATACCAGAAAGACAACTGACAATTCTACGTTATCATGGGAACGCTAGGGTAGATTGTAGGATAATAGAGTTATACGATATTTGAATATGAGGATAGGGGAATGAATTCGGGATTTGATGAGAAAAGGACCATATCGATAGTCATCTGCTGTTATAATGAAGAGGATAATATCGAATTAATGTATCAGGCTGTTTCAAAGGAAATGGCGTCCTTCCCCCAATATGATTATGAGATCATTTTCGAGGATAATGATTCAGAGGATCGTTCTCAGGAAATACTGAAGAGAATCTGCTCCCAGGATGAACATGTGAAGGCAATATTGAATCAATGTAATTTTGGACCGGACCGGTCCTATGTCAATTGTCTGGTCAGTTCCTCCGGAGATGCAGTTATTTCTATCCCCTGTGATTTTCAGGAGCCTCCAGAATTGATCCCCCAGTTTATTCAGGGATGGGAGGAAGGTTATGAGATTGTATGGGGGCAGAAGGTCACTTCAAAGGAAAACAAGATAAGCCGCATCTGCAGGAATATCTATTATTCCGTCATCAATTTTTTTTCTGATTATAAGCAACTGAGCAATGTGACTGGCTTTGGCCTGGTAGATCGGCGGGTTTTAGATACAGCGCTGATCACCATGAATCAGGATCCGCTGGTTCATATCAGGCATATTGTGTGTGAATATGGTTTTAAGATCAAGCTGCTGCCTTATGAGCAGCAAAAGAGGATGAGAGGCAAGTCCAGCTATAATATATTCAGATACTATCAATTTGCGGTTACTTCTTTGTGTAATACGTCACTCAAACCCTTACGGATCATGACCGTGATCGGAATGATTACGGCCCTTCTCTCATTACTGGTTGCCCTGATCTATCTGATTTATAAATTGACCCATTGGGATACCTTTGATGCTGGAATAGCACCTATCGTCATTGGGATGTTTTTTGTAGCTGCGGTACAGCTTTTTTGCATCGGACTTTTAGGAGAGTATATAGGCGTGATCATGCGTAAGATCACCCAAAGGCCGATTGTTCTGGAAAAAGGAAGGATAAATTTTGAAGAATAAGCAGGCCTTAGTCCAGTTCATAAAATTCGGGATCGTAGGGCTGAGTAATACTGTTGTTTCCTATGGGATTTATCTTTTTGTCTTAATTTTGTGCGGGAAGCTTGGAATATTTCAAAGATATGATTATCTTTTTGCGGTAGCAGTTGGATTTATTCTAAGTGTTCTGTGGTCCTTTTACTGGAATAAAAAATTTGTCTTTCATCTTGAGGGAAACAGGAAAACGATTTTTTTGGCACTTTTGAAAACATATCTTTCATATTCCTTTACCGGGCTATTTCTAGGCAGTGTTCTTTCCTGGTTTTGGGTGGAGATAGCCGGGGTGTCAAAATTGATTGCTCCCATCTTGAATCTGATGATCAGCGTACCGCTGAACTTTGCATTAAATAAATTCTGGGCTTTTCGAAAAAAACCTGGAGAAATGCAAAATGGCCCATCAGATGATTTGAAGCAAAATGGCCCATCAGATGATTTGAAGCAAAATGGTCAATAGGATCACAGCAGCTCAGAGAAGCTGAATATGCCGGAGTTTATGGAAGAAAGGATTGAAAATGAAGCAGTGGGAAAATGAGGAAGAAGCACGGAAAGAGATCCGGGAGCTGGTGGCGGATTACTATCACGGATTTCTGGAGCCGAGGGAATCAAAGGAAGGTTTCCGGGCGGGAGACCGGATCAGCTATGCTTCCCGGGTTTATGATGAAAAGGAGATACAGTCCCTGGTGGATGCGGCGCTGGATTTCTGGCTGACCACGGGCAGATTTGCGGAGAGGTTTGAGAAAGAGTTTGCAGAATGGATCGGAGTGCGCTTCGCCCATTTGGTAAATTCCGGCTCCTCGGCTAATCTTCTGGCCTTTATGGTGCTTACAGCGCCGGAGCTGAAGGAGAGAAGGATCGGCCGTGGGGATGAGGTGATCACGGTAGCTGCGGGATTTCCCACCACAGTGGCACCGATCCTGCAGTATGGGGCTGTTCCGGTTTTCGTGGATGTGGCGGTACCCCAGTACAATATCGATGTATTAAAGCTGGAGGAAGCTTTGAGCAAAAAAACAAAGGCCGTCATGATTGCCCATACCCTGGGGAATCCCTTTGACCTGAAGGCTGTACTTGAGTTCTGCCGGAAGCATAACCTATGGCTGGTGGAGGATAACTGCGATGCCCTGGGATCAAAATATACGATCAACGGAAAGACGAAGTATACCGGTACCTGGGGTGATATCGGTACGTCTTCCTTTTATCCGCCCCATCATATGACCATGGGAGAGGGAGGCTGTGTCTATACGGATGATCCCCTGCTGCATCGTCTGATCCTATCCTACCGGGACTGGGGACGGGACTGCATCTGTCCCTCCGGGCACGATAATTTCTGCGGTCACCGTTATGACGGACAGTATGGACAGCTTCCTGCCGGCTATGACCATAAGTATGTGTACAGCCACTTCGGATATAACCTCAAGGTGACGGACATGCAGGCGGCCGTGGGGGTGGAGCAGCTCCAGAAGTTCCCGTCCTTTATCGAGCGGAGGAAGCACAATTGGCAGAGACTGTATGACGCATTGGCAGGATCTGATGCAGCTGAACAGATCATCTTGCCGGAGCCGGCGCCTTCGAGCGATCCTTCCTGGTTTGGATTTCTGATCTCTGTGAAAGCGGAGAGCGGGATCAGCAGGAATCATGTGACCAGGTATCTGGAAGAGCACAATATCCAGACCAGGCTTTTATTTTCCGGTAATCTTATCAAGCATCCTGCATTTGACGAATACCGGGATACGGATGCTTACCGGGTTTCTGGCGATCTGAGCTGTACGGATTATATCATGAACCATTCCTTCTGGGTGGGAGTATATCCGGGGATGACAGATCGGATGATCGATACCATGGCACAGGTGATCCGGGAAGCAGTGAGTTTGGAAAATGACGCACATAGCGGGAAGGACGGTCTTTAAGGTGGGTCTTGATTTTTATAAGGGGAAAAGGGTATTGGTCACGGGGCATACCGGCTTCAAGGGCTCCTGGATGTGCAGGGCTCTGATCCTGGCCGGGGCGGAGGTGTGGGGCTATGCCCTGAAAAGCCCTACGGAGCCGGCTCTTTTTGAGCTATGCCGTCTCCGGGAGGGGATGCATTCTCTAGAGGGAGACATAAGGGATCTGCCCCGTTTGATGAAGGCGTTTGAAGAGGCAGAGCCGGAGATTGTGATCCATATGGCGGCACAGCCCATCGTGCGGGATTCATATCGGGATCCTGTGGGAACCTATGATACCAATGTGATGGGGACGGTGAATGTATGTGAAGCGGTACGGCGTACGCCTTCCGTTCGCTCCTTTGTGAATGTCACTACCGATAAGGTTTATCGGAATAAAGAGTGGGAATGGGGCTACCGGGAGGAGGAAGAGCTGAATGGCTTTGATCCTTATTCGAATTCCAAGTCCTGCTCAGAGCTGGTGACCTCCTGCTACCGGAATTCGTTCTTCACGGATGAGGAGTATCAAAAAAGATATGGGATCGATGCCCCTGCAGTGAGCACCTGCCGGGCAGGAAATGTGATCGGCGGGGGAGATTTTGCCCACGACCGGATCATTCCAGACTGTGTGCGGGCTGTATCAGAGGGGAAGAAGATCGTGGTGAGAAGCCCCCTCTCCACCAGGCCTTATCAGCATGTACTGGAGCCGGTCATGACATATCTTATGGTCGCAGAAGCCCAGCTGGTGGATCGAGAGAAGAGTGGATGCTATAATGTGGGACCGGATGATTGCGACTGCGTGACTACCGGGGATCTTGTACAGCTTTTTTGCGGTGTCTGGAACGATATCGCGCCCGAAATGGGGCTGCATGGAGCATCCTGGATTGACCGAAGTGATGGCGGTCCGCATGAAGCAGGCTTCTTGAAACTTGACTGCAGCAGGTTGAAAAGGACTTTTGGATGGCAGCCGGTCTGGGATATAAAGGAGGCGGTAAAAAGGACTGCCCGCTGGTATGCCGCTTATCTATCGGGGGAAGACATCAGATCCGTAATGGATGAGCAGATCAGGGAATACTTATTATTGCAAGAACACTGAGTCCTGAATGATTACGAAGATTATAGTATTATACTGGTCAAATAACATATGGGAATCAGGGCTTGATTCGTAGTATTTGTAAGAGATCTGTGCGAGGTCTAAATCCTTGTACAGCAGCCTAACGGTTTGAGATTATTCACATAAGTCGAATATGATGATTTCAATATATAGAAAATAATTGGAAAGTGTTAGTTATGAAAATGAAGAGCGCATCATCATCTACAAAAATATTTAACTTGGTATCAGCTACGGTATGCATGATTGTTTTATACTATTCATGTTTGGTTCCTACGCTGATGGCTCGCTTGGAATTGGGGATGATCCCAGAACTCGTCATTGCGATTGTTCTTGCATTATCTTCTTTTTTGTTTTTGAGTTTTTTTTATGATGCAATATTTAGAGGAATTCGAAGGTTGAATGAATGGTTATGGGAACGTTCATTAAGATTAAATGAAAAAGATAAAAGAATTATTCTTTGTGGGTTTTCTCTATTATTTGTAATAGTATATTTGGTACGGTGTTTTGATAGTACGTTTTGGTTTGATGAAGCCTTTGGCATTACGTACTATGCACAACCTTCTTTTCGCGAGGTGCTTAAATATGCGCTTTGGGAAAAGACCATGCCTCCACTTTACAATTATTTCATTAACGCATTATCTCATGTCCTCGGGCAGAAAACCTTTGTCTATCACTTTTCCGCGTTGATCCCCATAATTATTATATTGCTTATCAATATTTTTGAAATAACTCAACGATATGGATATATAGTATCGATGGAATTGTGTTTTTTTCTTGGATTGTCAACTCCGCTGACACATTATGCTGTAGAGGTGAGATCGTATTCCTGGTCTATGCTTTTTGTTTTTTTATGCGGGTATTCTGCAATATGCTTTCTTCAGGAAGAAAGGAAGAGTCATAAGGTGCTCTTTGTCATATCGGGAATACTTTCTGCATATACTCATTATTTCGCATTGGTAGCCGTCTGTTCAATATATCTTGTACTTCTATTACACATACTTCTTGTGAAGAAGAATCGAAATAAACTTGGTTTCTTTTTCTATGCAGTTTTTTTCTCCATAATTTCATATCTTCCATGGGCGGTTGTGTTCCTGAGATCTGTAAAGGAGATTTCAGATTATAGTCCCCATGGCAATATTGACATGAATGTATTTGTAGTTATCTGGCATTGTTTTTCGCTTTTTGTGGGGGAAAGGGGGATAGTCTTTTGGAGTTTATTGTTGTGTACGTTGATGTTTCAAGGATTATTCGGGAAAAAAGATAATAAACATGGAAAAGAGGTATGCATTCTGTTAATGCCATCTTTTATAGTAGCTATTTTTGGCATTACATATAATAAAATGGTACATATGAATGTATTCATACCAAAGTATCTGGCTCCTACATCAGTGTTGGTTATACTGATTTTTGCTATCCTATTCGCCAGTACTCAGTATAGATATTTGATGGCAAGCTTTATTATGGCTCTTAGCATTGTGTTATTTACGCCACATTATATAGAAAACGTAAGGAGAGAACAAATTAATCACAAGATGACTCAAGAGAGCCTTCATACAATTTCTGAATGCGTGGATGATAATACGGTTTATCTGGTAGATGATGATTGTTGGCCACAATTGTTATCGACTGTGTACCTGCATAGACCATCGGAATTGTATGAGGAACAAAAAGCGTTTGACTATATAAAGGGCGGAAAAAAGGTCTTGTATTTTTGCTTTAGGGGTGACGAGGGGGAAAAAAAGGCAGATAAAGATATTGGAATTGATATGCAGAAATTGGCAGAGCTATTCCTGCTTGAAAAAGATTATGACTTATATGAAGTGAAAATAAGATAGATGACAAATGAAAGAGCATGAGTTTGCATTCAATTCCAATTTGTAATTCACTACAACTAATGATTATCGAAGGATATGCCTCTTGCTCGTTATCATTCAGAAATGTTGGAAGTTACGCCGGCAAAATAGGAAAACAAAACACTCTCCTTTGTTGTTTCTCAAGGGATGTTTGTGTCTATGTCGTATGCAATGTTTTTTCCTTTATAATCCGACAGGGAGTTTTTCATATAAAATTTCAAGGATTTTTCAGATGCGGTATGGATTCTCTGTTTCAAGCCCGTAACGATGGAGTGTTCGCTAACAATCCGAGCGTTCGTGGTACGATATTGTCCTGCACAGTTGCTGTGTTCTCCAAAAAGCAGAGCCTGCTTGGGACAAAGAACTTGATTTTATGATCTGTCACGATGCCCTTCAAGACAGAGGTGCACTGTAATTGATATAATAATGACAAGTATATATAATAATGAAATGTCTATGTTCTTTATCATTATATAGAAGATTATATTTATCATAGACGTGAGGAGTTGTTTTTAGAATGAACATTTTAAGGAAGATATCGTATATATTGAACAGGCACCAGAAGATCCGGCTTATGATTCTGATGGCTATGATCTTTGTGGGGGCTTTTGTGGAGTTGCTGGGAGTTTCTGCGGTTCTGCCTTTGGTATCTGCTGTGACGAATCCAGAAGTCATCCATACAAACTCAAGGCTTTCCATGATAGCAGATTTCCTAGGTATAACAGACATCCGGATTTCTATTCTTTATATGGCTCTTTTGTTGGTGGTAATATACATTTTCAAAAATATCTATATTACCTGTATGTATGATGTGACCTATCGCTTCACTTATAACAACCAGCGCAGGATATCTAACCGGATGATGGAGTGTTATTTGAGCCAGGATTATCTTTTTCATGTATCCCATAATGTCTCGGAACTGATGAGGAATATTTCTTCGGATGTCAATGGCTTCTTTACAGTTGTGCTTGCTTTCCTGCAGATGATTACGGAGGCTTCGGTCTGCGCTGTGCTTTCGATATATCTTTTCATTAAGGATGCGAAAACGACTTTGATGCTGGTTGCGTTGCTTGCCGTTTTTTTGTATGTGGTCATGATAATCTTTAAGAAAAAGCTAAAGAAGATGGGTCAGGAGAGCAGAGAGGTTGGCGCCCAAATGAATCGAGCCATGCTACAGGCATTCGGGGGCATCAAGGAGGTTAAGGTAGCTAATACGGAGAAGTATTTTACTCGACGGTACGATGAAAACTATAAAAAGTTTGCCCTGATCCAACAAAGACAGCTTCTGCTTAATATCGTTCCCCGTCCCATCATGGAGACAGTATGCATCTGCGGTCTCTTGCTTTTCATGTCCATAAGGATCTATATGGGAGAGGATATGAAATCCTTCGTGCCGGTGATGTCGGTTTTTGCCATAGCGGCTATTCGGATGTTGCCTTCCTTCAATCGGATCAGCGGATACATCGGAAATATTATGTTCGGCATGCCTTCTGTGGATGCGGTCTATAATGATCTGAAGGGAATCGAGGGTCTGAGGCAGAAATTTGAAGAGGACGATAAAGATGATACGAAAATTGAAGTGAAGGATGCACTGAAGGTGTCTGACGTGACCTTCGCTTATCCATCTCGCCCCGATAAGGTCATCCTGGATCATGTGGATCTAACGATTCCGGCTAATAAATCTGTCGCCTTCATCGGACCCTCCGGTGCGGGAAAGACGACGCTGGCAGACGTGATCCTTGGGGTGCTCAAGCCGGACGGGGGGCATATTCTGGCAGATGAGACCGATGTGTATAAGCACCCGCATGCCTGGCATAAGATTGTGGGATATATTCCCCAGGCGATCTATCTTACGGATGAGACCGTGCGGTCTAACGTGGCCTTCGGCATAGAACCGGAAGAGATCGATGATGAGAGAGTATGGCTGGCACTGAAGGAGGCTCAGCTGGACGAATTCATCCGGGAGCAGCCGAAGGGCTTGGATACGAATATCGGCGACCGGGGAGTGAAGCTCTCCGGCGGGCAGAGGCAGAGGATAGGCATCGCAAGGGCGCTATACCGCAATCCGAAGGTACTTGTGCTGGATGAAGCGACGGCGGCGCTTGATACGGAGACGGAGACTGCCGTGATGGAGGCTATCGACAGCCTGGCAGGTACCAAGACAATGATCATCATCGCACACCGCCTGACCACCATCCGAAACTGCGATCTGATCTATGAGATACGGGATGGGAAAGCTGCCCTCCGGAAAAAGGAAGACGTGCTGGGATAGGTTTGTTAATCATTTAATAGATGGCTTTACGATCAGAAAGGAAAGGGAAATGAAGGTAGTATTATTAGCAGGCGGTGCAGGCACGAGGATCATGGAGGAAAGTGAATACAGGCCGAAACCTATGATAGAGATTGGCGGGATGCCAATCCTGTGGCATATCATGAAGGAGTATTCATTCTTCGGGTACCACGAGTTTGTTATCTGCGCAGGATACAAGCAGGAGATGATCAAGAAATGGTTTGCGGATTATTTTCTCTATACTTCAGATATTACGATCGATTTCAACCATAATAATGAGGTTACGATCCATGACCGGAGCACGGAGCCCTGGGTGGTCACAATCGTGAACACCGGACTGGACACCATGACTGGCGGACGTGTGAAAAGGGTGCAGAAGTATATTGGGAATGAGACTTTCATGCTGACTTATGGTGACGGGGTCTGTGATGTAGATATAGGAGAACTGGTCAAGTTTCACAAGGAGCAGGGAAAGCTGGCCACTCTGACGGCAGTAGTCCAGAAGGAAACAAAGGGGACGCTGGATATCTGGGATGATAATACAGTGCGCTCATTCCGGGAAAAAAAGAGGCAGGACGATCTGATGATCAATGCCGGTTACATGGTACTGGAACCGGCTGTGTTTGAGTATATAGAGGGTGATGAGACTATACTAGAGACGCAGGTTTTGTCCAGACTGGCATCAGAGGGGGAGCTGATGTCCTACTCCCATCATGGCTTCTGGCAGTGCATGGATACCCTCTACGAGAAGCAGATGCTGGATCGGATGCTGGTACAAGGGAGAGCACCATGGGTCAGATGGAAAGCTTAAGCCGTTGAGCTGCGATTACAGAGGTATTATTGCAGAAGGGTGGTTAGGATGAAGAATATCATATTGCATAGGTCATGTCCTGCATGCGGGAATCAAATTGGGAGACAATTATATCGGATTGATTATAAGTTGCCGGATGATATTCATCTGGGTAATGGTTATGATATTGTCTGCTGTGATAATTGTGGGAATTGCTATGCGGATACAGCGTCCTCAAAAGAGGATTATGATGACTATTATAATCATAACAATTATTATGGGGGTGGCTGGAAGTTCAATGCTAGTACAGATTACGATTATGCAGTGATATCAAGGATATTGGCTGCTTATTTATCTGAGGATTCCATGATTTTGGATATGGGGTGTGGCAATGGAAATCTCCTGAACTATCTTCGGCAGGAGGGGTATCATAATTTAGTTGGAATCGATCCATCTGAAGCCTCGATAGACAGTATCGTACAATATGGATTTCAAGGCATCATTGGATCGGTTTATCAACCGCCTTTAAGTGACATTAAGGTGGATTTTGTTATCATGACAATGGTGTTTGAGCATTTATTATGCCCCGAAGAAGCAATAGACAATATTCGGAAAAACTACTTGAAAAAAGATGGATACCTGCTTCTTACCTGGCCTAGATTTGAAGATTTGATGATAGACCAGACACCGATTGTCAATAACTTTAATCATGAGCATATAAACTACTTTTCGGTAAAGACAGCAGATATATTGCTTGGCCGGTGCGGTTTCGAGAGAGTATGTGCCCATACATCCATTGGCTTTCAGAGAAATATGCTGACGACATTATCAAATGTCGTGCTATATCGCAGAATGGATTCGAAAACAGATTTAATAGAAAAAGATGAGATAACGGAAAAGTCTATCCGGGAGTATGTAGTGAGGGGGGAAAAAGAGGAGGAGGAATTAATCTGCATCATCGAAAGACTGGCCCATGATGCTGAACCTGTGGTTGTTTGGGGAACCGGTTCGTATATGATGCATCTTATGGCGGTATCAGATCTTTCTAAATGTGATATCAGGTGCTTTGTTGACAACAACAGATTGAAGCAGGGGAAAACATTATATGGATATTCTGTAGAGTCTCCAGATTTTTTACGAGAGTTTTCCGGGAAAGTGGTTATCACTGTGATGCTTTACCGAGAGGAGATAAAGAAACAAATTGACGGGATGGGAAACAATTCCCTTATGATCATCTAAAAGGATGCCTGAATCAGAGTTGTAATCCCTTTTTGGAAATTGGGGATAATGGTAAGATGGCTAGGAAAGATCCTGTTTTTTCGGACATAGTGATCTCACAGGGCTTAGGCGTATTTCTGTGTTGAAAAACAGAATGGAGGAGGGAGGATGAAGGCAATTGTGACGGGCGCGGCAGGCTTTACCGGAGCAGTACTGACGGAGAGGCTGAGGCAGAATGGCTATGAGGTCTATGCTGTAGTAAGGCCGGGCTCAGTCCATAACAATAGGCTGAAAACGGACGACTTGGGGTTGCATGTAATCCCCTTGGAGCCGGAAAGATATGGGGAACTTCCGGATCACGTGATCCAAATGGGGCTCGATGGAGGAGATGATTCGTTGAAGGAAGACCGGGGAATCGATGTCTGCTTCCACTTGATGTGGGGCGGAGGCCGGATCATGGGTGAACAGGCGCAGAATGTGGACTATGCCGTAGCGGTCACCGAGGCGTCAGCTGTACTTGGTGTGAAGCGGATCGTATTGACGGGCTCTCAGGCAGAGTACGGTGTGGTGCCTCCTGATGTGGAGGAAGATGAGAGTCTCCTCCCGGATCCGGTCACAGCCTATGGGACAGCGAAGCTGACGGCAATGGAGCGGACAAGGAAGCGTACAGAGGAGCTCGGGATCGAATGGATCTGGGGGAGGATCTTTTCCCTTATCGGGAAGTATGAGCCGGAGGGACGGATGCTTCCGGATCTTTACCATGCCCTCCGGGAAGGAAGGGAGATGAACCTGTCCTCCTGTGCTCAGAACTGGGACTATCTGGATGTGTATGATGCGACGGATGCGCTGATCGCCCTGAGCCTTAGAGGCCGACCTGGAGAGATCTATAATATTGCCCATGGGGAATACAGACCATTAAAAGAATACACAGAGCGGCTGAGGGAGATAGTGGCGCCGAAGGGAGTGATACATTATGGGAAAGATCCGGAGCCGTTCATTTCTCTCCAGCCTTCGGTGCATAAGATCAGGGAGCATACCGGATGGAAGCCGGAGAGGAGTTTTGAGGACAGTATCCGGGATTATGGAATCGTGGGATGAAAGAAGCGCATACGGAGAGCTTTTGAGGCGCAAAAGACCATCAGAGAAATGCACATTGTCGTCAGGTGTTTGAATTCTCTGACGGTTTCTTCGGACAAGGTGATCTCACAGGAGGTCGCAGAACGGATTAAGAGGAGGTTCCGGATGACAAAGATTCAGAGGGTTGCTTCATACAAAAGCTTATCACCTATATGTACCTGCTTCACCCCGGTTTCTTTTTTCTGATTGAAGTGCAAGCTCAGCATATATTTCTTAAATGTACCACGCCGGGATTTGGAAGAGGTTTTCGCGCAGGGAGCCGGGCTGTGGGCAGCTGCAGATGATGGCGCCGGGGCCGCGTTTCTTTTCGGGTACTTTGTCTAGGACCTGGAAGGCGGATGCTTCATCTGCCGTCACGGATGTGCCCTTCTTTATCTCTATGGGATATAGTATTCCGTTTTCTTCTATGATCAGGTCGATCTCCCCTTCGGATCTGCTCCGGTTCCGTCCGCGGTAATAGGAGACCTGGTATCTGTAGTCTATGCCCCGGTTTGCGTATGACTTTAATATCTCGGAGATGACGAAGGTTTCCCACATTGCACCGCTCATTGCGCCGTTTGCGAGAGTCTCCGGGGTGAGCCACCGGGTAAGGTAGGAGGCCAGGCCGGTATCCCGCATGTAGAGCTTCGGGGTTTTTATGGCCTTCTTCAGGACGGCGGGGGTATATGGCTCAAGCAGGTATACGATTCCGGTGGCCTCAAGGATGGAAAGCCATGCCCGGATCGTCGTCTGGTCCTTCCCGGTCTCGTCTGCGATGCTGCTGTAGTTTACCATCTGGCCGGTCCTGGCCGCCACAGCGATCAGAAAACGCCTGAAGTCATTCAGATTGTGGACGGCGGTGAGCTTCCTGACGTCACGTTCCAGATAGGTCTTCACATAGCTGGAAAAGAAGGTTCCCCAGTCCACATCCCTGTCCTGCAGCCCGGGATATCCGCCTCTGTGGATCTCTTCCCAGATGTTATCGGGAGCCGCCGCAGTCACGCTTCTCTGCTCTATGTACTCCATGGTGGGCAGAAAAGGAAGGCGGAAGCTGTCCCGGTGGATCTCGCGCAGGGAAAGGGGAGAGAGCTCTACGATGCCGACCCGCCCGGAAAGGGATTCCGATGCCCGCTCCATTAGCTCCAGGGGCTGTGATCCGGACAGGCAGAAGAGGCCTTTTTCCTTTGTGCTGTCACAGGCCAGCTTGATCTGGCGGAACAGCCCGGGGGTACGCTGTACTTCATCATAGGTCACCGGGGGGCGGTTCAGGGTCATGAACATATTGGGATCGTTATTTGCCTGGTCTTCGATGAAGGGATCGTCGAGAGGGACGTATTTCTTCCCGGGAAAGAGCTTTTTTATCATTTCTGTTTTTCCGGTCTGCCGTGCTCCGGTCACGAGCACGCATTTGAAGGTCTGGTCTGTTTTTATTACAATGTCTTCGACGGCTCTTTTAATGTAGTCCATAAATACTCCTCCGGCAGATCCGGGATTAAATCCTGGATTTGCCTACATTGTAGTGGGGATTTCTGCCGCTGTCAATGCTCCGGAGCTCTGGCCAGGGCACAGGTGCTTGGAGATATCAGCTTTTGGGATTATAATGTTCTGAAGACATGGAATGTTTCGTACGGCTTGATGAGAGGCGGGAATGAACCAGTCCGATCCTTGTGGGCATAAGCTACGATGAAAAGCAAAAGACCCATGCGTGCCGGATCGAAAGGCATGTGAAGGAGGATTGGGTGGAAACATGTTCTTCGAAGTTTTTATTCGGGGGACAGCACTTTTAGGAAAACGTATCGAATAAAACTGGACAGATAGAGGATAAATAAAGCAGGTAATAGTTTGAAGAGGATCGTGATTGTTACCCTTCATAAGGGGAAGGCAGGAAATAAAAGCTTTTATAATATACAGGAGACTGGACTGGCCAAAGCGCTTGTTTTGCGTGGCTATGAATGCGTGGTAATAATGCCGGCTACGGATCTAAGGACTCCCCGAGAAGAGATGGCGGGAAACGTGAAACTTGTCTTTGTTCCAGTGAAAACTTTGGGCGTGCACAGCTATTTTGATTGGAACATCCTGCTGAATTATAAGCCGGATATCGTGCAGGTCAATGGGGACAATCAGCTTTTTGCGCCGAATCTGGTTGCTTTTCTGAAAAAAAAGGATATACCCTATTATTTTTATATCGGGATTATCCGGAGCAACAATGGGGGAAAGTGGAAGAGGGAACTGATGAGGCTTCTTTTCTACAGAAGCATTAAGTTCTATGGAAATAGTAAATGTTTTGTAAAAACCCCGCAGATAGCCGGAGAATTAAATAAACTAAAAATCTCGGATGTGATGGTGGCGCCGGTGGGGCTGGATACGGATGTCATCAAAAAAGTCTCGGGAGACAAGGCGGAACTTCGCCATAGATTGAAGCTTCCGGAGGAAAGGAAGCTGCTTCTCTTTATCGGGAGACTGGAGGAAAATAAGAATCCCCTAAGGTCGGTGGAGCTCCTGTCCGAACTTCCGGATGAGTATAGCTTGGTCCTTATTGGGAAGGGGAGCCTGGAGCCTAGGATGAATGAGAAGATCATTGCGCATGACCTTGGGGAAAGGGTGATCCGGGTGGAGCGTCTTCCCAACCGGGATGTACAGGATTATTATTATGCCTGCGATTATTTCGTTAATTTCAGCCTGACGGAGATCTTTGGCATGTGCATTCTGGAGGCTATGTACCAGGGCTGTACCGTATTGGCGCTCCATGCTCCGGGACCGGATTATATCATAGAAGACGGGGTATCCGGGTTCCTTGCCGGAAACATCGAGGAGATGAAGAACATCATTCTTTCAGGAAAAAGAATTCTGCCGGCGGATGCTGGAAGAAGGGTGGAGGAGAATTTCCTATGGGAGCATACGGCAAGGATAATGGATGAAGGTTTCATAAGAAAGAGGCTTGGGGTATGATGAATTTTTGTACTCTTTTTGACAGTTACTATCTGGATAAAGGAATTGCCTTGTATAGGTCGCTCGAAGCAGTGACGGAAGATTTCACGCTCTATATTTTCTGCTTCGACGAGAGAGCTTATGAGATTTTGAATGATCTGGGTCTCAATCATGCAGTGATGATCCGGGAGAAAGATATTCGAACTCCAGCTTTGCTGGAAAAGAAAAAAGAACGATCTAAAGCAGAATACTGCTGGACATGTACGCCTATTATCATCCAGTATGTATTAGATCGTTATCCAGTCAGAGACTGCATTTATCTGGATTCGGACCTCTATTTTTATAATAATCCTGCAGTGTTATATGATGAGATAACATCCTCTGAAGCTGATGCCGCTATCGTAGAGCATCGTTTCAAGGATACGGATTACGGGCGAAGGCTTGAAGAGCGAAACGGGAGATTTTGTGTAGAATTTAATTATTTCAAAAATACTGAAAACGGACGCAAAATTCTTAGCTGGTGGAGAGACAAATGTATGGACTGGTGTTTCGATCAGCCCGAGCCGGAGAGGATGGGAGATCAGAAATACTTAAACCAGTTTCCGAAACTGTTCACGGGGGTACATATCTTGGAGCATCTGGGCGGAGGAGTAGCTCCGTGGAATTTGGAGAGGTATACTCTGGTTAAATGTGAGGGAAATGATATCTTGATGCAGGAGGGAAAGGGGGAGGTATTTCCGCTTGTGTTCTATCATTTCCAGAATATACGATATATGCCTGGGAGAAGGGTTAACATAAAGTCTCAGACAAAAAGCAAAAATCTAAAATATGCAATCTATATCCCATATCTTAAAGAGATTGAGGAAATCAGAAAAGAGCTGATTGAGGATTTTGGAATGAGCTACAGTGAAAAGGGCATTGTTCGATCGAGTAATCCTGTGATCGGATTTTTACAGGAACATTTTGCGGCCTTCAAGCTCCAATCGTTGTCTGACGTCATTTGCTTGGACAGGCTGGACAGGTATCAGGTTTAGGGCAAAAATTCGAGGATAAGGTAAGTGCGGTAGGATTTTGTTCATGTTGACTGGAGGGAGGCCGGGCCATGCATCGATTATATGAAAATGAGGATATCACCGTATTTTGGGATTCGGATAAATGCTTCCATGCAAAGAAGTGCGTCACGGGGTGTCCCGGCGTGTTTGAGTTCGGCAGGAAGCCATGGGTGGACCTGAGCCGGGGGGATAATCCCCGGATCTGGCAGACGGTGAAGCAGTGTCCTTCGGGAGCGCTGGATATCAGCTATAATCACGGGATCAGGATCGAATTTGACGAGGAGGGCTGCCGGAGCGTCGCCCTGGACGGGGACGGGGTCATCGGGGAGTGCGACTACGAGGATGACGGTGAGGAATGCACGATCTATCACACCGAGGTGGACCCGGCCTACGGCGGCAAGGGGATCGCGAAACGCCTTGTCTTCAAGACGGCAGAGATGGCGGAGCGGAGAAAGAAGAAGATTAATCCGACCTGCTCCTACGCAGCCAAGGTGCTTTGAGGACAGTATTCGGGATTATGGCATCGTGGGATGAAAGGAGCGCATACGGAGAGCTTTTGAGACAGTTTAAACAGCTTCTGCTTCTTAATGGAATTGATCCCAAGCTCGCAGAAACACTGAAATGACGGATTTGATGATGGCGGCTGTCTTGGGAATGTCTTCGACAGCTCTTTTGATGTAGTCCATAAATGCTTCTTTGGCAGATCCGGGATTTAATCCCGGATTTGTCTGCATTGTAGTGAGGATTTATCGGGATGCTTTTTGGCATAATGGCATTTGAGATAGGGTACATTCGAAGAAGTTCATAGGGAATTACACTCTGAAGTTATTGATTTATCTAAAAAACAGAGTATAATTTTGGGTAAGTTGTAAATACACGCATACAAGGAGGCAAATGCGATGTATGTAGGCCGATATGACCCAGTCAGAATCCCGGAGAGCGGTAAACTGCATATTCAGAAAAATGGGTATGTATACTGGTCCAACGCTTCAAAGTGGGATAACGAAAAAAAGCGGAGTGTCGACAACAGGGTCTCTATTGGCAAAGCAATCCCGGGTCAACCAGGCATGATGTATCCTAATAAAAAGTATTTTGACATTTTTAGACTTGCATCAAATGACTTTGGAAAGGAAGGCATGGGAATGAGTAATATGCTCAGCAACCTTAATATAGAAAATTTCAGAGGGATTCAGAAATTAAGTATTAAGGACATGCGTCGTCTCGTTTTGCTGTCTGGAAATAATAACGTTGGAAAGAGTTCTGTGCTGGAAGCGGTTTTTTTTATGATGGATCATCTTTCTCCCGATTCTTTCAACCTTATGAATGGGTTGCGTGGACTAAACGTCCCGACAAATGGTGTCAGTCTGTGGGAACCGCTCTTCTACCAGATGAACCCGGATAATACGATCAGGATACAGGCGACACGAGGAGAAGATACCCTTACACTATCTTACTCGAAAGATGAGAGCTACATTCCTGCGCAAAATGGGGAAATTCCCCAAAATGTAGCAGGGAGCTTTCAGTCATCAGCAAAGAGGTATTATACTCTGCGTTTTGTTTTTTTGGTTGAAGGATCTACTGATTATACAGAAACTGGGCATTTTACTACAAGTGACAGTGGGACTCTCCGTGAGGTTTATGATAATGATGGTAAAAAGCAATTTATGCGGCTCACTTATACTTCATTTGTAAACAATAACGTTGTCCGCACGGATAGAGCGATTCTTGACCGGATGGGAAAAGCAGAACTTAATGGTGAAAAAGAGAAAATTATTGGCTTTCTAAAACGTATTGATCCTTCCATAAGTGACATTGTCACACTATCCGTGAGTGGCATTCCGCAACTATATATAAATACGAATAAAAAACTTTTGCCGGTTCAGTTTTCTGGAGATGGTATCAATAAGCTGCTTTATATTGTTTTGAGCATTATGGATGCTAAAGATGGAATTCTTCTTGTAGATGAGATAGACACAGGATTCCATTACTCTATGTATAAGGATTTGTGGAAGATAATAGCCGATGTCAGTAGTGATTATAACTGCCAGGTGATTGCAACGACACATAGTTATGAAAATATTATCGGTGCTGTTGAGGGTGCAAAAGAATATCCTGAGGATTTTTCTTTTTACCGTCTGGGATACGACAAGGAAGGTTTGAAATCCTTCCGTTCCAGCTATGATCTTCTCAAAAGCGCACTTCGTTCTGACATGGAGGTGCGCTGATGCCGATTGAACGTAAGACAATTGTAAAGCCATATCTGCTTCTTTGTGAAGGAAGGGATGCAGAAGGCTTTTTGATCAATTATCTGGGAAGCAAGGCCCTGGCTAAAGACCAAAGATTTTCCAATGAGATTCAAGTTCTGGACTTTGGTGGCAACGAGAATTTGAGTAATTTTCTGATGAGTCTAAAGAATATGGATAGATTTGACCAAGTCACAAGCATGGCCGTCATCCGAGATGCGGAGAAGGATTACTCTAAAGCTTGTCAAGAGGTAAGCGGTTCTTTAAGGAAATGTGGTTTTATATCTTCAGAGAAATGCGGTGTATGGAGCCATGATGATAAAGGGCTAAAAGTGGGTTTTGTGCTTTTTCCTCTCAACAGCTGTGCAGGCACATTGGAAGATCTCTGTCTTCGGATTCTATCTGAAAATAATTTCAAAGATATCTTATCTTCCATAGATCTTTTTTTGAAAGCGATGGAAACATCTTATGAACGGGGCTATCGCCGAAAACATAAGAACAAGCTCCATACGTATCTGTCTTCCAGTGATGAATACGTCACCATGCCACTTGGCTTAGCATCAAGCGCAGGAGCATTCGATTGGGATAGCAGTGAATTAGAACCTCTCAAATGCTTTTTGGCGGATGGGTTCAGCGTTGGGGACTAAGTTTGCGGTTAATAATACAAGTGGTTTGAAATCAAGGAAAACGGTAATCTGACAATGCAAAGTGCTATAAACGGTTTTCTGACTGTTACGGGCCTCCTGCGAAAAAAACAAAAGAAGGAAATGGATTGAAGACCGTAATATCACATGGCAGAACGGATTGAGAGGAGGCTCCGGATTTGATGCTCCGGGGTATTTGACTTCGGCGGCAAAAAGGCATAACGCTTGACTTCACTTCTCCCTGAGTATATACTTAATGTATATACATTGTATGAAAGGGGGGCGATCCATATGCTTACAGCAAAGGTTTTTCAAAGCGGCAACAGCCAGGCCATACGCATTCCCAAAGAAATGCAGACAAAAAATACCGAATTCATCATCAGAAAGATAGGGGATTGTTTTTTTCTGCTTCCCCCAAATGACCCCTGGGCGCTGCTCAGACAGACTCTCGGATCCCTTGATGAGGACATATGCTTTGAGCGGGATCAGCCGCTTATTACAGATTTACTGGTCCGGGAGAGGATGCAATGACATTTCTTCTTGACACGAATATCTGCATTTATGCCATAAACAACCGGCATCCAAGGCTGGCCGATAAGCTCCTTACGATTCTGCCTGATGAGATCGCCGTATCTTCGATCACCGTGGGTGAGTTGGAGTATGGTGCGGCAAAAAGCAAATGGGGTGACCGAACACGTCAGACACTGTATGCTTTTCTGTCAAATTATACGATCCTCTCATTTGATGATGCCGATGCCGTCTGTTTTGGCAATCTTCGTGCTGCGTTAGCGCTTGCAGGTGCTCCCATTGGAGCTTATGATGTAATGATCGCCGCACAGGGGCTGTCAAAAGGTCTGACCGTGATCACACACAACATAGGAGAATTCTCAAGAGTTCCCGGGCTGGTCCTGGAGGACTGGGTAATCTGAAAACACAGTGGGGACGGTTTCTTAAATAAACCACGCCGGGATCTGGAAGAGGTTTTCTGCCGCCGTCAGTGCCTCGGAGCTCTGACCCGGGCACAGGTGTTTGGAGATATCCGCTTTTGGGATTATAATGTTCTGAGGACTTGGATCATTTTGTACGGGTCGATGGCGGATAACTATGGGGACTTATCTGCTAAAGGGAGCTGACTGTGGGGAAGGGCTTTGCCGAGATGGTTTATGTGCCGGGGCGGAGGTCCGGGGAAGTGGATGGCAGAGAGACTGTAGATTCAAATGCAGGCATACATTTATGAAAGGAGCAGAGATTATGGATCAGAAAGCAATGTACAGGCTGTCGTATGGATTATTCGTGCTGACGGCAAGGCGGGGGGAGAAGGACAATGGCTGTATCACCAATACGGCGATCCAGGTGACCAGTGAGCCGAATCAGATCGCAGTAGCGGTTAATAAGGCAAATTACACCCACGACATGATCCTGGAGACCAGGGCGTTTAACGTATCCGTGCTGAGCCAGAAGGCATCCTTTGATACCTTCAAGCATTTCGGCTTCCAGTCCGGGAGGGACGTGGACAAGTTTGCAGGCTACAGCGAATGCAGGAGGTCGGCAAACGGCATCGCCTATGTGACGGCGGGAACCAATGCCTGGTTTTCCATCGAGGTGAAGCAGACTATGGACCTGGGAACTCATACCCTCTTTGTCGGGGAGGTGAAGGAGATGGAGGTCCTCACCCAGGATCCTTCCGCCACCTATGAGTATTACCAGGCCAATATCAAGCCGAAGCCGGAGGCGAAGAAGGACGCCCTGCCGGAGGGGATGCACAAATGGCGCTGCAAGATCTGCGGTTACGAATATGTCGGAACGGAGCTTCCTGAAGACTTTACCTGCCCGCTCTGCAAACACCCGGCCAGCGACTTCGAGCTGGTGGAGTGAAGCAAGGCTGAAATGATCCGGGGACAGCTTGACACCCGTGCCGAAACAAAAAAGGCTCAAGGCCAGTAATGTCATGGTCTTGAGCCTTTTAATATGCGTGACTCAAAGGTCAATCAGAAAATAAAATTCCGGCTGCCCATATCCGAAATTTAATCTTGCAAACAATACGCAGAACAGGCATTTTGCAAACTGGAACTTAGATTTCCATTTCAGCTTCAGTCATATTCAGCGGTTTTTAACCAGAGCGTATTTACGTATTTTCGTCCTTTACAAGGACCTATGAATCTGATATATTTTTTATCATATCAATGGATATGCCGTAAGGGCTTCCGGGCGCATCGCCCAATGATCCCAAAGGATAAATGCAATTGACGGATTACAAAATTCAGATGACATACTCATTCTGTAAATTTCTTGACCATTTTTTGTCCTTGTGGCCGGTCTGGCACACTACGAGGAGGAAATGCTTATGGCAAGTGCAATGACAATGGAAGAAACTGGAGTAAACAGGAAGATTACGGACAGCCTGTTTTCTGCCATTTGAAAATACTTTTGCTCAGCTGGTGTTTTCTCCGGACGGAGCGCGGCTTGTGCCGAATACGACATATTTTATGTCGATTAGGCATGATTTCTATATTTTATAAAAGGGCGTGTTCTATCATCGACATTGTTCCTATTATTTCCTTTTGCCTTTCCGGATGCTGTTTTCTTTCTGATCGGAATCCTCCGGGCAGGACCCGGGGATATGGCAAAACGTTTGTCAACAGGTGCCGCTGCCTTCATGTCCGGCTGATGGCATGGGGAGTGGAGCATCGGCGGGCGGGGTTGGGATGAGGCTTGCGATCTATGCGGCTAGGCCTGAGGATGCCTGGTACACGAAGGACATCATCAACAAACAGAAGCTGCTGCCGGATCCTGAGATTGAGATCCTGGATTCTGGCGAGTTTTTTTCGTGCAGTTCCGGACAGAGGCATGACTATGATTATGATATCGCAGTCCTTTGGGTGGGATCCGGCGATCCGGTGCCGGATGGACTCCGGCTGGGCAGGCGGCTGAATCTGAAATGGCCGGAATGCGCCATTGTCTATGTCTATGAGGAGGGTGGCTATACCTCGGACGTCTATGAGACTATCCATTGCTATTCCCTTGCCTGCAGGGATTTGGAAAACAAGCTGAAGCAGGCCATGCATAAGGCAGTAAGCCAGGCAAACAGAAGGAAAAAGAAGCTGCGGATCGTGGATGATTACGAGACCTGCGAGATCCCCCTGGACAGCATCTACTATATCACTAGGGACGGAAGGGCGGTAAAGATCCAGGCGGAAACTGCACGGTATACCTATTCGAGCCTGAAGAGCATCGCCGCAAGGCTTCCGGATTATTTTTCCAGGAGCCATGAGGGTTATATCGTAAATCTGAAATACCTGGAGGAAATAAGAGGAAAGGAATTGACCATAAAAGGAAGGGAGGAGAGGATCCCCATCGGCAGACACTACAGACAGGGCTTTTTGGGTGACTATGCCCGGTTTCGGATGGAAAAAAAAGGAATGCTGTCTATGACATAAAACGTGTCGATTGTGCATGACCGGTACATTCCCTGACACGCTTTGTGCTATGGTAGACAATGCTTAATCTTGTTATATGCTGCACCGGGGCTTCCTCATCTCCTCTCGGAGGCTCCGGGTCGGCGTATATCAGGGACGCAAAAAAAAGGGAGGTAAAGAAACTATGAGGAAACTTCAGAAGCGGTTTTCGTCGCTGGCTCTCATACTGATCGCATCTATGGTGCTGAATCCGTTGACGGTCATGGCGAAATCAAACGCAAACCCTGCTTTGGTCACGAAGCAGAAGCTTGTGTATCAGGGGACGGATACACAGGTGAAGAATCCGGTGCTCGTCTTGGACGCAACGGATGGAACAATGAAGAGCATTACGATCGATGCGGTCGCGACGCTCGCAAACAGCCTGTCTTCGGACTATTTGGAGGTTTCGGTAAATGCTGCGCCCAGCAGCGTTTCCGTAGCGAAGATAGCAGGCCCCAGCCCCGCCGATGTCGGAGCGAAGAATACCTTCAAGATCACGGCGAACAATGAGGATGCCAAGGGAAGTAACATCGAGTTTATCTTCCGGGTAAAGAGCGCTCTTGAGGCCAACGGAATTTCGTCCAACAAGAACGCGAAGGGGATCAATGCCTTTGATGAAAAAAAGGCTAAGAAAATCAAGCTCAAGGTTAAGGTGGTGAAGAAGGCCGGTACGGCCAACTTCGGAGACCTGAGCCCGGTATCTTCCAATAATACCCTGTCCGCCAGCTCCATCGTGCGCCAGCTGGATGAGAAATGGGAGATCCCCGGAGTAGGCGAGAAGGACATGAAGGTATACAAGATCAATACCGCCTCGGTCAACAATATGAAGGGCAAGCCGATCTATACGATCCCGGTGTCCAGCAAGCTCGCCCTCAGCGGATGTGAGGTCAAGAATCTTGCATTTACGACCACCAATAAGAAAGTTGCCACCATTGCTTATTCCAAGAAGGACAGCGCGGTGATGATCAAGCTGAACCGCAATGCCTATACCGATGCAAGCGGCATCGCAGAGGTCAGGCTGGGAGTGGGAGTAAAGGGAACCCAGACGAAGATCGGAAGCGAGACTGTCTATGCACAGTCGGAATACATTAAGCTGATGGTTCTGCCGGATGCAAAGACTCCGAAGGTTGCTTCGGCTTCTGCCACGGTGGACGGGAAGAAGACAGGCAAGGCCAGCTTTGTCATCGGTGCAGGCGAAACCAGTGTGTCAGCCCAGCTCAGCGCGATCTACAGCTCCAATGGAAAAGATGGCGTGACGGTGGAGTGGACCCCTGAGGAAAAGGATGAGTATAAGGTAGAGCAAGAAAAGGGCTCGAACATAGCCGTGCTCACCGTAACGAAGCCCATTAAGAAGGCTATTCAGCTGAACGGCAAGGTTACGGCAAAGAGCGGAGCCATGAAAGCCATCAAGGTGAAGATCACTGCCACAAAGCGCGTGGACAGCATCAGTGATTTCAAGGAGAAGGATATGACCAAGGCCACAGCCTCCACATACTTCGGCTCAAATATGAAGAAGATGTGGATCAACGGCCGGCGTGAGTATGTCAGGACCTTCTATTATACGAATCCTGCGAAGGCCTTCGCGGATAAGTTTGTGATCGGCGTAACGCCAAATGGAGAAAACGGAACCGTCATCCCAGCCAATCCGAAGCTTAAGGCCGTAAAGGATGCATCAGATTCCCAGAAGAACAACAAGTCTACGATCACGGTCAAGCAGGTGAAGGGCAATAAGTACAGCGATACCGTGGCACTGAATGTGAAGCCCAGGAAGATGAAGTCCGAAAAGGGATCGGGGCTGACCCAGGAGCTTGCGATCTATGAGATCGTGGCTGCAGACAGCTATGACAAGACCACGAAGCAGTATGGCGTAGGAAATTATATGGCTATCGCCCTTACGGACAAGACCAGCACTGAGATCGGCGATACCATCAGCGGCAACATTCTGATCGGTACTTCTACCAATGCCATCATCCGCAAGGGAGACGTGGTGGATGTCAAACTGGTAGATGTGGCAGACAAGGATCTGGATTATGTGACCGTCGTATCGGATGATGAGAACGTGATCGTAGTCCGGCTGGATGAGAAGACCTATCAGGTCATCGGCATCAATCCCGGCAAGGCCTCCATCAAACTGCAGGTGCTTGGCGGAAAAGAGCTGGGCGCTGTGACCGTAAACGTGGTCGACCTGCCTGTGGCAGAAAAGAGAACCGTATATCCGGGCCAGAACGATATCGTGGTAGCTGCAATCGCAGGATCTTATGATACCGTAGAGATTACAGCAGATACACCGGCTGGCGGATTCGTGTCTACCTCCATCAGCCCGAACAAGGCAACGCTTAGCGCAAATGATGCGCCGAAGGTACTTCTTAGCGCAAATAAGGCAAATGCTGTAGAGTCCGGATGGGAGACCGCAAATGTGAAGGTTCCTGTAACAGCCAAGTTTACGATTGGAAGCCTTGCTCCGATTGAAGTGAAGCATGAGTATGAGTTTGAGGTTGCTCCTTATGAGGTAACCCTGAACAATGACAACAAAGACTTTGTATTTACGATCGGCAAGGACGGAATGACAGATCTGAAAGACAAGATCACCGTTACACCGGATCTGAACTGCGGTTCGGTTTCTCTGAACTATGCTGTTATCGAGTCGAATGATGATCTCCTTACGGTATCCGGCACGTCGGTAAGCCCGAATAGCGCTGGAACTGGAAAGCTGTATGCGGTCTATACGGATGTCAATGGCCACAAGTATAAATCAACTGCAGTTCGGTTCACGGTAGAGGATCCGGAAGGAAAGAATACGTACAAAAACCAGACAGTGGTATCCTTCAATAAGGTTACAGAGCTTTCGGCCAATGAGGTTCAGGTCAGCGGCACAGGATCTGCAAGCTCCATGAAGAATTCCTATGACAGGATCATGCGGAACCTGCAGGAGTATGCAAACCTCGAGGGAGCACAAGGCTTTGAGATCACCCTTGTGGTGTCCGGAAATACGGTCAGCGGAGACGAGCTGTCAGCGACCTCGGTGGTTCCTGAGGAGGAGCCTGAGGTGGAAGAGGCCGGTGCTGCTGTGGCTGAGGAAGCCGGTGCGGTAATTGTCGAAGAGGCCGACGCAGCGGCAGATGTTGTGGGAGCGGAAGCGGTCGATGCCGCAGAAGTGGAAGCAGCTGATGTGGCGGAAGCCGTGGCGGCAGTGGAGCCCGAAGAGGAAGCTGCTCCTGATGCGGCGGAAGAGCCTGTACCGGCGGAAGACATTGAAGAAGCCGGCGGCAGCCCCAAGGCCTTTGTACAGAAGACCTACCATATCGTCATCAAGGATAAGCAGGTGGTGAAGGACGGCTTTACGGATGATTCGGTCAAGGAGTTTATTGACAACAATTTCTATGATGAGCAGTCTAAAGTCACCCTGGAGCTGAAATTTAGGTCAGATAAGAACGTGCCTACCCTGCTTGGGATGGCCCGCCAGGTGTATGACAAGAAGGAGGCGACCTTCAGTAGGAATGTGAAATTTATGTTTGAGAATGGTGCTTTGCTTGAATTCACAAACCTGACCTTTAATAAGGGAACCTACTCGGTGATATGTAATGATATCACATATGAGTTCAAGCTCTTTGGTACGGGAGATGAGACCACCCTGGTATTTGCGGATACGTATGATATGGGAGAAAATCAAAATCGTCTCATCAATGAGATGCTCAAAGTCAAGGGACTTGTTGGGGGTGTAACCACATATAATGAACAAGGCACACCTTGGGTTTGGCCGATCAACAAGAACTAATTAGCAGCAGTTGGCGCCGGCAGGGCAGCCTGCCGGTGCCGCCAAAAAGAAATCAGACAATTTGGCTTTTATCCCGGCGTCCTTTGACGGGCGCCGGGATTTGAAAGCAATCGGGCTTGATTTTATGGCCCGGCATTCTCTGTCCCATGGAAAGGGTGGGGAACCTGCGGCTTTAAGAGAGGCTGCTCCATTTGAAAGGAAACTCTATGATCAGGAAAACGATCCCCTACACAATATTGGCAGTGATGATATTTGCAGGGGTTTTCTGCATCCATCCCATGAGGGTGTATGCGGACATAAACGGAAATGAATCGAGGGTGATCGCCGCCGCCGGCCAGCAGTTTTATTACGGCGGAGAGTATTATCAGGCCACCGAATCGGCATTAAACGAGCTTTACAGCAGGCTGGACGAACCGGATACGGACTTGAGCGGAAGCCAGGCGGATGAGGCCATAGACAAGATGTATGCAAATATCGGAACCGGGGTGTCAGAAGGCTATCTGGAGAAGGTAGGCGGCACGACGCCGGCACCGACACCCACGCCGACACCCACGCCGACACCCACGCCGACGCCGGCGCCGGGCACGACACCGACACCCACGCCGACACCGGGTACGACACCCACGCCGACACCGGGTACGACACCCACACCGGCACCGGGCACGACACCGAAACCCGGCACGACGAACCCCGGCACGGGCACGACGAACCCCGGCACGGGCACGACAAACCCCGGGACGGGCACGACGCCGAAACCCGGTACGACAAACCCCGGCACGGGCACGACGCCGACGCCGGCACAGGGCACGACAAACCCCGGCACGGGCACGACAAACCCCGGCACGGGCACGACAAACCCCGGTATAGGCACAACCCCGAAGTCCGGCACGACGACTCCGGGTACGGGCATGGTCAATCCTGAAACAGGGCTTCCCCTCACAGCGAGGGAGATCATATCTGCCGCTCCCGGCATGAGCTCTGAGAGACAAGCCCTGCTGGACAGGCTCACCGGCCTTACCCAGGGGCAGAGGGAAGCCATCGTCAGCGACTACAACGATAAGCATGAGGACGAGATCCTCAGGGCAGGCAGTGAGAAGCTGAAGATGGAAGCCAGGCTGGCTACAGGCAGCGAGGCTATTCAGGAAAACGGAAATACCGGGATCTGGAACGCCCTGTCCGAATCCGAATGGTATGAGGGCATTAAATCGGATCTCTTAAATACAAGGCCGGAGCAGGAATCGGCAAAGAAAAGCGTGATCTATGATGTAGCCGAAAACACCCTGACGGTCAATGACGGGGAGGGAGAAGGAGGAGCCATCAGTCTTTCCCAGTTTTTCCCTTACCAAAATATCCGGCTTTTTCTGATCATATCCGGCATCATCGCCTTTGCGGCCGCCGGCCTGGGACTGGGGATGAGCTTCCTTTCCGACAGCAGGCGGATGGGGCATCACGAGAGGAGGCGGATGAAGAAGAGAGCGGGTGTTGCCATATCCGTGGCTTCCGGCCTGAATCTTTTTGTATTCGCAGTCTCAGCCGGGGTCGGAGCGGGGCTTGTGTCCTCGTCCAATATTATGGAGATGATCAATACCAGCGGCTTTCACCAGTATGCGTATGAGGGAATGTACGCAAAGACCCAGCAGATCCTGCTTCTGGCGGACTATGACAAGGACGTGCTGGAGGAGCCCTTAAGCTTCAGCCGTTTCCAGTTTTTAAGCAAGCAGGACACAATGGACGTGATCAACGGAAAGACGGTGGCGGCAGATCTGAGTACCTTAAAGAGCGAGATCATAAATGCTCTGGCTTCCGAAGGGGAGCATGGAGAGGTGGTCAATTCGGTCATTGCGGATGAAGTCATGAAGGCCTATCAGAAGGCACTGGCCGGAGATGAGATCCGCTTCATCAAAGAGGTTAAGGACAGTCTGAAAATGACTGTCATCATAACCTTTCTTCTTTCAATCCTTGGACTCCTTGCCTGTGTGGTCTGCATCCTCCGGGATGAAGGCTATATGGGCAGGAATCTGAGGCAAGCGGGCATAGCGGCATGCATCGCCGCGGCCGCATGCCTTGCGGGGTATTTCATTACTTCCGCAGGGTCTTATGAGGGAAAGGCATATATCAGCCCGGAATATCTATATATCTTCATGGTGCAGGTCATGGGAAGGCTTAAAAACCTCTGGCTTGTCTGCACCGCTTTGGGGGCGGCATTCGGGGCTGTGCTGATCTTCGGATCCTCCAGGGTCAAGGGCGACGCGTAAACATGGGCGGCTTTACAGACATGCATTGTCATGTGATCCCGGGGGTGGACGACGGGGCGCCGGATATGCAGACCTCCCTTCAGATGCTTCAAATGCAGTGGGATGAGGGGATCGATACCGTGATCGCCACGCCGCATTATGTTTTGATGCACAACAGATACAGCTATCATGGCCTGGAAGAGACCTTTGCCGGACTTCAGGCCGAATGCAGAAAGATCCTGCCGGGAATGAAGCTCTACCTCGGAAATGAGGTGCTTTACGATAACGGCATTATGGAGAGGCTGAGGAGAAAAAGGATACATACCCTGGCAGGCACCCGATGCCTTTTGCTGGAATTTAATGTCAGGGCGGAAGAAGAGATGATCCGGAGTGCGGTAAGGGAATGCACCAATATCGGATACAAGCCGGTGCTGGCTCATGTGGAGAGATATTATTCGATGAAGGGAAAGCCGGCATTTGTGGAGGAGCTCATAAACCGGGGTGCCCTGCTCCAGTGTAATACCCAGGCGGTTACCTCCTCTCTTTTGGACGGAGAGGGCCGCTGGGCGAGGAAGATGATTCAGGATGGATATGTCAGCTTCCTGGCTACCGATGCGCACGACTTGAAAAATCGGAGCCCCCAGTACAAAAAGGCGTTTGAGTGGGTCAGAAGAAAATGTGACCCGGAGATCGCCGAAAGGATCAGGAAGGCAGCCATACCTTATGGACAAGGATAAATCAAATGATGTAATTGAAATCGACCTGCTGGAGCTTTTATTTGTCATGCTGGATCATCTGTGGGTGGTCATCGGGCTGACGGCGGCGGGAGCCGTGGCGGCTTATATCATTACAGTGACCATCATCACGCCGATCTATTCGTCTTCGGCGATGCTTTATGTACTTACCCGCTCCACCTCCATCACCTCGCTGGCGGATCTGCAGACGGGAACCCAGCTCACCCAGGACTACAAGGTCTTCATTACCAGCCGGCCTGTGGTGGACAAGGTGATCAGCAATCTGGACCTCAACATGAACTACAATGAATTCGTCAAGAATGTGAAGGTGGAAAACGAGACCAACACCAGGATCCTGAATGTCACGGTCCAAAATCCGGATCCGCAGATGGCGAAGATCATTGTGGACAATCTGGCAGACGTATCCAGTGCCAGGATGTCGGAGGTCATGGAGACGGATGCTCCCAACATCGTGGACTACGGGCATGTGGCGGAGAGCCCCACGAGCCCGAGCAGGACGAAGAATACCCTGATCGGAGCCGTGCTGGGATTTGTATTCATCGTAGGGATCCTGACCGTGAGGCACCTGATGGATGATTCCATCAAGACGACGGACGACATCGAGCGCTACCTTGGCCTCAATACCCTGGGCACCATCCCGCTGGAAGAGAGCGAAGAGAAGACAAAAAAGAAGAAGCTTTCCGGAAAGAAGAAAAAGGAAAAGAAACCTGCACAGAAGGACAGGCGAAGAAGGACTGCGTAAGGGCAGATCAATATGGAGATTGTAAACTTTCAGAAACTGGATAAGCTGAGCTTCAGGACGAATGAGTCCTATAAGGCGCTGAGGACGAATGTCCGCTTCTGCGGGAGCGACACCAAGGTGGTGGCCCTGACCAGCACTGTGCCCAACGAGGGCAAGTCATCGGTATCCTTCAATCTGGCGAGGTGCTTTGCAGAAGACGGGAAGCTGGTATGCTTCGTGGATGCCGACATCCGGAAATCCGTCATCGTGGCACGCTATGAGAGAGACCGGGAAGTGGCAGGGCTTACCCACTTCCTGACCAGCCAGGCTCCCCTCAACGACGTGATCTGCGCCATCGAGGGGGTGCCGAACCTGTACATGATCTTTACCGGCACCGTGGCGCCCAATCCCTCCGAGCTTCTGGGTTCCGAGCGGTTTGAGAAGACGCTGAAGGTCCTGCGGGAGCGGTTTGATTATGTGATCATCGACTGTCCTCCCCTGGGCAGCGTCATCGATGCGGCTCTTGTGGCAGAAAAGGCCGACGGGGTGATCCTGGTGGTGGAAAGCGACAACGTGAGCTACCGCTTCGTGCAAAAGGCCAAGGAGCAGCTGGACAAGTCGGGCTGCCGTATCCTGGGGGCGGTGCTCAACAAGGTGCCTGTGCAGTCCGGGAAGGGCTATTACGGCAAATACTACGGGAAGTATTACGGGAAATATTACGGCAAATACTATGGCTCCTACTATGGCTCCTACGGGGCTTATGGCGGCGAAGAAAAGGAAGACCGCACCAAGGGAGAGGAGTCAGACTACTATCTGGATGAGGATTATATCGGAGTAAGACAGACAGGACAGGAAGCGGAAAGCCCAGCGCAGGAGGGATATCCAGCGCAGGAGGGATATCCAGCACAGGAGGGATATCCAGCACAGGAGGGATATCCAGCACAGGAGAGATATCCAGCGCAGGAGGGATATCCAGCACAGGAGGGATATCCAGCACAGGAGGGATATCAGAATTATTTGGATGGACAATAAGGATAGATCTGAACACTCCCGTAAGCAGCTGATCGCGGCCTACCTGATGCTGTATGATGCGGCCGTGGCCGGCATTTCCTTCTTCCTGGCTCTGATGCTGCGGTTTGACATGAGCTACAGCCTCATCCCGGTAAAGTACAGGGATGCGTATTTCCACTTTATCCCCATATACATGGTGGCCGCTGTTGTGATCTTCTGGTGCTTCAGGCTGTACCAGAGCGTATGGAAGTATGCGAGCTTCATCGAGCTGTGGCATATCATTGCGGCGTCTACTGTGGCTTCGCTTCTGCATGGTGCAGGCATCACGATCCTGTACCTGAGGATGCCGGTATCTTATTATTTTTTGGGCGCGGGGATCCAGTTCACTCTGATCGCGTCGATGCGCTTCATGTACCGGTTTGTGGATCTGATCCGCAGCAGCCTTGCGGCTTCCGGGGCCAATAAGCAGAAGGCTCTGATCATCGGCGCCGGGGATGCCGGTCGGATGACGGTCAGGGAATTGAAGAGCTCCATGCAGTCGGATGTGATTCCCTGCTGCATCATAGACGATGATCCGGGGAAATGGAACCGCTATATCGACGGAGTGCCGATCGTAGGCGGGAAGGACAGCATCCTGGAAAGCGTAGAGAAATACGGGATCACCCAGATCCTCTTTGCGATCCCTACCGCTTCGTCATCCGTACGGAGGGATTTCTTTGCGGTATGTGCAGAGACGGACTGCGAGCTTAAAGCCCTGCCCGGGCTGTATCAATTTGCAAACGGAGAGGTCAGCACGAGGCAGATGAGGCCGGTCCTGGTAGAGGACCTGCTGGGCCGGGATGCCATCCGGGTGGATCTGGACGAGATCTTCAGCTACCTTTCCGGAAAGAGGATCCTGGTCACCGGGGGAGGAGGATCCATCGGGAGTGAGCTATGCCGGCAGATCGCATCCCACTGCCCCTCCCACCTGATCATTTTCGATATCTATGAAAATAACGCTTATGACATAGAGCAGGAGCTTCGGCGGGAATACCCCGGCGTAGAGCTTACCGTGATCATCGGGTCGGTAAGGGACAGCCGGAAGGTCTATGGCGTGTTTGAGAAATACAAGCCGGAGATCGTATACCATGCGGCGGCCCACAAGCATGTGCCACTCATGGAGATGAGCCCGGACGAGGCAGTAAAAAATAACGTGATCGGCACGTACAAGACAGCATATGCGGCGATGATGAACGGCGCGGAGCGATTCGTCCTGATCAGCACGGATAAGGCGGTGAACCCCGTGAATGTCATGGGAGCGAGCAAGCGTCTGTGCGAAATGGTCATCCAGACCATGGATGAGATCGTCAGGGAAGGAGATATCCGTAAGCTTCCGATGCTCCGGCTTCATTCCGACCTGGACGAGGTCTATCAGGAAAGGACCCGGAGGATGATAGAGCAGGGAGAGCACCCCTGTACTCAGTATGTGGCGGTCCGGTTTGGGAATGTGCTGGGAAGCAATGGCTCCGTGATCCCGCTTTTCAAAAAGCAGATCGAGGCGGGAGGGCCGGTGACCGTGACCCATCCGGATGTGATCCGGTACTTCATGACCATACCGGAGGCCGTGAGCCTCGTGCTTCAGGCCAGTGTATATGCCTGGAACGGGGAGATCTTCGTCCTCGATATGGGTGAGCCGGTGAAGATCGATACCCTGGCCCGGAACCTGATCCGGATGACCGGATATCGTGTCGACAAGGACATCAAGATCGTATATACGGGGCTCCGGCCGGGGGAGAAGCTCTACGAGGAAAAGCTGATGGCCGAAGAGGGCCTGGAGAAGACCGCCAACGACCTTATCCATGTGGCAAAGCCGATATCCTTTGACAAGGAAAAATTCCTGGAGGATCTCAAGGTGCTGGCAGAGAAGGCCTACCGGAACGATCCGGACCTGGTCTCGGTGATGGAAGAAATGGTGGATACCTACCATCCGGCAAAAAGACCGGAGCGGCAGGAAGGATGACCGCGGAGCGCCGGGGATGAGCTGGGGCAGGAATCCGGAAGCGTGCGGGATTGGCAGGGAGACCTTCACGGAGATGCCGGGGATGAGCTGGGAGAGAAGACCGAGGGTGTGTGTGATGACGGGGAGAATAAGGAAAAGTGGGTGAGTTAGTGATGGAAGAGAAGAGAATACAAGATGCAGCCGGGAAGAACGGGCTCCTGGTCGGATGGAAAAGGATCGCGGCCGTCCTCATCCTGTATGATATCGTGATGTCATATTTTTCTTATTTCGTGGCACTGCTTTTGCGGTTTGAGCTGCATTTCGCGCTGATCCTGGATACCTATTGGAAGCCTTTCCTGCGGTTTGCCCCGGTATTTGCCGCAGCGACCGTGGTGGTATTCATATTCTTCCGCCTGTACAACAGCATGTGGAAATACGTGGGCTTCAACGAGCTTGTCCGTATCCTGGGGGCCTGTGCCGTGACCACCCTGATCCAGGTCTTGGGGACGCTGATCTTCGTCTTCCGGATGCCGGTCTCCTATTACGTCATCGGCGCGGCAGGGCAGCTGTTTTTTACGATGCTGTCGCGGTTTTCCTACCGGATCTATCTTTCCCTCAAGACCATGTACAGCATGCGCGGCACGGAGCCGGGCAGCGTCATGGTGATCGGCTGCGGTGAGACGGCCAGGATGATCATCAAGGATCTCCTATCCTCGCCGGGCAAGATGCAGGAACCTGTCTGTATCGTCACGGAACAGTCCTACAGCTGGGACCGCTCCATGTACGGGATCCCTGTGGTGGGCGGGAAGGAATGCATCCGGGAAGCTGTGGAAAAGTACAATATCAAGACCATCATTTTTGCCGATCCCTCCCTCCCGTACTGCACCAAAAAGGAGGTCATGGAGATCTGCGAGGCTACGGGGAGGGACATACAGAATTTCTCCGGCTTCGAACAGCTGGACACCAAAGAGATCTCGGTGAAGCGCCTCATGGGAAAGCTCAGCGGGACGGTCATCCTCTCCTTCAACGGCATCGAGCGGGAATACCCGGACCCGAAGGAGGCTCTATCCTCCCTGCAGGAGAAATACGTGATCCGGGAGATCTCCTCCAAGAACGGTTCGGTCCGGCTCACCCTGTCCCAGGACATCGTGACGCCTTCCGACCTGTCCAGGCAGTGGGCTGAGGATTATATCAAGTCCACAGGCGAGCTGCCGTCGTACTTCTAAAAAAACCATATGGGGGCTTGAAGATTCGGCTCACTTTCTTCCAGAGGCGAAAGAAGTGGGCTTTTCGTGGCTAAAGAGCGGGTTATGCCTGTCTCCGCGATTGATGATAAGCATGGTGTCTGGGGTATCTTTAATAATCGTCTATGTGGATTACATACGCTTGGCAGGATTTTTTGGGGGAGTTAAGGGAAACAAGGAAACAAAATGGAAAAAAGAACAATACAGTTTAGCCCACCCGATATAACTGAACTTGAGGTTGATGAAGTCGCAGAAGCATTATGTTCCGGCTGGATAACTACCGGTCCTAGGACAAAGATGCTGGAGCGCCGGCTTGCTACATATTTTGAAACCGGAAAAACAGATATTGATTGCACCACCAAGGAAGCGATTGCTAAGTACAGCCAGAAAGTCGTGTGCTTGAATTCGGCTACGACAGCGGAGGAATTGAATCTCCGCATACTCGGTGTTGGCCCAGGGGATGAAGTGATAACTGTTATAATAGGGACAACCAAGAAAAAACCTTGATTTTTCAAGGGCTTCACGAGTTTAAGCCGAGTCTCGAAATTGAATTTTTCTTCGGATTTGAGGTTGATCGCGAGTACCCAGAGAGGTTGAGATGGCTTCTTGGATACTTTTGGATTGACCCACAATACAGAGTAGAAAATTCAATAAAAAGAGGGCAGGTCTTAGCTCACTCTCTTCCGCCTGGAGGAGGTGAGCTTTTCGTCGTTACAGAGAAAATCCACGGGGTCTCCCACGTACACTAGATCCTAGATTTTAAAAATAAGCAAGAATAATATCGTACAATAATAGCAATAGATTAAAGCAATAGTGGCCGTTGACCTTTGCGGTATCGTTTGTGATTACGAGAAAGTTTTTGAGATTGTAGAACGGAAGCGTAGTTTGTTCAAACCGATGGATAGACATGATAATCCGGAATGTGATCTTGCCTCTAGGATCCAGGCGGCTATTGGACGAGTTGCTGTCATTGCAGATTCTGCACATAGCCTGGGTGCAAGCAGAATGCTTAAGGGTGAAAAGAGATACTGTGGAGATATAGCTGATTTTACATGCTTTAGTTTCCATGCTGTTAACGTCTACGAGAGAGTTGGAGATATAGCGCTTTGTAATAAAGCGCCAAAGATGGCGGCTTAAAACGCAGAAATCGACCCAATATTTCGACACGTTGCACGAGAACTTCTCTGCCCCACCAAAAAGTGTACAAAACATTTCGCTCGTTATTGAGAATGAGTTTATCATACCACTTTCAGTGCTGGCTATGTATTTATCCATTGAAGGAGAAGCGGACTATCTCGAAGATGGTGTCCAAGAATAAACGTATTGATGTAAAAGTACAAGAGTTTGTCAGGGTTGCGGGGGATGTGAAATACATTTTGAAAGAGTGCAGATGTAGAGAGGATTTGATTTCACTCATACCGGGGTCTTGTAGATAGTTTGTAATAATCATTCTCTGACGATTCGAGCCGACAGGAAAATGAGTTGAACGCCGTTTTCCAGTCGGTTGGAATGGGCAGAGAGGCAGAAATGAACTTCTGTTTAATTTCTCTCATCCTACATTCTGCTCTTTGACTTTTACAGCGGTGAAGTTAAAGCCAGACCCTCTCTTAGAGATAGTTTGATAGGGTCGTCGCCTCTTTCGATTTGAGGCCACAGCAGGCGTGTGATAATCACATGATGTGCCGGTTGGAACTGGCATTGACGAGGCGGGTATAACTGCGGCGTGGACACCGAAGATATTTAGTGGCAAGGATGCCGACGAAAATGAGACACGGAGGTCGATCATAGCATTCTGCCACGCAGCAGCTCGAAAAAAACAGAGGAGCTACTGCGGCGCAAGCATGTAAAGGCACAGGGGATGTGAATCACTGGTCAGTCAGTATGTATATCTTTGTTAGTTTATATATATTTATTAGTTTATATATGTTTATTTTATTCTAGGGGCAAGTAGGGGCAAGTAAATATATTAAATACATATATAGAAATACATATATAAAAAAGACCGAAAAAGATAGCCCCAAGTAGCCCCAACAGGAAGTCACACAGAGAGCAAAATACACCAGGGAAAACCGGTTGATATGAGCAGTCAGCCAGATGATTGACTGCCGATATGAGCCGATCTCCCCTGGAGAGAGGTTCGATTGAAAGGCGGTGGGAATGTATCTTCACTAACGAGAAGTACAAGGGTGACTATTCATCCTGCCCGTCCTTAGTGTTTACCCGTCGACCACGTTTCTTTGCGTAGCTCCGGCGGCAATGCTCCCGGTGCTTCTCACGGTAGTTCTTGGCATAGTCGGATACGACGAGGATCTGATAGGTGTTACCGTAGAAATCCTGGTATTCACCGATCCGGACGAGGTTCTTCAGAACGTAGTCCCTGAACAGATTGCTGAAGCGAAAGCGGATGGCGGTTGCAAAGTACCTCGTGAAGCAACCTTGCCGGTAGCTCCTCTGAAGAGCAATCTGCCATAAGAGGATGCGTCCCTCCTGCATGTAATCATCCGTGTCAAACGGAAGCTGACTGCGGTACTTTAAAGCCTCGGTCATGATGATAGGGCACATGCGCTGGGCGAGTTCTTCAAGAACAGGACTATCTGAAGGATGCTTTTGAAGCTCCGCAAAGAGGACTTCCACGCTCAACGATGTGTAATCCATGATGGTTCCTCCCAGCACATGCGCGGGTGAATCACTCGATGCACTTCCGTCTGTGGATGGATTCCCAGGGGACGGCAGCGAGGAGGACGAAGAGGACGACGATGAACCAGATGGCGTTGTTGGAGAGAATGTGTTCGACCATCACGCCGAGCCGGGGAATCGTGAAAGTTTCCCTTCCGATGAAGTTGATACTGCTCAAGGTCACGTCCTGCGACATGCTGTTCGCATCGCCCTGCATGGTGACAGGAAGCGAGGAGGTATCAGCAGAGGATGATTTGTCCACAAGCCTGTGCAGCACGAGCGTATTAGCAGGAGAGCGGTAAACGAGGACATCACCAACCTCGACCGAATCGAGGTCCACGCGGGTGTTTACCCAGC
>JAILLN010000048.1 GCA_024693135.1 Lachnospiraceae bacterium | reverse complement strand
CGACTATGCAATCTCGGCTATGTGAGCCAACGATAAAGCGTGTTGTCTCACATGGCAGCCGATCTTGCAAGTCTTCGCAGGCGGCAATCTCCGCGTGTTCGCGGAAAGAGGCTCCTTAGGAAACACCAAGGCACGCAAGCGGCTCACCCTTCGCGAAATATACGTGAGCATGTGAAGACTGTTTCAAACATGTAATATCCTCTCATGTTCCCTGCTTATTTTTTTCGTTACAAAGGCTGAACCGGACGATCCATGCTGTCTCCCGGACGATCCATACCTGCTTTTCTTCGTGGAAATGCCGTGTGGAGGGGGAGCCGGGAAAAAGGAACTCTGCAAGGCCCTAATGCCGGTATTTCTATGCGAGCCCGAGGCCCATAAATTTCGCGAGTGCGAAGGCTGGGCTTGCGCCTCTTTGCTTTCAGCCCTGTGAAAACCGGATCGGCGCAAGACCAGAACAGCGCCGAGCGAAATTTTGTCATGGGACGATGGGCGAGGTTAGAAACGACCGAGCGCCGGCAGATATCATTTTTTCGGCGACCCCAAGCGAACACATAAAACCGGCCAGCAAATTCCGGCGACCCCAAGCGAACACATAAAACCGGCCAGCAAATTTCGGCGACCCCAAGCGAACACCACACTTCAGCCGATAAACCGTCCTCTTTCATCGATATAACTAATGAAAGAGGGACGGTTTTATGTTATGATGGAAAATATGAAACTGACATACTCACTTCAGGGGGTATTATAAACTGCGTGATTGAAAAGGAGGATGCCTATGGGAAAGCAAAAAGACAGGACGATTCGGAAGAGTGGCGGCATGGGAATAAAATGGAGGATGATCAGCCTGATCCTTCCGGTGGTTGTCTTGGCGCTGGTGGTAGTGACCCTGGTCAGCGCCTCCCTTTCACGGAAAGCGATCATAGGGGAGTCCGACCTGTACCTCCGGTCGGAGCTCAAGGCCAATATCAATGATATCGACGGGAAGCTGGAGGAGATCCGTGCTACAGCCGAGAACCTTTCCGTTACCGTGGCAGAGACCTACGGCAAAACAGGCATGAACGTATATGGCAATATCTTTAAGGGAGTGGTGAAATCCAACGACCTGATCCTGGGAAGCGGCATCTGGTTTGAGTCCAAGGTATATCAGGGCGACCCGAGGTATGCAGGGGCTGAATATGTGGGACCTTACTGGTACAGGGACGGGGACAATGTGGTGGAGGACTGGGAGTATTCCAATGCGGAATACGATTATTTCTCCCAGGAATATTATTTGAATGCCAAAGCCCAGACGGAGCTTAAGGGGATCATTACGGATCCGTATTATGATCCCTCAAGCCAGAGCGTCATGGCATCCTGCTCTGCTCCGATCTTCAAGGACGACGGCACCTTCATCGGATGCATCACCGTGGACATGAGCCTGGATACCATCACCCAGCTTGTAGGCTCCATCAAGGTAGGAAAGGGAGGACGGGCAGTCATGCTTGCCCCGGACGGAACCTATATCTATACCAATGATGAAGCCAAGGTGCAGAGCGGAGCAAATATCACGGCGGATACCACCGGCATAGGCACCGCCGCCTCTGCGATCCTTTCATCTCCAAGCGGAGAGGGCGAGTTCAAGGAAGGCGCCGAGACCTATGACATTTTCTATGATGTGGTGCCCGGGGTAGACTGGAAGCTTGTGATCGTCATGCCGCAATCCGAGATCCGCGAGCCGGTGGTCCGCATGACCACGATCTCGGCAGTGATCTGCGTGGCAGCCATCCTGCTCTGCATCGCGCTGATCTTTATCCTGGCTACCTCCATCGCAAAAGCTATCATCAGCGTAAACCTTTTTGCCAGGGAGCTGGCGGCGGGCAACTTTACCACAGACAGGCTGGACAGCAGAAGGAAGGACGAGATCGGGCAGATGAGCCATGCCCTGGATGAGATGTATCAGAACAACAGCGACATTATCAGCAACATCTCCGCGGAGGCGAATAATGTGAGCGATGCATCCAGCACCTTAAGCGCCATGAGCGAGGAGCTTTCTGCGGAGTTCGCAAAGATCAAGGAAAACATGGACGCGGTAAACGATGCCATGATGTCCACGGGAGCCGCCACACAGGAAGTTTCCGCTTCTGTGCAGGAAGTGAATGATTCCGTGCAGAATCTCGCGGCAGAGACGGCGGAGACGGAGAAGCAGGTGAAGGAGATCACCGCAAGGGCACTGGAGATCCAGAGGAAAAACCAGGAGGCTCATGACAGCGCCATCCAGATCACAGACCAGCGCAGGAGCGAGCTGAATGCGGCCAATGAAAAGGCCAAGGTGGTAAGCGAGATCTCGACCCTGGCCGATGCCATCGCTTCCATCGCAAGCCAGATCGACCTCCTTTCGCTGAATGCCTCCATCGAGGCCGCAAGAGCCGGAGATGCCGGCAGGGGCTTTGCCGTGGTGGCATCCGAGATCAATAACCTGGCCACAGAGACCAATAAGGCCGTGGAGGAGATCAAAAAGACCATCGAAAGCGTACAGAAAGCCTTTGGGGAGCTTTCCGCGGGAAGCAATAAGCTCCTTGATTTCGTGACGGATACAGTGACCCCCGATTATGAGAATTTTGTTGCGGTGGGGAGACAGTACGGGGAGGATGCGGAGCTCTTCGGCCAGCTTGCCGAGCGTATTCGCAATATGACGGAAAACATCGGGAATTCCATGAATGAGGTGAATGAGGCGGTATCCAATATCGCAGAGAGCACCCAGGAGACCTCGTCCCATAGTGCGGATGTCACGAATTCCGTGGACAGCGTGGCCGAGGCGGTGGACAACGTGGCCGAGCTTGCCACAGACCAGCAGCATACGGCCGGGACGCTCACCGGCATCGTAAGCCATTTCAGATTGAAGTGAGAGATCCTGGGCAATGAAACGGGATGGGTGAGGAGAAACAGAAGCTGACGCCCGCGGAACAGCGGGATCTGGAAAAAATCAATGCCCTGGAAAGGAAGGGCAGGGGAACGGCTGAGATCGCCAGGAATATAAAGGCACAGATCCGGGAGAAAAACATAAGCTTTGAGACGGAGATCGGCCGGGATTTCCTCGAGACCATCGAGCACCAGTCCTTCTCCAGGAAATTCAGGGATGAACCTCCCCCTCCACCCCCAAAAACATTTTCGGCGGATGCCGGAAGAAAGATCAAGGCGGCCCTTCTTTGGCCTGTGGCCGTCCTGCTCATTTTGTCTCTTTTGGTGCTGGGACTTTGGATCCGCCTGGAGCTCATAAGCAGGGAGGAGATCCGGCAGGTAAGGGAAAAGAAGGAGGTCCGGGAAGCTCAGGACATGCCTAAGATGATACCCGTAGGTACGGATTCGGGGAATAATACGGAAGAAGGCCCGCCAAGAAAGATCCTGCCGGAGCTTCAGGAGCTTGCAGAGGAAAATCCGGATATGGCAGGCTGGCTTTCGATCCCGGATACGAAGGTCGATTATCCGGTGATGTATCTTGCGGAGGATAATGATTTCTACCTGTCCCACGGCTTTACCAAGGAGGAAGACCGTAACGGGCTTTTGGTGCTGGATAAGCGCTGCGACCCCTGGGGGGATGGCTGCCACATTCTGATCCATGGCCACAATATGCGCTCCGGAGCCGTATTCGGAGAGCTTAAGCATTACCGGGAGAAGGCATACTGGGAAGAGCATCCCGTCATCTCCTACAAGACTTTATTTGAAGAAAGAAGCTATGAGGTCATGGCCGTCTTTGTTTCCTCTGTATATGATGAGGATACGGCAGACTTCAGGTTCTTTGATTATATCGCCATGGATACGGAAGAAGAGTTTCGGGAATACGTATCCGGGGCGAAGGCGCAGTCCCTTTATGATACGGGGATCGACGCCGAATGGGGCGACAGGCTCATTACATTGTCCACCTGCGAATATACAAAGGAAAACGGAAGGCTTGTGATCGTGGGACGGGAGGAAAGACAGGAAGATCAGGAAAGATGAAGAAAAAGTACCAAAGGAGAAAGAGAATACTGGGGATATCTGCGATCATCCTTTCGCTTCTCATTCAGTTTTATCCGGTATTCCCAAGGGCTGCAGAAACCCCGGATGACTGGTATACGCATTTTTACTACGAGCCGTATGCTTCCGCGCCCGTGCCCTACATCGATCTGCAGAAATATATGGATTCACCCGACGTGACGGAGCTTTCGATCCCGGAGAGCGTGACCATCATGAGCGTGAATTATGTTGTACGTTTTCAGAACGATGCATCGCATATGTTTGAAGATGCCGTGAACCTGAGGGAGCTCGACCTGAGCCGGATGGACACCTCCAACGTGACGGATATGACCTGCATGTTTACCGGCTGCCGTAACCTTGAGCAGCTGGATATCTCCGGCTTTAATACGGAAAACGTGGGAAATATGGAGCAGATGTTTGAGGGCTGCGAAAGCCTGAAGGAGCTGAATCTGATCGGTTTTCGAATCGGAGGGAGCGTGGGGACCCGGGATATGCTTTCCCAATGCGGCAGCTTAGAGAAGATCTTTACTCCCGCCGGGATCGGGGGAAACGTAGAGATCATCCTGCCGGACCGGTATTATGATAAGATGGGCAATGCATTTACTGCGTTGACGGCCGCGACCCCGGCATGGGTCACTCTCTCAAAAACCCATGCGGCTCCGGCGGTAAGTAAGATCATCCTGAGCGAAAATGAGGTCACCCTCAAGGAGGGAGATACCTATCAGCTGAATCCCGAAGTGCGCCCCATAGAGGCACAGGCGGGAGCGATCCTTGACTATGGCACCTCCGCCTGGGAGGTGGCTGAGGTGGACTCCAGAGGACTTGTGACCGCCAAAAGTCCGGGAGAAGCGAGTATCCGGGTGGCTGCCCGGGGAACCAGCGTATCCGCAGACTGTCTCATCAAGGTCACGAAGGACAGTCCAGAGCCGGATCCCGAAGAGGAATGGCTTCAGGAGTATGACTATCAGATCGAGGAGATCGATGGGGAGGAATGCATTGTCCTCTACCGGTACCTGGGGAACGGCCCAAGGGTCATCCTTCCCGGCATCGCAAGGAAGGGCTGGGTCTATTTCCCGGTAAAGCTCGGCATGGATGGGAGAGGAGTCTTTGCCGGCCGGACCGGCATCACCCATCTGGACCTGAAGGGAATAAGCATGAAGAGGGCGGCTTACGATATGCTGTCCGACCTTACCGGCCTGGTGCATTTTGTCACGCCAGAGCATATCGGGGAGGGGGGCATCCTGCTCCCGGATAATTTCCGCGACGGAGAAGGAAAGATCTATACCGAGGTGGGGCCTTCTACCCCGGGAGGGCTGGAGCTGGACAAAAGGGAGGAATGGTACCAGTATTTCAGGACGTCCGTGGCATATGAAGGCGGAGTGCCCTATCTGGAGCTTGGCCGGTTCCTTTCAGACGATCCGGACCTTCCGGAGCTTCATGCATTGACGATCCCTTCCTCGGTGAGCATAGACGGGGTGACCTACAGGGTCCGCTTTGCTGCGGATGCGGGCGGGATGTTCCGCGGCTCCAAGCTTTATATGCTGGATATCAGCGCCATCGATACGGGCAATGTGACCAATATGACGGGGATGTTTGCCGAATGTCCCTACCTTTCCGACCTAAGCCTCGGAAGCATGGATACCTCGAAGGTGAAATTTTTCACGGATATGTTTTATGGCTGCGAAGGCCTGAAAGAACTGGATTTGAAGAGCTTCCAGATCCTGGATGCGGATACTACGGACATGCTGAAGGGCTGCACCGGACTCGGCACCATCCGCACGCCCGCCATGATATTCGGAAGCAGGCCGGTGATCGAGCTTCCCCTGGCTGTGGGATATAAGGCTCCTGACGGGAAGGTATACCATAAGCTCGATGCCCTTACGGCGCCGGATCCGGAATCCCTCATTACCGCCGTGAGCTACGTGCCGGCATCGGGAATATCCATCTCTCCCAGTGCTTCCACGACGATCCGGGTGGGCCAAAATATCCAGTTCAGCGCATCCGTCCAGCCGGAGGATGCCACAAATAAGGGCATTACCTGGACAAGCTCGGATCCGGCTGTGGCACCGGTGGATGAAGATGGGAATGTGACGGGCTTATCCCGGGGGATCGTGACCATTACCGTGACCACGGCAGACGGGGCGTCCGCGTCTGGCCAGGTCGTCGTGACCAGTACCGGGGGAGGGGGCTCAGGAGGCTCAGGAGGAGGAAGCAGCAGTAGCAGCAAGGGAAGCAGCAGTTCCAAAGGCAGTTCCGGAGGAAGCTCCGGTGGTTCCGGGAGCAGCTCCATGGCCGGCTCCGGGAGCAGCTCCATGGCCTGGCCTGGATACGGAGGGGGCTTGGGCTCCTCCTCCTGGCTTAACGCCTATGGGCTGAACCGTCTGGCGGGAAACCCCAATACCGGACAGAGCCTGCAGTCCGCTGCCGGCAAAAGCTATGGCAATGCCAAGGATATGCCGAAGACCGGAGACGGGGATCCCATCCGGCAGATCTGCGTCCTGATCCTATTCCTTGCAGGATGCGCAGAGCTTATCTCTTCGATCCCCGTAAAGAAAAAGATATCCGGCAGATGACAGGGGATATCCCTTCATCCCGGAGCGGAAAGGGGTGGCATATCTTGTGCCGCCTCTATTTTTTTACAACCATTTATGGTAGAATAAATCTGAATATTTACTGATCGGGCGGGAATAATTCCGGTTTCGCATCGAAGTGCGGGAAGGGCCGCAGGCGGATCTGCGCCTGGAAACGGATCTTATCCCGAGCGCTAAACTTACGGAGGGATCTGGCCGATATATTAGATGGCTGGCTGTATGCCGCCCGGAGAAGAGGGTCATGAAGAACACGGTAATCCGAATAATCTGCCTTGTGGTAGCCCTGGCTTCCTTTGGCTATGTGGGCTGGTATTTCTTCCAGATGAAGAGGACCCAGGGCAATGTGGAGAGCCTGGCCAGCCGGGTGGAGGCCCCGGCCATGAAGCACCAGCCGACTCCGGTAGAAAAGCCCATGGCAAAGGAGAAGCCTGCCGAAGAGGTGGACTGGGAGCCCGTGGTGCTTTCCGAGTTCGAGCCGCTTTTGATGCGGAACCAGGGCATCATCGGCTGGATCTCCATAGCCGGCACCGAGATCAATTATCCCGTCATGAAGTCCCTTTACGGGAACGGGGAATACTACCTGGACCATAACTTTGACCAGCAGGAGGACAAGAACGGCTGTCTTTTCATGGACGACCGGTGCGACGTGATCAAGCCCTCCATCAATTACCTCATATACGGCCATAATATGAAATCCGGGAAGATGTTCGGAAGCCTGGATGAATATAAGAGCGAGGCCTTCTGGCGGAGCCATCCGACGGTAGTATTCAACACGATCTATGACTACGGCACCTATACCGTCATGGCCGCCTTCGAATCCCGGGTCTATACGGACACGGACATCGGGTTCAGGTATTACGATTTTGTGGATCCGGAGGATGAATACGAATTCATGACCGGCGTGGATAATATCAAAGCCCTGTCCATGTATGAGACGGGCGTGGATGCGGAATGGGGAGACCGGCTTTTGATGCTCTCCACCTGCGATTATGAGCAGGACAATGGAAGGTTTGTGGTAGTCTGCAAGCAGACCGGATACTGAAAGGGCCGTTTTGGCTTGCAGCCGTTACCGGCAAAGGAGTAGCGAGATGAAAATGAAGCTCTTGAAAGAAAGAACAGCCCGGATATTGGCCTTTGTCATGATCTTGATGAGCATGGCAGAGCCTTTGTCCGGTTCTTTTATTTATGCGGCAGAAGTCCCGGAGGCGTCGGAGCCGGAGGCTGCAGGGGCTTTAGCGGAGGCTTCCCCGGAAAGCCTGGAGGCTGCAGGGGACGGGGAGACCCATGTGGTCTGGTTTTATGATAAAAACGGAAATAAGTCCGTATCGCGGAATGTAGCCCATGGGGAGACGATCCCCCGCCCGTCGGCTCCGGCGGATAATGCAGAATCCGGCGGAAAGCGGTTTAAGTGGTGGTATGACTATGCAGAAGGCAGCTCCACGAAATTCGACTTTGATACCCCCATCGATAGAGATTACGATCTGTACCAGCATTGGGTCAATATTCACCGGGTCCAGTTCCATACGGACGGCGGGTCCCAGGTGGAGGATCAGATCGTCGAGGAGGGGAAGACGGCGGTCAAGCCGGAGTCCGTATCCAAAGACGGATACCGGCTGGATGACTGGTTTCAGGAAGCCGAATGCCAGAATAAATACATCTTCAGCACGCCGGTGACCGGGGATACCCAGATCTATGCCGGCTGGATCAAGCAGTGGACCTTCACCTTCAATCCGAATAACGGGACGATCGACAGGGAGGATCTCAGGATCCAGGTCCTGGATGAAGGGGAAGCTGCCACAGATCCCAGCCCCTATACCCGAAGAGCCGGCGCAGACCTGGACGGGTGGTTTACGTCCAAAAACAAGGGATCCGGGGTGAAATGGGATTTTTCCACTCCGGCAGACCGGGATATGGAGCTTTTTGCCCAGTGGACCTGGCAGAAGCGTACGATCTCCTTTGATTCCACCCTTCCGGGCTACGTTTATCCCTCCCAGACCGTGGATTATGGCACGCAGATCACGGAGCCAAGCCCTGCGCCCCAGAAGCTGGGCTTCCGTTTTGCCGGCTGGTATGATGGGGAAAAGAAATGGAATTTTTCGAATGACAAAGCCCAGGAAAACATCACCCTGAAGGCCAGATTCGAGGAAGTCAACTATACGGTAAGGTTCCATTCCAATCAGCCGGGGGCGACCACCGTCCCCAATGGATCGGTGAGCCTGGGCGGCATCATTGAAAAGCCGGCCCAGATCCCGGAGCATGAGGTCTATCTGTTTACGGGCTGGTATGCAGATGCTGCTGCCACGATCCCCTGGGACTTTAATAAGACCGTATCGGAGGATGATGCCAAGAACGGCTTCATCGATCTCTACGGAGGATGGAAGGCAAAAACCTATACGGTTTCCTTTAATACCGGGGATGGGATGCCGGTCCTGCCGGCCCAGGTGGTGATCCGTGGCGCCTACCTGACCCAGCCCGTGATCGATCCGCCCGGCTATCTGCTGGAGGGCTGGTATGAGGATCCCGACCGGAAGAAGCCCTTCAGCTTTGATACGGCAATAAAAAAGGATTATACGCTTTATGCAAAATGGCTTGATGCCAAGACAGTCTCCTTTAATTCAAAGGGAGGCAGCATCATCGCCAGCATGAAGGTGATATCCGGCAACAAGCTGGTGGAAAAAAACATGCCGGCTTCCTCCCGGGAAGGATATGACTTCAAGGGCTGGTGCGGCGATCCGGAGGCTTCTGTCCTTTGGAATTATGATACAAGGATCGAAAATGACACCACTTTATATGCCAAATGGCAGGTAAGGCAGTATAAGGCCGTCTTTAAGAACGGGACCACCGTGGTGGAGACCAAGCAGGGCATCGATTATGGTGCTTATGTGCCCGTGACCACAAGGACGGTAACGAAGGAAGGCTATGTATTGAAGGGCTGGTTTAAGGATGAGGCCTGCACGGAGGAATGGGACTTTGCGGCAGATACCATGTCGGCCAGGGACCTGACGCTTTATGCGGGATGGAAGATCATCTCCTATACCATCTCCTTTAATAAGATGGCGGCTCCGGCTGTGGTCACTCCCACGGAACAGACCATCGATCATAATGAGCTGCTCCCGAAGCCTTCGGCCTCTTATCCGGGATATATCCTGGACGGCTGGTATAAGGAACCCTCTTTTTCCCTTGCGGGCAAGTGGAATTTTGCCACGGACAGGGTGAAGGCAAACCTGTGGCTTTATGCCAGATGGGTGATCGCCACCTATACTATCCGGTTTGAGACAAACGGAGGGAGCACCCTGGCCAATCAGACCGTAAGCCATAATGGAAAGGTCCGGGTGCCGGAAGCGCCTACGAAGGTGGGATATGAATTTGACAAATGGTACGCAGACCAGGCTCTGTCCACTCCGTATGACTTCGATACGCCCGTGACGGAATCCAAAACCCTCTATGCCGGCTGGAAGAGCACGCCGCCCTTAAGGGTGAGGGCCTATGTCAGCGGAAACCACGGGACCATCACGCCCAATGGAAATGTTTCCGTACAGAAGGGCGGAAGCCAGTCCTTTACCATCACGCCGGACAGCGGCTGCGAGGTGGAGCATCTGTGGCTTGACGGCGTAGAAGTGCAGCTTACGGGAAACCGCTTTGTGCTGGAAAATGTCACGGAAAACCACACCCTTGTGGTTTCCTTCCGGGAGATCCCGGTGGTCTATTATTTCATTTCCGCAAATTGCGGGGATGCCCACGGATATATGGAGCCCAGCGGCCGGGTGCGTGTCCGGGAAGGGGAGACAAAAACCTTCTCCTTCGGGGCGCTGAACGGATATGAGCTGGACTACCTGGAGGTGGACGGGAAGAGGGTCTTGGTCTCCGGCAACCGCTATACCTTTTCCAATATCCGGGCAGACCATACCATCACGGCCTATTTCAAAGAGCATAAGATAGATCCGGTGATCCCTGTGGGTTATGTGCAGGTGAAGTTTATGGTAGACGACAGCCTCTATGATTCGGTGACCCTGCTTAAGGGGGCGGTCCTTTCGAAGCCGGCAGATCCGGTGAAGCCGGGGCTGGTATTCCGGGGCTGGTATGAGGGCAATTGGAAATGGAATTTCTCCGATCCGGTGACTAAGAGCATGACCCTTACGGCAGGCTTCCTGTCCGGCACGGTCTCCCCCGGGGATGTGCACTCCGGCCTGGATCCCCTGATGAATATCTCGGATCCGGAAAACATCATCATGGTAAAGGGGCAGTCCTATGATTTCGGCTCCGGGGAATGGGCAAGCTCGGATTCAAAGATCCTATCCGTGGGAAAGTCCAGCGGACGTGCCAAGGCGAAGAATCCCTCCCGGGTTCCCGTGATCCTGAGTAATACCGCGGCGATCCCTGCCATGGTTTATAAGGTACAGGTCCTATCTCCCGAGATCTCGGCAAAGAAGCTGAACCTGGGGGTAGGAAGCCGGGGCAGCTTAAAGCTTCTCTATGCGGACGGGCTGAACCTGGCCTGGGTCTCCTCCAAGCCCAACGTGGTCTCTGTGGAGGAGGGGGAAGTCTTTGCCAAGTGCAAGGGGAAGGCAAAGGTCACGGCCTATGCAAACGGAAAGGGTTACTCCTGTACCGTCACGGTTTCGGATAAATATACGGCACCCAGCTCCTTTGATAAGGTAGATGCCATTACGGTCCGGCCTGCCCAGACCATCAATCTCCAGAAGGTGGCGGTAAACGGCACCAAGCCCAATACGCTGGACTGGAGGCTTACCGATGAGCTGAATACCCGGGATAAGGACAAGTCCGGCTGGCTTGCCTGGGACGACGGGATCATCCGGGTCAATGTGAAGGGCGTGCTCAAAGCCAAGGCCTGCGGCTCCTCCGTGGTGATCGGCAAGATGGGAGATGCCCGGATCAAGACCATCCGGGTCAATGTGTCTGCCATCCCCGCCAAGGCAGAGACCTATATCAATGTTGGCAGAAATGAAAAATTAAGCTATTATAAAGTGGCAAACGCGAAAGCGGATTGGGACGCTACAGGGCTCGGGACCATTATCCAGCTGGGGACAGGAAACCAAAAGGGCAGGGTCTACGGACTGAATGCGGGAAGCTCTGTGGTGACCTGCGCCTACAACGGCATGGTATACCATACCACGGTCCATGTGGAAAATCCCGCCATCTCCCTGAATGATGAGCGCATCGGCAGGGTGAAGGAAAATGAATATATGCTGAGGCTGAAGCGGGGGACCAGGTATATGCTGGAGATGCCCGACGTGGTACAGCAGGTGGTCTGGAAGAGCAAAAATAAAAAGATCGCCTTCGTGGATGAATATGGGATCGTGGAAGCCCGGAAGCTGGGTGATACCACGGTTTCGGCCAAGATCAACGGAACCACGGTAAAGGTCCGGGTTTATGTGACGGAGTAAGGAGCTTCGGGGATAAAAACCCATGATGGGTGGAGGTAGATGAATGGCTGCGACAAAGAAGACAACAGCAAATCCAAAGAAAAAGAAAAGCAGGAGGTACCTGAAGAAGGCCGCCAGAAGGACCATCGCGGCACTTTTGATGGTAACGGCCCTGATCGTGGCGGCGATCCCTGCCAGGACATCCCGCGCGGCAGAAGAGGGCGGGGATGCTTCGGCATTTGTGGCGGCCGGGACTTCCGTGGTGGTCCATAAGGATAATATGGTTTTTAATTTCACCGCCACCGGGAATTCGAATCATGTGCGGCTGGATAAGATCTATAAGGAAGACCCGGGAGCCTCCTTCAGCGCCATTGATATTTCCGGCTCCCTGACAGGAGAGGATTCGGAAACCTATGTCTGTACGGAGATCGGCCCCAATGCCTTATCGGCCACGACTCCCGGGGAGATCAATCTGTTTGAGGATGTCACGAATTTCACGGCAGACGACGTGGAGGAGATCAAGGACGGCGCCTTTGCCGGCTGCCCGAACTTAGCCCAGTATACCGGCAGGTCCACCACAAAGGTTGGGGCTTCTGCCTTTAAGGACTGCGCGAATCTTGCAAACTGCATTTTATGCCAGAGCGGCGTGGATAATATCGGAGATGAGGCCTTCTATCATACCGGCTTAAGCTCCATGCCTTCTACAGACCATATCAGCTACATCGGATCCAGTGCCTTTGAAGGGGCGGCCTTAGAGGGAAGCATTACCGTTCCCGGGTCGGATGGGGTGAGCGATGCCGTGAAGCTCATGAATAATGTGTTTAAGGACTGTGCCAATCTCCAGAATGTGAATTTTACCGGAAAATTCAATGCCATCGGCACCGGTACCTTTTCCGGATGCGGGAGCCTTACGGGGGTGACCTTCCCCGGCGGCCTTGCATCCATCGGGGCAGGCTCCTTTGACGGCTGCAGCGGCCTGAAGACGGTAGACCTGACGCCAAGCTGCATCCTGTCCCTTCCCAATGCATTATTCCAGGACTGCAATGACCTGGAGATCATCAAGCTGAAGAACGGGCCTCTTTTCGTATCCGGGGAAGTGAACGATACCGGGATCGAGGGAGCCCTTCCCGTAAACCGGAATGAAAACTTCCGCGTACAGGGCTACCGGAATATCGAGGTAGAGGGCATCATCAAGTTTACCCAGGCCTATACCTACTGCCTGAAGTCCAAGATCCCCTATGTCTGTGTGGATGAAGGAGAGCAGGGCACGGCAAAGGAATTTTTCGACGTGACGGATTCGGGCAAGCTGGTAAACTGCGACGTGGACGGATATGTGGGAGCCAACCCGGGCCATCCGAATGCCATTGTGGTGCCGGATGAGGGGATCATATCCATCGGCACGGGAGCCTTTGCCGAATTCAATACTTCGGTGATCGATACCGTGACTCTGCCGCCGACGATCTCGATGATCTACGCCGGCGCCTTCCGGGGCATGGACCAGCTCCAGAGCGTGATCATGGATACGGAGAATGCCTGCCAGGTGCAGGATGGGGACGGAGTGGAGCCTGCTTTCCCCACAAACCGGAGCAATTTCTTTATCTATGGCGACATGCGGACCAATACCACGCCGGAGGGCGTAAATGCCTATGAATATGCCATGAACCATAATATCCAGTTCAGGGGCAACGGGCAGTATGATGCGGAAAGCCCGAAGGTCACCCTGATCAGCTATGGCGATAAGAAGCTTTCGGCCATGACCTTAGACGGAGAGATCGGAGGCACAGCGGAGACGAATCCCCTGGCCTTAAATACCAAGGCAGTAAGGCTTCCCTCCGGCATCGAATCCATCGATGAGGGGCTTTTTATGAATGCTCCGGAGCTGACAGCCTTTGCCGCGGAGTCCTCCCAGGGGATGGATGGGCAGAATCACGGCCTTTCTTATCTGGAAGACCTTCAGTTTGCCCGCTGCAAGAAGCTGACGGATGTCTATCTTCCCTCTACCCTGTATGACATGGGCAAGCTTCCCTTCAAGGAATGCGATTCCCTGCAGAGCATCGAGGTGGACGGGAGCAATCCCTGGTGCTGCTTTGACAATGGCGCTCTTTTTGCCCCGGTCTCGGGTGCATCCTCGGCCGCAGTGGGAGATGCCGTTCCGGACCAGAATTCGGATTACCGGCTGGTGGAGATGCTGGAGCAGAGCCCGGTCACATCCTTTACGGTGCCTTCTTCCCTGGGGAATGCAGGAAAGCCGGTCACCGCGATCGATGAAGAAGCCTTCCTGAATAACCAGAACCTGCAGGTCTTCTCCACGGTAGGCTCCGGGGTCACGGAGATCCCCGTTCGCTGCTTCTACAATACCAATGCCCTTTACCGGGTTTCCCTGGATACCAATGTGGCCGAGGTGAAGCAGGATGCCTTCAAGGAAATGGCCATCCACAGCACCGGCAATAAGCAGCCCATCTTCCGTATTTACAATGGATACCTGACCTATGACGGCGGCAAGAGCGGGGTGTTTGATTATGATAATTCCGGAAGCTCTGATCTGCCTTATTACTTCCGGAGCAAGGCAGAGGGGGATACCACCTATACCATGTGCCGTTCGGGAGACTCCACCGATACCAAGGATAACCTGTACTGGCTGGGAACCGTGGATAATGAGATCGAGACCAAGATCCCGCTTTCTTCCTGCTCCATCGTATATAACGGAAACAAGTCTTCGGATGGGACCTACGGGATCCGTGCTTATACCGGGGAAGCGATTCCCTGGACGGCCGGAAGCCCTACCTCCGGTGACTTTTATGTCATGTATGGGAATACCATATTGACTCCGGGGACAGACTATACCCTGGATCCCCTTCCGGTAACGCCGAAGGATCAGGGCTATTATCAGTTCTCCCTTACCGGAATGGGAGAATACGAAGGCACGAAGACCGGCTCCTTCCAGATCACTGACGGCAGTGGTGGCGGCGGTGGTGGCGGCGGTGGTGGCGGCGGAGGAGGCGGCGGCGGTGGTGGCGGCACCGGCGGCGGAGACTTCACGGCCTCCTTTACCACCACAGGCCCCGGCTTCTTCAAATGGACCGGCAATATGATCCAGCCGCGCCCGGTCGTGGTCCGGAGCGTCTCCAATAACGATATCATCCTTACGGAAAATGTGGATTATACCTTATCCTATGGGGACAGCACCCATGACAACAAAAGCATGGGCACCAATATCGGCGTGGTCAATGTGATGGGCATGGGCAATTATGCCGGCAAGACCGGAAAGAGCTATTTCTCCATAAAAAAGAGCGTATCGGAGAATATCACCGGCAACCCGACCCCGCCCGGAAAGACCATCAGCCTTACCATCTCAAACGGGACCTATGACAACAATAATGTGGTCTCGGCAGACGTGGTCCTGGTGGACGGGACTACCGGCAAGATCATGGAAGAGGGCGTCGATTACGTGTCTTCCCTGACCAAGGTCAGCGGGAAGAAGCAGGCCATTGCTTCCATCACCGGCATGGGGGATTATTATTTCGATACCTATGTGTCCTCCCGGTTTGCGATCAAGAAGGAATCGTCGAGCTCTTCCAGCAGCTCCAGCAGCTCTTCGAGTTCGTCGAGTTCTTCCAGCAGCTCCAGTAAGTCCAGCAGCTCTTCGCGTTCGTCAAGCTCTTCCAGCAGTTCCGGAAGCTCTGCTTCTTCCAGCTCCGGAGGGAATACGAACCGGACCAGCAATACCACCACCGGAGGGACCACGGAGAGGACGGTCCGGCCGGCTACGGACAATGAGCTCAGCAACCTGCTTTCGGCCGCGCATATCGACAGCATCAACGGAGGGACGGCCAACGGCTATCAGGTCCGGATCACCCGGAGCGAGGATGCGGAGGTGAGCTTCCGCCAGGCCCTGCTCAACCGATACGGAAGCCTGGACAATATCCGCTATTATTCGATGGATATCGATCTGAGGGATGAAAACGGCAATCCGGTGGATTCTACCGGAGTGACAGTGACCATGACCCTTCCGCTGCCGGACAGCCTGGCCCAGTATGGGCAGAATAACCGGGTGGCTACGGTGACCAACGGGATGCTGGATGACCTCAATGTGCAGTATTCTACCCTTCAGGGCAGGCCCTGCGCTACCTTCGTGGCTCCCCACTTCTCGCCTTACGGATTCTATGTGGATCTGGGCAATGTGAGGTACGGGGCTTATGATTCGACGCCCAAGACCGGAGACCCCATCAGCCCGAAGTGGTTCATCAGCCTGGGGCTTGCGGCGCTTTCCATCTTCCTTTTCCTGAAGAAGGATCCGAAGCCGAAGGCACAGGCGGCATAGGGTTTTAAGCCATGAGAACGCATTTAAGCAATATGATTTGGAAATGCCTGATCCTTTCGCTGGCGGCGGGACTTTTTGTCCGGCCGCCGGTGCTGGTTTATGCGGACGGCGTATTGAAGGAGCAGCATATGTATGACCAGACCCTGGTGAGCACTACGCTTCCGGAGGGGACGAAGTATATCGGCACCAGGGCTTTTTATTCCTGCCCCCAGCTGGAATCGGTCACTATCCCGGACGGCTGCCGGAGGATCGGGGAGAGCGCCTTTGCCATGTGTCCGAAGCTGGCCTATGTCTCCATCCCCTCCACGGTAGAGACCATCGAGCCTGGCGCCTTTGCCGGCTGCACCGCCCTCACGAACCTTTCCTTCAGGGGCACGAATCCGCATTTCTTCTATAGCGATGGCGTGCTGTACGATCCGGACACCACGAAGCTCATTTCTTATCTTCCGGGGAAGGACAGCACCTTCTACAATATGCCCAATACGGTAAACCAGATCGACAAATATGCCTTCTGGGGGGCGAAGAACCTGGAAAAGGTGGTGGTATCCGATCATGCAAGGACCATCTCCCCCTATGATTTCGCCTATTGCGACGGGCTGAAATGGGTCTATCTTCCGGAGTCCGTAAAATCCATCCAGGAATACGCCTTCCGGGACTGTTCCAGCCTGGAATCCATCTATGCCGGCTACAAGAAGCTGAAGGTAGATCCCACGGCGTTTTTTAACGGGAAGAATTACAGCATTGTAAGCGGGGCGAACCTGGATGAGTTCCGGCTGAAGTTTTATACGGAGGAGGATCTGGCGGCAGAAAAAAAGGCCGGGGAGGAAGCGGAGCGCGTGGAGAGGGAAAGAAGCGGCCTCTCCTCCAATACCGTCAGCGTGAACCGGGGATCTTCCGGCACCTGGGATCCGGACACCACCAGCTATGTCACCAGGAATCCGAAGGTAAAGGAAGGGATCGACAGCCTTTCGAAGTGGCTGTCGAACAATTACCTGGGAAATGGCGCTCTTAGCTATCCCTACGTAAGGGTCTGGGACTATCCGGGAGGCTATGCCACGATCACTCCCGGGAAAAGCGCCCAGGGTCTGATCTCCCTGCCGCAGTCGGGCACGGGAAATCCTTCTCCCACACTGCCTTCAAACGGGGGTCTGATCACCCTGCCCAGATAGGCGGTACAGCGGTGGTCTCTCATTTGGCAGAAAGCGAAAGCACAACATGCTGCCCCAATCGGCGGCTAAGACCGGGAAGGCATATGCCGGCGGGAATAGAATAGAATGATCACAAGAGGGGTGTTCATGAAAGACGGGAAGAATAAAATCAAGGCGCTCTGTCTGATCTTTTTCATGGCGCTGCTCTGCGCCTGCGGGGAAAAGGAGCAGGCGAAGGAGGAGCCGAAGGAAGAGGAGGAGCTGGACCTGGAGGAGGACCTGAAGATCGAGCCTACAGGAAGGCTTACAGGAGGCGAAGGAAAGATCGATGCCTCCGGGCTCTACCGGGCTATGGCGGAAGCCAATTCCGTATTGGCATCCATCGATGAAACGGTGGAACCCATCGGGCCGGACTACCTGACGGAGGCCAGGGAGGCTTATAATAACCAGCCCAGGGTCACGAAGCCTTACATGAGGATGAACGGAAGCCGGGAGGTGGTGCTTCCGGACAAGGCAAAAAAGCAGAGCGGAACGGGGACGGGAAGCGGAACGGGGACGGGAAGCGGAACGGGGACAGGAAACGGAACGGGGACAGGAAGCGGAACGGGGACGGGAAGCGGAACCGGGAGCGGCCAGACCCAGAGCCAGAACGGCACAGGAGAGGTGGTCACGGCCTCCCAGAATACCGCCGGCACCTGAAGCCGGCCCCCGGCAACTTCCTCACATAAACCGAAAGAAAACAGGGAAATCACACCGGATAGAACCAAAATGCAAAGAACCTGTCACATCAACCGAAAGAAAACAGGGAAATCACACCGGAGAAGAGAAAGCGAGAAAAGCATGGATTATCCGAACCTATTAAGGAAACTGGAAGAAAGACTTACCGAAAACGGGGCAGAAGGAGTCGATATCCTTTCTCCGGAGGAGACGGGCTTTCTTGGGGGGCTGCTCGTTATGGAGCTTTCCGGCTTTGGAGGCATGGCCAATGAGGCTTTGGCAGAATTCGGCATCGCAGGGGCTGAGATTCCCGGAGCCGCCGTGATGATGGTGACGGTCACGGTGCTTACCGAAATCCCGGAGGAAAACCTAGCCCTTGTCTGTGCGGAGACCGCCCTGGTAAACGGCGAGATCCCTCTGGGCGGCTTTGCTTATAATCCGTCGGAGGGCACCGTGATCTATCAGCTTAAGGTACCCGTAGGAAGCATCCACGAGGAGGGAGAGCTTTTAGAGGAAGCAGATTCCTGCCTGGCCCTTTCTCTTTCCATGGCAGATCGTTACAGCGCCACAATCATACGGTGCGGAAGGGAAAGGCGATGAATTATGCAGCGGTAAAGCCGGAGGCGGCCCTGCTTCAGGCGGCTCCTCCCTATGTGGGAGCCATCATAAAAAAGGAACATTTTGAGAGCATCATGATCGCGGCCTTGAAGGATGGGAAGCTTCAGGGATATGCGGTCTTTTCTCATCCAAAGCGGAAGGGAAAGGATGTCTGGCTGGAATACATCATGACCATGGAGGAATGCCGGGAGAAGGGGGTCGCTACGGGACTTCTTGAATACAGCAGGGATTACCTGAAAAAGAAGGGCGTGGCCAATATCCTCTGCAGGACTTTTGTAAAGTACCAGAATGCGGAGGAGATCACCGGGTTTTTCTGCCACCGGGATTACATGCCTCTTTCCCTGAATGGGAGGCTTTTGGTCTACCACTACAGGGAAATGGCGGATACCGGCTTTTTTGATCTGATCCGGAAAAACCGGAAAAAGCTTCCCGGATCCCTGCCTTATGACAAAATAGAGGAGAAGGCCATCCGTACCCTGCTCTCCAGGCAGGGGGAGACCGGCTTTTCCTTTGTCCGGTCCGCTCTGGAAGGAAGCTTCAGCCGTTTTATGATGGAAAAGGATGAGATCGAGGCGGTTCTGATCGCAAGGAAGCTCAGGGAGGAGGTCCTTTATCTTTCCGTGCCCTATCTTACGGAAAAAGCCGGAAGGAAAGGCCTGTATCCGGTGTTGTTTTCTGACGTGGTCGAGGAGGCGGCGAAGGATTTCGGGGGAGATTTTCTGATCCTTACGGCCTTAAATGACGACTACATCTATTATGGCATGATGCAGTCCTTTAATCCTCCGGAAAAGGAATATCTGGTGCAGGAATACATGCAGTGCCTTCTTTTGGAAAGGGGGACGGGGAAATGAGCGGAAATGACACCGGCGCTGAAGTAAAGCAGGAAAAGATCCGGACGGTATACAGCGACCTGGTCTCAAGGCAGCCCGTGGAGGTCAATAAGACAGCGGAAACGCAGACGGAGGATCAATCTCGGAAGGAGGAGGCCCTTTTCTTTTCCGATGTGGAAGCCATAAGCCTTTATGAGGAATATTCCAAGGATTTAAGCCAGATTTCAGAATCGGCAAAAAAGAAAAAAGAGGATGCCGTAAAAGACCTGATGGATATGGCGATCCTGGAAAAGGAGCAGGTGCTGGAGGGAGACCTCAGGGCAGAGGAGGATCTGCATAATCTGACACCGGAGGCGAGGAAGGAACGCGACCGAGTGGTCCGCTCCCTGAAGATGGATGAGATCACCCGGAAGCATGTATTACAAAGCGGGAAGTCCCTAAAGACCGTACTGGATACCTATGCCGGAAAGGAGCATAAGGACGGGGTGGCAAAGAGGGGAAAGGAGTTTTTCAAGACCTTCCGGGGCATCCGGAAGAAGCTCATGGAGGATCCCTTTCTTTCCGGAATGCAGAAGGCAGAACGGTTATACCGGATCGCAAAGCCGTTTGCAGCATTGGTTGCGGAATATAAGGAGCTTTATTCCCAGAAGCTCATCCAGGGACCCAGGAAGCAGGAGGTCGAAAGAGCCATAGAACGCTTTGATGCTTTGATGGATTTTTTCCAGAAGAAGGAGGAGGAGGCTCCTCCTGCCACGCCTTTGCTGGGTATTCTAAAGAAGGAACTGAAGGATCCTCTTACCACGGAATTCTTAAACAAAATGGGCCTTTTGGGGACAGAAGAAAGCGCCCATCAAAAGGCCTTCGGGGTGGAGCAGGACGGCATCCTGGAAAAGGTTAAAAGGGAGGCTTACCGGGTCGACCGCCGGACGGGGGAAAACGAAAAAGACGATAAGGAATCGCCTCTTTCTCCCGGGCAGCAGGAGGGCTTGTATACCATCGACCGCTGGATCATAAACCATATCGACCAGAAGGGCGGGAATCCCTCCTTTTTAGATCAGCTGCTTTCCCTTACCGAAAGGGAGAGGCTTTTGGCGTATTATCTCATTCAGGAAAACCGTCTTTCCAGCCCGAATGCACTGGATGTCACGGTTTCCCAGCTGGGCTTCATCCCGGATGAGAAAAAATTCGAGGCGAGGGTCACGAAGGGATTGATGAAAAGAGCAAAAAGGAAGCTTGTCGTGATCAGCAAAAAATTCAGGCCGGAGATCGCCTGGGAAAAGCTGGAGGCCGGCATAGCCTTCGTAAAGAATGAATCCATAGGAACGGCCATCCGGAGCATGGATATGTTTACGGGGCAGAAGGGGGAAGAAGGAGCGCAGAGCATTGAGGAGGAAGAGGAAGCACTCCTTAAGGGCTTTGAAGGAGAATTGACCGAAGAGGATAAGAAAACCATCCGGGAGATGGCCGAAAAGAGGAGTGCCGTTTCAAGGCTGGAGCTGAAAAGAGACGTCTGCCTTCAGGAATATCTGAAGGCTTTGATGGAATGCAGGGATGCCATACAGAAAAGGGATTCTGCCCTGATCAAGAAAGGGGGAAAAAGGGAGGCCGTCAAGGAAAAGGGCAGGAATGCGGCAAAGAGGCTGGATGAGCTGAAGCTTGCGGATCATAACTTGAGCCTCATGATCTCTTCTTTGAAGAAGGAATACGGCCTGCCTGAGAACCTGGACATTGAACAGGATATGGAAGGGGAGCGGATCATAGAGAAGCTCCAATCCGGATATGATAAGGGCTTTAAAAGCAAGAATCCGGGTACGGCCAGGTTCCTGATCAAGCAGGGAGTGTCCGTGATGGCAAAGATTGATAAGATCCCGTCGATCTGGGGCGGGCCGGGCGGAGAGATGAGTGTAGGCCAGATCGTGGGAACGTCAATCCTCAATGTGAGCGCGGCGACGTTTTCCTCCATCCAGGGCGTCATCGGAGCCATCGGCGGGGTCGTGGGGATAGTGGGGATCATACGCCATATGAAATCCGGGGTGGGGTACAGCGATCTGATGGTGGACATGGCGAAGCTTGCCAGCACCACCATTTCTACGGACTGGGGGCTGGTATCCGGTGCCGCGAATATGCTGCTGTCCGTACCCAAGGCCATGAAAAAGGCAGGGAAGCTGGGAGAGCTTACGAAGGGTGCTGAGAAGCTGAGCGGATTTGTGAAAGAGGCCACACCCATCGGCATCAAGGTGGTGGCCGGCGGCGGAATGGCCGTAGCCGGGGTAAAGCTTGCGGCGGATACCCTGGAGGGATTCAAGGAAGTAAAGCATGCAGGACATCTGGCCGTCGGAGCATACCGGGTATCGAAGCTTAAGGAAAAAGGAAAGCTTCAGGGGAACGATGCGGAGTATGCCACAGGGATCGTAAAGCTCAGAGCCAGATGCGAGGCACAGAAGATCGCCAACAATACGCTCAATTTTGCTACCGACTTAACCTCCCTTGGGGTAAGCATCGTAAACTTCATGGCTCTGCCTGCGGCACCGCTCTTAACCTTTGGCTGGTCCATAACTTCGGCGGGGATCGCCGTGGGAAGCCGGATCGTCAATTATTTTGTGGATAAGAAGAAAAAGAAATCCGCCGTGGATGAATTCCTGCAGCTGGACAGCATGGGAGAGCGTTTTTTCGGTGCCGGGTGGCTGCAGCTTAAGGGAAAGGAAAAGAAGGAATACAGGAGCCGCTTAAGGGAGCATATGGCGGCAGAGCTGGGCTTTACTTCCTCGGAAAGCCTATACCGGCATATTCTAGGAAACTATGCCCAGTTCCTTTATGAAAATCTTTTCTTCCGAAAGGACAGGGAAGAGGTACAAAGCGACAAGGATCTGGATGAAACGGGGCTTGCCTGCTATCAGATCATAAAGAGCCTGGGATTGAAGATCAGCTTTCCGAAACGGACCAGGGCAGAGAGAGCCGGAAGCTCGGTGGCGGACTTCCTTCACATCAAATATACGCCTAGGGAAGACAGACAGCCAAACGCAGCTCAGATCGCGGCGAAGCTCGGGGCTTGAGGAGAGCATCGATGGCAAGGATCGGTCAGACAGCCGTGCGGAGGCGAATCTCAAAGCCGAATCTCAAAGCCTGAGGAGAGCATGGACTGAATAAACGGAGGATTATATGGAGGACCTGATCAAAAAACAAAAAGAAGCCCTTTCATCCTTATGTGATGACCTGAACAGCCGGCACATCGCGGCCCGGCTTTCGGAGGACGGTACCATACTGTCCCTGCTTCTAAGCGGAAAGGAGTACGGAGGGGATATCTATCTGGATCTGGGATTCCTGCCGCAGAAGGAGGAGCTGCAGGACATCTCCTATCTGCTTATGGAGGGAAGGCTTGGGGATCTTTCGGAATTCCCTCCGGAATCCAAGGGAGATCTGGCGGTGCTGCTTGCGGTGACCAACGGGGTGCTTTGCGGCGGGCATTACGCCATGGATCTGGAAGAGGACGAAGAAGTCCTGATCCCGAAGCAGCTGCTGTACCGCTATACCATCCCTATCGTGCCCGAACTGCCGGCAGAGCGCTTTACAGCAGTCCTGTCCGACGCCCTTGATGCGGCTGCTGAAGACCTGGAGGATACCCTTAAGGGAATCCTTTCCTATGCCGCAGGAGAGCTTTCCTTTAAGGCTTATATCAAAGGATTATATGGAGAAGAGACGGAGGATTAGATGAAGGCTGCATTATTGAATGATTCCTTTCCGCCGGTGATCGACGGGGTGGCAAATGTGGTGATGAACTACGCCCGGATCATGACGGAAAAAAACCTGGCGGAGGTCCTGGTAGCTACCCCCAGGTATCCGGATGCCCGATATGACGGCTACCCCTACCGGGTAGTGCCCTATAAAAGCTATGATACCACCAATATCGTAAAGGGCTACCGGGCAGGGAACCCCTTCGCGGCCGAGGCTTTGGTTGAAATGCAGGAATTCAAGCCGGATATCATCCATACCCATTGCCCCGTATCCTCTACGGTGCTGGCACGGATCATCCGCAACGAGACCGGCGCACCCATCATATTTACCTACCATACCAAGTTCGACCAGGATATCGCCATGGCCGTAAAGAATAAATTCCTCCAAAGCGAGGGAGCGAAGATATTGGCGGAAAACATCTCCTATTGCGATGAGGTCTGGACGGTAAGCCACGGAGCGGGAGAAAACCTGAGATCCCTGGGCTATGAGGGGGACTACCGGGTGATGAGCAACGGCGTGGATTTTGCCAAGGGCCGGGTCAGCGAAAAAGAAGTCCGTGAGGTCATGAAGGAATATGACCTGAAGGAGGGCGTGCCGGTCTATCTCTTCGTGGGAAGGATCGTAAGATACAAGGGGCTTTCCATCATCGTGGATGCCATGAAGCGCTTAAGCGATGCCGGGGAAGACTACCGCATGATCTTTGTGGGAAACGGGGTCGATGCGGAGGAAATGAAGGAAAAGGCCAGAAAACTGGGAATAGCCGTGGATTACCGGGATGCGGAGGGCAGAATGCATACCGGAGGGGAATCCACATTGCCGGGGCGGATTATCTTCGCCGGGGCAGAGCGGGACCGGAACCGGCTCCGTGCCTATAATACCGCGGCGGATCTCTTCTTATTCCCCTCCACCTATGATACCAACGGCATCGTGGTCAGGGAGGCGGCGGCCTGCGGCCTGGCAAGCGTGCTCATCCGCGGCTCCTGCGCGGCAGAGGGGATCACGGACGGAAGAAACGGCTTTGTCATCGAAGAAAACGGGGAAGCCATGGCAAGGCTGCTCATGAAGCTTTCAAAGACGCCGGAAGCCATGCACCAGACAGGGCAGAATGCCATGGACGAGATCTACATCTCCTGGGAGGATGCGGTGAAGGAAGCCTGCGAACGCTACGGCGAGATCATGGAGATGAAGAAAAAAGGAGAGCTTGCCGTAAGGAAAAAAGAAGCCTCCGACTATTTCATGGACGCCCTGGCCCGGCTTACGGAGGGTACAGAGAAGGTCTTTGCCAAGCCGAAGAGGGAATTCAAGGCAGAGATGCAGGAGCTGAAGCAGAACATGCAGGAATTCCGGGACGGCATGATGGAAAACTGGAACGAGGCCATGGACGAGCTGCATAGCTGGGGAGAAAACGTCTCGGGACAGCTGCAGGAAAAAAAGGAAAACATGAAGGGACAGCTGCAGGAAAAAAGGGAAAACATGAAGGGACAGCTGCAGGAAAAAAAGGAAGAATGGAAGGAAGGCGTAAGCCAGGTGGTCCATAAGAAGGAGGAGACTTGAGGGAGACCGATTGGTACAAAAAAATGTCCTTCTACCAGATCTGGATCCGAAGCTTCAAGGACGGGAACGGCGATGGGATCGGTGATCTGTACGGGGTCTATGAAAAACTGCCCTATATCCGTTCCCTGGGCGTGGACGGCATCTGGTTTTCACCCATCTATCCCTCGCCCAACGCAGACTACGGCTATGATATCTCGGATTATAAGGACATCCATCCGGACTATGGGGATCTGGACCTGTTTACGAAAGTACTGGACAGAGCCCATGAGCTGGGCCTTAAGGTCATCATGGATCTGGTGGTGAACCATACCAGCGATGAGCATCCCTGGTTTCAGGAAAGCCGGAAGGGAAGAGACAATCCCTACAGCGATTATTATATCTGGAGAGACAAGCCCAATAACTGGGCGTCGCTGTTTGAGGGAGAGGCCTGGGAGTATGATCCGGAAAGAGGCCAGTATTACCTCCATATCTTTGCGAAGAAACAGCCGGACCTCAATATGGATAATCCGAAGGTCAGGGAAGAAGTAAAAGAGATCCTCCGCTTCTGGCTGGATCTGGGCGTGGACGGCTTCAGAGAAGATGTGATCAACTTCATCTCGAAGGAAGAGGGGCTGCCCGACGGACTGTTCTTCCTGCCGGCGGCCAGGGGAATGTCCCATTATAAGGACGGACCCCATATCCATGAATATATGGCGGAATTCCGGGAAGTCTGCCGGGAATACGACTGCATCCAGATCGGGGAAGGACCCATGACCACGGTAAGATCGGCCCTGAAATACTTAAGCGGGCCCGGGAAATCCCTGGATATGATGTTCTCCTTCGACCATATGATGGCAGACTGCCTGTATACCGAGTATCTCCACCGTCCCTTCCGCTTAAGGAAGCTGAAGAGAGCCTTCAGCAAATGGCAGAAGGCACTGGACGGCCGGGCCTGGAACGCGCTGTATCTGGAAAACCACGACCATCCCAGGGTGATCAGCCGGTATGGGGACGGGAGACATGGAAGCCTCCGAAGGATCCCGCTGTTTTGGAAAGAGAGCGGCAAAATGCTGGCGGTAAGCTATCTCTTCCAGCAGGGCACGCCCTTCATCTACCAGGGGCAGGAGATCGGCATGTTGAACATCCGGCTGAATTCCATAGAACAGTATGCCGACGTGTCCTCCAGAAACAATTATTACCGCTACCATGTAAAGGACAGCATCAAAAAACGGCTGAAGCGGATCCATATCTCAAGCCGGGATTCCTCAAGGACGCCGGTGCAGTGGAGCGATGAAAGACATGCCGGCTTTACCGAGGGAGAGCCATGGTTTTATGTAAACAATAACTACCATACCATCAACGTGGCGGATGAAGAGAACGATCCGGGAAGCATCCTGAACTTCTACCGGAAATGCCTTGAACTTAGAAAACACAGCAGAACCCTGATCTATGGGAGCTACCGGGAATACTTCCCGAAGGATAAGCGGATCTATTTGTATGAGAGAAGACTTGGAAAAATGCGCTACCTTATCATCTGCTCCTTCGTGCGAAGGCCGGTCCGGGTAAGACTTCCGGAGGCCTACCAAAACCGAAGGGGAAGACTGCTGCTTTGCAACTATCCCAAGACCGTGAAGAAAGAAGAGCTGAACCTGTATGCCCCGGAGGGAGATTCCGTGAAAGAACTGCTGGTCTCGAAAATAGCAGACCATGGCTACTTCCGCCCTTACGAGGCCAGGGTTTACGCTTTCTCCTCAAAGTGATAGAATGAGAGCATTCATAGGGGCTTGACCGGCGGAAAAGAAACCGTTCCAAAAACCGAAAAACATCCGGCATGAAACGGGCATTAGAAAATGGAGGGCATATGAGCAAATTTGTGGTTGCGGGCATTACACAGATCGAGACCATCGTCAAGGTAGACAGCATCCCCGTAGGATTTGAGCCGATAAGAAGCGTGCCGGAATCCATCTTTACGGCACCCGGCGGAGATGCCTACAATGAGACCCTGGCCCTGAAATGGCTGGGAAACCAAGTGGACCTCCTGTCCGTGGTGGGGCGGAATCAAGACCTGAGCGTATTCAATCCGGGAGACCGGGAGGTAACCATCAGCACGGATTATATCCTGCCCGTCCTGAAAGAGACCCCGACCCAGGTCATCTTCTATGACAAAGAGAGAAAAGAGCAGATCTTTGAAGACATCAAGGATCTGAGAGATGCCGAATACCGCATGAGCATGGTCCGGCCCATGGTGGCCGAATGCGACATGGTGGTGCTGTCCAATGCGAACTTCTGCCGCTCCTTCATCCCCATTGCAAAAGAATTCCGGAAGCCCATCGCGGCCAATATCCATAGCTTCTTCCGGGAAAAAGAAAAATACAACGCCGATTTCCTGGATGCGGCATCCATCCTGTATTTCAGCGATGATACCATCACCGAAGATCCCTACGAATTCATCGACAGCATCGCAAAAACCTATGGCACAGAGATCATCATCCTGGGGCAGGGAGCAAACGGCCTGATCCTCTATGACAGGACAAAGGACATCCGAGTCCATTACAATAACGTAAAGACCAACGACGTGGTGAATACCGCAGGAGCCGGAAACGCATTGGTATCCTGCTTCCTGCATTCCTATCAGGAGTGCCATGATTCCGCTACCGCCATCAAAAACGCCATGCTCTTCGCATCCTATAAGGTGGGCTACATGGGCACCTCCAACGGCTTCATGACGGCAGACCAGCTGGAGCAGTGGAGAAAGCTGATCTGGGGCGAGCATAGCCAGAACGAATAAAAAAAATGGGAAGGCCGCCCAAAAAATCCGGGCGGTTTTCTTTTTTTGTACACAATTATGGTTTACACTGAAGCAGACATGAAAAAGAAACGCTTCCAAAACTCCATACGGGTACAACTGGCCGTGATCTTCATCCTGCTGTTTTCCGCCACCTTTGTGATCAGCTGGTTCGTGGATACCCTCTTCCTGAAAGATTTTTATGTAAATCGAAAACTAAAGGAAGTGGAAAAAGCCTATACGTCGGCCGGAAACCTCCTGGAGACCTATGACAGCGATTCGGAAGACTTTAAGAGAGAGATCTCCCGGCTGGCCTCCAATGGAAACCTGAACGTGGTCATCGCCGATTCCTCCTTCGACATCCTGTATTCCTCCACCAACGAGCCCCAGATGCTGATCTCCAGACTGCTCTGGAACATCTTTGGAAATGAATTCCGGGGAGACGGCATGGAAAGAGAAGAAGGAGAGAAGAAAAAAAAGAGAAAAGCCGAGATCCTCAGACAGACAGATGCCTATGTGATCACCCGGTCCACAGATCCCATGTTCTCAGCGGAATATATCGAACTCTGGGGGACCGTGGGAGACAGCAGCGTGGTCTTTTTAAGGACCCCGTTGGAGAGCATCCGGGAAAGCGCAAAAATATCCAATACCTTCCTGTTTTATATCGCCATGGGCATGACCCTGCTTGGAGGCATCGTGATCTGGTGCATATCCAAGACCATCACGGATCCGGTGCTGAAGCTATCGGAGCTGTCCGACCGCATGGCTCATCTGGACTTCGAAGCAAGATATACAGACGGGGGCAAAAACGAGCTGGGAGACCTGGGAGAGCATATGAACGAAATGTCCCGTCAGCTGGAGCATACCATCTCCGAACTCAAAACCGCCAATAACGAACTGAAGCGCGACATCGAGCGGAAAGAAGCCATCGAGAGCATGCGCAGCGAATTCATCTCCAACGTCTCCCATGAGCTGAAGACCCCCATCGCCCTGATCCAGGGATATGCGGAGGGGCTTAAGGACAACGTGAATGACGACCCGGAAAGCAGAGAATTCTACTGCGACGTGATCGCCGATGAAGCAGACCGGATGAACAAACTGGTGCGAAACCTCCTGACATTGAACCAGTTGGAATTCGGCACGGAAGCGATCCAGCATACCCGGTTCGACATCGTGGAGCTTATCCAAAACATCATGCAGTCCTCGGATATCATGCTGAAGCAGTTCGGTGCAGAGGCTTTGCTAAAAGCCCCGGAGCAGGCCTATGTGTGGGCAGACGAGATCCGCGCAGAAGAAGTCTTCACCAACTTCTACAGCAATGCGGTCCACTACTGCGGAGGCGAAAAAAAGATCGAAGTGCGGATCGAACAGAAAGAAAAGACCGTGAGAGTCACCGTATACAATACGGGACAGCCGATCCCCGAGGAAGCCCTGGACCACATCTGGGAGAAATTTTACAAGGCCGATAAAGCCAGGACCCGGGAGGTGGGGGGCTCTGGAGTGGGGCTATCCATCGTAAAAGCCATCATGGAGTCTATGAATCAGGACTATGGTGTGGTAAACTATAAAGATGGAGTAGAATTTTACTTCGAGCTGGAGGCGGCCGGCGCGACATCCTGATCCAGCAACCGTGACTTTCGTTTGACGCAACATGCCGATCCAGCCATCGTGACTTTCGTTTGGCGCAACATGCCGATCCAGTCTCCGTAGCTTTCGTTTGGCGCGACGGGCGGATGGCTGTTTTCGGAGCACTTAGCCCGACTCGCTTAGCGAAGCGGAGGCTTATAAATTTCGCGAGTGCGAAGGCTGGTCTTGCGCATATAGACCATAGACTTGCGAAAAACAAAAACGCGCAAGACCAGAACAGCGCCGAGCGAAATTTTGTCATAAGACGAACGCTGAGCTTAGCGAGGTCGGAGCGCGACGAAAATAGGCATCCGACGGAGCGCCTTGAAGCATCCGACGGAGCGCCTTGAGGCATCCGACGGAGCGCCTTGAAGCATCCGACGGAGCGCCTTGAAGCATCCGACGGAGCGCCTTGAAGCATCCGACGGAGCGCCTTAAAGAACAACTTAAAAAGGAGCAGGAATGAAAAAAACAACGGCAATATGGGCAATGATCGCCATTACAGCATACCTGGCCTGCGGCTGCGGAGAAGCCGTAGAGCTGTCAGAAGAAGACAGCAAGCGGGTCGCCAACTATTCCTCGGACATCCTCTCACAGCATAACCAATATTCCAATTCCAGGCTGGCCGATGTGGAGGAAGTCAAATGGGAATACCAGAAGCAGGTAGACCTTGAGGTCAAAAAAAAGAACTTCATCGCCCAGCAGAGAGCCGCGGGACTGATGGGGGACGAGGAACTGCCGGAGGGAGACCTGGGTGATGGAAGCACATCAGAGACGGCGGAAGAAGCGCCCGCCATGCCCTTAGAAGAAGCCATCGGCCTGGAGGGCACCGGCATAAAATATACAGGCTATGAAGTAGTCGATTCCTATCCCTCCAAACAGGTCGAGGGAGACGTATTCATGGGCATGACCGCCGCCGCGGGAGACCACCTGGTCGTGCTGCACTTTGAACTGAGCAACCCAGCGGAAACCGACACCTTCTGCGATATATTGAGCGGACGCCCCCAGTTCAGGGTCAAGATCAACGGAGAAAGACACCCCATCCAGCAGACCATCCTGCCCAACGACCTGTCGAAATACTCCGATGTGATCCCGGCAGGAGGCAAGACCGATGTCGTGCTGATCAGCGAAGTGGAAGCCTCCAAGGCAGATGCCATAAACGACCTGAGCCTGATCGTAAGGAGCGCCGAGGGAAGGCCGGAATATAAACTGGATGGAAGCGGGGGAGCGGCAGAAGGCGGAGAAACCCAGGAAAGCCAGGAAGCCCAGCAGGCACAGGAAATGCCGGATGTACCGATCCCGGGAGTGGAAGAAAACACCGGGGGAAACGAGATCGATTTTAATGCAGAAGAACCCTACGGCGTGCTGACATACGAAATGCCGAAACAGTAAAAGACAGGAGACAGACCAATGCCAATCCGGGTACAGCAGGATCTTCCGGCCAGAGGACAGCTGGAAAACGAAAACATATTTGTCATGGATGAGGAACGGTCGATCCATCAGGATATCCGCCCCTTAAGGATCTGCATATTAAACCTGATGCCCCTGAAGCAGGATACAGAGCTTCAGCTGCTGCGGGAGCTATCCAATACACCGCTTCAGATCGATATCGAATTCCTCACCGTAGCAAGCCATGTGCATACAAACGTTTCGGCAAACCACCTGAACCAGTTCTACCGGAACTGGGAAGAAGTAGCCGCAAAGCGCTTTGACGGCATGATCATCACCGGAGCGCCGGTGGAAACCATGGAATACGAAGAAGTGGATTATTGGGAGGAGCTGAAGCAGATCTTCGAATGGACCAAGGACCACGTGACTTCCACGGTCCATGTGTGCTGGGGAGCCCAGGCCGCCCTCTATTACCATTACGGCCTGCCCAAAAAGCCCCTGCCCCAGAAGCTCTTCGGCATATATCCCCATAGAGTGCTGCACCGCAGAGATCCCCTGGTAAGAGGCTTTGATGACGTATTTTACGCCCCGCATTCCCGGTATACGGAAGTGGCGGCGTCTGCGATCTACGGCTGCGAAGCCTTGAAGGTACTGGCCGTGGGGGAGGCTGCGGGCGTGTACCTCTGTACCGCGGGAAGCGGAAAGCAGATCTTCGTGATGGGACATCCCGAATACGACCGCATGACCCTGGATCAGGAATACCGGAGAGATCTGCAAAAAGGCATTCCCATCCAGCTGCCTTATAACTATTATCCGGAGGACGACCCGGAAAAAAGACCCTTCCTGCAGTGGAGGAGCCATGCCAACGATCTCTATACCAATTGGCTGAATTACTGCGTCTATCAGGATACCCCCTATGACATCGGCTAGAGTCAATACCTTCTACCGGAAATTCGAATGCCTGGGAGGAGCCTGCCCCGCAAGCTGCTGCAAGGGCTGGAATGTCCCGGTGGATGATGAGACCTGGAGGTATTATAAGAGCCTGCCGGGGATATTGGGGACAAGGCTCAGGCTTTCCCAGATGACCCGGCCGGAGCCGGTATTTGCCCTGGGATATAAGGACTGCGAATATCACGACCGGGACGGGCTGTGCCGCCTGCAAAAAGAGCTGGGCATAAAAGGGATCCCGGAAGTCTGCAGGCGGTATCCGAGGCTTTTTGAAAACATGGGGGAATATACGGCCGGATGGCTGGATCTGTCCTGCATCCATGCCGCCACCCTTTTCCTTTCGGAGACGGAACGGATGGGGTTTACGGAAGAGATCGGGGATGCGCCGGAGGTGAGGCCCAGCGGGAATAATGAAGACGGGGACTTCCTTGCCTGCCTGGAGCAGGTGCGGGAGGGGATGATCCGCCTTTTGGAGGATGCCATAGAGAAGGGAAGCATGGAAAGCGCCGGCAAGGCGCTTCTCTTTATACCGAGATTTTCCTACGCGGCACAGAATGCCTGCATCCGTGGGGATTATGGCCTGCTTCTGAGACCCATGGAGGAGCTGGCACAGGAGCTTCCCGCCTATGAGGGGGAGGCAGAAGGATACCTTCCCTGTGCCTTCAGCTTTGTGGACGGATTGTTCCACTGCTTCTATAACAGTGCCCTGAAAAAGCAGTCTCCCCATCTGTATGCGCTCTGCCAGTTTTATCTGGCTGAATATGGGGGGCAGGCGGCAGAAAAGAACGAAAAAAAGCATGAAGGGCTCATTAGGGCTTATATGGAAGAAGTGCCGGATGCCCTGGCCCACTATCTCCGTTACATCGAGTACAGCCTGTGCCAGTACTGCTTCAGCATATATGAGGATTACAGCTTTACCCGGTGGATGCTGAGGGGGATCGTGGACGGGAGCCTGATCCTGGAGCTCATGGCCCTGTCGCGAAAGAAGGAGGGGAGAGACCTGACTTCACTGGAAAAAGCCCATGTGATCGCGGTGGCAGAAAGGAGGGCGAGGCATAATCCCGGAACCTTTAAGCGGATGGGAAAGGCGGGACAGGATTATTTCTACGGAGAATGTGGGAAGGAATACTGACCGGGAAGCTGCCGGAAAAGGGCATTGCCGCAGGGAGATTTCCGGGAAGCCGGAAAATTTGAGTAACTGATGCGGATATGCTATGATGAGGTTCATTCGGAAGGAAACAAAAAAAATTACAAACAGAAACAAAAACAGAATTACAAGCAGAAACAAAAACAGAAATACACACAGAACCAAAATACAAACAAAAACAGAACGACCAAATCGAAGACGTTGATCATGGGGAGGAAAGCAGATGCAGAGAGTGGCGCTTTCATATGAGGACGGACATGTCTCGGAATCCTTTGGGAATGCGAAGGAATTCCGGCTCTATGATATCGAGTACGGAAAGATCATAAGGCAGCAGTCCGTTAAGGTAAGCCAGGACTGGTATCAGTCCATAGCGGAGTATCTCGTGGGGCAGGAGACAGACGTGGTGATCTGCGGACAGATCGGACGGGGAGCCCGGTCCACCTTTGCCGGAGCCGGAGTGAAGGTCTACGGGGGAGTGACGGGAGATGCCGATAAGACCATGAAAGACTTCCTGGATGGGAGCCTGGTATTCAATCCCATGGCGGGGATGACCTGACGGGGCGGCACCGCCTGAAAAAGCATCAGGCCTCCTTTAAGGAAGAATGGGCTACGATCAGCTTCAGCAGATGGGAGGCATAGCGTGAAAAACGGGCCGGATCGTTCTTGACCGATTCCGTGAGCTCGAAATACATGGTATGGTCCCGGTAGTTTTCGTAGAAAACGGGGGTAATGATCTCCTCCCATTGCGGCAGAAAGAAGCCGCGCTTCTTGGTATAGCAGGTCGAGGCCTTGGCCTGGACCCGGTGGTTCTTGTCCACGAAGGTCCCTACCGACTTGTGGACGGCCCGGTCTTCCTCCGGCAGATAATAATAATCCATATAATCCGGATAGAAATGCTTCAATACCCCGGTATAGATGGCGACGCGGAGCTTCCCGCGGTTTCCTCCCAGGGTAAGGTAGAGGTCCGAAAAGCCGCAGGAGACGGGGACCGGCACCTCAAGGGGGAAGGAAAACTCGATGATGAGCTCGCTCCGTTGGACACCGTTGTAATCCTTATATTGGTTGCGGACAGCTTTTTCCGCCCGTACCGCTGCCGTGGAAAAAAGGTCGGAGAAGGAGAGGAGGGGGGTGAGCTTCAAAAGCCCCGTGATATCGTCGTGATTATGCTGCAGGAGGAGATGGAGCAGGTCCTCCTCCGGATGCACGGTATATTCGGCATAGATCCCGATGAGCTCATGCCCGGACCGGTCGTCCGTGCGGCTGATGCCCATGAGCTCCTCCACGGTCTTCTGCTTTAAGTCCGGCAGAGTGAAGATCCCCTGATAGGCCCTGAGCCTTTTGTACAGGTCGATGCCCGTAAAGCCGTCAAAGCGGTAGGGCATGTCGTAAAAAGCGCACCGGTAGGACAGGAAGGGGATGTCGAAGGCATTTCCGTTGTAGGTAATAAGCACGGAGAAGAAAGAGGCAAAATTGAAGAATTCATAGATCACCTGCTCTTCTTCATCCACGTCATCTGCCATAAACTGGACAGTCTGGTATTTCCCATCCCGGAAATAAACGCATCCGATCATATAAATGCATGCATTCTTCGGGGATAGGCCGGTGGTCTCGATATCGAGCCACAGGATCTTTTCTTTCGGACCAAGCTTTTCGAGGGGATAATCCAGGGAAAGCTCCGGTAAGGTGTGTCTGATGATCTGCATGGACAGCCTGCCTTTAAGCATTTTGAAATTTATGATAATATGTTAATATAAATCCATTTTAAGGTCAAAACGTTTTTTAGGTGAGCTTTATGTCCATGTTTGATGATGAATCTTATAATGACGGCGTAAATACCGGGAAGCGGATCGCGGTGGGCTGCATGGTGGCTTCCCTGATCGTGCTTGTCATCCTGGGCGTCACCTTTACCATGAATTCCCGGAACCGGAGGAATACGGCCCACAATACCACCCTGGCCACCGCCTCGGCCGATGAGAACGTCAAGACGGAGTATGAAAAAAGCGGGGAGAAGCGAACCTCCGATGAGCTTTCCTTCTGGAATATGTACGACGAGGATGAAGACCAGAGCGTAGCCCTGCCGGAGGAAAAAAAGACGGAGGAGAAAAGGGCGGAGGAGCCGGAGGAAAAGAAGGATCCCTTCAAGGAAAAGGCGGAGAAGCTGAAGGAGGAAGAAAGGAAGGCTTCCCAGTCGGAGAATGCCCCCGGAGAAAATAAATTCAATATCAAGGCATCGGGCGAGGATCCGGAATATGTCACGGTGAACCGCGTGCTGAACCTTACGGATACCGTCCCGGAGGGCTTTTCCATGAAAGGAGACCGCCTGGTCTACAGCACAGACGGCAGGGTCACCTCCCATTTCGGCATCGATGTATCCAAATATAACGGAGCCATCAGCTGGAACCGGGTCAAAAACCAGGGGGTGGAGTTCGCCATGCTCAGGGTAGGGGCCAGGGGATATTCCACAGGCCAGGTCCTTTTGGATGAGATGCTGAAGGCAAACCTGGACGGCTGTGCGGCCTATGGGATCGATGTGGGGCTTTATTTCTTCTCCCAGGCCGTCACCCGGGAGGAGGCCATCGAAGAAGCGAATTACTGCCTTGCCTCCATTGCGGGCAGGCCGATCCGCTATCCCATCGTCTTTGATTCGGAGGTGATCGCCAACGATTCCTACCGTACGGAAAACCTGACCCAGGAGACCCTGACGGATATCGCCATGGCCTTCTGCGAGACCATAAAGCAGTACGGCTTCACCCCGATGATCGCGGGGACGAAGGAGCAGCTGGCAAGAAGGCTTGACCTTGCGAGGCTCCAGTCCTATGAGCTTTGGCTTTTTGATGTGGGGGAGACCACGGAATTTCCCTACCGGTATTCCATGCGGCAGTATACCAATGAAGGGAAGCTGGACGGGATCGAGACGCCGGTATCCTATGACCTCTGCTTGATCTCGTATGCGGACAGGTGATCCATGTACTTTTCGGGCAGGGTGATCCGGGAGTAAAGCTCCGCATACTGCCTTGCATTGAGCTCATCCACATAGATAAAGGCACTGCGGGGCTTTAAGCCTCTTTTTTTTGCTTCATCCAAGGCTTTATTATAAGCTACGGCCGCCAGGGTCTCGGAGGGGAAGGAGCCGATCTTCCAATCCCCCTTCAGATGGATCCTTGCCTGATAGACCGTATCCCGCCCTTCCTTGACCTGCTTGATCCCGCTGTAGCGGTTGATCACGCGGATATTGGAATAGCGGAAGTCCGTATTGTCCCCGTTCAGAAAGACATAGTCCTTTCCCGGCACCGCAAAGGCCTGGATCCCGTAGCGCTCCATCAGGTTTTCCTGCATGCCGTAGGTGGAGACAAAAAGATGCCTTCCCCGCTTCATGATGGCATGGCCGGAATAATAGAAGAGGTCCTCCATATCAAACTTGAGCTCCGTATCCGGATTCAGGAAATAGGAAAAGTAGGACTTGTGGAGCAGGATCGGATTATGGATATAGATGCCGGATTCGCGGAAATTCACCAGGGTGACGAATTTCTTGAAGGGAAGGGCCGTATAGGGCTCGTATTCGTAGACGGTACAGCCCGAATCCAGCACCTCCTTTGCGGTTTCATACATGGCGGCGGCCGCTGCCTCTTCCGTGCTGCTGCCGAGGCTGATATGCTTGCCCTTATAGGTTACGGAGGAGCGGAAGTAGACGGAGCCGTCCTTCTTTTTTGCCTGAAATACGCCTATCATGCCCTTATTCTACTATAGAAAAGAAAAAAACTCCAGATTGACCGATATTTTTCAGGATGATATACTTTTTTCATTATTTAGGAAGAGAGGATGAACACATTGATCTATCAGAGCACTAGAAATACATCGATAAAAGCAGACCCCTCCGCCGCCGTGCTGAAAGGGCTTGCAGAGGACGGGGGGCTTTTTGTGCCGGAGGAGATCCCGGAGCTTCCCATGACCCTTTCGGCGCTTGCCGGGCTTAGCTATGAGGAGCTGGCTTTCCAGATCCTCCGGCTTTTCCTTACGGACTATCCGGAGAGCGAACTGAAGGAGTGCATCCATCTGGCTTATGGGCAGAATTTTGATGTGCCCGGGATCGCTCCCCTGGTCAAGAAGGCCGGAAGCTTCTATCTTGAGCTATTCCATGGAAGAACCATTGCTTTTAAGGATATGGCCCTTTCCATCCTGCCGCATCTGATGACCAGGGCCGCGGGAAGGATGGGAGCGAAGGAGGAGATCGTGATCCTGACGGCCACCTCCGGGGATACGGGAAAGGCTGCCCTTGCGGGCTTCGCGGATGTGCCGGGCACAAGGATCATGGTCTTTTATCCCAAGGACGGAGTCAGCGAGGTGCAGAAGCTCCAGATGGTGACCCAGAAGGGCGGCAACGTGGAAGTGGTGGGGGTCGAGGGAAATTTCGATGACTGCCAGGCCGGCGTGAAGCAGATCTTCCATGATGCGAAGCTGAAGGAGACCCTTATGGGAAAGGGCTTCCGGCTGTCCTCCGCCAATTCCATCAATATCGGCAGGCTGGTGCCGCAGATCGTTTATTATATCTATGCCTATGGGCAGTTAATGGCATCTGGGGAGATCCGGGAGGGAGATGAGATCAATGTCTGTGTCCCCACCGGCAATTTCGGCAATATCCTGGCGGCCTTTTATGCCCGGCAGATGGGGCTTCCCATAAAGAAGCTCATTTCCGCCTCCAATGAGAATAAGGTCCTGTATGATTTCTTCCGGACCGGAAGCTATGACCGGAACCGGAAATTCGTCCTGACCTCCTCGCCCTCCATGGATATCCTGGTTTCAAGCAATTTAGAGCGGCTGATCTTTCATATTTCCGGGGAGGATGCAGAAAAGACCGGGGAATTGATGCAGAGCCTTACAAACAAAGGAAGATACGAGATCACCGAAGACATGAGAAAGAAGCTTGACTGCTTCGAGGCGGGATTTGCCACGGAGGAGGATACCCAAAAGGAGATCCGGAGGGTCTATGAGGAAAGCGGCTATGTGCTGGATCCCCATACGGCCGTGGCATCCTTTGTGGCCGATTCCCTGCTGAAGGAGGGAAGGGTTGACGGATCGGTCCCCATGGTCATCGCCTCCACGGCGAGCCCCTATAAGTTTGCGAGAGCCGTGCTTTACGGGATCGAAGGAGAGGGCTCAAAGGAAAGCGATATGGAGCTTGTGGGAAGGCTTTCGGAAAAAACGGGGCTTTCGGAGCCGGAGGCGGTTTCCAAGCTTCGGGGGGCAGAGATCCTGCATGACAAAACAATCCCCGCATCCGGCATGGAAGAGGCCGTGCTGGGCTTCTTAAGATAAAAGAAAAGCCGGCCTTTACGACCGGCTTTCGATGTATTCTACGATAGACCGTACCTGCTCTGCGGTGGCAGGCTTTTGCAGGAAGTCTTTGGCTCCGTTTTTCACGGCTTCCCGGATATGGGTCTGGGTGCCGACCGAGGATACCATGATGGCATAGGCGCCCGGGTCGAACTCCCGGATCTCCTTTAAGGCGGTCACCCCGTCCTTTACCGGCATGACCACATCCAAAAAGATGATGTCCGGCTTTTCTTCCTTATAGGTATCGATGGCAGACTGGCCGTCGGTGACCTGGAGGACTTGTGTGATGCCGAGGCCTTTCAGCTTGTCGGCGAGGTTTTTCCTGGCTAATAGTGAATCATCGCAAATCAGGACTTTGATATCAGAACGTTCCACGGCACTATCCGCTCCTTCTAGATGTCTTAATTAAAGATATATTACTATATATAGAAATTTTTTGCAATGGATGAAAGGATAAACCAAAATGAATGACACCACCAATCTGTTTCTTGACATTCTTGTCATCGCGGCGGGCCTGTATCTCGTATACAGCGCCATACTCATGCGGCTGCGGGGAGAGATCCAGGGAAGCCTGATCAGCCGGAATATCGACCTGAAAAACGCCCCCGATAAGCAGGGCTATATCCGCGTCATGTTCTGGCCGAACCTCCTGGCGGGGGTGATGCTGGCCCTCTGCGGCATAACCACTTCGGTATTGCCGAGGCTGGGGGTTGTTCTTCCCGAGCAGATCAATACCTGGGTATTCCTTGTGGCCCTGGTGGTCATCATGGCCTATGGGATCCTTTCCATGAATGCACAGAATAAATACCTGCGGTGAAGGAAGGAGAAAGGGGGTTCACCTCTCCTCCATGGACGTATAGTCTCTCTGTGGCTGGGCGCTCTTGAAGGCGGGACGGATGATCTTGCCTCCATTGGACAGCTCCTCCAGCCGGTGGGCGCTCCAGCCTGCGATCCTTGCGATGGCAAAGAGGGGCGTATAGAGCTCCAGGGGGAGGTTCAGCATGCTGTAGACGAAGCCGGAATAAAAGTCCACGTTGCAGCATACGCCCTTGTAGATATGGCGCTTTTCGGCGATCACCTTCGGACCCAGCCGCTCTACCGCGGCATAGAGCTCGAATTCATTCTCCATGCCCTTTTCCTTGGCCAGCATTTCGGCAAAGCCCTTGAGGATCACCTGCCGGGGGTCGGAGAGGGAATAAACCGCATGTCCCATGCCATAGATCAGACCCTGCCGGTCAAAAGCCTGCTGCTCGAGCAGCTTTCCCAGGTAATCGGTTATGGCATCTTCATCCTTCCAGTCGGAAACATGATTCTTTAAGTCGTCAAACATCTGGACCACCTTCACATTGGCCCCGCCGTGCTTCGGCCCCTTAAGGGAACCCAGGGAAGCCGCGATGGCGGAATAGGTGTCTGTGCCGGTGGAGGTGACCACATGGGTCGTAAAGGTGGAATTATTGCCTCCGCCATGATCCATGTGAAGCACCAGGGCCAGGTCAAGGAGCCGGGCCTCCAGCGGAGTATAGCGGCTGTCCGGGCGGAGCAGATGGAGCAGATTCTCCGCAGGGGACAGGGACTGGTCCGGCTTATGGATGAAAAGGCTGTCATTCTGATTATAATAGATGTAGGCCTGATAGCTGTATACTGCGATCAGGGGCATCATGGAGATCAGCTGCAGCCCCTGCCTCAATACATTCGGGATGGATATGTCGTCCGGATTCCGGTCATAGGAATAAAGCATCAGGACGCTTCTCGACAGGGCGTTCATCATGTCATTGGTGGGAGACTTCATGATCACGTCCCGGACGAAATTTTTCGGAAGGAACCGGTAGGAGCTTAAGATTCCGGAAAAAGCCTTCAGCTCCTCCGCATCCGGGAGTTTGTCGAAATGAAGGAGATAAGCTACCTCGTCAAAGCCGAAGCGCTCCTCCGCCGTAAAGCCGCGCACCAGGTCCTTGATGCTGTAGCCCCGGTAATACAGGTTGCCGTCCGTGGGCTGGGACACCCCGTCCACGATCTTGACGGCCTGGACATCAGAGATATGGGTGAGGCCGGCCAGGACGCCTTTTCCGTTCAGATCCCTAAGCCCCCGCTTTACATCCCATTTGCTGTATAAGGAAGAGTCGATCATCATGGAATCCCGGGCGGTCTCGGCAAGTTCCCTGAGCTCCGGGGTGATATCCGAATAAAGCTTTCTCTTGGCTGACATAAACGGTCTGTATCCCTTTCTCTTAAGCTGATGTTAAGGCGTTGTTTTTCATTGGGTTTCGTTTGCATTGATTTTCATACAATCCATATCATTTTAACTGATTTATGTAAATTAAGCAAGGGGATTAGCCGGGAGTAAAAATTTCATATTGAAAGATGGGACGGAAAATGCTATTATGGAAAAGTCGAAGCGGTGAGTTACACGAGAAGCTGTGCCGTTTGGCATCAGAAGGGAGCATAGCTCAGCCGGGAGAGCGTCCGCCTCACACGCGGGAGGTCATGGGTTCGAGCCCCATTGCGCCCACTGCAGGAAGCCCGTTTGTACGGGCTTTTTGTTTTGAAGGTCAGTGAGATCCGTTTGCATTTCTCATTATTCTGATGAGATGTCCTTGAAATGACATTGCTCAGGAGCACGAGAACATGCCTGAGAGAAGGAGGAGAGGTTTCCCCGCCCGGGGAGTCCTGATCAGAAGCATGAAGAGCAGAAACAAAGAACTGGATGAGAAGATAAAAGAAGCATTGGAATCCAATCTTCCGGTGAGTTCTTCTGTGGGCAGGTCCAAGGTTACGGGCCGGTTTGAATCCCGCAGGCAGAGACTGCCGCATGAAAAGGGCATGATCATTTTGGACAACGAGATGGACAGCTCCAAAAGCGGGGAGATCTACCGGTATCTGGTTCATTTTATGGAAAAGAACGAATATTACCGCGATACGAGCTTCCGGGTCAAATGCTGGATGGCCGGCGCTTTTGAGACCGTGGGGACAAATACCTGGACAGGCATCTCGGTCTTAAAAAAGCGCGAGGTAGAGCTGGACGGGAATGCCAGCGGGGATTCGGGCAACTTCGCCAGCCTTTATGAGGAGGATTCCCAGGAGCCGGGCATCGTGATCCTGATCTGCAGTGCAGACAAGGCCGAAAGCGTCCGGTCCGGGGTGAAGGATGAAAAGCTGGTGATCCTCTTCCCCGGGGTGGAGGGGATCGAGCTTGGATAAATTATGTTAACGAAACCCCTTGAAAACATTGTGCTTTCGGGAAACGGAGACAGAAAAATCCAAGAAATTTGGGCGGTTTTTGGTTTTGCTTCTTATAAAATCCAATAAAATTGGTTAAAAATCCATTTATCCTATTGACAATACGCTTGCTTCGTACTACTTTATATAGTGTACTATTCATTTTTCAGGAACAAGATGTTGTTTCAAAAAGGAGAAGATTATGAACAAAACAGAATTGGTAGAAGCAATCGCAAAGCAGACCAGCCTGTCCAAGAAGGATACGGAAGCCACCATCAAGGCTTTTACCGAGGTTGTCGGCAAAGAGCTGAAGAAGGGCGGAAAGGTACAGCTGGTTGGATTCGGTACTTTTGAGGTAAGCAAGAGGGCAGCCAGGACCGGACGCAATCCCCAGACCGGCAAAGAGATCAAGATCGCTGCTTCTAAGGCTCCGAAGTTCAAGGCCGGCAAGGCTCTGAAGGATCTGGTAAACGGCAGCAAGAAAAAGTAATCTGATCATTTAAGACTTTTGTAAAACCTCCCATCTTCTGTTATCATGATAACATTGAGATTGGGAGGTTTTTTCTATCTAAAAAATCATCCCGGACGCGGAGGAGGGAAGGCTTCTTCGTAGATCTGGCGGCCGTTTTTTGGGGGCTGGTTACGGTATCCGCATCCGGCCGGAATAAGTCAGAGATCAACATGGTTGTTAATCAGAGGTAAATATGCAATTACAGAGGAGGGACATCGCTTTGGATGAAAAATTGCTGATCAGGAAGGCGGCGGAAGCCAGGACTTTTTCGTATTCCCCCTATTCCGGCTATATGGTGGGGGCTGCGCTTTTGACGTCCTCCGGAAAGATCTATCAGGGCTGCAATATCGAAAATGCGGCCTTCACTCCGGGAATCTGCGCGGAGCGGACCGCCTTCGCCAAGGCCGTGAGCGAGGGCGAGATGAGCTTTGAGGCCATCGCCGTGGTGGGCGGGCCGAAGGATGCTGGGCCGGAATATGCCTATCCCTGCGGGGTATGCCGGCAGGTCATGATGGAGTTTGTGGATCCCAGAAAATTCCGGGTCGTCGTAGGAAGGGATGAGACGGACTATTCCGTCCATGCCCTGTCCGAGCTCCTGCCCTTCGGATTCGGGCCGGACAATCTGAACAATACCCCGGACTGAAAAATGACCTTCCTTTTTGCCCCGTTTGCCTTGTAGTTTTTTCGGCGTTGTGGTAAGTTAAAAAATGCGTGCCATTTTTCTATGATGGCTTGTGGGCGTCTTTGGATCGTCCGCTAAATGTAGTGTTTTTGGAGTTTTTCATGCGAATTCCGTATATCAGAAAAATATGCGTGCTGGTCCTTACGGGGGCCGCATTTGTGGTGACAGCCAGCTTTTCCGTGACGGCTACCCGTAAGCAGGTGGCAGAAAATAAGGTGGTGCTGATCGATGACAGCGGAGACCGGATCGTCCTGGAAAAGTCAGATGTTTTGAATGTGGTCCAGGAAGGACAGGGCGAGGTGGAGACCTTCTCTGCCGACGATGAAGCGGTGGAGCGGATCCTTGCCGACACCAGGGCCGCGGCCAAGGCATTGAATGAACGGGCCAGGGCCGGCACGGAGGATGAATCCATCCGGATCTTTGATGAAAAACAGGGCTATGTGGATGCGGATTTCAGCGAGGACTGGTCTTTGATCCTGATCAATAAGGAGCACCGGATCCCTCCGGACTACCAGTTTGAGCTGGCCACCATCAAGGGCGACGTGAAGTCGGATGTCCGGGTGGCGGAGCATGTGATCGAGATGCTGCAGGCGGCCAAGGACGACGGCGTCTATATCTTTATCTGCTCTCCTTACCGGGACCTGGAAAAGCAGGAGATGCTTTTTGAGAAGAAGATCAAATCCTATACCCGCAAGGGCTATGATTATGATGAAGCCTATGACCTGGCGTCGGAGACGGTGGCCATTCCCGGCACCAGCGAGCACCAGGTAGGGCTGGCCTTTGATTTCGTGACCCAGGACCATCAGACACTGGATGCGGAATTCGCCGAGACCGACGGCGGGATCTGGCTGAAGGAGCATGCCCCGGATTACGGCTTTATCCTGAGGTATCCCCTGGATAAGACCGAGATCACGGGGATCGAGTTTGAGCCCTGGCATTACCGTTATGTGGGCGTGCGTGCGGCCAGGGAGATCACAGCCCTGGGGCTCTGCCTGGAAGAATATGATAAGTTGATAGGAAACGTGGACTGATTTGGGATATGAGCTGATCAAAAAAGACGGAAGGGCAAGACGGGGGCGCCTGACCACTGTGCATGGCGTGATCGAGACCCCTGTCTTCATGAATGTGGGAACGGCCGGGGCCATCAAGGGAGCCGTGTCGGTCACGGACCTGAAGGAGATCGAGACCCAGGTCATGCTTTGCAATACCTACCATTTGCATGTGCGGACCGGAGACCGGACGATCAGGGAGCTTGGCGGGCTCCACCGCTTTACGGGCTGGGACAGGCCGATCCTTACGGATTCCGGCGGATTTCAGGTATTCTCCCTGAAGACACTAAGGAAGATCCGGGAGGAGGGGGTGACCTTCCAGTCCCATATCGACGGGCGCCGCATCTTCATGGGTCCGGAGGAGAGCATACAGATCCAGTCCAATCTTGGTTCGACCATAGCCATGGCATTGGATGAATGCCCCAGCGCCAAGGCAGACCGGAACTATGTGACCGAAAGCGTGAAGAGGACGGAGCGCTGGCTTCTGCGCTGCAAGGAGGAGCTGGAACGGCTGAATGCCCTGCCGGATACCGTAAATCCGGAGCAGCTCTTGTTCGGCATCAATCAGGGAGCCGTCTTTGAGGATATCCGGATCGACAATGCCAAGAGGATCCGGGAGCTGGATCTTCCCGGCTATGCCGTCGGCGGGCTTGCCGTGGGAGAAAGCCACGAGGAGATGTATCATATCCTGGATGTGACGGTGCCGGAGCTTCCTTCCGACCGGCCGGTGTATCTCATGGGCGTGGGCACCCCGGAAAACATCGTAGAGGCGGTATACCGGGGGGTGGATTTCTTTGACTGCGTCTATCCTTCAAGAAATGCGAGGCATGGGCAGGTCTATACCCATAAGGGCAAGCTCAACCTGAAAAACGCCAAGTTCATTAAGGATGATTCTCCCATCGAAGAGGGCTGCGGCTGCCCCGCCTGCAGGCATCACAGCAGGGCTTATATCCGGCATCTTTTGATGGCCGGGGAGATGCTGGGGCTCAGGCTTTCGGTCATGCATAACCTGTATTTTTACAATCATTTGATGCAGGAGATCAGGGAGGCCGTCGAAGAGGGCAGATACGAGGACTTCCGCAGGGATTTCCTTTCGGGATACCATATAAGGCCGGAGACGGACCTGACATTGGCATAAGCGGGAACCCTTTGGCCGGTTACGGGTTCCGCATCCGACCGGTATGAGTCAGAGATAAACAAGCGTATACAAAGGAGGAAATATGAACATCTTATTAACGGCGGCACCTGCAAACTCTTCTCAGGGCATACTCATGATCGTGGTATACATGGCGGTGATCTTCGGCTTCATGTATTTCGTGATGATACGCCCGCAGAAAAAAGAAAAAGAAAAGATGCAGAACATGCTTTCCACCCTGGAGGTGGGAGACAGCGTGCTCACCACCAGCGGGTTTTACGGCATCGTGATCGACATCTCGGATGAGGATACGGTGATCGTGGAATTCGGGAACAACAAAAACTGCAGGATCCCCATGCGGAAGGAAGCGATCTCCCAGATCGAAAAGCCGGAAGCCCCTGCAGAAGCACAGAAGAAGGAATAAGTTCCGCATCCGAATAAGAAAGAGGAGAAGAAATGGCATTGAAGATCGGCGTGATCGCGGGAGACGGCATCGGACCGGAGGTGGTGCGTGAAGCACAGAAGGTCCTGGATGCTTCTGCCGCAAAGCATGGTTTTGAGATCGATTATACGGAGATCTGCATGGGAGGCTGCTCCATCGACCGCTTCGGCGAGCCGCTGACGGAGGAAGCCAAAAATAAGGCGAAGGCATCCGATGCCGTATTGATGGGCTCCATCGGCGGGAATGCGGCAACCTCGCCCTGGTACCGCCTGCCGCCCCAAAAGAGGCCGGAAGCCGGGCTTCTGGGGATCCGTAAAGCCTTGAACCTTTTTGCGAACCTGCGTCCCTCCCTGCTTTACGAGGAGCTGAAGGGAGCCTGTCCCTTAAGGGCAGATACGGCCGAAAAGGGCTTTGACTTCATCATATTGAGGGAGCTTACCGGGGGGCTTTATTTCGGGGAACGGCAGACCATAGAGGAAAACGGCATCCGGAAGGCCGTGGATACCCTGGCCTACAGCGACTTTGAGATCCGGCGTGCGGCGGTGAAGGCGTTTGAGATCGCAAGGAAGCGCCGGAAAAAGGTGACAAGCGTGGACAAGGCAAATGTGCTGGATTCCTCCAGGCTTTGGCGGAAGGTGACGGAAGAAGTGGCGAAGGATTATCCGGATGTGGTTTTGGAGCATATGCTGGTGGATAACTGCGCCATGCAGATCGTGAAGGATCCGGCCCAGTTTGATGTGGTGCTCACGGAGAATATGTTCGGCGACATCCTTTCCGATGAGGCGGCCATGATCACCGGCTCCATCGGAATGCTTTCCAGCGCATCCCTGAACGATACGAAATTCGGCCTTTACGAGCCCTCCGGCGGCTCGGCTCCGGACATCGCGGGCAAGGGGATCGCCAATCCCATCGCCACGATCCTTTCTGCCGCCATGATGCTCCGGTTTACCTTCGACCGGGATGCAGAAGCCGACGGGATCGAGGAGGCCATCCGGAAGGTATTGAAGGAAGGATACCGCACCGGGGATATTATGTCGGAGGGATGCACAAAGGTCGGCACGGAAAAGATGGGCGACCTGATTGCAGAGAGGCTATAAGCGGCCGGCGTAAGTCAGCTGTAAACATATGGATACAGAGGAGGATAGGATGAAGAGTGATAATGTCAAGCTGGGAGACGAGCATGCGCCCCACAGGAGCCTGTTCCATGCACTGGGATTTACGGAGGAGGAGCTGAAAAAGCCCTTGGTGGGCATCGTAAGCTCCTATAACGAGATCGTGCCCGGCCATATGAATATCGACAAGATCGTAGATGCCGTGAAGCTCGGGGTAGCGGAAGCGGGAGGAATGCCGGTGGTCTTTCCGGCCATCGCGGTCTGCGACGGGATCGCCATGGGCCATATCGGGATGAAGTATTCCCTGGTGACCAGGGACCTGATCTGTGATTCCACGGAATGCATGGCCATCGCCCATCAGTTTGACGCCCTGGTGATGGTGCCCAACTGCGACAAGAACGTGCCCGGTCTTCTGATGGCCGCGGCCCGGGTCAATGTCCCTACGGTATTCGTATCCGGAGGACCCATGCTTGCAGGGCGTGTCCATGGGAAGAAGACCTCCCTTTCCTCCATGTTTGAGGCAGTCGGGGCAAAGAAGGCCGGCACCATCGATGAAGAGGAGCTGAAGTATTATGACGAGCATGTCTGCCCGACCTGCGGCTCCTGCTCCGGCATGTATACGGCAAATTCCATGAACTGCCTGACCGAGGCCATCGGCATGGGGCTTCAGGGCAACGGCACCGTGCCTGCGGTATATTCCGAGCGGATCCGCTTAGGAAAGCTTGCGGGCAATAAGGTCATGGAAATGCTGAAGAAAAACATCAGGCCCCGGGATATCCTGACGAAGGCGGCCTTTATGAATGCCCTGACCGTAGATATGGCCCTGGGCTGCTCCACCAATACCATGCTTCATCTGCCGGCCATCGCCCACGAGGCGGGGATCGAGCTGGACATGGAAGTGGCCAATGAGGTCAGCGCCAGAACGCCGAACCTCTGCCATCTGGCACCGGCCGGACGCACCTACATGGAAGACCTGAATGAGGCAGGAGGAGTCTATGCCGTCATGAAGGAGCTTTCAAAGAAGAACCTGCTGGATCTTTCCTGCATGACCGTGACGGGAAAGACCGTGGGAGAGAATATCGAAAATGCAAAGAACCTGGATCCCCAGACCATCCGCCCCATCGAGGATCCCTTTATGCCGGAGGGCGGCATCGCTGTGCTGAAGGGGAATATCGCCCCGGATACCGGCATCGTGAAGCGCTCTGCGGTAGCGCCGGAAATGATGGTGCATGAAGGGCCGGCCAGGGTGTTTGACTGCGAGGAGGATGCCATCGAGGCGATCTATGGCGGAAAGATCCATCCCGGAGATGTAGTGGTGATCCGCTATGAAGGACCGAAGGGCGGACCCGGCATGCGGGAGATGCTGAATCCTACCTCCGCCATCGCCGGCATGGGCCTGGGAGAGACCGTGGCTTTGCTGACCGACGGGCGGTTTTCGGGAGCCAGCCGGGGCGCTTCCATCGGACATATCTCCCCGGAGGCCGCAGTGGGCGGTCCCATCGCATTGATCCAGGAGGGAGACATCATCAAGATCAACATACCGGAAAATTCCCTGAATGTGGATGTTTCGGAGGAGGAGCTTGCAAAGCGCCGCCTCAGCTTAAGCCCAAGGAAGCCCAAGGTCGAAAGCGGATATCTTGCCAGATACGAAAAGCTTGTCACCAGCGGAAACCGGGGAGCCATCCTGGAGATCTCGTAATTTTTTGCATTTTGCTTCCCCCAAGGCTTCCCGTGAGGATGCGGGCGGGGAAGAGAGTTTAGAGCATTGCCGAAGGAGGCCCAGATGCAGCTGACTGGTTCTGAAATCGTAATCGAAGTGCTGAAGGAACAGGGAGTGGATACCGTATTCGGTTATCCCGGCGGCACCATCCTGAATATCTATGACGAGCTTTATAAGCACTCGGATGAGATCCGCCATATCCTCACCTCCCATGAGCAGGGGGCTGCCCATGCGGCGGACGGATATGCCAGGAGCACGGGCAAGACCGGGGTATGCCTTGCCACAAGCGGCCCGGGGGCGACCAATCTGGTCACCGGCATTGCCACGGCCTATATGGACTCCGTGCCCATGGTGGCCATCACGGCAAACGTCAATCTGCCGCTTTTGGGGAAGGATACCTTCCAGGAGGTGGACATCGTGGGAATCACCATGCCCATCACCAAGCACGGCTATATCGTAAAGGACATCAGCATCCTGGCCGATACCCTGCGGAAGGCCTTCCGGATCGCCAAAAGCGGGAGGCCGGGGCCGGTGATCGTGGACATCACCAAGGACGTGACGGCGGCCTCTTTTGAATTCAAGCCGGCAAAGGCCGAGCGGAAAAAAGCCCAGGAAAAGACCTATTCGAAGGTTGACCTGAAAAAAGCCGCGGAGCTCATTAACCATGCAAAGAAGCCCTTCCTCTATGTGGGTGGCGGAGCCGTGATCTCCGAAGCTTCAAAGGAGGTAAGGGAGCTGATCCGCAAGCTGGACGCGCCTGCCTGTGATACCCTCATGGGAAAGGGCGTGGTGGATCCGGCCGATGACCATTATACCGGCATGATCGGCATGCATGGGACCAAGGCCTCCAATAAGGGAGTATCCGAATGCGACCTTCTCATTGCCCTGGGAGCCCGCTTTTCCGACCGGGTGGTGGGCAATGCCGGGCGGTTTGCTTCCCATGCAAAGATCCTGCATATCGACATCGATGATGCGGAGATCAACAAAAACATCCGGACCGACGCTTCGGTGGTAGGAGACCTGAAGGAGGTGCTTAAGGCCCTGCTTCCCGAGCTCCAGGCGAAGAACCGGAAGGAGTGGATGAAGCATATCCTGTCCTACAAGGAGGACTTCCCTTTAAGCTATCCCGAAGACCGGCTTACCTGCCCTTATGTGATCGAGAGGCTGGATGCCCTGACCAAATCCTCGGCCATCGTCGCGACCGACGTAGGCCAGCATCAGATGTGGACGGCGCAGTTCTACCGTTTCCGGAATCCGAGGCAGCTTCTGACCTCCGGCGGTCTGGGAACCATGGGCTACGGCCTGGGCGCCGCCATCGGGGCGAAGGCCGCCAATCCGGACAAGATCGTGGTCAACGTGGCGGGAGACGGATGCTTTAGGATGAACATGAACGAGCTCATGACGGCTTCCCGCAACGGCCTGCCGGTGATTGAGATCGTGATCGACAATCATGTGCTGGGAATGGTCCGGCAGTGGCAGACCTTATTCTATGGGAAGCGCTATTCCCAGACCGTGCTTCAGGATGATACGGATTATTGCAAGGTGGCCGAGGGGCTTGGCTGCATGGCGATCAGGGTGACGAAGAAAGAAGAGGTGGATCCTGCCATCAAAAAGGCCATGAAGTCCTCCAAACCGGTATTGATCGATGTGGTGATCGAGGCAGACGATAAGGTATTTCCCATGGTTTCTCCGGGCGGCGCGATCGAGGAGGCATTTGATGAAAAAGATCTTGGAGGAAAATGAACGGGCATCGAAGGTAACGAGGGGCATCGTATTGGGGATCATCGCGGTCTTTGTCCTTTCTTATCTGGCCATGGCCTGCTTTTATTCCAACCATTTTTCCTGCAACCTTTATGCCAATAACCTGCACCTGACCGGCATGGGCATCGAGGAGGCCAACCGGTATCTCCTTGCCAATGAGGAAAACAGCTATACCCTGGTCATCGCAGAAAACGGTTCTGAAGTGGGGAAGCTGAAGGATAAGGACATCCGGTCGGAATATGACTATACCAATGAATTAAAACGTCTGAAGGCTCAGGAATCCGCCCTGGTCTGGTTTCCCTATCTGACCTACGAAAGGAGGGTCTCCATCCGGCCCGAGCTCCGCTTCAGCCGGGAGCATGCCGAGGATTCCATCCGTTCGCTGGAGCCGGTGACGAAGCTTCCGGATGAGCAGGACAACTCGGTACGGATCCGGAAATCCCCTTCGGAGGGCTACGAGCTGGTCGGCCCGGAGGATACCCAGCCGGATAAGGACACGCTTGTGGGGATCATCCTGGATACCATGCAGGACGGGGATACCTACCTGGATCTCGCCAAGGTGGACTATAATGCGGAGACGAAATATTCCGAGGAGCAGAAGAAGACCCTGGAGCTTTTCCGCAAGATCGATCAATGCCAGAATACCCGGATCACCTTTCAAGATAAGGGGCAGGAGATGACCATCGACAAGGAGACCATCGCCGGGTTCTTTTCCAAGGATGACGAGGGCGGCTTCATCACCGACAGCGAGGGCAGGCCGAAGCTCGACATGGACCGGGTCAAGGAATGCGCCGAAGAGATCTCCGGGCAGTTTACCACAGAGGGCACCAAGGTCTATTGGAAGAAATTCAAGGGCGGCACCGTATCGGTGAACGCCGGGGCATTCGGCAGGACCGTGGATACCGAGGCCTTGACCGGGCATATCGCAGATCTTCTGCGGCATGGATGGAATTATACCGGGCCTCCGGATTATCTGCCGAAGGAAAAGACCGACGCAAAGGTTCCCACCGAGATCGGGGATACCTATATCGAGGTAGACATGACGGAGCAGAAGCTCTATTATATCAAGCACGGAAGGCTCTTCATGGAAAGCGATGTGGTGACCGGCTGCCATAACCGGAAGAACGATACCCCGGAGGGCATGAATTATATCTACTTCATGCAGAGAAACCGGACTCTGGTGGGGCCGGATTACCGGACACCGGTCAAATACTGGATGGCTTTCATCAACCATGTTGGCCTGCATGATGCCAACTGGAGGGGAAGTTTTGGGGGCGAGATCTATAAATCCAACGGCTCCCACGGCTGCGTGAACCTGCCGGTGGATTTTGCGGGGCAGCTGTATGAGAACGTCCACGTGGGCATGCCCGTCATCACCTATTATTAAACCAGGACAGGTACTTTGCCGCAGCTTCCGGACAGGAGAAAACGTTCGGGAGCTGCTGTAGAAATAAAGAAATCAGGGGGAGGAAACATGAGCAGAGTATTTAATTTTTCAGCAGGACCGGCGGTGCTGCCGGAGGAAGTGTTGAGGAAGGCCGCAGAAGAGATGATGGATTACCATGGAAGCGGCCAGTCGGTGATGGAGATGAGCCACCGCTCGAAGGTCTATGATGCCATCATCAAGGAAGCAGAGGCAGATCTTCGGGAGCTTATGGGCATACCGGATGAGTATAAGGTGCTCTTCCTTCAGGGAGGGGCCTCCACCCAGTTTGCCATGATCCCCATGAACCTGATGAAGAATAAAAAGGCAGACTTTATCGTGACGGGACAGTGGGCAAAGAAGGCATGGCAGGAGGCGTCCAAATACGGGGATGCAAAGAAGATCGCCTCCAGCGAAGACCGCACCTTCTGCTATATCCCGGACTGCTCGGACCTGCCGGTAAGGGAGGATGCGGACTATGTCTATATCTGCCAGAACAATACGATCTACGGGACGAAGTATAAGGAGCTTCCCAATACCAAGGGAAAGCTTCTGGTCTCCGATATCTCCTCCATGTTCCTTTCGGAGCCCATGGATGTGAGCGCCTATGGCCTGGTTTATGGCGGAGTGCAGAAGAATGTGGGGCCGGCCGGGGTGACCATCGTGATCATCCGGGAGGATCTCATTACGGATGAACCGCTTCCCGGGACGCCCACCATGCTGACCTACAAGACCCATGCCGATGCGGATTCCCTGTACAATACTCCGCCCTGCTACAATATCTACATCTGCGGCCTGGTATTTAAATGGCTGAAGGAAATGGGCGGTCTTACCGTCATGAAGAGCAGAAATGAGGAAAAGGCAAAGATCCTCTATGATTTCCTGGACAGCTCCAGGCTCTTTAAGGGCACGGTGGATAAGGAATACCGCTCCCTCATGAATGTGCCCTTCATTACCGGAGATGACGAGCTCAATGCCAGGTTCGTCAAGGAAGCGGAAGCGGCGGGCTTCGTAAACCTGAAGGGGCACAGGAGCGTAGGCGGGATGCGGGCCTCGATCTACAATGCCATGCCGAAGGAGGGCGTGGAGAAGCTGGTGGAATTCATGCAGGAATTTGAGAAAGGAAACAGCCATGTATAAATATCATTGCCTGAACAATATCGCAAAGGTGGGACTGGATCAATTTGACGGGGACTTCGTGGAATGCAGCGATTTTCAGGATGCGGACTGCGTGCTGGTCCGCTCCGCCGCCATGCATGACTTGGAGATGCCGGAGAACCTCTTGGCCATCGCCAGGGCCGGAGCCGGGGTGAACAATATCCCCCTGGACCGCTGCGCCGCAAAGGGCATCGTGGTCTTTAATACCCCGGGCGCCAATGCCAACGGGGTGAAGGAACTGGTGATCGCCGCCATGCTCCTTGCAAGTCGCGACATCGTGGGCGGCATCGGCTGGGTAGAGACCCAGAAGGGCGTGGAGGATGTAGCGAAGCTTACGGAAAAGCAGAAAAAAGCCTATGCCGGGACCGAGATCACCGGAAAGAAGCTGGGCGTCATCGGATTGGGCGCCATCGGGATCAAGGTGGCCAATACGGCGGTAAACCTGGGGATGGAGGTCTATGGCTACGATCCTTATATCTCCATCGATGCGGCCTGGAAGCTGTCCCGTTCCGTCCGGCATGTGAAAAACGTCGAGGAGATCTATGCGGACTGCGACTATATCACCATCCATGTGCCGCTTCTGGACTCCACCAAAAAGATGATCGACGCCAAGGCCATCAAGATGATGAAAAACAGCGCCGTGATCATCAATCTGGCCAGGGACCTGCTGGTGGATGAGGAGGCCGTGGTGAGTGCGCTGAAGGTAGGCAAGCTTCGGAAATATGTCTGTGATTTTCCGAATCCCACCACCATCGGCGAAGAGGGCTGCATCATCATCCCGCATCTTGGCGCCTCCACCGAGGAATCCGAGGACAACTGCGCCGTCATGGCGGTCCAGGAGCTTACGGATTATATGCAAAACGGCAATATCAAAAACTCCGTGAACTTCCCGAACCTCAATATGGGCGTCTGCGACAAGGCCGGCCGGGTCATGGTCTTCCATGCCAACGTGGCCAATATGATCACGAAGTTTTCGGCGGTATTCGGCGATGCCGGGATCAATATCTCGGAAATGTACAATAAATCCAGGGGAGACAATGCCGTCTCGGTCTTTGACACGGATTCCCCGGTATCGGAAGAGCTCATCAGCCGGATCAGCACCATAGACGGAGTCTTCCGGGTACGGATCGTAAAGTGAGGGCACAATGGGACGATTGACAGAAGTACGATGGCATGGCCGGGGAGGCCAGGGAGCCAAGACAGCAAGCCAGCTTTTGGCCGATGCGGCCTTCATGGCAGGGAAATATGTGCAGTCCTTCCCGGAATACGGGCCGGAGCGCTCCGGGGCGCCGATCACGGCCTATAACCGGATCTCCGATGAGCGCTGCCTCATCCATTCCAATATCTATGAGCCGGATTTTGTGGCGGTGGTGGATGAGACCCTGATCTTCAGCGTGGATGTGACGGCAGGGCTGAAAAAAGACGGGGCGGTCATCATTAATTCTGCCAAAAAGCCGGAGGAACTAAGGGAAGCCTTGAGAGGATACGAGGGACGGGTGGCGACCATCGATGCCCGGGCGGTATCCATGGAGTTTCTGGGAAGGTATTTCCCGAATACCCCCATGCTGGCGGCCTTGGTAGAGGTCAGCCGCATCGTAGAACGGGAACGTTTTTTAAGTGACATGAAGGAATCCTACGGACATAAATTTGCGAAGAAACCGCAGGTGGTGGAGGGAAATCTGAAATGCCTCCGGGCCGCCATGGACAGGGTGTGTTATGAAAAATAGAGCAGAAGAGATCAACGAACAGATAGCCTGGCAGGACCTGACGGAGGGCTGCGAGATCTATGAAAGCGGCTCGAGCGTCCTGACAAAGACCGGGGAATGGAGGAGCAGGACCCCAAAGTGGATCCGGGAAAAATGCAAGCAGTGCCTGCTCTGTGCCCCCTTCTGCCCGGATGCCAGCATTCCCGTATCCGACGGGAAGAGGGACGAATTTGACTATGACCACTGCAAGGGCTGCGGGATCTGCCTGAAGACCTGCCCCTTCGAGGCCATCATCTGGAAGCAGTGAACGAAAGAAGGATCCATATGGAACAGACGGAGATGATTTTATTTACAGGAGAGAATCCATGAGCATCCGTGAGCGCATGTCGGGAAACGAAGCGGTGGCGACGGCCTTAAGGCAGATCGATCCGGACGTTTTTGCCATGTTTCCCATTACCCCCTCCACCGAGATACCCCAGTACTTTGCCCAGTATGTGGCGGACGGGAGGGTAGAAACCGAGTTTATCTGTGTAGAGAGCGAGCATTCCTCGCTGTCTGCCTGCATCGGGGCCGAGGCCGCAGGCTGCAGGGCCGTGACGGCGACCTCCTCGGCAGGGCTTTCCTTCATGAATGAGGTCCTGTACGTGGCGGCATCCTTAAGGCTTCCCGTGGTGCTGGCCGTATCCTGCAGGGCACTTACCGGCCCCATCAATATCAACCACGATTATTCCGACTCCATGGCGGAGCGGGATTCGGGCTTCATCCAGCTCTATGCGGAAAATAACCAGGAGGTCTATGACAACCTCCTCATGGCACACCGGATCGCGGAGCATTCCTCGGTGAGGCTTCCGCTGATGATCTGCCAGGACGGCTTCATCACCTCCCATGCCATCGAAAACATCGAGCTGGAGGAGGATGAAGAGGTTAAAAAATTCGTCGGGGAATACCATCCGGAGAACTATCTCCTGAAAAAAGAGAATCCCCTGGCCGTGGGGCCTTACGGCATCTCTGCTTACTACATGGAAGCAAGGGTCGCACAGGCAGAGGCCATGAAGAGGGCAAAGCAGGTGATCCTGGAGGTGGCAGAAGACTTCCGGAAAACCTTCGGCAGGGAATACGGCTTCTTTGAATGCTACCGGATGGAGGATGCGGATGTGGCGCTTGTGATCATGGGCTCCTCTGCGGGCACGGCAAAGGTGGCGGCAGATGCCCTCCGGGAGGAAGGGATCCGTGCGGGAGTGGTAAAGATCCGGGCATTCCGGCCCTTCCCGGGACCGGAGCTTTGTGAAGTCCTGAAAAACTGCAAGGCCGCAGCCGTCATGGATAAAAGCGAGGGATTTTCTGCCTGTGGCGGCCCGCTCTTTGCGGAAACCTCAGGCGCCCTGATCAATGCCGAAAGCCGGCCGAAGCTCATCGATGTGGTCTATGGCTTAGGCGGCAGGGACTTTACCGTAGAAAGCGCGTCGGAGGTCTTTAAGAGGCTTTGCGGGATTGCGAAGGGAGCAGAGATCGGCCCTGTATATTCCCACTTGGGCGTCAGGTCATTGTGATCGTTTTGACAGAAGAAAAGGAGAGACCGTGGCTTATAATTTAAAACAGGAAATGAATAAACGGGAGCGGTTCTATCCCGGACACAGGCTCTGCGCAGGCTGCGGGGCCGGGATCGTCTGCCGCGCCATGATGCGGGCCGTGGATCCTGAGGACAGGGCGGTGATCTGCAATGCCACCGGCTGCCTGGAGGTATCCTCCTTCCAGTATCCCTATACCGCCTGGGAGGATTCCTACATCCATACCGCTTTCGAAAATGCATCCGCTACCGCATCGGGGGTGGAGGCCGCCTTAAATGTCATGAAGCGCAGGGGGAGGCTTCCGAAGGACGAGGAGGTCAAGATCCTGGCCATCGGCGGAGACGGCGGAACCTATGATATCGGCTTCCAGTCTCTTTCCGGGGCCTTTGAGCGGGGGCATGACTTCACGTATTTCTGCTATGACAACAATGCCTATATGAATACGGGCACCCAGCGTTCCTCCGCCACGCCCCGGTTTGCTTCCGCCACCACTACTCCGGCAGGAGCCGAGTCCGTGGGAAAGAAGCAGGAGCAGAAGGACCTGACCCAGATTATGGTGGCCCACGGCTCGTCCTATGTAGCGCAGACCACCCTTTTTGGCACCATGAAGGATTTCCATGAGAAGGCTCACCGGGCCATCTATACGAAGGGGCCTACCTTTGTGAACGTGCTGACGCCGTGCCCCAGGGGCTGGCAGTATCCGGAGGAGGACCTGGTGGAGATCTGCAAAGCCGCCATCGATACCTGCGTATGGCCGGTATATGAAGTGGTGGAGGGAGAGTACCGCCTGACCTATGAGCCGAAGAAAAAGCTGCCCGTAGAGGAATTCATGCGCAGGCAGGGGAGATTTTCCCACTGCTTCAAGCCGGGCAATGAATGGACCATCGCAAAGGCCCAGGAGTATGTAGACAAGAAGTGGGAAGAGCTGCTTGCAAAGTGCAGGTAGCCCCCGGATCGGAGGAAACGTGGAAAAAAACCTTTTTACGAATTCACACATCCTTTCCTGGCTGAAGTATTTTTCCGACAATACGGAGGTGGATCTGGAGCATGTAAAGATCCTGGATATCACCAGGCGCAATAAGAACCTGATCCCTACGGTAGAATCCCACCGCTGCGTGCTGGTCTTTACCGAAGCGGGCCATCCGGATATCTTCTACAAGATGTGGGACGTGGGCCTGGGCGACTGCGAGGTGATCTATAATGAGGGATCGGAGCCGAAGGGACCCATCCTAAGGGATCCGGTATCTGCCATGATCGACCGCGGGATCAATGCCTCGGCGGGGATGATCATCCTGAACCCCTCCGCCAGGAGCACCATCAAGTTCGGCATGGACAATAAGAAATTCGCTTCCGGCTCCGTGAAGTATGTGGGGGCGGAGATCCGCTCCGTGCTGCTTTCCAAGATGCAGATCGACGACCGGAAGAATCTGTGCATCATCTCCGGGGAATCCATCGCCGTGGAGGCCGCCATGATCAGCGGGGAAGCCACGGTGATCGCCGTGGAATACCGGCAGGGCGACCGGGAGACCATGGAGGAGAATGTGAGCCGCTTCGGCCTGCAGAATATCCGGATCGTAGACCATGTGGGAGAGGATACCATGAAAGACCTGCCGGTGCCCGATACCACCATGCTTGTGGCATCGGCGAGCTTAGAGCACGAGCTGGCTTATCTTACCGGCATCAATCCCCACATGGATTTCGTGATCTATACCCTGGATTTCAAGATGGCGGCATCCATCCGGGAGATCCTTGCGCGGTATGGCTTAACTGACGTATCCATCATCCAGATTGCCGTATCTTACCTTACATCCAAAAACGTATTTGAAAACCAGCCGGCGCCGTGGATCATCACGGCAAGGGCCCAGGAATAAAAGGAGTATGATTCATGGCAGATGTCAGGCCTTTTAAGGCAGTACGGCCCGCCGGGCAGCTTGCGGCAAGGATCGCGGCCCTTCCCTACGACGTCATGGATACGGAGGAAGCCAGGGTAGAGGTATTAAAGGAGCCGTTTTCCTTCCTCCAGATCGACCGGGCTGAGGTCAATTTCCCCAAGGGAACCGATCCCTATGGGCAGGAGGTCTACCAAAAAGCAGCGGAAATCTTTCATTCCATGCTGCAGAAGGGCAGCTTCATCCGGGAGGAGAAGGAGTGCTATTATCTCTATGAGCTGACCATGAACGGCCGTACCCAGGCTGGGATCGGGGCAGTATGCGCGGTGGATGATTATGTAAACCGCGTGATCCGGAAGCATGAAAATACCAGGGAAGAAAAGGAGAGGGACCGGATCTGTCATGTGGATGCCCTGAACGCACAGACCGGGCCTATCTTTTTGGCTTACCGGGCCCATGAAGGGATCCGGGAGCTGATATGCCGGCTCCGGAAGGAAAAGGAGCCTGTCTATGATTTTACTTCGCCGGACGGCATAACCCACAGGATCACCATCATTGAAGCAGAGGAGGACATTAGGACCATCCGGGATGCCTTCCGGGGGATGGACCGGCTCTATATCGCAGACGGACATCACCGGGCGGCTTCTGCCGTGAAAGTGGCCCTCAAAAGAAGGGAAGCATTGAAGGGCTCCGGGGAGGAGGCGCATGAAGCGGAGCATGATTTCTTCCTTGCCGTCCTCTTCGGGGATGATGAGCTTCAGATTATGGATTATAACCGGGTGGTAAAGGACCTGAACGGCCTGTCCGAGGACCGTTTCTTTGACCGCCTGAGGAAGAAATTCGAGGTGGAGGAAGCAGGGGATGAGCCCGTCCATCCGAAGGAAAAAGGAACCTTTGGCATGTATATCAGCGGGAAATGGTACCTGCTTACCGCAAGGGAGACCGCAAGGAGCGAGGATCCTGTGGCGGGGCTTGACGTATCCATCCTGCAAAACGAGGTGCTTTCCCCGATTCTGGGGATCGAGGATCCGAAAAAAGACAGCCGGATCGATTTCATCGGCGGGATCCGGGGTCTTGAGGCCTTGACCCAGAGGGTAGACCGGAGGGAGGCTATGGTGGCATTTTCCATGTATCCCACATCCATCCAGGAGCTTTTTGCCACGGCGGATGCCGGAGAGCTGATGCCCCCGAAATCCACCTGGTTTGAGCCGAAGCTGCGCTCGGGGCTGTTGATCCATCAGATCTAGGGCCTTAAAACCCTGCCGGTACAGAGCGCCGGGATAATACATATCGCATAGGAGAGAAAAAACCATGGCAATGTCAAAAAAACTCTATAATCTCATGGATTGGGCGGAGATCGAGGCGGTGGCCTACTCCGAGGAAGACCATCCGAAGGCCGTGCTCGGGGCACATCCGGTGCGGGGAGGGCAGACCCTGGTCACGGCATACTGCCCGGAGGCCTCGAAGGTAGAGATCCGGATGAAGGGCGAGAAGCATGCCCAGACCATGGAGCTTGCCGATGAGGAAGGGTACTTTGCCATCCTCGTCAAAAACCGGGAGCCCTTTGAATATACCTTCGTGATCACCGACAAAGAAGGGAATAAGACGGAGCAGTCCGATCCCTATTCCTTCCCGGGGGTCATCACCAAGAGGGACGTGCAGAAATTCAATTCCGGCCTCCATTACCGGGCTTATGAGATACTGGGAGCCCATCCCATGACCATGAACGGCATCCCGGGCACGCATTTTGCCGTCTGGGCACCCTCCGCCATCCGGGTCAGCGTGGTCGGCGATTTCAACGGATGGGACGGGCGGTTCTGCCAGATGGAGCGGCTCTGGGAATCCGGCATATTCGAGCTTTTCCTTCCCGGGGTGAAGGAGGGCGCGATCTATAAATATGAGATCAAGCTCCGCAGCGGAGTCTGCCTCATGAAATCGGATCCTTATGCCTTTGATACAGAGGGAGGGGCAGAGGGCGCCTCCATCGTCGCGGATCTGAACCACTTCATCTTCGCGGACGACGACTGGATCGAAGGGAGGGGCCGGATCCAGGGCAGGAATATGGCGGTATCGATCCTGGATGCGGATCTGAGGAGCTTCCTTACGGTAAAAGACCAGAAGACCGTCTTTGATCCTCAAAAGGCGGCTGCTTCCCTTTCCGGACTGGCTTCAGCCTTCGGGTTTACCCATATTGCCCTTTCGGACGTCTTTGATCCCATGGACGGATTTTATAGCCCTGCGGCGGTCTATGGCGGGGCTTCAACGATCATGAGCCTGGTGAACGAGCTCCATAAAAATGACATCGGCGTGATCCTTGACTTGAATGTGGCGAAATTCCCCTGCCATGCATCGGGGCTTATGGAATATGACGGAAGCTGCCTGTATGAGGATCCGGATCCGAAGCGGCATGTCTATCCGGAGGGGGACAACCGGTACTTCAACCTGGGAAGGAGCGAGGTGCGGAACTTCCTGATGGCAGATGCGCTGTTCCTGGTCTCCGTATTTCATGCAGACGGGCTCAGGCTTCCCAATATGGCACAGGTCCTTTATCTGGATTATGGGAAGCAGGGCGGAGGCTTTACCCCCAATATCTATGGCGGGAATGAAAACCTGGATGCCATCGACTTCTTCCGTGACCTGAATACCGTCCTGGACAAAATGTCCGGAGATATCCTGACCATTGCAGACGATGAGTCCGCCTTCCCCGGCATCACCGCGCCCCAGGCGGATTCCGGGCTGGGATTCTCCTTTAAGCTGAATACCGGCTGGACCAGGGATACCTTGGGATACCTGAAGCACAGCCCCCTTAGCCGCTCGGCCCATTATAACGAGCTCTGCTTCCCCATGATCTACCAATATAACGAGCATTTCATCCTGCCCCTGTCCCACAGGCAGGCGGCCCTTGGGCGCAAGACCCTCTTTGACCTCATGGCCGGAGACAATGACGAGAAATTCTCCTGCCTGAGAGCCCTCTATGCCTACTTCACCTTCCATCCGGGCAAGAAGCTGATCTATCCCGGAGGCGGGGACTATGCGGGCTTTACCCCGGGGAAGAAGCCGCTGTTTCCGGAAACAGGGATCGAAGAGCGGATGGATGCCTACTTCGGGGAATTCTTCCGCGACCTCATGCAGTCCTATCTGGGAAATCCAGCGCTTTATGAGCTGGATTCGGACATGGAAGGCTTCGAATGGATCAACAATATCTCCGCGAATGAAAACATCATCGTCTTTGCCCGGAGGTCATCGAGGAAGGATGACGTGCTGGTGTGCCTGGCCAATTTTATCAGCATACCCCGGAAGGAGTACAAGATCGGGGTGCCGCAGCCCGGGAAATATACCGAGATCTTTAATTCGGATGAGGAGCGGTACGGAGGCTTCGGCTTCACCAACCCCAAAGTCCTTACGGCGGCAGAGGATGAATGCGACGGCCGGCCTTATTCCATCCGGGTAAAGGTGGCTCCCATGGGAGTGGCCCTCTTTAAGCTTACGCAGCCGAAGCAGAAATCATGACCACCGTATCCGGCGCAGAAGCCCTTCAGACCATCGCCACGGTATCGGTGGATGACATCCAGAATATCACCCAGGAGCTGCAGAAAAATCCCGGGTTCTTAAAGGATTATTTCTCGAAGGTTCCGGAGAAGCTGATGAACCTGGGGCTTCGGATCCTTCTGGTGTTGGTGGTATTCTTTGTCTGCCACAAGCTGATCCGGTTCTTAAGGGGGCTTGTGGGGGCGGCTCTTGTCCGGACCCGGACCAATGAAAACGCCATCCGGTTCATTGATTCCATCCTGAAATGGTTCCTTTACGGCACGCTGATCCTGGTGATGCTGGTAAGCTTTGGCATGGATGCCGCCACGGTGGTGGCAATCCTGGGCTCTCTCGGCGTCACCATCGGCCTTGCCCTTCAGGGAAGCCTTTCCAATCTGGCGGGAGGGATACTGCTTCTGATCCTGAAGCCCTTCGTAGCAGGGGACTATATCAAGGAGCATTCCGGAAATATCACAGGAACCGTGCAGGAGGTCAGCATCTTCTATACCACCATCCTGACAGACAATAATTACTACGCCATGATCCCCAACGGCTCGCTCAGCAACAGCATGATCACCAATTATTCCAGGGTAGGGGTGAGGCGGCTCCTCCTGGAATACAGCATTTCTTATACCTCCGACCTGCTGCTTGCCAAAAAGATCCTTACGGAGATCGTAAACGAGGAAGAACTCAGCGTGCCGGATGGCATGACCCCGACGGAGGTCTATGTGAAGAAGCTGGACGATTCTGCCGTGGTCCTTGGGGTCAGGGGCACCATCGAAAGTCATTCCAACCTGGATTTCCACCGGGCGATCTGGCGGATCAATGAGCAGGTGAAGCTCCGCTTTGACGAAGCCGGCATCGTGATCCCCTTCCCGCAGCTTACCCTGAGCCATCTCGAAGAATAAAACTAGCGGCCCGAGGCAAACACGCAGCACATAGCGAGCGCCGGCAGATATCATTTTTCCGGCGGCCCGAAGCAAACACGCGGCACATAGCGAGCGCCAGGCATAAGCATGCTGTTTTTATTTAGGATTGACTTTTTTCCGGGATTTGGTATTATAGTGGTTGTGCATTAACGCCGATATGGCTCAGTTGGTAGAGCAACGCATTCGTAATGCGTGGGTCGATGGTTCGAGTCCGTCTATCGGCATGGAAAGCCCGCTTTGATTGGCGGGCTTTTCCCTTAAAAAGCCCGCCTCCCTGCGGCCTGATCTTGGCAAAGCAGATCCCTGCCGGCCGATCCCATACTTTTCCGTTTACAAACCGACTATATAGTGGTAAGATAAATTAGTTGGAGCTTATTTTGTATGTAAACCAATTCGAGACAGAATCATCCGGGCTCCTGAAGTGATATGGAAAATCTGGTATGAATATGTTTTGGGAGGGATATCATGAGATCCAGAACAGCTTTGATCTTAGCGGCAGTCATGTTGTTTGTTACCATGGGCATGCCTCTGACCCAGACTGTATGGGCGGATGAAGGAGAGGATGTGGCCATCGAAGAGCCGGAAACAGAGATCCCGGGGATTGCGGATCCGGAGCCGGCGCCGATGGAGCCGGAGCTGCCGGATCTTCCGCAAAATGGTGGAGAGGAAGGACTGGAGCCTTCCGGATCCATTCCGGTAGTGATCCCGGCACCTTCTGCTAAGCCTGCAAATCCCAGTGGAAATAACTCCGGCGGAGGAAATACCACTCCGGGAACTCCCGGACAGCCCGGAGTAAAGCCCGGTACAAATCCTTCGCTTCCCGGCACGACGCCTGCACCCGCTCCCGGCACGGATCCCGGAAATGGGGTCAGCCCTAAGCCGGAAGCACCCAAGCCGGAAAGGCCTCCGATCCTGGAGAAGCTGATCACGAAGCTTCCTCCCGTCCAAAAAATGATGGAATTCATCGGTTTTGATTTTGAAGAGGACAAGGATGAGGATCTGGAGGATACGGGCGCCGTATCCGTAAACAGCATCACGCTTGACCGGGATTCGGCATCTGCCGTAAAGGACTCCACCATTGTGCTGAAGGCTACGATCGAGCCCACCAATGCCGACAATATGGCCTTGGAATGGACTACAGGAAATGCTTCCGTAGTGGCCATTACCGATACCGTATCTTCCGGCAATACCTCCACCTGTACCCTGAAAGCCGTGGGGGCAGGCGAGACCTTGGTCACAGCCAGGTCTACGGACGGAACCAATAAGTCCGCATCCTGCATGGTCAAGATCGTGGAAGAGGCCGGAGAGGTGACCGTTCTTGTGAATGGCGCCCTGGATCCGGATTATTGGGCAGTGATGCTTGATCCGGTGGATGCTTCCAAAAATTATACCCTCAGGATCACCCGCTCCACCCTTTCCAAGGACTTCAAGGTGGCTTTGAGCCTGATCAATAAGAAATACCAGCCCACAAGCCAGGTGGTATACGATATCGACCTGTATGACTCCATGGACAACCGGATCACGGCTCTGCCTGGAAACCAGCGGGTGCAGATCACCGTACCGAAGCCCTCCGGCATGAATTATAAGAAGGGCGCCATCGTGGTGGCTTCCTACCATGAAGACAATGCAGTACATTCCTGGACGCCGATCTTCAATGCGAATTACGTCCAGTTTGAGGCAAACCTGTTTTCTGACTTTGCCGTGCTGTATTACGCGGATCCTGCGAAGTCGTCCACGACCTCGACCACCACGACCTCAAGCAGCTCTTCGAGCAAATCGACATCTTCATACAGCTATACGACATCCACTTCATATTCTACCTCCTCCACTACGGCTCCCGCATCGAAGGCTGCCTCGGAAGGGCGTCCTCTGGATGCAGTGCCGAAGACCGGAGAATTTGAGGAATATGAGGTTGACATGAATTCCAGCAGATCCGGCTGGTCTGGGCTCTTCAGACTATTCCGATGAGTCCGGAGGGTCCGGAAGACCGGTGGGAATCACGGAAAAGGAGGATCCTGCAGAAGCTGACCCAGGCAGGGAAGAAGCTTGGCAGGTTCTCCTTTCTGATCATCCCCTGTATCGTATTATTTCTCTTATTCCATAATCTTTTACTGAAGATCCGATCTCTGCTTTCCCGGCTTTCTCCCAAGATCGTCCTGGGAACGCTGGGAATCCTTCTTTCCCTTGCCGTCATTACCGGAGCGATCCTTGTCCGGATCTACGGCGACCGGCTCCTCTTTGCGCCCCAGACCATAAGGAGCGCCCGGTACGGGGAAGACAGGACCTCCCATGCCATAGAAGAAAATCCATATGAAAGTGAAATACAAAAGGAGATGGATGAACCGGAATCCGTATCCGGGGACCTGCTGAGCTACCGCACTCTGCTGAAGCAGAACCGGGATTTCGTGGGCTGGCTTACGGTGGACGGCACCCTCATCGACCATCCGGTCATGTATACGCCTTATGATCCCGAGAAGTATCTCCACCGGAGCTTTTCCCAGGAGGAAAGCAGCGAGGGGCTTCCCTTTATCGATTACCGCTGCCGGCTCAATCCCGACAGCGACAACCTGATCATCTACGGACATAACATGAAAAACGGGGATATGTTTGCCACCCTTACCCGCTATCAGGAGGAATCCTTTTATAAGAAGCATCCCCGGATCGAATTTGATTCTGCCGTGGAGCTTCGGCGCTATGAAGTGGCCTATGCCTTTTTTGACCGGATTTATTACCAGGATGAGAACCTGTTTAAGTTTTACAATTTCATTGATGCATCCTCCCCGGAGGAGTTCAACGAGGCGCTGACCCAATTCAAGCAGAAATCCATCTATGACACCGGCGTGCCCGTAGCCTACGGGGACCATCTGATCACCCTGGTCACCTGTACCTACCAGGTGGAGAACGGACGGTTCGTGGTGGTGGCAAAGCGCGTCAGCTAAAGTGCGCGGTTGATTATTTCCGAGAAATACCTTATAGTAGACGGATATAGGAGGATTCGAAGGTGGAAGAGCAGACGAATCGCATAAAAGACGAGGGGAATCCGGCTTCTCCGGAAAAAAAGCCGGAGATGGAAGCTCCCCGTGGAAATACTGCTTCCCTGAGGCCGGTCAGGGAAAACATGATACGTCCCCTGGCTCCGTCCTCTAATCCGGAGCCCATACGGAGAGCCGTTCCCAAGCAGTCCTCCCTTCAGGAGGGTATCGTGAAGAGGCCCGCCCAGTCAGCCAGGCCGGAGAGGACGGATATGCTCCGACGCTCATCGGACCGCAGGGCATCGGACCAGGGCGATCAGAGAAGGCTGAAAAAAGAGCCCCACAACCGCAGGGAGACCGACCGGCTGGTATTCGGCGTGATGCCCAGGGCCACCATGAGCCTGATCTTTCTGGTGGTGCTGGTGATCGTATCCATGATCTTTGCCGTGAAGATGACGGAAGTCCGGATCCCCATCTTTGTCGTGGTTCTTTTGGTGGATGTATTGATGGGCATTTTTCTGAAGGATGCCCCGGCTTTTGTGGCGATCCTGATCTCCGCCTCATTGATCATTGTAGGAGCCATGACGGGGATGTTCATTCCCATCTGCATTGGAAACGGAGTCATGTTTTCTTCCATGATGATGGCAAAGGGGATCTGAAATGGCAAAACTATGGGGAGGGCGCTTTGAGGGCGCTACCGATAAAAGTGCATATGAATTCAATGCATCCCTTCCGTTTGACCATATCCTTTATCATGAGGATATCGAAGGGAGCATAGCTCATGCCGGGATGCTTTGCCGGCAGGGCATATTGACGGAAGAGGAAAAAGACCGGATCACGGAAGGGCTCCGCCAGATCTGTACGGACATCGAAAGCGGAGCCATTGAGATCACGGATGAATACGAGGACATCCACAGCCTGGTGGAGAGCATCCTGACGGAGCGGATCGGCGATGCCGGCAAGAAGCTCCATACCGGAAGGAGCCGGAACGACCAGGTGGCCCTGGACATGAAGCTTTATGCCAGGAGCCGGATCGACCGCCTGAGTGAAGCCGTGAAGGAGCTGCAGGAGGCCCTCCTGTCCAAGATGGAGGAGAACGTGGATACCTACATGCCGGGCTTCACCCATCTGCAGAAGGCCCAGCCTGTGACCCTTGCCCATCATCTCGGGGCTTATTATGAGATGTTCCTCCGGGACAGGAGCAGGCTTGCCAATACGAGAAAGGTCATGAATACCTGCCCCCTGGGAGCGGGAGCCTTAGCCGGCACCACCTATCCCTTGGACAGGCAGTATACCTCGGACCTGCTTCAATTTGACCGGCCTACCATGAATTCCATGGATTCGGTGTCGGACCGGGATTATCTGATCGAGCTGATGTCGGATCTTTCCCTCATCATGATGCATCTTTCCCGGTTTGCGGAGGAGATCATCCTCTGGAATTCAGACGAATACCGTTTCGTGGAGATCGACGACGGCTTTTCTACAGGCTCCTCCATCATGCCGCAGAAGAAGAACCCGGATATCGCGGAACTGATCCGGGGCAAGACCGGCAGGGTATATGGAGACCTGATGGCTCTTTTGACGACCATGAAGGCTCTGCCTCTGGCCTATGACAAGGACATGCAGGAGGATAAGGAGGCGGCCTTCGATGCCATAGATACTACGCTTTCCTGCCTCATGCTTTTTACGGGCATGCTGAAGACCATGCGCTTCCGGAAGGAGGTCATGGAAAAGAGCGCGGAAAGGGGCTTTACCAATGCCACGGACGTGGCGGATTACCTGGTGCGGCGCGGACTTCCTTTCCGGGATGCCCATACGGTAACGGGACATTTGGTGCTCAAAGCCATAGGGGAGGGCAAGTCTCTGTCGGAGCTTTCCCTTTCGGATTACCGGAAGGAATCCCCGCTTTTCGAGGAGGATATCTATGAGGCGATATCCCTTAAGGAATGCGTGGAACGAAGACAGACCCTGGGCGCACCGGGCCGGGAAGCCATGGAAAAAGTGATCAGTCAATACAAGAAGATGAATCAATAAAAGGGGAGTTGGGGAGATGGGAAAACTGAAAGCAGGAATCCTTGGAGGAACCGGAATGGTGGGACAGCGTTTTATCTCGCTGTTAAGCGGCCATCCCTGGTTTGAAGTCGCTGCCATCGCAGCAAGCCCGAGGAGCGCGGGAAAGACCTATGAGGAAGCCATCGAGGGAAGATGGAAGCTGGATGGCATCCCGGTGCCGGAAGAAGTAAAGAAGATGCAGGTCCTGGACGTGAGCGATGTAGAAAAGGTGGTTCAGGTCGTGGATTTCGTTTTCTCGGCCGTGGACATGTCCAAGGATGAGATCCGTGCCATTGAGGAGAAATACGCCAGGGCAGAGACCCCGGTCATTTCCAACAATTCAGCCCACCGCTGGACGAAGGATGTGCCCATGATCATCCCGGAGATCAATCCGGAGCATGCCGAGATCATCGAAGCCCAGAGAAAGAGGCTTGGCACCAAGAGAGGCTTTATCGCGGTGAAGCCGAACTGCTCCATCCAGTCCTATGCCCCGGTGCTTTATGCCTGGAAGGAATTCAAGCCGGTAAAGGCGGTGGTCTCCACCTATCAGGCCATCAGCGGCGCCGGAAAGACCTTCCGCGACTGGCCGGAGATGGAGGGGAATGTGATCCCGTACATCCCGGGAGAAGAGGAGAAGAGCGAGAAGGAGCCCTTAAAGATCTATGGCCATATCGAAGGGGATGCGATCGTGAGCGCAAGCACTCCATTGATCACTTCCCAATGCATCCGGGTGCCGGTTCTGAACGGGCATACGGCCTCGGTCTTTGTGGACTTTGAAGAAAAGCCCGCAAAGGAGGATCTGATCCGGGCCATCCGGGAATTCGAAGGCGAGCCGCAGAGGCTTTCCCTGCCTTCTGCGCCCAAGCCTTTTATGCAGTATCTAGAGGAGGATAACCGCCCCCAGGTTTCCCTTGATGTCGATTTCGAGCGCGGGTACGGCATTTCCGTCGGACGCCTCCGGGAGGACAGCCTCTTTGATTACAAATTCGTCGGGCTTTCCCACAATACCATCCGGGGAGCCGCAGGAGGCGGTGTGCTCTGCGCCGAACTCCTGAAGGCGAAGGGTTATCTTGAAGCAAGATAATCCTATGCCTGAGAGCGTAACGTTTCGGGACAAGGGGGGGAATGATCCCGATGCGCTGTACTATCAGGTCGATCTCTTAAAAACCTTGAATGAAAAGCTGACGGACAGCATCGGCGTCTTCGACCAGTTCATCAATATGTCCGGCAATGCTTATGCCTATTATAATTTCAAAAACGATTATTTCGAAGCCGTGGGAAACTTCGAGGCCCTTTTCGGAATGCCGGCTTCCCGCCGCACGGATGCGGAGCTTCTGGTGGAATATGCCATGGAAGAGTACCGCGATGCCTTAAGGGAGCTTTTGAAGGTAGAAGACCAGCCCGGCGGAGAAGCAAAGCTGGAATTCTGCATCGAGGAAAGCCATAAATGGCTGGAGGGGCATTCCCTGGCGATCTTTGACACGGATGGCAGCGTGGTGGAAAAATATGTCTGCTTCCATGACATCACCCGCTTCAAGCTCCAGCATGACGAGCTTTCTTATCTGGCCTATTATGATGACCTGACGGGGCTTTTAAACCGCAACTTCTTCATCCAGAAGCTGAACCTGCTGGTCCAGAAGGCGCAGGAAGAAAACGTCAAGGTATCGGTGGCCATGCTGGACATCGATTCCTTCAAGCGGATCAATGATTCCATCGGACTGATCCTCGGGGATGAGCTCCTGCAGCATGTAGGGCAGTTCTTATTAAGCCTCAATACGGAAAATACCATCGTGGGCCGGTTTGGCACCGACGTCTTCGTGGCCGCGATCTACAATCCTTCCGGCAGCGATACCATCGAAAACCTGCTGGATACCATACGCCGGCGTCTCACGAAGCCCTTCATCTTAAGCAACAAGGATGAGATCTATCTCACCATGACCATCGGGGTGGCATCCTTCCCGGAGGCCAGCGGTAGCGGCTTTGACGTGCTGCAGAAGACCGAGATCTGCATCTATGCCGCAAAGGACGGCAATAAGGGCGGCGTCAAGTATTACGACAATGAATTGATGCGGCAGTTCGTGGCCAACTTCGCCCTGGAAAAACGCCTTCAGGATGCCATCGTCGCCAGCCATTTCATGCTGTATTACCAGCCCCAGTATAATGTGCGCACCGGAAAGCTGAGAGGCTGCGAGGCCCTGATCCGCTGGAGGGATGAGGACGGCCGGTTTATTTCTCCCGCAGACTTCATTCCCATTGCGGAAAAGAGCGGGGGGATCATCACCATCGGGAAATGGGTCATCAGCACGGCACTTCAGAATTACCAGATCTGGCAGAGGCTCTATGGCTTCGACGGGATCCTTTCCATCAATATTTCCGCGATCCAGCTGAAGAAGGACAATTTCATCGACGAGCTTCTGGATTATATGCGCAGGGAGCAGGTGAATCCGGAGAACATCGAGATCGAGATCACGGAAAGCGTCTTCATCGACAATTTCCATGACATCATCGAAAAGATGAAATCCATGCAGCAATTCGGCCTCAGGGTTTCCCTGGATGATTTCGGCACCGGCTTTTCCTCTCTTTCCTACCTGAAAAACCTGCCCATCAATACGCTGAAGATCGACAAGAGCTTCATCGATACGGTGATCACGGATGATGCCACGGGGATCATCACGGAATCCATCGTCAGCATGGTCAGGCGCCTGGGGCTCGAGACCATCGCAGAGGGCGTGGAGGATGAGAGGCAGATGGAATTCCTGAAAAAAATCGATTGTGACAACATACAGGGCTTTCTTCTGGGGAAGCCCATGCCGGAGGAGGAGTTTGAAGCCCTGATCGCCGCTGACCGGCAGTCTTAAAAGGGCATTCATGTATGGGAAAAATACTGATCATTACGGAAAAAAGCTCCGTCGCCAGGGAATATGCCGCGATCCTGAAGGTGAAGGGCAAGGGCGACGGAGTCATTGAAGACGATCATTACTGCATTACCTGGAGCGTCGGCCATCTCGTGGAAATGTCCTATCCGGAGGTCTACGACATCCGCTATAAGAAATGGAAGATGGCGGATCTGCCCTTTCTTCCCGAAACCTATCTCTATGCAGTGATCCCGAAAACCAAAAAACAATATGAAGTGGTAAAAAGATGCCTGCACCGGGACGACATCGATACGGTGCTCTGGGCCGGGGACTCCGGACGGGAGGGCCAGGTCATCGAGGAGCTGATCCGCATGCAGGGAGGCGTGCGCAAGGGGATGGAGGAGAAGCGGGTCTGGATCGATTCCACCACGGAAGAGGAGATCTCCCGGGGCATCCGTGAAGCAAAGCCCTACGAGGCATACCGCAATCTTTCCAATGCGGGGATCATGCGGGGGATCGAGGATTATTCCATGGGCATCAATTTCTCCCGGGCTCTTTCGGTGAAATACGGCACCATGCTGAATGAGATCGCCGATACAAAGAAGTATTCTGCCATCGCCGTAGGCCGGGTCATGTCCTGCGTGCTGGGCATGGTGGTCCGGAGGGAAAGGGAGATCCGCAATTTCAAGGAAACCCCCTTTTACCGGGTGAAGGCCGGCTTCGAAAAGGACGGGGCTTCCTTTGAGGGAGACTGGAAGGCCGTGAAGGGCTCCGAATATTTCGAGTCCCCGAAGCTGTATAATGAAAAGGGCTTTAAGGATAAGAAGGATGCCGAGGAGCTGATCCAGAAGCTTTCGGAATTTACCTCCGGCATGGTCTTTAAGATCGACCGTGCGGAAGAAAAGAAGAAGGCGCCGCTGCTTTTTAACCTGGCGGAGCTTCAGGCGGAATGCTCCAAGCGCTTTAAGATCAGCCCGGAGGAGACCCTGAATGCCGCCCAGGAGCTCTATGAGGCAAAGCTTACCACCTATCCCAGGACGGATGCCAGGGTGCTGAGCACGGCCGTTGCAGGGGAGATCACGAAGAATCTGGGCGGGGTCTATAAATATCCCCCGGTGAAGGACTTTGTCTTAAAGATCCGGGACGAGGGCTGGCACAAGGGCCTGGAGAAGACCCAGTACGTGGATGACAAAAAGATCACGGACCATTATGCCATCATACCTACCGGCAATCTTTCCCAGCTTTCCAAGATGAGCGAGCTCAACCGGAAGATCTATGACCTGATCGTCCGGAGATTCCTGAGCATCTTTTATCCGCCGGCGGTCTATACGAAGGCGGGGCTTCAGATCCAGGTGGGGCATGAGAAATTCTTCACGAACGTGAAGGTGCTGAAGGAAAAGGGGTATTTGGAGGTTGCCGGGCAGGAGGCTGAGCCGCAAAAGAAGAAGGATTCCGGAGAGGATGAGGACGCTCCCTCCGACAGCGGCGAGCTTTTGAAGCTGGTCTCGGCATTCCGGAAGGGGGATATCGTCAATGTCACCGGCATGACCATCAAGGAAGGAAAGACCACCCCTCCCAAGCGCTATACCTCCGGCAATATGGTGCTGGCCATGGAAAATGCGGGTCAGCTTATCGAGGATGAGGAGCTTCGGGCACAGATCAAGGGCGCCGGCATCGGCACTGCCGCCACCAGGGCCGGCATCATCGACAAGCTGGTGAAGATCGGTTATCTGGGGCTGAATAAGAAGACTCAGGTCCTGACCCCCAAAAAGCTGGGGGAGATGGTCTATGAGGTACAGGTGATGACGCTGCCGGAGATGCTCCGCCCCAATATGACGGCCAGCTGGGAGAAGGGGCTTGCCGGGGTGGAGTCCGGGGACATCACGCCGGAGAAATACCGGGAAACCCTTGACCGGTATGTGACCAAATACATCGATGCCATCAAGGCGAAGGATCTGTCCCGGGACATGGGGCAGCGCCTGCGCCAGATCGCCCAGGTCAACAAAACCTAAATTTATATTTATTTTAAGAGGAGGATGAGTATGGATATTAGAGAGATCCTGCACCATGTAGACCATACCCAGCTGAAGCCTTTTGCAGACTGGGAAAGCATTGAAAAGCTCTGTGATGAGGCCATCCGTTATCAGACAGCCAGTGTATGCGTGCCGCCCAATTATGTCCGGAGGATCGCGGAAAATTATGGAGGGGATGTGAGGATCTGCACGGTCATCGGATTCCCCCTGGGGTATTCCGTCAAGGAGGCCAAGGAAGTGGAGACCGAGATCGCCGTTAAGGACGGGGCTTCTGAGATCGACATGGTGATCAACATCACAGACCTGAAAAACGGCGACACGGATAAGATCCTGGACGAGATCAAGGCTCTCCGGCGTCTTACCCAGGGAAAGATCCTGAAGGTCATCGTGGAGACCTGCTATCTTACGGAAGAGGAAAAGATCGCCATGTGCCGGACCGTGACGGAGGCCGGGGCAGACTATATCAAGACCTCTACCGGCTTCGGATCAGCGGGAGCAGCCATCGAGGACATCCGGCTCTTTAAGGCGCATATCGGGGAAAATGTAAAGATCAAGGCCGCAGGCGGCATCCGTACCCAGGACTTCATGGAGCAGCTGCTGCTTGCCGGTGCAGAGAGGCTTGGATGCTCTGCTGCAGTGGATCTGGTGAAGTAGGGTCGAAAGTGAAGGAAGGCAGAAAGCCTTTAGAAAGGATGGGCATGGAAGAGATTCAGGAACGGCTAAAAAAACTCAGGCAGGCTATGCATAAGGCCGGAGTTTATGCCTATTATATACCGACGGCGGACTTCCATCATTCGGAGTATGTGAATGATTACTTCAAGGTGAGGGAATTCTTCTCCGGCTTCACCGGCTCGGCGGGATATCTTCTCGTCACGGAAAAGGAAGCCTTTCTGTGGACGGATGGGCGGTATTTCATCCAGGCGGAAAAGGAGCTGGAAGGAAGCGGTATCCGTCTCTGCAAGATGGATACGGAGGGTTATGATTCCATCGAGGATACATTGAAGAAAATGCCGAAGGATGCCGTGCTGGGCTTCGACGGGAGGACGGTTTCGGCAAGTCTCGCCAAGAGCTTCAAAAAGGCTCTGCCCTCCGGGAAGCTGAAGTATAAGGAGGATCTGACGGAGAAGATCTTTCTCCGTCCGAAGCTGCCGCAAAGCGTGATCGAGAATCTCCCGGAGGATATAGCCGGGGAAAGTGCGGTGGATAAGATCGGAAGGCTTCGGGAGCATTTGAAGGAAAACTGGGCGGACGCTATTTTCATCAGCAGGCTGGATGACATCGCCTGGCTTCTCAATATCCGCGGAAGGGACATTCCCTGTAATCCGGTGGTCCTGGCCTATCTCTATGTGGATATGGAAAAGACCTGGCTTTTTACCGGAGACGGAAAGACAGACATCGCCTATCATGGGGCCTTGGTAAGGCCCTATCAGGAGGCTCTCCGCTTTATGAAATCCTCCTCGGTAAAGGGAAGGGTGCTGCTGGATCCCGGCTCGGTCAGCGTCATCTTTGAAAAGGCCATAAAGAAGCATGCGAAGCCGGTTCATGGGAAAAACCCTACGGAAGCCTTCAAGGCAGTGAAAAATCCGGTGGAGATCCGGCATCTGACCGATATTTTCCTGAAGGATTCCCTGGCCCTGACCCGGTTCATCCGCCAGCTCACCACACAGGACAAGAGCTTTACGGAGATGTCTGCCGCAGATGCCCTGGAAGCGGAAAGAAAAAAGATCCGCGAATACCGGGAGCCCTCTTTCCCTGCCATCGCGGCCTACGGTCCAAACGGCGCCATCATTCATTATGAGCCCTCCCACGAGCATGAGACCACGGTGGAGAGGAAAGGTCTTTTCATGGTGGATTCCGGCGGGCAGTATCTGGGAGGAACCACAGACGTGACCCGGACTATCGTCATGGGGGAGCTTACCCCGGAAGAAAAGCAGGCCTTTACGGATACGGCTTTAGGGATGCTGGATATCCTGAATGCGGTTTTCTTAAAGGGAACCAGCGGGATGAACCTTGACTTTCTGGCAAGAAGGCGTTTTTGGAATAAAGGCATGGATTATAAGCATGGCACGGGCCACGGCGTAGGATATATGCTCAATGTCCACGAGGGTCCTCAGGCCATCCGCATGAGAAAGGCCGAAGAGGAGCTGAAGCCGGGGATGCTGGTCTCGGATGAGCCGGGACTTTACCGGGAAGGCAGGTTCGGCGTCAGGACAGAGAATATCCTTCTGGTGGAGGAGGCACAGAGGACGGGGGACGGCGTATTTTACCGGTTTAAGAACCTGACCTGGGTGCCCATCGACCACAAGGGGATGGATCTTGAGAAGATGAGCCGGGAAGAGCTTGCCATGTATGAAGCCTACCAGAAGGAGACGGCAAGGCATCTGAGGCCGCACTTAAGTCCGGAGGAGTTTGCCTGGCTTCAGGAGTATGCAGGAATAGCTGCCGGGGAAGGCGAATAGGCTGAAGCCATTTTTTGTAAGATGAAAGCCGGCAGGGAGAAGCATTGTTAACGGTTATGGAATACAGGAGGATTAGCATGGTAAGGACCAGATTTGCACCAAGTCCCACGGGAAGGATGCATGTAGGCAATCTGCGCACGGCGCTTTATGCATATCTTATCGCAAAGCATGAGGGCGGGACGTTTCTTTTAAGGATCGAGGACACGGATCAGGAACGGGAAATGGAAGGCGCCGTGGACATTATCTATCAGACCCTGAAGGAAACCGGCCTTCTTCACGACGAGGGCCCGGACAAGGACGGGGGATACGGCCCCTACGTCCAGTCTGAGCGGGTGAAGGAAGGCATCTATATGAAGTATGCGAAGGAGCTGGTGGAGAAGGGGGAGGCTTATTACTGCTTCTGCACTCCGGAAAGGCTTCAGAGCCTGAGGCATGCGGTGGAGGGAAGCGAAAAGGAGATCTCCGTATACGACAAGCACTGTCTTTCCCTGACGAAGGAAGAGGTGGAGGAGAATCTGAAGAAGGGGATCCCCTATGTGATCCGCCAGAATAACCCCACCGAGGGGCAGACCGTCTTCCAGGATGAGATCTATGGGGAGATCACCGTGGATAATGCCGAGCTGGACGACATGATCCTGATCAAGTCAGACGGCTTTCCCACTTATAATTTCGCGAATGTGGTGGACGACCATTTGATGGGGATCACCCATGTGGTCCGGGGCAGCGAGTACCTCTCCAGCTCCCCGAAATACAACCGGCTCTATGAGGCCTTCGGCTGGGAGGTGCCGGTCTATGTCCACTGCCCGCTGATCACGGACGAGAATCATAAAAAGCTGTCCAAGCGCTCCGGCCATTCTTCCTTCGAAGACCTGATCGAGCAGGGCTTCCTGCCGGAGGCGGTATTGAATTTCGTGGCGCTTTTGGGCTGGTCTCCGGAGGACAATAAGGAGGTCATGAGCCTGGAGGAGCTAGTGGAAAAATTCGATTACCGCAAGATCAACAAGTCCCAGGCCGTATTTGATTATGGGAAGCTTAAGTGGATGAACGGGGAATACTTGAAGGCCATGGATCCGGAGAAGTTCTACGGCCTGGCTCTTCCTTACCTGAAAAAATGCATCACCCGTGATCTGGACCTGAAGAAGATCGCCGGCATGGTCCAAAGCCGGATCGAAACCTTTGAGGACATCCCGGGGCAGGTGGACTTCTTTGAGCGGCTGCCGGAGTATAGCACCGAGCTTTATGTCCATAAGAAGATGAAGTCCACCCAGGAGACTTCCCTTCAGGTGCTGACGGAGCTTCTGCCGGTGCTGGAGGAAAGGGAGGATTACTCCAACGACTCGCTATACCAGCTTTTCACGGGCTTTGCCTCCGAAAAGGGGATGAAGAACGGAACGGTGCTCTGGCCTTTGCGTACGGCTCTTTCCGGAAAGCCCATGACTCCGGGAGGCGCCACAGAGCTTATGGAGCTTTTAGGCAGGGAGGAGTCCGCCGCCCGGATCCGGAAAGGCATCGAATTGCTAAGGAATACATGAAAAGGAGAAGAGCTGTTTGAATCAAGTCTTATCCGCGGTCCAGGAGGCCGCAGCCACCCACGGGGAAGGGCCTGCCATCATCATTGCAGGCCCGGGCTCCGGCAAGACCTTTGTCATCACAAGCAGGCTGAGATTCCTGACGGAACGGCAGAAGATCCCGCCGGAGGAGATCCTGACCATTACCTTTACCAAGGCCGCCGCCAGGCAGATGCAGGAGAGAGCCTTCCGGCTGCTCAAGGACAGGGCGTCCGGCCTGGCATTTGGTACATTTCATTCCGTCTTTTTTTCCATTCTGAAGCGCAAATACCATCTGAGCGCAGATAATATCCTGAAACCCAAACAAAAATACATCATCTACGACGACATCCGGAGGAAGCTGAAGCTGGAGGGCTTCGATACCTGGGAATTCATGGCCGAGATCTCAGGCTTTATTTCCAGGGCAAAGCTTCTGGGAAAGGAGATACCGAATCCCATGCTGAAGGAGGAGGAATTCGCATTGGCGCTTGCTTCCTATCAGGAAAAGCTGAGGGAGAGGAGGCTCATTGATTTTGACGATATGCTCCTCCTATGCCGGAAGCTTTTTCAAAAATGCCCGGAAGAGCTTGGGTTCTGGAGGAACCGGTTCCGCTATATCCAGGTGGATGAATTCCAGGATGTGTCCCCCATCCAGTATGAGCTTTTACGGCAGCTTTCCGCACCGGACAATAATCTGTTTGTCGTCGGGGATGACGATCAGGCGATCTACGGCTTCCGTGGGGCGACTCCCGGGATCATGCGTGCATTTCAGGAGGATTATCCGGATGCGGGGGAATTCTATCTTACGGAGAATTACCGCAGTGCAGGCAGCGTGGTACGAAGTGCGGGCCTGGTCATCAGGGATAACAAGGACCGGATCCCGAAGGAATTCCTGCCCAAAAGGGAGGAGGGGGCGCCGGTGGCTCTCAGGCAGTATCCGGACAAGGGAACCGAGGTGGAGGGGATTATCGAGGCTATACGGAAATTAGCCGGAGAGGGCATGGATTATATGGAAATGGTCATCCTCCTTCGGACCAACAGCCAGGCCGGGGCTTTTGCGGAGGCTCTGTCCGGGGCGGGGATCCCATGCCGTCTGCAGGACCGGATCCCGGACCTTTATTCCTCCATGCCGGCCAAGGATCTCTTTGCATATCTGGAATTTGCGGCAGGTGACTGCAGGAGGGCGCTTTTTTATAAGATCATGAACAAGCCCCTGCGCTATATCAGCCGGAGCGCTCTTTGGGATGAGACGGCATCCTTTCTCCAGCTTAAGCAGTATTACCGGGGCGATGAAAGGATGCTGCGGAGGATCCGAAACCTGGAATGGGACATCCGGAGGCTTTCCTTGATGAAACCCTATACGGCTGCTCATTATCTTTTCCATGGCATGGGTTATCTGGAATACCTCCACGATTACGCCCGGGAAAAGGGCTGTCCCTTAAAGCCACTTCTGGACCAGGCCGCAGACCTTTTGGAGCGGGCCAGGCCCTATGAAGATCTGGCGCATTGGAAGGAAGCCATCCGAAGGGAGCAGGAGAGCCGGAAGGATGTGACAAACGGGGTGCAGATCATGACCATGCACGGCTCCAAGGGCCTGGAGTTTGAGGCAGTATTCATTCCGGACCTGAACGAAGGGAACGTGCCCTATCACAAGGCGGTATCCCGGCCGGAGCTGGAGGAGGAGAGGAGGCTCTTATATGTGGGCATGACCCGGGCAAAAGCCAAGCTCTTCCTCTCCTGCATCCATACGGCTCCCTCCCGCTTCCTCCAGCCCCTCATGATGGGCAGATAAGTGTAGTTGAAAAAAGACATATTTCATGTATAATTTTAATGAAACAGGATAGCTATGACAGGATTTGAAAATATTTTAATTCGGATTCAAACTTGACAGTCATGGATAGATCGAACACAATTTGCCCGGCTTGGCTCGGCTGTTTATCATGTAATAAAAGATCAGGGGCGTTCTGCGCTCTTTTTACAGTATCAGAAAATAAATACGATAGTGACGGATGAGATAGCCGTCGGATCATAGAGTTTCAGGCTCATGGTCCGGCGGCTA
>JAILLN010000046.1 GCA_024693135.1 Lachnospiraceae bacterium | reverse complement strand
TTAATGTTACTGCATGTAAATTTTATAAAAAACAAGGAGCTGTATTATCTAAAGTAGATATGTATGCATATTATTCACAGCCTGACTCAAGAGATGAAATTCAATTTATTATGTATTTGGATTTATAAACTATTTCAAATTTGTTGGGATGATTTGATGGTAAGATTTATTGGAAGATGATTTTCTGTAAAATGACCGAAGCTTCAGCAGCTTGGCAAACCGGCGCAAACTTAGAGCTTTTGATGCAGTTTTGGAGGTAAGAAATGCCGATAAAAGTATTATTTATCTGCCACGGCTCGATCTGCAGATCACCGATGGGAATGTTTATCCTGAGAGATTTGGTGGAAAAGGAGGGGCTTTCGGATCGTTTTCAGATCGATGCGGCCGCGACTTCCCGGGAGGAGCTGGGCAATCCGGTGTATCCGCCGGCTTTCCGCGTATTGGCTGAGCATGGGATCGATGCTTCCGGACATCATGCCCATCAGCTGAATAAGAAAGAGTTTGAAGAATATGATTATGTCATAGCAATGGACCGCTGGAACCTCCGCAATATTGAAAGGATCGTGGGGAGGGACGAGGAGGGCAAGCTGTCCCTGATCCTGGATCATACCGATCACCCCGGAGAAGTGGCCGATCCATGGTATACCGGAGATTTTGATACGGCTTACGAGCAGATCCTGGAGGGATGCAAGGGTCTTCTGGAGGAATTAAAAAAAGGCTGACCAGGTCGATAGTTTACATAATACACAAAGAAAAACGGCGCAATCACAAAGGGATTGCACTGTTTTTTACTTTATGGTAAAGTACCTTTATGCGGAAAATTAAGATTATGGTATTGACCATGGTGTGTGCAGGCCTTGTCATGACGGCCTGTGCTTCCAAGGAGAGCAAAGCGCCTGCCGATGAAAAGGAGGATTTGGCAGTGGAAACGATAGAGCTTGGCTCTGAGGAAGCGCTTGAAGCAGAAGTGCCTGAGGAAGCTCCTCTGCCTGAACCGGAACCGGTTCCCGAGCCGATTCCCGAAACGGAGGATATCCCCGAGCCGGTGGCTGAGGCTCCGGAAGAGGCGGCTCCGGAAAGCGATACGGGGGAAGGGTATACGGTCGAATCCATTGCAGAGACCAAAATGTATGCGACAGAAACCGTCAATATCCGTAAAGGACCCAGCAAGGATGATTATGATTCGGTAGGAAAGCTCAAGGGGAACGCGGAAGTGACCGCTGATGGGAAAGTCAGCGGCTACAAGGGCGATGGCTCTACCTGGTATCGGATCAAGAGGGATAATGGGGAGGCTGGCTTTGTAAAAGCGGATTATCTGACAGCCGAAAAGCCGGCGGATGCGTCGGATGCCACGGTTGTGACCGTGGGTGATGCGGCTTCTCAGCCTGCAGCACAGGATGCGGCAGCCCAGCTTTTAGCTCAGCAGCAGGCAGCGGCAGCAGCGGCGGCCCAGCAGCAACAGGCAGCGGCAGCAGCGGCGGCCCAGCAACAGCAGCAGACTCCCGTAGTGGTGGGAGGTACCCACAATCTGAACGGGTTGATGGTGAATGAACAAGAATATCAGTACTTGTTGAGCAGATGGAGATTTGCTGTCAACGATGGAAACGGTACAGATCAGCAGGTAGAGGAAGTGGTGTTGCATCATAGTGCTGGAGATCTGGAAACTATATTGAAAGCAGCAGGATACCGTTGAAAAAGAGCATTAACAATCATTTCTCCGTGCGGGTATAAAGGGCTTCCGGATCTAAAAGCCCCTTGCCCCGGACGGAAATAACCTGCCCGTCGAGCGTGATGGCACCGTATTTACTCGGGTCACGGCGTTTCGCACGGGCAGTTTTTTTCTTCTGCTTGTGGGCGGTATTTTTGATGAGCGGAACCACGACCACCCACATGATCGTAATGATGATAATAAGGGAATCCATGGCCTTATTTTACAGGAGCAGGTTTGCTGCCGTCAAGCCGTCCGGCCGCAGGGCAATTTGTTGCGAAATCATTGCGGAATTGTTAACATAATTCATCTTGCATTTTGCCTATAAGAATGATAAAATTTTTGTAATCTTTTTCTAAAGACATTATAATGATCGGACAGAGATGCTAGCCATGAGATTTTATTCGCTGACAAAAAAGGACACTACTCCGCCGGAAGAGCTGAAGGCCCAATTTAATGCAGGACATCAGGTCGGCGTGGTCTGTGTGGGGAAGGATTTCCTGTTTGTCAGGAAGAGGCTCAGGACTTATTTTGTGGCATATGGCGATGCCGAGAGGATTTTCCGGAGAGTCCAGACCGTACAGGTCAATATGTGCTGCGAACAGGGAGACCTGCAGTTTGATTATCTTGTGGTGATGCTGGATGGGAAGGAAGTGCTGGAGGCCCAGCTTCCCGGCGCGAAGGCCGCCAGGCTTTTGATGGAAGAGCTGAAGGAAACCGGGGCTGGATGTAGCTTCATGGCGCCGGAGCGCAGAGAGCAGGAAGCGGAAGCCTGACCGATGAGCACGGATGAGCTGTTTGAAAAATTCATGCTGGCCTATGGCGTCTATTATGACGTCTCCCGGGAAAAGGCGCAGCCGCCCTTTGACGCGGAGGCCGTGTTTTCGGCAAAGCAGGAGCAGTATTTCCTGCTTCACAGCGCAAAGCTCAGTGAGATCCAGTCCAATGAATATGTCTTTTTTGCAAAGAGGGATTACCTTACGCTTGAGGGCTTAAGGGAACTGGATGCAAGAGCCTGGGAGTATGGGCTGAAAAAAGTGAAGCCGAATCCGAACCATAAAAGCTCAGACATCACGCTGATCGTGATCGCCGGGGCGGCGGAGGAAAGTATCCGTAAGGAAGTCCGGGGGATGCGCCATTCCAAGTCCTACCGTTTTGGCTTCCAAGGCTACAGCAATTACAGGCTGGCTGTGACCGAGACCTCTACGGGGAATTCCTGCTTTAACCGGCAGGGGGATTCCCTGAAGAAGCTCGTTGCAGATATATACCAATCAAAAATTTTTCAAGAAAAGGAGAGGAAAAAATGACAGCATTACTTATCATCCTTGCTGCGATCGCGATCCTGGTGGCCGGATACATTGTATACGGTTCCTGGCTTGCGAAGCAATGGGGCATCGATCCATCAAGGAAAACTCCTGCGATTGAAAAAGAAGATGGCGTTGACTATGTGGCGGCAAAGCCTGCGGTTCTCATGGGACACCATTTCTCCTCGATTGCAGGCGCGGGCCCGATCAATGGGCCGATCCAGGCATCTGTATTTGGCTGGCTTCCCGTCTTTTTATGGTGTGTGTTCGGAGGAATTTTCTTCGGCGGACTTCAGGATTTCGGTTCCCTGTTTGCCTCTGTCCGTCATGACGGAAAATCCCTGGGCGAGATCATCAACGATACGATGGGCAAGAGGGCGAAGAGGCTTTTCATCATCTTTGCTCTGCTGGTGCTGATCCTCGTGATCGCATCCTTCGTCAATGTTGTGGCAGGTACCTTCTTTACCGAGGAGGGAGGCTTCGGGTTCGTAGGGAATCCGACAAACAATCAGACGACGGCAATGATCTCCCTGCTGTTCATCATTCTGGCCATCATTTACGGCTATGCTACAAATAAGCTTGGGGTCAAGACACTTCCCGCCTCCATCGCGGGCATCATCGGCATCATCCTGATCACGGTGATCGGACTGAATTGCGGCTTTGTCATGGGCAGGACGGCATGGATCGTGTTCATCGGTGCGTATATCACCATCGCATCCCTTGTGCCGGTCTGGATCCTGCTGCAGCCCAGGGATTATCTGTCCAGCTTCCTGCTTTATGCCATGATGGCCCTGGCTGTGATCGGTATCCTGGTGGTGGCCTTTACGGGAGCCGGGCGCGGCGTGACATTCCAGCTTCCGGCATTTACCGGCTGGAGCAATAACGTCGGTACGCTTTTCCCGGCATTGTTTATCACGGTGGCCTGCGGAGCCTGCTCCGGTTTCCACTCCCTGATCTCTACGGGTACGACTTCCAAGCAGCTGGCAAGCGAAGCGGACGCAAAGCCGATCGGCTACGGCTCCATGCTGATCGAATCTGCTCTTGGCATCGTTTCCATGATCGCAGTCGGCATGGTCTTCAGCAAATATACCAATGGGGATTTCGGTTCTCCCTCTGCGGCATTTGGCGCGGGCATCGCCGTGATGTTTGGTGATGAGGGAACCACCACCTACAATACGGTGAGTGCTCTCCTGACCCTGGCGGTTTCTGTATTTGCCCTGACATCCCTGGATACCGGCACAAGGCTTTCCCGGTTCATGTTCAGCGAGCTTTTCCTGACAGAGAAGGAAGCTACCTGGAAGGATGCTTCCGGGATCCGCAAGCTCCTTGCACATCCGCTTTTTGGCACGCTTTTCATGGTTATCGTAGGCTGTGTCCTTGGCGGATTGAAGCTCTCTGCGATCTGGGCTCTTTTTGGTGCGGCAAACCAGCTTCTGGCAGGCATCGCCCTTCTGGCTGTCTGCGCGTGGCTGGGTGAAGTGGGAAAGAACAACAAGATGTTCTACATCCCCATGGTCTTCATGCTTTGCGCGACCCTGACCAGCCTGGTGATCACCATCATCAAGAAATTTGGTGCGATCGGCGGCGGCGAGGCAATGTGGGGCGACTATTTCCAGCTTGTCTTTGCCCTGGCCATGGCGATCCTGGCGGTGATCCTTGTCTTTGAAGGGATCAATACGTTCAAGGCACAGGCCGCAAAGAAAAAGTAAAAATGGATTGACAAATATTATTCAGCAGCATAGAATACAGTTTAGTTTAATAAAGCGATAAACCATTGGCCTGGGAAGAGTAGGCCGGAGGAGCTCTTTGGAGAGAACTGCCGGGTGGTGCGAGGCAGAAGGGTGAACCGGTTGAATGGGCTTAGGCCAAGTCCGAAAGCAGGGGCTTTCGGGCGATGGGCGGGAGGAAATGCCCGACGGGGGCCTGGCCGTGATCAGGACGCCGCGTGATGGCGCGGACTGAGTGGATGACATAGTCATCAATGTGGGTGGCACCGCAGATATTGTTTTATCTGTCCCATGGATCTGAAAAGGATCCATGGGATTTTTTATTCTGCTGCCGTTTGCAGAGGTCGCTGTGTCCCTGAGTGAGCTCCGTGCTGTCAAAGAAACTGCAGGAATGGAACGGTTGTAAAAAAGGAGGAAGACATCATGATCAGAGAAGCAATCGGAACAGTAATCCGCGGAGACGACCTGGATTATGAAACAGCAAGGAAGGTAATGGAGGAGATGATGGATGGCAGCGCGACTCAGGCACAGATGGGAGGATTCCTCACTGCCCTTCGCATGAAGGGGGAGACCATCGACGAGATCACGGCCTTTGCCACCGTCATGAGGGAGAAAGGGGTCAAGATCAAGCCGGTCCGGGATGTGATGGAGATCGTGGGCACAGGGGGAGACGAGGTCGGAACCTTCAATATTTCCACCACGGCGGCATTGATTACAGCGGCTGCGGGCGTGCCCGTGGCGAAGCATGGAAACCGTTCCGTATCCAGCCGGTCCGGGGCGGCGGATGTGCTGGAGCATCTGGGCGCGGTCATTACCATTACGCCGGAGCAGTGCGAGGAGGTGCTCCGCAGGACGAATATATGCTTTATGTTTGCGCAGGTCTATCATTCCTCCATGAAGTATGCGGCGCCTGTCCGCAAAGAGATCGGAGTCCGGACCGTCTTTAACATCCTGGGCCCGCTGTCCAATCCTGCCGGAGCCAAGATGCAGCTGATGGGAGTCTATGACCGGAAGCTGGTGGAGCCACTGGCACAGGTGCTGTCTAACCTGGGAGTCACGAGGGGCTTTGCTGTGTGCGGATCCGACGGATTGGATGAGGTGACCCTGACCGGAGGTACAAGCGTATGCGAGATCCGTGACGGGATCTTGAAAAGCTATGAGATCACCCCTGAGCAGGTGGGTCTGAAGCGGTGCGAGCTGCAGGATCTGATCGGCGGGACTCCGGAAGAAAACGCCATGATCACGAGGGATATCCTGTCCGGAAAGGAGAAGGGACCGAAGAGAGATGTGGCCATCTTTAATGCGGCCTGTGCCATCTATCTTGGGATCGACGGTCTTACCCTGGAGGATTCCGTAGGGAAGGCGACGGAGATGATCGACAGCGGCGCGGCTTCAAGGAAGCTGGAGGAATTCGTGGAAGCAAGCCGGTCTTTTGCAAAGGAATGAGCCATGATATTGGATGATTTGAAAAATGCGACGCAAAGGCGGGTGGAGGAGCAAAAAAAGCGTGTTTCTCCCCGGGAACTGCAGCGCCGGATCGAACAGCTGCCAAAAGCATCCCTTCGGAAAAACTTTCTGTTTGAGGAGACAGTGAAGACCCCCGGCCTGCATTATATCTGTGAGGTAAAAAAGGCCTCACCCTCAAAGGGTGTCATAGCAGAGGATTTTCCCTACATGGAGATTGCCAGGGAATACGAGGAGGCGGGAGCGTCAGCCATATCGGTGCTGACCGAGCCGGAGTATTTCAAGGGAGAATTAAGATACTTGGAGGAAATCCGGCATGAGGTACGGATCCCGATCCTGAGGAAGGATTTTACCTGTGATGAATACATGATCCAGGAGGCAAAGCTTTGCGGTGCGGACTGCGTCCTTCTCATCGCGGCCATGCTGACGGAAAAAGAAATGTGCCGCTTCCGGGAAAAGGCGGATGAGCTGGGTCTGTCCTCCCTGTTTGAGGCACATGACGCCGAAGAAGTCAAGGCCTGCCTCAATGCGGGAGCCAGGATCGTGGGCGTGAATAACCGGAACCTGAAGACCTTTGAGGTCGATATTGAATGCTGCGCGAAGCTTCGTGCCTTAGTTCCGCCGGAGGTGGTTTTTGTGGCGGAAAGCGGCATAAAGACGGCAGAAGAGATAAAGCGGCTGAAGGAGATCGGGGCAAATGCCTGCCTTGTGGGAGAGACATTAATGCGTGCCCCGGACAAAAAGGCGAAGCTGCTTGAGTTAGATAATATGAAGTGACCTCACATTTGTAGCGTCGTGGATTTACCTGTATACTACGATTTGGAAAAAATCAACGGTAACAGGGGTTACCACATACAAAGGAGGTCACTATGAAAAGAATACTAAAAATAGGAATGGATGTCCATAGCACAAACTACACCTTATGTGCAATGGAGCCGGTAATCGGGGCAGAGGATCGTGTCTTTGCAAATGTCCAGGTAGCGCCGGATTATAAGAACATCATCCTGTTCATTGAAAACCTTAAGCAAAAGCTTGGTATGTATGATACCTATGACATTGAGTGTGGCTATGAGGCGGGATGCTTGGGATACTCACTCTATAATCAGCTAACGGCGGCAGGGGTAAAGTGCGTGATACTTGCTCCGACAACAATGCTGACAGAACAGGGACAGCGCATCAAAACAGATCGCCGGGACGCTCATCTGATAGCACAGTGTCTCTCCTATGGCGGATATCATCCGGTATATATACCGACAGAGCAGGACGATTCAGTAAAAGAGTATTTGCGGATGCGAGACGATCATAAAAAGGCACTTAAAAAGATCAAACAGCAGATCGGGATGTTCTACATGAGGCACGGGTATTATTACGAAGGGACCAAATGGACGATCACCCATCTGAAATGGCTTAAGAAACTTGAACTGGCACCAATGTATCAGGAGACGCTTGATGAATATCTCGCATCATACGAGGAGCAGACAGCAAAGATAGAGCGCTTTGATGCAAGGATTGAGGAGATCGCATCTCAAGCAGAGTATGCTGAAAAGGTAAAGAAACTTGGATGCTTCGTTGGAATCAAGACGCATACGGCGCTGTCCCTTATTGTTGAGACCGGAGATTTTACAAGATTTGCAAAGGGAAATGTGTATGCAGCATATCTGGGATTGGCACCCGGAGAACACTCGAGTGCAGCGAAGGTCAACAGACTTGGCATTACTAAGGCAGGCAACAGTCATCTTCGACTTCTTCTTGTGGAAGCGGCAGGAGGGATATGCAAAGGAGCCATAGGGCATAAATCAAAGGCGTTAAGGCAACGACAGCAGGGTAACAGTGCTGAAGTCATAGCGTATGCTGATAAAGCTAATGCAAGGCTTCGAAGCAAGTATTATAGGCTGATAAGGCGCGGAAAGAAGAGGAATGTTGCTGTGGCGGCGGTAGCTAGGGAATTGGCATGTTTTGTATGGGGAATGATGACGGACAATATAGATGTTACGGCAGCATGAGTATCATTCGGCTGTCTGTCAGTCAAGGATGCTGCGCACCGCTTCGCGGCTAAAGCCCTTGACTGACAGCCATCCGAACGATTTGGGTAATTAAGCAGAAATCAGCGTCAAAGCGCAGATTTCTGCCACACATAATAAAGGAATAAATTTGACAGCATCTGGGAAGAGCCATAAACACTACGGTTCGAGCTAATTGCGATCCGTCTATGTTGGCAGAATGCAAATTCTGATCCACGATTTTAGATAGCAAGGCTCTCGGCGAACCATTAGCCTGTTGGTAACCAATCCACGAATAACAGAGTGGCTACATGCCGGAGACTGTTAGAATGGCTCTTGCCAGATGTTGTCAAAAACAAACAAATGTGACTGTTCAAGAGAAGAAAAGCGAGTTGAAATTTACCTCTTGACAAAGGTCACTTCATAACAGACG
>JAILLN010000026.1 GCA_024693135.1 Lachnospiraceae bacterium | reverse complement strand
CCTACTTGGAGTTCGAACCAGCCAGTTACGCCGACAAAAAAACTTCTGTCCCGTTTTTACTGTTTGGCTTTTTCGTTCGCTTCTCCTGAAATTCAAATTTTTTTGGATTTTCAGGTCTGCATTGCTGTTTATTTGTCAAGGATCATTCCGCTTGATGCGGAAACGGAGAAGGAGGGATTTGAACCCTCGCGCCGCTACTAACGACCTGCACCCTTTCCAGGGGTGTCCCTTCAGCCATCTTGGGTACTTCTCCTCAATGCCTAAAAAGCTTTTACATTATGATATTCGGCGGAACTGCCCATCCGCTCAAGCGGAGAGGATGGGATTCGAACCCATGCGCCCTTTCGGACAAACGGTTTTCAAGACCGCCTCGTTATGACCACTTCGATACCTCTCCAGTCATATCTATTCATACGAACAACTCAAAATAAAGTCAAAAAAACTACGCCCGACAGTCGGCGCAAAGTAAATAATATCAAATCAGCAGACCCGTGTCAACACATTTTTTCAGAGCCTCTACATATTTTTTCAGAGCCTCCACCGCACCTCCTCACCCTGCCTTCCATATCATCTCCTGCAGGCTCTTCCCCCGATCATCCCCTCCGGAAGCTCAGGGCTTTTTCTTCCAGTTTTCCCGGATATAGATATTATCATGGCAGGAATACCAGTCTCCCCCGGGAAAGGTATGCTCCCTTTCCATCTCGTCCGAAAGTCCGCCGATCAGAGCTTTCTGCTCCCCGCCCTGTTTTTTTGCCCCCTCAAATTCCTTCCCGGTAAAGGGATTGACCGGCTTATCCATCAGATCCTTCATGGCCAGATATGGTGTGTCCGCATTCGTCATGAAATCCATGGATGCAGAAAAAACCTCGGAATCAAAATCCTTCACCATAAGCAGGGGATTTAAGGCCTCCATATCCGACCCGTCATCCAGGATCAGGGAATCAAACTGGCCCAGTCCCGCACCATGATCTGCCACAAGGATGATCCTGGTATTATCATAGACTCCGTTTTCCCGGAGGAAGTCCAGCCAGTCTCCCAGAAGCAGAAAAGCCGCCATATCCACATGATAATGGAACTGGATGTCCACTTCCATTTCATTTCCATTCATATCAACCCGGACGCCCGGCTCCAGGCCCTCATTCCTCACCCTTGGCGAAGGCGCATAATCCGGGAGCTGCAGCTCTGCCGGGCTGTGGGTGATATCACTTGCCATCATCATGAAGGTATCTTCATCCGAATCCTCGATCTTTGTTATGGAAGGGAAATTCTTCAAGATCGAATAGCTATCGTTAAACATCCGGTGAGGCGCCTCATAGGAATCCGGATAATGATACATCCCGTCATCATAGATGGAATGCTGCAGCAGAAGCGGAGCCGACTTATAAATGCTATACATGAAAAAGGAACGCCTCCGGATCAGTTCCACCATGGCATGATATTCCGGCTCTACGAATCGCTGCATCAAATGCCCCCTATGGATCTTAGGCCACGGGTCGTAAATCGACAGATCCCCGATATCCTCATAGTTTGCCAAAGGCGGATCAAAGACCGTGGTCCGGAACCCCTTTTCCGAAAATATCACCGGCATGACGCTCAGGGCCTCGTTATGCTTATCTACCATCCGCTCCTCTTTTCTCCTGTTCATGGCTTCCGGAGCATACTCATAGCCGCCAAACAATGCAGGTGCCCCGCTCATTGTCTGCGACCCAAGGGACATTGTATTCGGATAATAAGTAAAGCCTGCAAACCGGTTCATCAGCTCCGGCCTCTCCGTCATAAGGAAAGGAATATAAGCGCCGATGGCCCGGTCCAGCATGATGACTACCACATTCCTTCCATGACGGCTGAGGGTGATGTTTTCTTCTCCGAAGGAATCCGAAACGGCATCCTTTGAAGCATAGCCGGACCGGGCGAGCTTGGTTTCGATCCCGGCGGTATTGACGATAAATAAAACTGCCGTGCTGAAAATAAGGATCCCATAGATCGGGATCACCAATGAGCGCTTCTTTTTCCAGATATACAGAAATACAGCGGAAACCAAAATCACGGCAGCGAGGTTTGCCGCAACAACCGCGCCTGCCCGGGCCGGCTCATAATCAAACGAGAGCTCCGTAGAAAGATTTACCGTATTTTTCCCAAAGGCAAGAAAGTCCAAAAGGGCAATGCCGCACAAGACCCAAAGTCCCAGGCTCAAAGCCCTCCGGGTACGGCTCCTTCCGATCAGGTAAAATACCGTAAGCCAAAACAGGAAGAAACCGGATGCGATGCATGCGGAGGAAAATACATATTGAAGAGGATCATGATAATCCGCCATCGTGATAAACTCCAGGGGAGAAGACACCAGCACGGAAGAAGGGATCAGCATCCCCAGCAGCACCACCATGAGGGCCGCCCCGCAGAAATACGCAGCGAGGCCGGGAGGGTTGCCGCTTCCGGCTTTTTTCGATGACGGCTTCTTTTTCCAAAACCGGAAAACCAGGTTTTTCCCTAAAGAAAACAGGTTATTGGCAGTCCAGTACAGCACCAGGCCGCTGGGGCTGTTATATAGAAAGATCAGAAAGAATACGGCCAAAAGGTAAAGCTGGATATTTTCCTTCAATCCCTTATTCGTATATACCAGGATCGATATGATATTGATCAGGGTCATGAGGATCGGAAGGACATTGATGGCTATGGGGCCGATGGGATAGAGGCCCGCAGAGACATTCCAGAATGCCGCAGGGAAAATGATCATGGAGTCCGGCTTCCCCAGGTCTGCGATCCCGAAAAACCCGGTTCCCCTCAAAATGCTTAAGTTTGCCAGAAAATGATAAGCCGCAAAGAAAAATGGGATCTGAAGCAGCAGGGAAATGGAGCTTTTCAAGGCATAAACCGGATGATATCCCATTTTCCTGTAATACGCCGACAGGATCAGAAACCTTTCGTCTCCCCGAAAGGCACCGCGGATATGGGCGATCCACTTCTCCATATCCTTCTGTCTCCCCCGCTCTTCCTCAGCGATCTGCTCTGCTCTCGCATAGAGCGGAAGCAAAAGGATATTTAAGATCAGGCTGACTCCCAGGATGGACATCCCGGCATCGTGCCGGAGCTCATAGATGACAGAAAAAACGATCTCCAGGATCAGCTCGATCGGATATATGATGATGTTATAAAATACATGTGTCATTTACTGCGCCTGTTAATTTTCCTAAAAACCATGGATATTTTAACCCAATCCCCTTTTCCCGGCAATCCCAAAAATCTCAATCCCAAAATCCAGCCGTCGCTGCCAATACCGCACCATCCCCGCTTCTTTCCTCTTGACCGGGGATGGAAGCAATATTATATTTAACCTATGGAAAAGAAAACGATCCCGAACCAAAAAGCTGTCCAGGCAGCATTACTGTTGTTGCTTTTTTTATTTTATCTTTCGACCCGTCTCTTCCGCATCGGACTGGTTCCCAAGGGCATCCAGATCGACGAGCTGGGCTCCGCCTTCGATGCCCAGGCCATTGCTCATTTCGGCGTAGACCGGTATCTGACAAAGCTTCCGCCCTATTTTAAGAATTACGGCGGAGGACAGAATGCCCTCTATACCTATTCCGGAGCTCTCCTTTTTTTATTCACCGACTTCACCCTGGCCAAATTCCGGCTGGTGGCTGTAGCTTATGGGATAGCCGGCTTCTTCTGCCTCTATTTCCTTTCAAAGTCTGTCTTCCGGGATACCCGCACCGCACTTGCCGGCTGTTTTCTGTATACCGTGCTCCCGGTCTTTATCATGTCCCAGAGATGGGGGCTCGAAAGCTATCTCCTTTTGAGCATGTCCTTCATCGCTTCCTATTCCTTTGTCCTGGCCTATGAAAAAGAAAAAGCCCTCTGGTATGCCTTAAGCGGCTTTCTCTGGGGCATCACCCTGTATACCTATGCCATCACCTATATCATCGTGCCCCTGTTTCTGACGTTGATGCTCGTATATATGCTCTGGCTGAGGAAGCTTTCCTTAAAGCAGGCCTTCAGCTTTTCTCTTCCCCTGGTCCTTCTTGCCGCTCCCCTGGTCCTTGAACAGATGGTCAATAAGGGACTGGTCTCTCCCTGCCATATTTTATGGTCGGATTTCCTGCCCATGGAATGGTACCGGGGAAACGAATTCAGCTTCAAAAATATCTGGCGTAACATCCCGGATCTCTGGATCCTTTTTTCCCATGATTCCCTGCATCATAATGCAAGTCCTGCTTTCGGGACCTTATATTATATTTCCCTTCCGTTCATCGCGGCAGGGCTGGTCCTGTGCTGTCGTCAGGCTTTTATTTCCCTGAAGGAGCGCCGTTTTGATTTCTCTATCCTGCTCTTGGCCTATACGGCATGCTCCCTTTTTACCACTCTCTTCATGCTCGAGATCAATATCAACCGGAGCAATGAGCTTTATTTCTCCTTCCTGCTTTTCATCGTCTATTCCTTTCACTGGATCCTCCGGAAAAACAAATGGATCCTGGCAGGGCTCCTTGCCGTTTATCTTATCTTCTTCCTGTTCTTTTCGAACTTTTATTTCCGGGGCGAATACAACCGCACCCTTGCAGAAGGAGATCTTGCCTTTCTCTTCCAGCCCGATGATCTGGGGCGGGCCGTAAAGCGAATGGAGGATCAGTTCGGGGAGGATAAGAAGATCATCATCATGGCAAATGAAGCGGTAGACCATCATTTCCAGGTCGCTGCTTATGCAGGCACCTCACCTTATGACTATCATGCAGAGGATGAGAGCTCCTGGATCGAAGAAAAAAACTATGCCATCGGCGTGCCGGAGGAGCTGGACCTGTCCGGACAGTCCGTCTACGTGATCGGTTCAGAGCTTCATCATATCACCGATTATCTTGTAAGTTGCGGCTTTCAGGCTGACGATGTTTCTGTGGACCGGTATTCCCTTGTCTATAAATGATCTCCCTCTGCCCTCATCCCCGCAGCATCCTTTGTTTTTGAAAAAACCAGGCACTTTATGACAAAGACTGCAGAAAGAAGAAGGGACAGGCCGTAGAGGATCCGGTATCCTTTTTCCAGCTGGAACCATACATGGAGCTCATGCATCCTGCCATCTCCCAAAAGCTCCGCAAAGATATGCCCTCCATCTCCTTTATAAAGATTAACGGCCCTTCCCGCCTCATCCACTGCCCGGTATCCGTCATAATACAGCAAAGGCAGATCGGCTATGATCCCCGGCTTTTCCGCAATATAAGAATAATCGATATGGGTTCCTTTCTTCCGATAGGACAGCGACTCTACCGCATCCTCCTCCGATACCCTCCCCACATCCCTTTCAATGCTTTCCTCTGACGTTCCTTGAGGCACATAATCCAGCTCTATGCGGTTATTGTAATTTCCCCATATCTCATCCCGAAGCAGAGGCCCCCGCTGGAAATATTGATATGCCTCATAAACCGTGCTGTAAGAAAGCAGGATGCAGAGCACAGAAAGGACTGCCCTTCCGGCCCATGCACGAAAGGCCTCCTCTTCCCCGGCAAGAAGCGATACCGTCAAAATGATGAGCGGAGCACACAGGACATGCCCCCTGCTGGGAAATTGGAACATGCCCACAAGATCCCGGATGGCTTCGGAAAGAGAAAACAGTATCTTCCATGGAAAAAGAAAGGTTCCCATCAGATACCATACAGCGCAGCATGCCGTAAAGGCGGCCGCTATCCTCCAGTTCCCCTCCTTTTTTGAAAAACCTCTCCACAGAAGGAAAAGAGCAATGCCCATGAGAAGGATAAGAAACAGGCTTTGTGCAGAGGTAAACATCCTTTTCAGGTTCATGGCCAGGGAATAAAAATCTCCCCATTGCAAAAATCCCCTGTCCCAGCCGGAAAAATAATAACGGATAAACACCGCCAGGAAGCCGGCATTCATGAGCAGGATCATCACCCCCGCCTTCCCTAGGCTGATGAGCCTCTTTTCAACGACCAGCTTTTTTAAGAAAAGGATGCTGATCAATAGCAGAAAAAGAGAGCAGATCGCCATGGTGAGCACATGGGATTCCAGCACGCCGGAAAACCCAAATGCCAGCAGCGGCCATTTTCTCCTGTCTCCCTGGACGATATGATAGATCCCGGCTATCATCAAGGGGATAAAAACCATGGCAATGCCGTCCCCCAGCCCGGAGCCGTAGAAATACATGTTTGATACCCGGATCGGTTCAAAGGCATAGATGATCCCGCAGGCCAGCGCCTTCTTCCGGCTGCCTGTAACGGAAAGAGCGGATCCGTACATGATCATGACGGAGGCCGCATTGACGATGCATACCGTCACCTGATACGCAAGGAGCATCGATGCTCCCAGGCTGACCAGGATCCCGGCCGGATACAGGAAAAGGTTCGGATACAGGAAAACCAGCTCTCCAAATTCATTCGCATAATTCGGTGCGATCACTACCGGATATTGGCCATCCAGAAGACCCGAAGCAATGCCCTCGATCCGCAGAAGATGCCCCCTGGTATCTCCCCCGTAATAAACCACGGAGAGAAATGCCGGAATGCTCACCATGATCGAAGACAGGGCAAGCAGGGCATAAGCCTTTCTTTTTTCGGCATCAAACATCTCCCATTTCCAGATCAAAAGGATACAGAAAAGGGCAAGCAGCAGCTGCAGAAGGATCAAAAACCATCCGTCCCGGAAAAAAGCCCTCTCCGAATCCAGGCTTATCTCCTTGATCAGAAGCCTTCCCCCGGCATGATGGATGCTGAGCTTTCCCCTGTCTGTCGGCTTATCCAGGGAAAACTGCCGGGAAGCGGTGTCGCCCTGGGACGGAAGCGCAAGCTCAAAACTTAAGTCATTATCCGGATATACCGATACCGAAGTATCCTGACCGGCTTCATACTCCACCGACAGGGTATAACTGCCCTCCCTCAGGCTGATCCCGGACAGATGGATCACATCCTCCCCGGCCTCCCCCTCTGCAAGGATCCCTTCCTCTTCAAGGGAAGCCCCGTGAAGCTCTGCCCCCTCAAGGTCAAATGAATAGTGAGTAAAAGGCTGGTATTTCCTGCAGATCAATCCGATAAAGCATCCAAAAACCAGCAGGACCAGGATGACCGCGCTTAATTTTCTGCTGAAGCCTTTATGCATGCCCCTTCCCTTTCTTTTCCATAAGTACCACCCTCACAAAGAGGGCAAGCCCTGCTAACGATAAGGCATAACAAAGCCAGAAATACCAGCATCCCGTATACTCCAGTCCGACATGCGATCCGGACAGTTCCAGAGGAAGCCCGATCCGGACACGGAATTCATCTCCCAAGCCTACCGGCAGGAGGTGGAAATGGCCGGAACCGTCCTTTGCCCAGGCCGTATATCCGGTATAATAAAAGAGGGGAAGATCCACATGCTCATCCGCCAATGTCGTATTATAGCTAAACTGGACCTTCGTCCCGTCTTTGCTATATTCATCGATCATAAGCTCCGCGCTGGAAGGAAACAGCACCGGATGCTGGTATACTCCCTCATGAGCCCCCTTCGGATAATACTCTTCCAGGGCATTTCTGCTATATCCCCCGCTCATCTCATCATAATGGATCCCCCGGTCAAAGGTACCCAGGATCCCGGAAAAAACGGACAGAACTGCCACGGCCAGGGCAAGGAGGGCAGCAGCATTCCTTTTCTGCGCAAAAAGCCTCCACAAAAAGAAGGCCAAGGCCAGAGCATAAAGACAGGATCCGATCGTCATAAAGCGGTATGGGAACTGGATCATTCCCGTGACCTTTTTGATCCAGCCGGTCTGTCTGAGCGTATCCCAGGGAAAATTCCGGGAAGATAAAAAAGAATGCAAGATTGCCAGCAGGAAAATTCCTGCAAAAAACCTGTCCTCCTTTTTCGGGCGCCGGATCAGAAATACGATCCCCAGGATCACCGTGAGAGCACCGATCATCCCTACCAGTCCGACAGGAAATCCTCCCGTATAATTCCGAAACATGGTAAGCATGGTCATGTCTGTGGCAAAATCCTGGGTTTCCTGCGCCTCACTGTTGATGCCTCCAAGGTAGAATGCGACAAAGGGCACCAGGAATCCGATATTGATCGCAACAGACCATCCCGCAGCCTTAAGGATCGTGATCAGGGAGTTTTTCTTCAAAAGCACTCTCCCGTTCATGATACAGAGAAGGATAAGAAACGAGACGGACAGCAGGATGGAAAGGATATGGGTATGGATCACTCCGGTCATTCCGGCGGCCAGACAGATCACGGCATTATTTTCTCTTCCGTCCTCCCGGACCAAACAAGATATCCCTGCGATAAGGAGCGGGATAAAGGCCATTGCCATGACCTCCCCTATTGCATACCTTGTATAAAGATCCACCATGCGATACGGCGAGAGTACATAAAAACAGGAAAACCAGGCCGCGGTGCAAGTGTCCCGGTCAAAAAGGATGATCCCGGAGATAAAGGCCAGCAGGACGGTCAGGATATTGGTAAGGATCAGGGCGCAGGACATCGCCGCCGGGGCGGATACGCGCAGAAGCCTCAGCAGGGCAGGAAAGTAAAGAGGCGCATTCGGATACATGGCGCCAAGCACCCCAAAGCCATTACAGGAATCCCCGTAGATCATGACCGGAAATTGGCGGTGCATCAGGCCCCTCAATACTCCCTCCAGCCTAAGGAAGTGCGCCCATACGTCGTATTCTTCATAAGCTTTGCCGGTAAAGAGCGGAAGGGATGCCAGGATGACCGCCCCTGCCATGGCCGCTATAGAGATTTTTCCCCAGAAAGTCCGGCTTTGGAACCACTTCCCTCGCACAAAGAAAAATAAAAGGATTCCCATAAACAGAACCGCCGCGGCTTCAAAGACCGAGTCCGTATAAAGAAGATGCTCTGACCGCACCGTCAGGCTTTTCATGCGCAGGCTGTCCTTTTGTTCAATGGGATAAGAAAGATGAAGGATGTCGGTATAGGAATCAATATGAACCGGAAATTCAAAATCCTTTTCGCCGGGATCCAGCTCCCCGGGATATCTCCCCTCTGCATAATCCGTGCAGAAGGTAATGGATTGTACTTCTTCGGCCTGATAAGATAACCGGATCTGATAATCCCCCGGCCAGAGCGCAAAATCCTCCGTCTGCATTTCCGAAGCATCATCCGACTCATGGATCCCCAGAATGATCTCCGCCTCACGATCCTTCCTTCCGTTGATGATCAGAAGCAGGGCGGCAAGGCCTAACAGGATAAAATATAGGATTTTCTTCCCAGCTGCCATAAAGACCCCTTACGCTTCACTTGTATACCAGGGAATAATCCGGATAAGACATATCGTCCACGGTGAAGCCGATGCTTCCCAGATAATCCGTCACATGATGCAGGTTTCTTGCTATGACATAAGCGCTCTCCCCGCTAATGTCCAGCTCCTCGGGAATCTCAATGATATAATTCCCTGTCCTTACGCTGTTCTTCGCATATTCATACGGGGAAATGTCATTATATAATGCCAGCAGAAGCCGGCTGTCCTCCGCTTCATTGGCCATGATGACGACCGGCTTATCTCCTGCAAACATTTCATCCATCTGCCTCACCGCCTGTCCCAGGTCCGTCTTCACGAAAAGATAGTTTTCCTCGGATTCCCTGATCTGCCGGTTATAGGATCCCCCATAATACCAGGCGGCAAAGCCCAAAAAGAAAAGGCCATACAATACGGCGATCCCCACCGCTGCCCGGTTGGTCTTATCCCATGCATAAGCTATGCCGTAAGCCGTAAAAATAAGGATCGGGGCAAAGATCTGATTGGCATGGCTGACATTCATATTTTTTACCGTAAGCAGGATCAGCAGGGAAGAAAGATAAAACAGCAGGAGCATGAACGGCAGTCCGGCCTTTTTCTCCTTAAGGTCCCCCATGGTTTTTTTCAGGCAGATGACCAGGCCCATAAGAAAGAAGGGAATGGAAATATAAAGGATCGTTCCGGTATAAAGACAGCTGGCATAGGATTGATTATCCCCGATGAGTATCCTCCAGATCCAGGGGATATTCCGAACCACATTTCCAAGGCTGAATTCCCCTCCCCGGTAGTATCCCATGGGAATAAAATCCATAAAGGGCGTATGGATCTCCCCGATCAGCCCGGCATTTACCAGCTGCTCCAAAACCAGCGGAAAGGCGAGCACCATAAGCGGAAGGCAAAAGCTCACGGCCTGTTTCCATCGGATCTTCCCCGTATAGATCAGCAGGATCAGCATGCCCAAAAGAAAGACCGGCATGACGAGATAGGACATCACATAGGTATAAAGCGTGATCCCGCAGACCAATCCGGACAAAAGATACCATTTAAGCCCCTCTGATCTCATCGCCTTCATCAGAAAGAAAAAGACAATGACAGACATGCTCAGAAAAAGATTGCAATCAAGACCCCATCTTTCGGTCATTAAAAATTCCGGCATGACCACCATCAAAGCCGGGGCGATCAGGGCAAATTCCTTTCTTTCAAAAACCTCCCTGCCCAAAAGATATGCACACAAAAGAGCCGCCGCTCCCAGGATCACCGGGATCAGCCGGAAGCAAAACAGGGAAAAGGAGGAGAACCGGAGAAGAATGGCTCCGAGATAGATGATCAGCGCACTCTGGCCGCCTCCATAATTCTTAAAGTACGGCGGCATTTTGGTCAGGTACCGGTCTACTCCGTGTCTTCCGATACACATGGCATCATAAGCCGAGCCAAGCTCATCGATATTGATCCCGGCCGGAGTTCTTCCCAGCCGGAAGATCCTGGTCACAAAAAAAGCAATGACAATGCAGGCAAATAAAATCCGCTGTGTCTTTTCCTTCACCAAACAGCTCCTTAATCCGGGCTGCTCATTACGCCCTTTGCGCATGCAATATCGCCTCCGCAAGGATCAGATCTCCCGGCTCCGTAATCTTCAGATTATCATAGCTGCTTTCCACAAGCTTCGCATCCACGTCGGCATACATCTTGGCCACCATGGTATCGTCGGTGACCCGCACCCCTGCTTCCTTCAGCCTCATCTCATCCCGGATCAGCTTATCATAGCAGTCCCGGATCAGCTCATATTCAAAGACCTGCGGCGTCTGTATGAGCCATACCTTGTCCCGGTCCGGAGACTGGTCTATGAACCCGTCCCCGTTTTCAAGCTTAACGGTATCCTTTGCACGGACAGCCGCTACGGCCGCCCGGTATTTTTCCACATAATGGAGGCAGCGTCCCAGCACATAATCCGTCACGAAGGGCCGGGCTCCGTCATGGATAAATACGTATCGGCAGTCACTTAATACCTCCAGCCCGTTGCGGACAGAATGATACCGCTCAAGGCCGCCCGGCACCACGGCGATCACCTTCCGGAAGCCATACCGCTCCACGATCTCTTTTTCGCAATATTCCTCGCCGCCCTCCTGGCATACCAGCACGATCTCATCCACAAAGGACCGTTCAAACGTATCCAGGGCATACCAGAGCACAGGCTTGTCGCCAAGCTTCAGGTACTGCTTTGCAATATCCGATCCCATTCTTCTTCCCCGCCCCCCGGCGAGGATAATCGCAGAATTTTTCATTTTTTCTTTCCTTCGGTCCGTTCCCGTTCCGCCTGGGACATCCTGAGATATTGAAGCCCAAGCTCCGCGGCATCCACTGCTTTCCCGTTCTGTATAAACTTCATGGCAAGCACTCCGACCCATGAAGCCCTCTGTCTGCCGGAGCCGGCCGGGGCAAAATAAAAAGGCACCTTGGCCAGCTGTCCGATCTGCTCCCGAAATACCGGCACCCCGTCTCCCAGAAAATAAGCCGTCCTTCCGATCCGGTTGATCTTTTCCAGGATCGAGGGCAGCGGCAGGGCGCACTGCTCTTCGATCACCTTAAGTTCCCCTTCTTCAAAGGTATAAATCCCGGTATAGGCCTCGTTTCTTCTCGCATCCATCAAAGGAACCACTAGATCCGTACAGCCATACAGGTTCATGGCCAGGGCATCTACCGTGGGTACGGAAACTACCGGCTTTCCCCATGCTTCGGCCAGGCCCTTTACGGTGGCGGCTCCGATCCTCAGTCCCGTAAAGGAACCGGGGCCTCCCGCCACGGCCAGGGCGTCCAGTGATCCCGGATCCAGCTCTGCCATCCTGCATATCTCTGCAATCATCGGCATCAGTGTCTGGGAATGGGTCTTCTTATGGGAGACCGTATACTCTGCAACCAAAACCCCGTCATCCACTATGGCCGCGGAAGCAGTCAGTCCCGATGAATCAACCGCCAGTATTTTCAACTGTTATCCTCCGATAATCCATTCCTTTTTCCAGATCCTTTTCTATCCTGACCAGGATCGTTCCCTCCGGAAGCAGCTCCCGGATCCTCTCTGCCCATTCCACCAGTGTCACTCCGTTTCCATAAAAGCAGTCCTCGTATCCGGTCTCTTCCATCTCTTCCGGATCCCCGATCCGGTATACATCAAAATGATAGAGCACAAGCCTGCCCGATTCATATTGCTGAAGGATCGTAAATGTGGGAGACGATACCGGCTCCGTTACCCCGAGTCCTGAGGCAAACCCTTTGGAAAAAACCGTCTTCCCGCATCCCAGATCCCCCGTCAGGGAGATCACCGTTCCGGGAACTGCCTCCCTGCCCATCTTTGACGCAAACCGAAAGGTATCCTCATCGCTATGAGATTCAAATACAATCATCACCGCTCCCCCAGCTTCAGGTTTGGTATGGCATTCAGATCTAGCCCTGATTCCGCTCCCTTTTGCAGCTCAAAATAAGCCGCCGCCGCGATCATCGCGCCATTGTCCGTGCATAGTACCGGCTGAGGGACACAGAACCTCACCCCCAGGCCGGCACAGGCTTTTTCCAGGCTTTCCCGCAGAGCTGAGTTGGAAGCTACTCCCCCGGCCAAGGCAAAGGTTTTGGCTCCGGTCTCCCTGACCGCCCGGATCGAATGCTCGGTCAGCACATCCACCACTGCCGCTTGGAAAGAAGCCGCTACATCCGCCTGGTTATATTCTTCCCCCTTCATTTGGCATGAATTCAGATAATTCAGCACTGCACTCTTCAATCCGCTGAAGGAAAAATCATATGCATTCTCTGCCACCTTTGCCCTGGGAAAATGAACCGCTTCGGGATTTCCGGCCTTTGCCGCGACATCGATCTTTGGCCCCCCGGGATATCCCAGCCCGATGGCCCTGGCCACCTTGTCAAAAGCCTCGCCTGCCGCGTCATCCATGGTCCTGCCCAGGATCTCATACTCGCCATAATCCCTGACATTGACCAGATGCGTATGCCCTCCCGATACCACCAGGCACAGAAAGGGCGGCTCCAGGTTTGGATCCTCGATATAATTTGCGGCGATATGTCCCTCGATATGATGCACGCCCACAAGCTTTACGCCGGACGCAAAAGAAAGTGCCTTTGCAAAAGACACTCCCACAAGCAGAGGCCCCACCAGTCCCGGGCCATAGGTGACCCCGATCGCTGAAAGACCGCAAAGCTCTGTCCCTGACTGCGCCAGGGCTTCCCTGACCACCTGGTTGATCCGCTCGATATGCTTCCTGGATGCGATTTCAGGAACCACCCCGCCATAGAGGGTATGGGTATCGATCTGGGAAGAGATGACATTGGACAGGATCTCTCTTCCATTTTTGACCACTGCGGCCGCTGTTTCGTCACAGGAGGTTTCGATCCCGAGGATCAGCGTATCCTTCCTCTCTTCCATCCTTCCTATTCCGCCAGCTGCCATCCCAAGATCCGCCAATGCTTATCCTTATCCTTCCTTAAGATGAATTGTTCCTTGATACGGTTGATCTTTCCGTTTTCCCTGATATTAAAGGTCAGGAAAAGAGTCGCCAGCTCTCCGTTTTCATTTGTCACATACTTCACGTCCGCCCCGGAAGACACCGAATAGCTGGTAATGATCTTTTCTGCCTGGCGGTATTGCAGGATCTCCGCCCGGAGGCTGTCCAGGTAGTCCTCATAGCTTTGGTTGGCCTGAAGCTCCGGATCAAGGAGCTGCCTCATCTTTTTTGCAAGCCCTGCGATCTCCTGTTCCGTGACCTCAGGATCATAATAGCATTGGGAAATATCCGCATAAGCCTTTACTACCTCCCGGGGAGTGGATGGGTAATCCTCCTCATAATTCCGGTTCAGGATCCTGGCGGCTGCACTGATCTTTGCGGCTTCCTCCTCCTTCGGCGCATTCAATACGGCAAGATAAGCCACGATGATGCCGGCGCACAGCACGGCGATCACGATGATCGCATTCTTTATACTATTCTTCGTCAAAGTTAAGGATCACCGTCCTTCCGTCTTTTCCCGCCTTCGTATTGGGGAAGATCTCCTTTGCATAATGCAGGAATTCCCTCGGATCCCTTAGGGACGGGCTGTAATGCGTAAGCCAGAGCTCCCCTGCGCCGGCCTTCTTTGCCAGAGTCGCGGCCTCCGTGAAGGTCATATGCTTATGTTCCTTTGCTTTCGGAAGCTGATCCGGCTCCCCATACATCCCCTCGCAGATGAAAAGATCCGAGTCCTCTGCATGCTCCGTGATGGAGTCTGCCGGCCTGGTATCCGTGACATAGGTCACCTTCAGGCCCTTGCGGCGCTCTCCCATGACCATGTCGGGAGTAAATACACGTCCATCCTCTCCGGTACAGGTTTCCCCTTTCTGCAGATGGCTCCAGAATAAAAGCGGGATATCCAGCGCCTTTGCCTTTTCTGCATGAAACCTTCCGGCTCTCTCGATCCGGACAGAATACCCATAGCAGGTCACGTTATGATTGACCCGGAATGCCTCGATATGGTATCCCTTATATTCAAACGCATCCTCCTGGCCCGTGATCTCCCGGTATTTGATCTCAAAGGGAAGCTCCGGAGCGATCACCAAAAGGGAGCGCACCACCCGCTCCAGTCCCTTCGGTCCCACCAGAAGGAGCGGCTCTGTCCTTTCTGCATTCCCCAGTGTCAGAAGCATCCCGGGAAGCCCGCTGATATGGTCTGCATGATAATGCGTAAAGCAGATGAGGTCTATGGGATTCGGGCTCCAGCCCTTTTTCTTCATGGCCACCTGGGTAGCCTCCCCGCAGTCGATCAGCATGCTGCTTCCATTATAGCGGAGCATAAGGGATGTCAAGAATCGGTACGGCAGGGGCATCATCCCCCCCGAGCCCAGCAAGCATACATCCAGCATCAATCCATCTCCTGCCTCAGCCAGTATATGACTGCATCCTCCTTGGGATGGTCATAGAAACCCGGCCGGATTCCCTCGGACACAAAACCGAGCTTTTCATAAAGCCGGATGGCAGGTTCATTTGATTTCCTGACCTCCAGCGTAAAATTTCTCGCCCCGATCTCCTTTGATCCCTCCATGAGCTTTCGGAGCATCTTCTCCGCGATCCCCTGCCGCCTGTGGTCTTCCCTGACCATCACATTTGTGATGTCCGCATCCCCGCACATATTCCGGATGCCGGCAAGGCCTACGATCATCCCGTCCTCTCTTGCCACGATATAATACGCATAATCACAGCAAAGAGTCTCTTCAAAATCCTCCTTTGTCCAGGCATCCTTCCCAAAGATGCGCTTTTCAAGCAGGCTTGCTTCCTCAGTATCCAGGGATGTCAGCTTTTCAAAAGTGACCATACCTTCTTCGCGGCCTCCGCCTCCTTCATTCTCATGGGATCGGACATATAATAAAAGTCTTCCTTGTCATGAAACTGCTTCAGATCCTCTGCTTCCAGCACGGCGCCCGGATGCATCATGATCTCGATATTTTCCTGATACTGTGTCCGGTGGAGCCGTATGTTGTTCAGCACCCGGGATAGATTATGCCAGGTCATGCATCCGGAAAAAAGAATGCTGGCAAAATCCGACCTCCCGCATTCGTAAAGCTCCCTGTGCCGCATGCGGTTCACCCGGGCAAAGGCATTTAAGAGCAGGACCTTGATGAGATTTACCGGCCTGAAATGGGTAAATCCCCGGATCCCTTCATAGGTCTGCGGCTTTTCCCTGGTGATCCGCACATAGGATACCTGAAGCCCCTCCTCCTCTATGATCCGGGACAGCTCATCAAATACCATGGGGATCATATGTACATGTCTGTGGCTGTCGATCCTCACCTGCTCCTTCCCGGGAAAATAGGGAAGGCATCGCCTGATCTGTCTTAGAAGTTCATCATGGATCTCTCTGCGGATCCTTTCTCTTTCAAAAGGGATCAGCGAGGCCAGAAAAAGCTTCAGATAGGATTGGTTAAAATAGCCGTCCTCATCGGTCAGGGATGGTGTCTCTTCCCTTGTGCCCAAAGCCCTTTCCGTGATCAGGTTCAGATGGATGGCAAGCATAGGCTGCTTTTTTGCTTCCCGGTAAAGGATCTCCATGCACTCCTCAAGATGCGGACTGTTTGCCATGAGGCTTATGCCGTTGATGCAGCCCTCATTGATGCATTCGATGATCCTTCTGGAGGAAGCCTCCGTCATCCCGTAATCATCTGCGTGAAATTCAATCATGGCCTCTGCCCCCATCCCCAAGACCGGTTTCATCGCTCAAAAAATAACGCGGACGTTTCTTCGCTTCCATATAAGTCCGACCCACATATTCCCCGATCACTCCCAGCGACAGAAGCTGTACGCTTCCAAGGAACCAGATGCTGATGGTCAGGGTAGACCAGCCGGGCACCGTGACCCCCCGGATATGGTCGATCAAGGTTACGATCATCATGACGACCGAGATGATGAATACAAAAAATCCAAGACCGATCACCCACCGGATCGGCTGGATGCTGAAGGAGGTTATGCCATCAAATGCCAGTGTCAGCATTTTCTTTACGGTATATTTGGATTGCCCGGCCTCCCTCTCATTGACATCAAAATAAACCGTACCGCTCTTAAACCCCAGCTCCGGCACAAGCCCCCGGATAAAAAGGTTGCTCTCCCCATAGGAAGAAAGCGCCTTTACGGCTCTGGCCGAAAGAAGCCGGTAATCCGCGCTCTGCTCGATCAATCCGCAGCCCAGCATATGCATGAGCTTGTAATATGCCGTGGCGGTGGTCTTTTTCAAAAAGCGGTCTGAATCCCTGGACTTGCGGATCCCGTATACGATATCGCAGCCCTCCTCATACCGGCTTAAAAATTCCGGGATTTTGCGGATATCCTGCTGCAGGTCTGCATCTATGGTGATCACGCAGTCCGCTCCATGCTCCACTGCATAGGTCATGCCGGAAAAGATGGCGATCTGATGACCCCGGTTTCTGGACAAACGTATGCCCCCGCAGGAGGGATCCGTCTGATGAAGCTCTTCGATCAGCTCCCATGTCCGGTCCTTTGATCCATCATCCACAAAAAGCAGCCTGCTGCCCTGCCCTACGGTTCCCGCCTCCACAAGCCGGTGCAGAAGATCCCTCATCTTTCCTGCGCTTGACGGAAGGATCTCCTCCTCATTGAAGCATGGCAGCACGATAAACAGTTCGGTGTCTTTTCCCATAACTAAATTATCATACCATAAAAAGCCGTTTAGGACAAAATCAGGCTCCTTTCAGTATCCGGGAAATCGGCTTATAGATAAAAACCGTGATCACCACGGAGCAAAGCCCCTTGAAAATCGTAAAGGGCAGATTAAAGACCAGGAGGCAGCCCCACAGATCCTTCACTCCGCTATAGATCAGCTGATAAGCCCCAATGATAGCTTCCATTGGCATAAACTTGGTATAGATCGGATAGACCACATAGTAATTCGTAAATACGGAGATGATCCCCATCGCCACGGTCCCCAGCACAGCTCCCAGTATCGCTCCTTTTTTGGTATGCATTCTCCGGTAGATCAGTCCGGCCGTAAACACAAATACCGCACCCAGCAGGAAGTTGGACAGCTCACCCACCCCGCCCGTCTGGGTATTCATCAGGTGGATCAGGTTCTTTATGAGACATACCGTAACCCCCGCCGCCGGGCCGTAGGCAAAGGAAGCGATCAGAGCCGGAAGCTCCGAAAAGTCCATCTTGATGAAGGGCGGGATCAACATCGGCAGGGGAAACTCCAAAAACATCAATACGTATGCGATCGCAGACAGCATAGCCGTGCCCGTGAGCATCCTCACCCTTTTGCTGCTTGAAACATTCCTGCCTGTCTTTCCCTGAACCGCTGTTTTTTCTGTTGCCATATCCTTCTCCTTTCTGTCCGGAGCAAAAAAGCCCCGGTTTAAATTCCGAGGCTTATCCCGCATAATAATGCAGTCTCATCTTCTCCCATCCAGACTGAGAGCAAATGCTCAACACTGTCGGCCCCGGAATTGCACCGGGTCATGTCCTAAACGGACTCGCGGGCTATACCGCCGGTGGGGAATCACACCCCGCCCCGAAGACCATATATTCAACAGAGCGAATCATATCATGATTTCTCCCATCTTTCAAGCCTCCGGTCCATTTAGAGGTCAGTTGACACATCTGCCACATATGATATAATGATTCTGTATACAATTTTGAAAGGAAGGCTCTATGAGTCCCATCAGCGCATTCGAAAACTTCACCGGATACGGAGGCATCCCCGCAATGCAGGGTTATTTCGGCATGCCTACAGGCTTTTCCGGTGCCGGCACGGATGCGAATGCCGCCATCCCCGGGATCCAGGATCCGAAGGACGTTAAGGAGCCCGGCAAGGTCGAAAAGAATCCCGGCGAATCCGAAGTAAAGGCTCCCGGCAGAAAGTCTTCGCCGGCTGAATGCGAAACCTGCAAGGAAAGGAAATATCAGGACGGATCCGATGAAAATGTCTCCTTCAAATCGGCAAAGCACATCAGCCCGACCCAAGCCGGTACGGCAGTGCGGGCGCATGAGAATGAGCATGTATCCAACGCCTACAAAAAGGCTGCGGAAAAGGACGGGAAGGTCCTGCGGGCTTCTGTAGCCATCCATACTGCGATCTGTCCGGAATGCGGACGTTCCTATATCTCCGGCGGCACAACCCATACCCTGATCAAATATCCGAACGAAAGCAATCCTTATCAAAAAGGACGCAAGGCGCAGCATGCCATGGCCCTTGCCGGGATGAACTTTGATGCGGGCGTTTAGGTTCCGTGTCCTGGGCTGCCTGCACAGCGGTACGGCGAACTGATCAAATGAATTAAAGAAGGTCTGTCGGCAATGGTTTCTTTTCTGTATAACATCCTGATCTATCCCATCGAACTCGTTTTAGAGTTCGTTTTTTCTGTGGTCTACGGATTCCGCCACAATGCAGGCCTCTCCATCATCGGGGTCAGCATCGTGATGAATCTCCTGCTCCTCCCCCTCTACAACCGGGCAGAGCAGATCGCCGCGAAAGAGCGGTCAAGGCAGAAGGAGATGCAGCCCTGGGTAGATCATATCCGCAGCTCCTTCAAAGGGGACGAGAGATTTTTGATCCTTTCCGCTTATTACCGGAAGCAGGATTACCATCCTCTCTATGCCCTGAAAAGCTCCATCTCCCTGATGCTTCAGGTCCCTTTTTTCATCGCGGCCTATCACTTCCTGTCCCACCTGAGCCTTCTAAACGGCATCGGGTTCCTCTGGATCCGAAACCTGGGAGAGCCGGACCAGCTGATCTTCATGCCCGAGACCTATCTCAATCTCTCCTCCGGCATGATCCCCATCGGAACGGCATCGGTCAACCTGCTCCCCATCCTGATGACCCTGATCAATGTGCTATCCTGCCTGGCCTATACCAAAGATTCCTCCTTCCGGGAGAAGCTTCAGCTCTATGCCATGGCCCTGATCTTTCTGGTACTCCTGTACAAAAGCCCCAGCGGGCTCGTCCTATATTGGACCATGAATAATCTCTTTTCCCTGGCAAAAAACATCATCATCCTTTTAGCCGGGAAGCGGAAAAAGAAAGAACCGGACGTACTTCCCGTGGATACGGAGAATAAGGCCGGCTTGCCCGATCCCTGGATCCTGTTTGGTTCCCTTGGGCTTCTCCTTACCATTCTCATCGGCCTGGTGATCCCCTCTGCGGTTATTTCCGCCTCCCCCTCCGAATTCATCAGTCCTTCCTCCATGAAGGATCCGGTCCGTTATATCCTGAATACCGGAGCCATTGCGGCAGGCACCTATCTCCTTTGGTTTTCCATTTTTTATGCCATTGTTTCTCCCAGGGCAAAACGCTGCTTCTGTCTGATCCTCTGGCTTCTTTCCTCCGTATTCCTGATCGACTATCTGGCATTCGGAAAGAATACGGTCAACCTCTCCCCGGAGCTGATCTTTGACCAGGAACCCGTTTTTACCGGCGCGCAGACCGCCTTTAATCTCGCTGTCATCGCCCTGGGGCTCTCTGTCTTCGCCTTTGTCTGGAAAAAATACAGAAGGGTCATTCCCATGATCTGCGCCGTCCTAAGCATCAATCTCATCATCATGACCCTTGTAAACACCATCGGGGTCGAACGGGTCATGGCAAAAGAAAAAGGACTGATCGAGGCAGAGTCTCCTGCTTCCAAGCATTTCACCCTGAGCAAAAACGGCAGAAATGTCATCGTCATCATGATGGACCGGGCCATCGGCGGATATGTGCCCTACCTCATGCAGGAGCGGCCCCAGCTTTTAGACCAGTTCGCCGGCTTTACCTGGTATCCCAATACCATCTCCTTCGGCAATTACACAGTTTTCGGCTCTCCTGCCCTTTTCGGGGGATATGAATATACCGTGGATGCCATCAACCGACGTGATGGGGAACGCCTGGTGGACAAGCATGATGAAGCCCTTTGCGTAATGCCGGTCCTCTTTTCCCAAAACCGCTTCTCCACCACCGTCTATGACCCGCCCTACGCAAACTATAAGGGTCTGAGGGATCTTTCCATCTATGATCCCTGGCCGGATATTCACGCTTTCCATTTAAAGGAAGCCTTTGCCGACCCGGATTACCTCGATGCTCTGGAGCATTCCAGAAAGCGCTCCTTCTTTATGTACAGCATCTACAAGGTCTCGCCCCTGGCGCTGCATCCCTTCTTCTACAATAACGGAGCCTATTTCAATGCGGATGTGCAGAATGCCGCCAATGCCGAATTTGACAATGATTATGCCATACTGGAAAACATGGATTCCCTGACCGATATCACCGACAACGCCCAGGATACCTTCATGATGATGGATAATGAATGCACCCATGATACCTGCGAGCTCCAGCTTCCCGACTATACGCCCTCGCTCCATACAAATAATGCCGGACTGGAGCCGGGTTTCCGGGTAGATGCGGCCGGGAATGTGCTCCATATGGATCCCGAATATCACTATCACGACCTCATGGCCGCCTTCATCCAGCTGGGAAACTGGATGGATTATCTGCGGGAGAACGGCGTATATGACAATACCCGCATCATCCTCGTGTCCGACCATGGACGCGGGCTTAATCAGTTCGGATCCCTCATCCAGGAGGATGGGACGGACATGGAATGGGTCTATCCCCTTTTGATGGTTAAGGATTTTGGCAGCAGGGAATGGCGTGTTTCCAATGAGTTCATGACCAACGCAGATACGCCAGTCCTTGCCTCGAAAGGCCTGATCGAGAGCCCGGTCAATCCCTTTACGGGACTTAAGCTGAATGATGACGAAAAAACAAGCCATGACCAGCGCGTCGTCCTTTCCGACCTATATGACATCCTGAAGGACAACACCGCCGACATGACCCGGTTCAATACTTCAGACGGCGTATGGTATGCCGTGCATGATGATATCTTCCAAAGGGAAAACTGGACAAAGATCGAAGAGCCCAGGGATTAGGCCGTCTGCAGCGTTTCCGCTTCTGCCTGTAGGGATTTGTCAAGCTCCTGTTTTTTCTCCACCATAAAGTCCACCGTAAGCTCCGCGCTTTGCCCGATATGCATCCAGGCCTCGGATCTGGCCTTTTCCCTTCCCTCTGCATAATAATCGCTTTCGATCGTCTCATCGATGATCCGCTTCAGATCCCCAAACTCCTCTTCCTTCAGCGGCCTCCCGATCCTCGGCAGGATCTCATCCCTCCATAGGGGCCTGTCCACCCAGGCCGCATCATAGACCGAAGGATCAAATTCGTATTCCGAATAGATCACAGGTCTCCCAAAGACCAGGGCATAATCAAAAATGACGCCGGAGAAATCCGCGATCATCAGATCAGAGCGTTTCAGTACGTCAAAATTATCCGTATCAAAATTCCACTCCACGGCTTCCCCATCCGGAAATTCCTTTTTCAGGCGGTCCAGCAGCTCCTTCTCAGAGACTTGAGACTGGGGATGGGGACGGACCACGATCTCGTAGCCGGTCTGGATCAATGCACGGATGATCCTTTCCCCGTAAAGGGTCAGGATGCTGTTCGGACCCCAGGAGGAAGCCAGAAGAACCGTCCTCTTATTGCCTTCCGGCACAGGATCTGCATCCAGCCGTTTTTTCATCTCATCCATATAAGGACAGCCCACCACTCTCAGCTCCTTTTCCGAATCCTTCCTGGCATGCTCCAGATCCCGGATCTCAGACACCTGGAAGTTCCCCGTCAAAAGCACCGCATCATAGTAATCCATCCCGAACATATGATATAAAAGAGTGCCTCCCACCTCATGAAGCATGTGGATATAATAGTCCGTTTCCTTGGAGCGTTTCCATTGGTATATATCCAGTCCGGGAGTCGTGGAAAGACAGACGGATGCCTTCATCATGTTCAGCCTGGCAAAGGCTTTATTGCCCTCGCCGATGAATTTGCAGGATACGTATTCGTAATCCTCCTGAAGTGCCGGATCGTCTCCGGAAGCCGTCCAGTAAGCCAGGGGGAGCTTTCTCTTTTCAAACTCATCGCAGATCGGCTTGAAGGAATTCCAGTACCGCTTGCTGTCGCTGAAGATGACGAAGGGCATCTTATCCCCGGAGCCCTTTAGCACCCTGCCCCCGCTCAGCCGGAATTTCAGCTTCATGATCAGCTTCCGGAAGAAAAAGACTCCCGTCGTCACGATGCCGATCATTACCGTAAAAAGCATGCTTCCCGTGCCCGGGTCGATATAGAGCAGAATTCCCGGCATAAGATCATCCCTCCCGAAGAAATGTCATAAAGGCGTCTTTATTCTCTTTCGGAGCAGTAGTCGGCCTCCCCAGGTTTGCCCTGGAGCCCATGGCCGCCTTCACCTCGATGAAGGTCAGCTGGCTTGCAAATTTCGTAAGGGCAAGCTCCCGGTCCAGCTCCTCCAGAGTGCTTACGCTCACCGCATATTCATATCCGGCGGCCCTCGCCATGGCAGGCAGGTCCAGCAGGTCTGCCACCGTAGGCATTCCCCCCACGGTTTCATGGGCTCCGTTATTGATCACGATATGGATCAGGTTCTGCGGGGTATTGGCTCCGATGACCGCCATGGCGCCCATATGCATAAGCATCGCCCCGTCCCCGTCGATGCACCAGACCTTTTTTCCGGGCTTCTGCAGGGCGATCCCGAAGGCTATGGAAGAGGCATGGCCCATAGAGCCCACCGTCAGGAAGTCCCGGCCGTGTCCCTGCTTCTTTTCCTCCCGGATCTCAAAAAGCTCCCGGCTGATCTTGCCGGTAGTGGATACCACGGGATCCTCCCCCGTCTTATCCAGGATATGGCGGATGGCTTCTTCCCGGTTGATGGAAAAGGAATTGCGGTACTGAAGCTTCTTATCGTAGGTAAGAGCGTTTTTCTCGATGACAAATGCCACATCCTGTCCCGTCTTAAGCCTGCCCCGGAAACGCTCCATCGCCTCCATGAGCTTCTGCTCCGTGGTTTCCTTTGTGACCAGGAAATGGCTGATCTCCATATCCTCCAAAAGCTTCACGGTAACCCTTCCCTGATAGACATGCTGCGGCTCGTCATGCACTCCCGGCTGCCCCCTCCATCCGATCACGAAAATGACCGGGATCCCGTAGACCTCCGGGTTCAGCAGGGAGGCCGCGGGGTTGATGATATTTCCTTCCCCGCTGTTTTGCATATAGACCACCGGCACCTTCCCGGTGGCCAGATGATATCCCGCAGCCATCGCCGCGCTGTTTCCCTCATTTGCCGCGATGACATGATGTCCCGGATCCGTGCCATAGACATCCATCAGATAGTCACAAAGCGGCCTCAGCTGGGAATCCGGTACCCCGGTATAAAAATCCGCACCCAGTATCCGTACAAAGCTCTCAACCTTCATTTTCCAGCTTCCTCTCCAGTTTCTTTAATTCCTCACAGGTATCCACCTCGATGACCTGGCCTTCATGAATGGGAAGGATCCCAAGATCCAGCCGGTCCAGGCTTTCATTCACCACTTCATCCCAGAAGTACCCTTCCTTACCCGGCGTCTCAAAAGCCTCTATGACCGCATCCTTCAATATGGCCGCATCATCCCGTTTAAAATACGAAATGCCTGCCATATTATAGCAGTCATCCCCACCGATCCCGATCCGGGTGATCCGGCCCAGGGCATCCACGTCAAAGGTCCAGTCATCGGAATGACCCTTTTGCATCCTGGCATAGTAGCAGGATTTCTCCGGGTTTTTCATAAAAATATCCGGATCTGCCACATATAGGTCTGCCTCGCAGATAAACACATCTCCTTCCCCAAGAATACCGCGTGCCGCATAGATGGAGGAGATGTTATTTTTCGATGCATAGTCCGGGTTTTGGAGCAGCCTGACTCCGGGAAATCGATCCAATAATGCGGAGAACTGTTCTCCAAGATATCCGGTCACCACATAGATCCGGTCCACCCCGCGGCGCATAAGCCCTTCGATCACCGTATCAATGAGGCTCTTTCCCCTTACCGGAAGGAGCGGCTTGGGGCAGTGCTCCGTAAGCGGACGCATCCTTGTGCCGAGGCCTGCCGCCATGAGGATCGCCTGTTCCATTCATGCCTCCTCTATAAATGCATGTTTATCTCTGACTTACAACGGTCGGATGCGGATGCCGTAACCGTCCAAAAACCGGCCACCAGCGGTTTCCCGCTCCTTAAGAATTAATGTACCGGCAGCTTTACGCCCGAGGACTCAAGCGCTTCCCGGAATACAACAAAGAAATCCCGGATGTCCTCCTCATCGATGGCTCCCAGGGCACACAGCCGGAAGGTGCCCGCCTTCTCGATCTTTCCGGGATAAATTGTGAAGCCTCTCTCATAGCAGTAATCATGGACTTTGTCAAAGTCCCAGGCCGGATCTTCCGGATAAAGCACCGCCGAGACCAGCCCGGATTGATATTCCCGCTTCACGGCTTCGCGAAGCCCAAGCTCTTCTTCCCCCTTATGGATCGCATCCATGACGCGCTGATGCCGCTTCCACTTTTCTGCCTCTCCCTCTGCGAAATATTCCTTCAAGGCCTGCCTTGCCGCATAGATCGTCTGGACAGGAGGCGTAAAATGCATCTGTCCGGTCTTTTCGATATATTGATATTGCAGATAAAGATTGCAATAATACGATCTTCTGGGAAAAGCGGCGGATCTCTCGATCAAATCCTTCCTTCCGATCACAAAGGAAAGCCCCGTCATGCCCATGATCCCCTTCTGGGCAGAAGACATGCAGAAGTCGATATTGTCTTCATATACGTTGATGGGGATCATCGCATAGGAGGATGTGGTATCCGTGATGAAAAAAGCGCCATACCGGTGGGCCAGCGCACCCGTCTCCCGGATGGGATTCAAAAGCCCGCTGCCGGTCTCATGATGGGTCATGTATACATAGCCCACATCCGGATTTTGTTTCAGTATATCCTCCACCAGCTTCAGATCCGGCGGCGCATCCAGCGGCTGCTTCAGCTCGATCAGGGGCAGATTGTAGGACCGGAGGATCTCACATCCCCTTTCGCTGTAGGATCCGTTCTGGATCACCAGGGCCTTTTTTCCCTCTTCCAGGAGGGAATTCAGCGCAACGTCCATGCAGATGGTGCCGGATCCGCAGAAAAGCACCGCCGCATAATCCTCTGTCCTTCCGTGGACGATCCTTACCAGATCCTCTCCCATTTCCTTCATGATCCGGCCGAACTCTTTTTCCCTGGGGCAGATATCCGGCACGACCTGAGCCATTTTTACGGTATCCGTCGTTGTGGCCGGACCCGGATTCAATAATATCTTTCTTTCGATTGCCATCTTTCCTCCAACTCCCTGACGCTTCGTGCGCCCAGCCTACATATTGATCCGGATCCGCCCCAGGATGCCTCCCAGCTTCGCGGCCTTCTGTTCAAATTCCTGCTCTGTCATGATCCCCGTGATCAAGGCCGTTTCCTCCGGCCTCTCCTCCAGGTTCACCTGCTCAGCATCCATGCCGAAGACACGTATTGCTTCCTCCTTTTTTTCCACAGGCACCCGGACAAAAAATCTCCGGCTGGAGCTGTCCAAAGGAGAAAGATCCGCCTCTTCTTCCTTCCAATTGCTGTATAAGACCGTATCCCCGGCCTTGACCGCCTGGATCATATCCGCGGCCACCGCGCTTGCCGTAGGGAGCTTGCCGGCTCCGCTGCCATAAAACATGGCATCGCCCAGCATATTGCCCTTCACAAAGATCGCATTAAATACCCCATCCACAGAGTACAGGGGATGGGTATGCTCCACCAGGACCGGTGCTACCATGGCATAATACTTCCCCTTTTCCCGGAAGCTTGAGGCCAATAACCGGATCTTCATTTTCAGCTTTTTTGCATATTCGATATCTGTCGGAGTCACGCCCGAGATCCCCTCGGTATGGATGTCCTCATAATAGACCGTTTTCCCATAGGCTATGGAAGAAAGGATGGCGATCTTCCTCTGTGCATCGTAGCCCTCCACATCCGCTTCCGGGTTCCGCTCTGCATAGCCCAGCTCCTGGGCACGTTTCAGGGCATCCCCAAAATCTGTCCCGTTTTCTGTCATCTCCGTCAGGATATAATTCGTCGTGCCGTTTAATATCCCGGAGATTTCGCTTAAGTCATCCGCATTCAGGGATTCGTTCATGGCCCGGATGATGGGGATCCCGCCTCCGCAGCTGGCTTCATACAGATAATTTACATGATGCTCCCTGGCGATCCTCATGAGCTCCGGCCCCTTCGCCGCTACCAGCTCCTTATTGGAGGTACAGACGCTCTTTCCGGCCATCAGGCACTGCTTCGTGAAATCATAGGCCGGCTTCATCCCGCCCATGACCTCTGCCACCACCGTAACCTCCGGGTCGTTCACGATGTCCGAAAAATCATGGGTCAGCACAGCCTCCACCCGGTCTCCCGGAAAATCCCTCAGATCCAGGACATATTTGATCCGGATCTCCTCCCCGGCTCGCTCATCGATGAGCTTCTCATTCGTCCAGAATACCTCTGCCACTCCGGATCCCACCGTCCCGTAACCTAAAATAGCGATCTTTGCCATCTCTTACTGCTTCTCCTTCGTATTGATCCACTTCAAATAAGCATTGATAAAAGGATCCAGGTTTCCGTCCAGGACAGAATCTGCCTGTGCCACCTCCTGTCCGGTCCTTAAATCCTTCACCAGCTGATAGGGCTGAAGAAAATAAGAGCGGATCTGGGAGCCCCAGGCGATATCCTTGATCTCACCCCGGATATCGGAAAGCTTCTCCGCATTGTTTTCCTTGGCCAGCATATAGAGCTTTGATTTCAGGATCTGCATGGCCTTGTCCTTATTCTGGAACTGCGACCTCTCATTCTGGCAGGTCACCACGATGCCGGTGGGGAAGTGGGTGATCCGGATCGCGGAAGAGGTCTTGTTGATGTGCTGCCCGCCGGCTCCGGAGGAACGGTAGGTATCGATCCGGATGTCATCCGGCTTGATCTCCACGTCCAATTCTTCATTGATCTCCGGCATCACATCCAGAGAAACAAAGGAGGTCTGCCTTTTTCCCTGAGCGTTAAAGGGGGATATCCGGACCAGCCGGTGCACTCCCCGTTCTGATTTCATATAGCCGTATGCATTTTCCCCATTGATCTGGAAGGTGACCGATTTATACCCGGCCTCGTCTCCCTCCAGGCTGTCCAGCTCCTCCACGGCATATCCATGGCGCTCTGCCCATCTGGTATACATCCGGTAAAGCATGGAGCACCAGTCACAGGATTCCGTTCCTCCTGCCCCGGCATTCAGCCTCAATATGGCATTCGACCGGTCGTATTCATCGGAAAGCAGGGTCTTGATGCGGATCTTATCATACTTTTCCTTAAAGGACTCATATTCCTCCTGGATCTCCGGGATCATGGACTCATCATTTTCATCATTGGCCATGTCGATCAGATCCAGCATGTCTTCGTAGCTTTTCTCCAGCTCGTCGAAGGTGCCCACATCCTCCTTCAGGCTCCCCAGCTCCTGGGACTGCTGCCTGGACTTCTCCGGGTCGTTCCAGAAATCCGGCTCCTCCATGAGACGGTTCAGCTCCATGATCCGGTTTTCTTTATTCTCCAGATCCAGAGATGCTTTTAATTCCTTCAGCGGTTCCTCATACTGCCTGAGGTCTATCTTTAGGTTGTCCAATTCAACCATTTTTAAGCTCCTTTCTAAAAAACACCGAAAACCATGAAAAAGCTTTCAGTCTGTCACAAAGGAGCTGCTCCCGGACGTCCATGGCAGTTCTTGAATTTCTTCCCGCTGCCACAGGGGCAGGGATCGTTCGGATATACCTTCTGTGTCTCCCGTTTTTTCGGTGCCTTCGGCCCGGTATCATCCTTATTGGTGCCGGTAGGCTTCGCTACCTGCTCCCTCTCCACCTTCTCCTCGATCTTGACATGGAGCAGGAGCCTCACCGTATCCTCCTGGATGGCCTCGATCATGTTGTTGAACATGTCAAAGCCGGTCAGCTTGTATTCCACCACCGGATCCCTCTGCCCGAAGGCCTGCAGCCCGATGCCCTGGCGAAGCTGATCCATGTCGTCGATATGATCCATCCATTTCCGGTCGATGACCTTCAGCAGGATCACCCGCTCAAGCTCCCTGACCTGCTCGGGATCCGGGAACTGGGCTTCCTTATCCTCATAGAGCTTTACGGCCTTTTCCTTCAGGTAATGCTTCAATTCGTTCCGGCTCATGCCCTTCACGTCCGGCGTCTTGAGGCGGTCTATGGGAATGATGGGAATAAGCAGGGAGTTCAGCTCATCCAGATCCCAGTCCTCCCAGTTGCCGTCCTCTCCCACGCAGGTATCTACCGCACTGTCTGCGATATCCGTGATCATCTGGTAGATGGTATCCCGCATGCTCTCTCCGTCCAGGACCTTCCGCCGCTCTTCGTAGATCTTTTCCCTCTGCTCATTATTCACCCGGTCATATTCCAAGAGGTTCTTCCGGATGCCGAAGTTATTGTCCTCGATCTTCTTCTGTGCACGCTCTATGGCATTGGTCAGCATCTTATGCTCGATCTGCTCACCCTCCGGCACATTCAGCGCCTCAAAGGCGGCCATCATCCGGTCTGAGCCGAAAAGGCGCATGAGGTCATCCTCCAGGGAAATATAAAACCTGGAACAGCCGGGATCTCCCTGACGTCCGGACCGGCCGCGGAGCTGATTGTCGATACGCCTGGCCTCGTGTCTTTCCGTACCGATGATCATGAGTCCTCCCGCCTGCCTTGCCTCTTCATCCAGCTTGATATCCGTACCACGGCCTGCCATGTTGGTAGCGATGGTGACCGCCCCATGGATCCCCGCATCCGCCACGATCTCCGCTTCCTTCTCATGGAATTTCGCATTCAATACGTTATGATGGATGCCATGCTTATGAAGCATGCCGGAAAGCATCTCTGAGGTCTCGATGGTAATGGTGCCCACCAGGATCGGCTGCCCGGTCTGATGGATCCGGTCGATCTCATCCACGATGGCCTTGAACTTTTCCTTCTTGGTCTTAAATACCGCATCCTGCAGGTCGGTACGGGCAATGGGCTTATTCGTGGGGATCGTGATGACATCCATTCCATAGATCTCCCGGAATTCCTTCTCCTCCGTGAGGGCCGTACCGGTCATGCCACATTTCTTATCAAATTTATTGAAGAAATTCTGGAAGGTGATGGTAGCCAGGGTCTTGCTTTCGCGCTTGACCTTGACATGTTCCTTCGCCTCGATCGCCTGATGCAGTCCATCGGAATACCGCCTTCCCGGCATGATCCTTCCGGTAAACTCATCCACGATCAGCACCTGGTCGTCCTTTACCACATAATCCTTGTCCCTTGCCATCAGGTTATGGGCTCTCAAGGCCAGGATGATGCAATGCTGGATCTCCAGGTTCTCCGCATCGGCAAAATTCTCCAGATGGAAGAACTGCTCCACCTTCTTCACGCCCTCTTCCGTGAGATTCACGAGATGATCTTTTTCATTCACGATGAAATCGCCGGTCTCCTCGATCTCCACCCCCATGATGGCGTCCATCTTCGAAAGCTTATCGCTGGAAGCCTCGCCACGCTTCAGCTGTCTGGCCAGCATGTCGCAGGCCTCATAGATCCTGGTGGACTTGCCGGACTGGCCGGAAATGATAAGGGGAGTCCTGGCTTCGTCGATCAGGACGGAGTCCACCTCATCGATGATGCAGTAATGAAGCTCCCTGAGCACCAGCTGGCTCTTATAGATCGCCATATTGTCCCTGAGGTAATCAAAGCCCAGCTCATTATTCGTCACATAGGTAATGTCGCAGGCGTACTGCTTCTGCCTCTCCTCACTGGTCATGCCGTTTAGGACGCAGCCTACGCTGAGCCCCAGGAAATTGTGGATGGCTCCCATCCACTCCGCGTCACGGCTTGCCAGGTAATCATTCACCGTGACCACATGGACGCCGCGCCCTTCCAGGGCATTCAAATAAGCCGGCAGGGTAGAGACCAGGGTCTTTCCTTCACCGGTCCGCATCTCCGCGATCCTTCCCTGATGGAGGATGATGCCGCCGATGAGCTGTACCCGGAAGTGCTCCATATTCCTCGTCCGCCTGGCCGCTTCCCTGACCACGGCAAAGGCCTCCGGAAGCAGGTCATCCAAGGTTTCTCCCTCCGCAAATCTCTTCTTGAATTCTGCGGTCTTGTCCCTCAATGCATCGTCCGAAAGCTTCATCATATCGTCGCGCATGGATTCGATCTTATCCACCGTGGACTCGATCCGTTTCAGCTCCCGTTCGCTGTGGGTTCCAAATACTTTTTCAATCAGATTCATGATTCCTCATCCCTCTGTCAATGCTTCCCTTGAAAGAAGCCTTTTTTCCGCCAGTATATTTCAAGGCCGGAAGGCATCCGGTAAGCGCATTTCCGTCAGCGGCCATGAATAGCGGCTTTTTCACGCAGTAAAAAATATTTTACCACATATCATAAGAAGCAGGCAACCAGTTCCTTATCCCCCGGCTTTCACTTCCTCGCCCAGCTTTCATGAATGAACGGCCGGTACGCCCATTCCAGCCGGTGGGTCTTTTTCAGCCCGGCCCATATCTTTTTCATCCTTTCCCTGGCATGGATCTCAGGGATATCATGAAACTGGATCTGGATATGGTCAAACTGCCGGATCCTTCCGTCTGCGATAAGCTTCTCCAGGATATCGTATTCCCCGCCCTCAATATTCATCTTGATCAGCTTCACTTCCTGTATGCCGTGCTGATCCATAAACTCCTCGATATCGACAAACTGCGCCTTTTCATTTTCTCCCTTGCTGTGATACTGGGAGGATCCGTCCTCTTCCCTGGAGATCTCTGCCTCATGGGTAGATGCATCGAGCCCAACCGCAAAGCAGCGGATGTTGTCCCTTCCTGCAAAGCGCTTCTCGCATTCTTCCGCGAATTCCTTCATGGGCTCAAAAAGATAGACCCTGCAGTCCGGATTCGGGAGGGCGGCGGTCCAGTCTCCCATGTATCCCCCCAGGTCCATCACCACGTCTTCATCCCGGATCGCGTAATCAAACCGGATCTCCTCTCCCCCGTCATGCATATACCAGAAATATGCCTTTTCCAGCGGACTGAGCCGGAGGTACTGCACTCCCCCCGACAGAGCCTTCGCCACATTGTATAAAGGCGTACAGGACATCCATTTCCGGTATTTTTTATTGATCCTTCCCATTGCTGCCTCCTGTCCTGATATAATACGATATCACAAAATCTTCCCTGCTCATGGGCATGTCTGTCTCCTTCAAAAGTCGGTAGGGACCCTCCTCCACGTCCTGGACCGAGATGACCCGGTCGGATCCCCCTCTGCTCCATGTAGCCGTTATCATCGCATAATCCCCGGCACGGATCTTTTCCTTCAGCTCCTCCTGGAAGGAGATGTGCTTTTTTAGATACTCTCCCGCAGGCGGGAAAAGAACCTGCTCCCATTTTACCAGTGTCCACTCCACATATCTGCGCCTGGATCCGGAGCCCCCCACAAATCCGTTGTTGTAGTAGTATTGCCCGTTTTTTTCTGCATGGAAAGCCAAGACCGGAGAATAATAGATCTCCCCTTCCTCCAGATATTCATCTAAGAGGCCGTAGGCATCCGCCCAGACCTGCTTTTGATCCTCCGTCATATAATAATAGGGCAGCCTCCGGTCTGTACGATATAACGTAAAAACAAGGGACAGACACAGGAAAACAGTCCAGGCTGCCTGAAGCTTAATCCCCTGCGGGCATAGAGCCTTCTCCTCCAGGAAAGGGATCACAACCATGACCAATGCCGGGATCTGTATCTGCAGGTAGTAGGAAAGCCAGGCCCCGCCATTGGAGCCGAGGACGGCCATGACCGGCACGGAAACCAGCAGGGTCAGAAGCATCAGGAGCTGATAGTCCGTGGCCTTGGAGGATTTCTTCCGAAGCAGTCCATAGACCAATGCAACGGCTCCGAGAAAAAAGAAGATAAAAATACCGCCCAGGGATCTGAGCTGGAGCCCTTCATATCCAAGCCCCCCGATAGGATCCTTTTCATTCTGGAAGGTGAGGACCTCGATCATCTCCTGCAGCTGTCCTGGAGCGGCGGAGGAGATCCGGTTGACTGTGGCCGCATACTCCTCGTCCGTGATTCCGTGAAGCCCCATCAGCATGTATACCGAATAAGTCCAAAGCAGGGGGCAGGCTGCCGAAACGACCACGATCGAAGCGGCCCCGATCAAAAGACCCAGCAGCGCAAACTTCAAGGCATCCTTCTTTTTTCGCATCAGCTTCAGCAGAAAAAGCGGCAGGGCGATGTATGCCATATATATCTTGGTATAAAATGCCAGCAGGATCAAAAGCACTTCAAGAAGCTCCCTGAAACGGCATTTCTTTCTTGTTTCGATCAGCAGAGCCAGCATGACCCACAGAAATGCCAATGCATCCGGCACGGCATTGATATATCCATACCTCCAGGTACAGTTGATCAAAAGCGGAAATGCCGCCAGTGGTGCAAACAGCGTCCGTGTCTGCTCCTTTACCATCCATGCGCCGAGGGCGGCCGAAAGCAGCATCGCAAGAAAGCTTACCAGATAGCCGGAGAAGATCAGATCCATGGAAAAGAGGCGTGCAGCAAAGGCACACAGAAGGGGATATACCGGGCCATAGGGATATACGACCCCCGGCTCTTCCCCGCCGACTGCATTCTTTAACGTATAGGGATTGATCCCATCATAAAAGGACCGTGCTACCTGGATATTGGATACTTCCTGATATTCATTGGGTACGGAGATCTCCGAAAAAGAATGAAAGGCCATCCCGCAGATAAGAAAGACAGTATATAATGCCAGCAAAATGCCGAAAAGATTCAGCAGCTTATTTCTCATTCTCCCTTATCCCGCCTGTCGATCTTGTCCCGGATGATGCTCTGGGGAGTGCCGTTTATGCTCATATAGATCCTGCCCACATACTCCCCCAGCATACCGATCATCAGCATCTGGATGCCGCCGAAAATCAGCAGGGCCACGATCGTGGAAGTATATCCGACGATCATGCTGGGATTGATCAGCTTGCGGATGACCAGGATGACACTGAATACAATCCCGATCATGGCGAATGCAAATCCCATCACCGTGGCCGCCCTTAAGGGCATGACGGAAAAAGCCGTGAAGCCGTTCATCCAAAGCCGGATCAGCTTCCTCATGGAGTATCCGGATTGTCCGGAAGCCCTCTCCCTGTGTTTGACCGGCACATTTTTCAGGTTCTTTGTGACACGCAGCAAAAGCCCTGCGATATACGGATAAGGCCCCACATACTTCGCCGCCTCGTCGATGATGAAGCGCCTTCCTGCCCAGAAACTTGAGGGACGTATGCCCTCCGGCAGTCCGATCATGGTACGCTCCATGCGGTAGTTGATCCAGGATCCGATATTGCGCCAGCCGTGCTGATGGATGGTATCATACCGGCCGAATACCACGTCATATCCTTCATGGATCGCATCCACCAGATCATAGATCGACTCCACCGGCATCTGTCCGTCATCATCCAGATTAATGACGATATCCCCCCGGCTCTCCCGGTAAGCATACATCAGGGCAGAAGCCTGGCCGAAATTCTTGGAGAAATTCACAGCCACGATCCTGCTGTCTGCATCAGCCATCTCTGCGATCACCTGCCAGGTGCGGTCTTTGGAGCCGTCACAGACCAATATGATCTCATATTCGTATCCGTCTCTTTTCCGGACCTCTTCCTTCAGCTCTGCGACCACATCCCTGATCGTATCCTGTGAATTATAGCAGGGGATCACGAAGCTTAAGCGTTCTTTGCCATTATCCATCTAACTCACCTCAATGCGCATATCCGACCGGAGCCGGGCAAGGGCCTTTTCCATCACGTCCCTTGAAGGAAAGGAAAAGAACACAATGCCCGCTTTATATTTCATATAATCCTCGATGATCTCGCCAATGTTTCCCCAGATCAGGGATTCCGTTACATACTGCTTCAGCTCCTCCTCTATCACGATGCGCTCCACCCTTCCGTTTTCGGAAGCCATGATGCATTCTCTTGCGATGCAGTTTTCCTGGGGGACGATCCCCTGAAGCGCCTCCTCAAGCCCCAGGCCAAGCTCCGCCTGGACGATGAACCTTGCATAGGGGATCCCGGTTCCAAGCTCCACCAGCTTAAGATACAGATCCCCCGGCGCACGCCTGCAGGGATCGATCAGGTAAGGCGTGCCGTCTTCCTGTACGATGCATTGGCAATGGAAAAGGCCGTCCACCAGTCCCGCCTGGGCCGAGATCCGTTCGATATCCCGGATGATCATGTGTTTCGTTTCTTCCGTCAGGGAAGAAGGATAATATGCACCGGATACCAGGTAGGGATTCAGATAGTATTCCTCATTGTCAAAAAAGGCAAACCTCACCTCTGCCTTCACCACCAGGGCAGATACGCCATGGTTTTCCCCCTGGATCATCTGCTCTGCCAGAAATCTGGGCTGTCTGGACCACCTCCTGGCTTCTTCAAACGCCTCCATGACCTCCCGGTAATCATGGCAGATCCGGACCCCCTTTCCTCCCGTCAGGTCGATGGGCTTTATGATCAGAGGATATCCCAGCCCTTCGCACCGGTCTCTTGTCCCCTCCGGCTTCGTGAAGGAGAAGAAATCCGGGATCCTGGCACCGCATTTTTTGCACAGGCTGCGGAAGCGGTCCTTGTGATGAATGTCCTTCGACGTTTCATGATCGTCATGGCCCGGAAGCCCCAGCTCCTGAGCCGCATAGGCTGTCGATAGATAGGCGAAATCATTGCATCCGGAAACGATCCCGGATACCTTTTTTTCCTTTGCAAGCTCCAGTACGAAAGCCGGGTCGGAAAAATCTCCCGGCACATACTCATCCGCCTCCTTATGCCCCAGGCCCTCCGTATTATTTCCCGTGGTAATGACCCGAAAGCCCATTTCATGCAAGGCCTTTATCATGGGAAGCTCTGCATGGCTTCCCCCTGTGACCAGTACGGTATTCCCGTTCATCCGCTCTCCCTCATTTCGGCCAGCTCTAAAACCAGCCGTTCTGTTTTATCCCATCCAAGGCATGGATCCGTCACCGATTTCCCAAATACGCCTCCGCCCAGGATCTGGGAACCATCCTCAAGATAGCTTTCGATCATCAGCCCCTTTACAAACCGGTTCAGGGAAGGATAGTCCCTGCATACCGAAAGCACTTCCTTCGCGATCCGGATCTGCTCTTCATAATGCTTTCCCGAATTCCCATGGTTGCAGTCGATCATGACCGAGATATTTTTCAGCGCCATCTTGGAATACAGGTCATAGAATTCACACAGGCTCTCATAATGATAGTTGGGCCTGGCTTTTCCGGATACATCCGAATATCCCCTGAGGATCGCATGTGCATAAGCATTGCCGTCTGTCTGGACCTCCCACCCGCGGTATATCATGGTCTGGGCTGTCTGCGCCGCCAGTACGGAATTTAAGACTGCCGTCATATCCCCGCTCAGAGGATTCTTCATTCCCACCGGGATATCCAGCCCGCTGGCCGCCATCCGGTGGCCCTGATCCTCCACGGAACGGGCTCCCACCGCGATATAGGAAAGCAAGTCGAAAATATAATAAGCGCTCTCCGGATAAAGCATCTCATCCGCGCCAAAAAAGCCGGTCTCCCGGATCACCTTGAGATGGAGGCTTCTTACCGCCGTGACCCCCGCAAGGATATCATCCTTTCCGGTAATGGCCGGGCGATGGAGCATTCCCTTATAGCCGGTCCCGGTAGACCTGGGCTTACTGGTATAGATCCTGGGGATGATCAGAAATACATCCCTGACCTTTTCCCTGAGGGAGGCAAGCCGGTATGCATACTCCAGTACGGCATCTTCCCTGTCTGCCGAGCAGGGGCCGATGCACAGGATCTTTCTTCCGTCCTTCCCGGACAGGATCGCCCGGAGAGAGGACAGCAGATCTTCCCTTCTGCTCTTCTCCTCTGCGGTAAGGGGATTTTCCTTGATCAGCTCATTGGCATCCGGCAGCTTCTGCACAAACCTCATATCAGCTCCCCTGCCTCATCAAACTGTACGGCCCTGCCCAATTCAGAAGAAAGGTAAGCCGCATAAATGATCTTCGTGGTATCATAAGCCAGCTCAAACCCGGATTTCGGCTCTCTGTCATAATATACGCTTTCAATAAAATCCCTCATCTCATCGGTATAGCCGCGGAGGATCTCATCCTCCAGGAAGGGATTGTTCCATCCGCATTTCCCGGGAAGCATCTCGGAGATATATACGTCCTCCAGGTTATCCTCATCCAGGAAATAGGTGCTCATCAGATCGGACATAGTCAGCTTGCAGTTGATCACCGCATCGTTGCAATAAAGCTCCACATAGTTCCGGCTTCCCCCAAGCAGGGTATCTGTAGCGATGATCACTGCCTTTGTGCCGTCCGTAAAGGTCAGGATCGCGGTGCCGCAGTCCTCCACGTCCCGGGGATCCGCCGCGATATGCCTGTGTTCATAAGGGGTGAGCATGGGAGTGATCCGGCTCATGTCCGCAAATACACTCTTTACCCGGATATCCTCTCCCCTGGCCTGGGCTTCCTGCCTCTTCAGCCACAATATCGCACACATGGGATGGGTGCCGGTCCGCATAAAGGTCCCGCCGCCCGTCTTGCTCCAAAGCCCCGCCACCGGCGAGCTGGATCCCTTCAGGCTCTCCTCGCCCTTCGCGTAAAGTATCCTGCTCTTCTTTTTGCGGATGATCTCGGATGCCTTGACCACAGCCGGAGCATAGACAAAGTTCTCCGCATACATGAACTTCCTGTCTGACTGCTCCACCGCCCGGCGCAGCTCGTTCATGGAATGGATGACGTTTTCATACATTTCCTTCCGGGAGGTATTCAATCCGACGGCTTCTTCGTCTTCCCCCTCTTTTCCGAAATAGCCGGTCAGAGGCTTTTCACAGATCACATGCTTCCCCGCGTTGAGCACCTCCCGGATCATCCTGTCATGGGCATAGGGAGGCGTACAGATATCCACGATATCGATCTCCTCATCCTTCAGGATATCCTCAAAATCCAGGGAAGCATTCAGAAATCCGAATCTCTCCTTTGCCTCGTTGACCTGTTCAAATCTCCTGGCCGTGATATGCTTGAAGCATACCGGCACGCCGCTGAAGCGCTGCAGCCCCTCCATATGGAGCTCCGTCGCACGCCCCGCTCCCACAGTGCCGATACAGATCTCACCCTTTGAATTCATAAGCCCTCCGATGATTTACCGTTCACTCCGCGCCAGCCCATGCCGCTTCAGGAAGTCTTCCTGCGCCAAAAAACCTCCTTCGCCTCCCGTCATCCCTTTCTGTCTTTTCATCTGCATGGCATGCCTCAGGATAAAAACGGCATGCCCGGGATCAAAGGGAAGCTGGCAGATCAGCCTTAAGTATTTATTTGCTATCCGATAGGTCCATTGGAGCCGCTTCCGTTTCCTGACCCATCTATTGTCTCCATAGGCTCCAAAAAGCAGCTCATAAAACGAATCCACATCCCGGTCCAGAAGCTTCTTAAACCGATTTTCCTTCGAGGTGGAGATCCCTTCCCCCGATTCGTAATAAACCAGCGTCTCTTCATATCGGGAAAGGCCGTCCCCCTCTAGGGCAGCGACCACCTGGAACATGTCTTCTGCATATTTTACGGTTCCGTTCAGCCGTTCCACATATCGGATCATGTAAAGCCGCTCGCAGAAAAAGGAAGCTCCGCATGCATAATCATTATACAGCACCAGGTTCTTCTCCCGCCTGTCCTTAAGTCCCGGAGCATATGCATCCAGGTCATAGGGCTGCTCACTCATGTGAAATGAAAGGCAGGATCCTTCCCGGATCGAATAATTGCACTGAAGACCGAATACGCCTTTCCGGCTCCCCTCCCGCATATATGTGACCGCTTTTTTCAGGGAGTCCTTATCATGCAGCAGATCTCCGGGACTTATGGGCTTTACGTATTTTCCTCTGGCCGCATGCAGTCCCGTAAGGATATTTTTTACCGTCCCCTGGTTTCTTTCATTCAGCACCAGCTGATAATCCGCGAAGCCGGCATCCGCAAAATAATCCTTTACCTGCTCCAAGGGAAAGCTCTCTGAACCATCATCTGCCATGATGATCTCAAAGGAGATGCCTTCCTGCGGAATGATGGAATCCAGCGTAAGTCTTAATTTTTCCCAATCCGGATGATAGGTCAGGACAATGACGGAAATCTCCGGGTTCTCTCTAGCTGTCTCCACTTCTTCGTTTTGGTATGGCAACATCCTTTGTCCAGTATCCAAATCTCCATCTTAAGATGAGCCTGTTGGCCACCGGGATCTTCATCACGGTCCTCCTGAGCCTCATCCCCCTGTCATTTCCGTACAGGCCGTCTTTTTTCTGCTCCGTGGGCACATAGCCCTTGTATTTTGTCTTGTCCAGACACTCAAGCCAAAGCTCCCTGTCCGGATGGACACAGTTATTGTACCATGGGCGCTGCCCGTCATAGCCGATATAATGGATGATCCGGACATGATCCCTCCCTTGCTTTAATTCCTGCTCTGTATAAACCTCATCCGCCCTGCGGAAGGGATAGTATCTCCGGATATAGGACGCATAATCCCGGGCTCCCACATAAAAAGCAGGCATGAAATTATATTCCGGCGGAAGCGTGCCGATGTAATTCCTTAAAAGGCAGTTGATATAGGACTGATCCGCATCCGCCCCATTCCCGTTTCTTCTTTTCACCTCATCAAAAAAAGCAGAGAGCACATCCAGCTCTCTCCATAGATCCAGGCTGATCACCATGATCCCCGCATTATAATAGGGTCCGTCGGACAGGTTCGCAATGGCCGCCAGGTCGATATTGTCCTTTACCATGAGGCAGGCATATTCGCTCATATCCCATTGGAACAGCTCTTTAAGGGATCCCCTGATCAGGGTGTCGCAATCCAGATACAGGACCCTATGGCATTCCTTCGGGAGCAGCTCCGTCAGAAACAGCCTTAAATATGTCCCCGTACTGCGTTTATTGATATCCAGCTTCCTGCCGCAAAGCTGGTCCAGATCCGGCATCCTTTCCACCTTAAGCTCTGTATGGAATGCCTCTGCCAGCTCCTTCAGATACCGCTCGTCTTCCTCTGACAGCCCATCGGAAAAGACAATGACGCAAAGATCGTTTCCCCCATTCGTCTCCAGCAGGGAATAAAGGGATACCGACAGCTGCATCATATAATTTCGGTCTGAAACATATACCGCTACGTTTTTTTCTTCCATCGCCATCCTTCAAAGACTCTCTTTTCTGGGCCGCCATGTGCCCAAGGCTTTTGGGAGCAGACACCGCTAGATAACATTATAATGTGGTAATGAACATAATTCAACCAACATATAGTCATCCTTTGATAAAGGAGCAAAACTCCTCATAGTCTCTGATATAGTCCTCCGGATCATAATGATCCGATGCGGCTACGCAGAGCACAGAGTCTGTCTTGAGCCAAAGCATTTCTCTCCAGGTAGGCTCCTCGATCACTACCCCGATGGAAGGATCCGAAAGATCGATCTCTTCCCTTCCGTGTTTATTTTCCAGAATGAGCTGGATCCTCCCATAGGGGCAGAAAAGAACCTGCTTTAATGTCTTGTGTGCATGGAACCCTCTGCGCACCCCTTCCGGCACCTTCGATATATAGTAGACACGCCGGATGTCAAAGGGAATATCCTGGCCGCCTTCAAATACCGATAATTCGCCGGAATCCACCGTCGGAATGGTCTTGATCCGGATGACCCTGCAGCCGGCCACCCGTTCCCGGACATCCAGCTCGTCCCCTTTCAATACGGAATACCACTTCAGGTTACGCACCCCTCTGTATCTGTCCAATATGCCCGCCGGAATATCCAGCGTCTCTCCAAAATGATGTTTGTCGTAAAAATGTACCGCTCTCTCATTCTCCCTGGAAACGCACCAATATACGCTCTCCAGCCCCAGCTCCTCAAAGGCTTTTTTCAATATGGCCGTCATCCCGAACCAGGAATACCCGTGCCTCATGGCTTCCTTCCTAATCGCGATGGCAAACTCCGCGCTGCCGTTTTCTATATTTTTCAGGCTGACCGTTCCCATGTATTCATCCGCATCAGAGGCTATGGCAAGATGTATGTCGCTATGGCCGTCCTTGCTTTTCCGGATAAATTGCCTGCAGTCCTCCATGGTCTTGGACGCAAAGTCTCCGTGCAGCTTTCCCACCATGCTTTCATCATGCATCCACTCCAGCATCAAAGGCGCATCCTTTTGTTTTAATTTCCTCAAAACCATATCCGTTACCCCATGCTCAGTATATATATTAGCTTAACTGTATATACCGCGAAACAGATTTTCAAACGGCGGTTAAATCCGTTTGCGAGTATAGTGCGCCCATTCAGGCATATATATAAAGAAATGGACTCTGGGCCCTTCGTTTTCAACAATGGGTCGAGTCCAACTTAAATATGATACCATATTTCCGCGAAAAATCAAACGCCTTCACCGGCACGGGCTGTCTGAACATCTCCCTGTCACAACGATTGCCCGTCTTTACTCCTCGCGGGCCGTACATCTCCCCTTTCCTTCTTCTGCTTCTCCCGGTTTTCCACGAACTCCTTCTTCTCCTGCATCTTTGCCCGAAGGGATGGTCTTTCTTCCGGCTTCTTTGCCTCCGCCTTTTTAGCAGGCTCTGCTCTCTCCTGCTTTACGGGAACCGATTTAACCGGCTCTTCCTGCCGGATCCCACTCTGTCCGAAAAGCTCCGGCCTCATCCTTTTCAGTATCTGTCGGATCTTCTTTACCTTCTCCACCTCCGATGCCCTGACCTTCCGCTCATTATTCCGTGAGATATCAGCCTCCATATGCTCTTTCAACTCCACCTTCAGCTTTTTAACAGGGATCTTCTTGTCAGAATATAATCCGCCTCCCCATCATAAAATGTTAAAACTTTATATTCCGTATTCGTCTTTCTACCCATAGGCATTTCTCCTTTAATTTTGTGCATAAGAAAAACAGCCGATATCTCATCAGCTGTTCTTCTGGATTTTTATTAATATTCTTTTGGTCTTAAATTAGCCTTCAGCAGAGTTACATAGCACAAATATTTTCCCATCACGTGTTTCCACTACAAGGTTTCTGACATTACTCTCCTTATCTGGAATGGTGACATTAAACTTATGGTTTTCATCATCAACTTCATATCTCAGATGCTGAAACATCGAAGCACTTAAGATCATATTGAACGGTACATCAAGCTCACTGTTAGCAATAATCGTCATATTAGGATATATGAGTTTTCCCACCTTGAAGGTAGCTCTATAGAGATTTCCGCTGGCAACGCCTCCGAATCCGGTAAACTCAACATCTCTCTGCACTAATTCAGCACCCATGATATCTGTCAGAATATCTTCATCGTCTACCCAAACCGGAAGATATGCTCCCGTATCTAGCAAACCCGTGAGTCCGTCATCCAATACAACAACCGGTCTTTGCTGTTCAAAGTCAAGGTCAAGGGTCATCTACTACATAACTGCACCCCAACCATTCCCAGTTGAAAAGCCCTGTCAGGTGTTGTATATCTCGAAATGATCTCTCCATTAAGCATTCGCCTGGTCAACTCCCCCTTAGACATATTTGTGTATTTTATTACTGCTGATTTAATTGTCGCATTGTTATCCGGATAATACTCAACATCCGTAAGCCCTACCCATTGATCAGGATACTTTTCCTGTATCTCTTTCCATATAAGCCTTTCCTCATTCACTGAAATCACCTCCCCGACAAAATCGGTTCATCCGATTTTATTTTACTACAATAGTGGAAGAATGAAAACACCACCATTATTACACGGTACCAAGCGCATTTCCTCATCAAAACCAGGGCAGCTGTTCCAAAATGTGATCCGATATCCCTCCCCTGACTCGAATAAAATGGTGGTCATGGGGATGCTGTCTTGACCGCCGGGAGTCCGTTGATTATAATCCCGTCTTTAATGCATTGCTGTTGAATGAATTCAGGATAAATGGTACAATCTCCATACAAATGAAGTTATATTGTATGAAAATTGTATGTGAATATGATGGAGGTGGCTGCTATGGCAGAACAGGTATTGAATCAATTCCGATCTGATAAAGCACTCCGCGAGGATTGTGTTGCTATTTATGAAGCTATGGGGATGGATCTTAATACGGCATTCCGTATGTTTATGGAACGTACCAGGATGGTGAGGGGTCTTCCCTTCCCGGCAGTTCTCCCGGAGGATCAGATGACCAAAGCCGATGCGAAGAAAGCTATAGATGAACTCAGGGCAGAGGCAAAAGATTTTCCGGAGATGTCGCTTGATGAAATCAATGCTGAGATCAGGGTGGCACGCGCAGACAGGAACGGACGTAAGAAATGAGATATTATGCTGTTTTGATACAAACGTACTCATTTCATCTCTGCTCACAAGGAAAAAAGATACGGCAACGGCAAAGGTAGTAGATGCTATCGCCGAGCAAAAGATCATCCCTTTATATGACGAAGAGATAATTGAAGAGTATGAAGAAGTGCTGAAACGTCCAAAGTTCCCCTTCAGCAAGGAGAGAATAGAACGGGTGCTCGAAATGATCCGGCAGTATGGAGCGGTTGTTCATCCAAGCCCCACCGGAGAGGTGCTTCCCGATGAAGATGACCTTGTGTTTTACGAAGTGGTGATGGAGAAGTATCTGATAAAACAGTTGAGGCCTGGGAAGCCGGCACAAATCATCCATCAGGGGCGGCGAGCAGACTGCTTCGGATGATCGAAATGGATAAGGACATCATTATCCGGTTTCCGTTCGTATCCTAAACCCTCATCATTTTATACCAAGGGTCAGCTTGGGACGGGTACCTAGCACCGAAGAAACGTGGCCGTAAACCAAAACCCAAGGGCGAAACCGAGCAGAAGTCAAAGTGTAAGCGCGGTCATTCCCTGGAAGGATTCAACCCCTCTGCCGGCACTGTATAGTCCGGCAGATCGGGAATGAATTATTTCAAGCTACTTGCAACTGTACCTTAACAAATCGTGCTATTGCGAGAATTGCCGACGAAACAGTGTCCGGAGGATAAACGGTTATAGCGGATATAATTTGGGAATATACCTGTCGGATGGGGAAATCTCCCTCAATTTGGAAAATGTGACCACTTACGGCAGGGAAGCGGGGGTATCAACTGGGGTTTATACAGGCGGGATCACTGCAACGGGCCAGGGTACACTCAGTGCAAGAAAAGCGATCAGAACAGTTCCTTGAAGGAAGCGGGCAGCAGCCGGAGAAGCCGGGTCCGGAAGACGATGCAGAGGATCAGGACAGCGACGATCAGGCAGTATCTTGCGATGGGAAAGGGATATAAGGCCATCAGCAGGCAGGATACGGCCAGGAAGCCTGCAAAAAGGAGTGATAGTGCCTTCACATCATAGACATGGCTGTCCATATTCCGTTCCCGGCAGATCTTTTTCATGGACAGATAGTTGCATCCGGCAAAAAGGATATAACTGATCAGCGTGGTATATCCTGCGGCCACAAACCCAAACCGGATAATTCCGAAATAATTGAGGATGATATTGGAGGCCGCGGCGGCGATGGAGGCGGCGACGAGCTTATATTTTTCTTCAAAATAGAACTCCACATTGATGAAAAGCTGGGAGTAAAAGAGGAGCAGGAGACTCATGGCCACCGGCGGAACCACCCATACCGCCTGGGTATACTGCCGTCCCGCCATGACCAGGATGATCTCCGGGGCCAGGGCGATGACGCCGGAAAGCAGAAAGGCCATTAACGCCGCGATCACGATGGTTACCGTCCGGCTTTCCCGGAGCTTTCCTTCCTTCATTTTCCGGTACAGCCAGGGGACGAAGGAATTGTTGGCGGCATTCAGGACGAAGGTAAGCATGAAGGCAAGGGAATAGGCCACGTCATAGAGGGCCGCGTCTCCCCTTCCGCACATTTTGTTGATCATCAGGCGGTCCGAGTGGTTGAAGATGATCTGGGAAAGATAATACGGAATGAGGGGGATGTTAAACGAAAGAGCGTAATGCCAATATGTCCGGTTGAAGCATTGCCTGCCCCGGGAAATGGAGCGGACATAAAGCACCAGCCCGGTCACGGAGACCACCAACGTGTTGGCGGCGATCTTGGATATGCCTTTATTGGGAAGGAAGAGGACGGCCAGGACAGAGAGGGCGGAGGAAAGGACGGCAGTCACGAGGGTTACCGTGACAAAGCTCTTATACCGGTATTCAAACCTTGCCCTGCCCATCCAGAGCTGGGTGGAGGTGCTCATCAGCATTTCGATCCCCATGAAAATCATCAGGATGGAGGGAAGCCCTAAAAGGCCG
>JAILLN010000017.1 GCA_024693135.1 Lachnospiraceae bacterium | reverse complement strand
CTCTCGTGATCGCAAGGGAAAGCGGATGGATCGATGAGGCAATGAAGGAGATCAACGTGGACGTCGTCTGGACAGACTTCGAATCCGGCCCGCCCATGAATGAGTCCTTTGCCGCAGGGCAGCAGGATATCGGCGTGATCGGAGATGTGCCGGCGGTATCGGCGGTGGCGGCAGGGCAGGATAATGTCTATATCGCAGCCGCAGAGGGAGGTCCTTCCTATGGCATGCTCGTTGCCGATGACTCAGGGATCGAAAGCGTTGCCGACCTGAAGGGAAAGAAGGTCGGGCTTACCATCGGATCCACAGCCCAGAACCTGACCCAGAAGCTCCTGGCCGATGCCGGAATGGATTACAATACGGACATCGAAGTGATCAATATTTCTACAGGGGATGCCCAGGTTGTCCTGACAAAGGGCGATGTCGACGCAGTCGTGATCTGGGAGCCCAATGTCAGCCGTCTGGATGCTACGGATGGGATCCATCTGCTTACCGATGGCGGAGATGTAGGCTTCCCCGGCGTCAATGTGGTATTTGCCCGAAAGGAGTTTGTGGATGCAAATCCGGACATTGTAAAAGCATATCTGGAGCAGTACTGGAGAGCGACAAAAGCTTATGAAGAGAATCCCGAGGAATATGCAGAGCTGGCAAAGTCTTACTTCAACCTGGACAAGGATCTGATCATGAAGGCCGCCAGCAAATACAATTATACCCTGACGTTTTCTGATGCTGACGTAGAAGGACTGCAGGATACCGTATCCTTCCTGAAGGGGATCGGGAGCATCAGCAATGAGATCACCGTCAAGGACCATGTAGCAGACAGTATTGCAAAAGAAGTCGCAAAATAAAGCCGTAAAGGCAGAAGCGATCATTTGATCAAGAGAAGAGGTGTGTGTCTGGTATGAACATAGCGATCATTCTTGCAGGGGGAATCGGCGTCCGGGCCGGGCTGAAGATGCCGAAGCAGTTTGCTGAGGTGCTTGGGAAGCCGGTCATCGCCTACACACTGGATATTTTTCAGAATCATCCGGAGATCGATGCCATCGAAGCGGCATGTGTGCCGGAATATGTGGACCGTCTATGGGAGATCTGTGCGCAGTATGGCATCACGAAAATGAAATGGATCGTGAATGGCGGGAAAACCTATCAGGAATCTGTCCAGAATGCCGTGGAGGGCTTAAACGACGTATGCTCCCGGGAGGATATCGTGGTGATTCATACCGGCGTTGCACCTTTTTTGAATCCGGAATATATTACGGACAGCCTCAGGGTCTGCCGTGAAAAGGGGAATGCCATCACGTCATTCCCCCTTTATTCCTTCGCCGGGAAATGGAATGAGGACACGCCGGAGGTGACGACGGAATGGGTCGACCGGGATGCCGTGATCTGCATGAAAAACCCCCACTCCTTCCGGTACGGGCTGATCTGCGACATCTATGAAAAAGCGGTGGAGACGGGCCTGATCAATGAAGTCGAGCCTCATACCACAACCCTCATGTACAAGATGAATATTCCCATCTATCTTTCTAAAGGCAGCCAGACAAACATCAAGATCACAAAAAAAGAGGATCTGGAACTGTTTGAGGCATTTGTCCTGGCCCGGCAGCTGCATAAGGACAAAAAAGCAGATGAGCCATGAACTCATAGCCGCCATCGATGCCGGAACCACCGGCATCCGCTGCTCCATTGTAGACCGGGAAGGAGCCGAGCTTTCTTATTCCTATCAGAGAGTCCCGACGATCTATCCGGCTCCGGGCTTTGCCGAGCAGGATCCCAGGACGATCATCAACCTGTCATTTCAGGCAGTATCCCAGGCAATCCATAACTGCCCAGCAGATCCGCGGGATATCATCGGCCTTTGCATCACAAATATCCGAAACAGCTTTGTCCCTATGGATGCCGACGGAGGCTTCCTGACAAATATGGTTATCTGGCAGGATCAAAGAGGGGAGCAGGTCAAGCCCTGGATGCTTGAGAGGCTGAAGGAAAACGGGCTCGGCATAGAGGATCTGTACCGGGTATCCGGCCAGCCCTTCGGCTCATTCCAGTCCGGCTTTAAGGCGATATGGTTCCGGCATTACATGGACAGCCTGTATCGCAAAACCCATAAGCTGGCCACGCCGCAGGCTTATCTGACTCATGCTTTCGGCGTACAGGACTATTGGGAAGAGAATAATGACCTTTGCTGCTGGCTTGTGGCCGATGTGGACCAGGCTAGGATCGATGATACCCTGTGCTCTGTTTTTGACCTGGATCCCGATAAATTTTTTCCCGCCGTTCCTCCCGGAACAAAGACCGGCGTGGTTAGCGAAACCGCATCCCGGGCCACCGGATTGGTGGAGGGTACGCCCATCTATGCGGGATCGGGGGATCAGCAATGCGGAGCCTTAGGCGCCGGCAACTATGGCACACAGGAAATGCTTACCATCTGCATGGGAACAGCAGGCCTCTGCATCGCCTGGTCTCCCAGGCCGATCCGGCATCCCGATGGTAAATGCCAGGTACACGGCCATCCCGCCGGAGGCTATACGATCGAAAGCCATTCCTCGTCCTGCATGTCTTCCTACCAATGGCTCAAGGATACGTTCTTTGCTGAGGGCAAGAGCATGGAAAACATAGACGGCCTGCTCATGGAGGAGGCGAAAAAAGCCCCTGCCGGATCCGGCGGGGTAGTATTTCTGCCATGGCTTCAAGGCGCGGCCTGTCCGCATTACGATGATTCCGCGAGGGGGGCCTTTGCAGGAATGACCCTGGCCACCGGAAAGAAGGAGATCATACGGTCCGTGGTGGAGGGGATCTCCTTTGAAACAAAGATGATGCTGGATACACTGGTTAAACCGCTGGCTCTGCCCATAAAAAGGATCCGCCTCCTTGGAGGTGCTTCCCACAGCGGTTTTTGGAATCAGCTGCAGGCAGATATCTACGGCCTGCCTGTGGAGACTACCGTCCAGAAGGAGGCCACCGTCCTCGGCGCCGCGATGATCGGTGCTGTCGGAGCCGGCCTCTATAAGGATTTCAAGGATGCCGTGCTCCACATGACAAAGCGGGAGGCCGGATATGTGCCGGTTCCCGCGAATACGGAAAAATACGAAGAGATCTTTGAACTCTGGAATGAATGCTACCATGATTTAAGCCGGTCTACCTTCGGCAAAATACATCACTATCAAAAAAAGCTGAGGCACGGATTCATCTCACAGATGCCTGACGATCCAGATCAGGGAGGCATCCGGTAAAAGCCCATCCGTGCCGGCTGGTTTTCATTGAAGAAAAGGAGTCCCATAAAGTGCTGGAATATTTCGTTGACAAATTCAAGATCGCGCGAAAGCTCAACCGGATCTATCGGAACAAAAAGCTTTCTCTCCTTCAAAACAAGCCGAAGTCTTTTCCCGTACGCATAGGCTTTATCGTCCAGCTTCCGGCCATATGGGACAAGCAGGTCAAGATCTATGAGGAAGCAAAAGCCAGAAAAGACGTCGAGGCATTTCTGTTTGTCGTGCCCATGCCGAAATGGGACGATATGTCGATCGAGAATAACTATGAGGGGAACTTTTTCATCGAAAACTATCCGGAGGCGATCCGGATCCACGGAAATGACGGACGCATTATCGACCTCAGGGATTATCAGCTGGATTATCTTTTTTATCCAAGACCCTATGACCACTACCTGCCCAAGCCGGTCCGAAGCCGGGAGACTATGAAATACCTGAAATGCTGCTATATTCCCTATGCCTTTACGGCATCGGACAATTTCAACCAGGGCAATATATACCATCCCTTTTTTGATGATATCTATTATTGCTTTCCGGCAATGCCCCATGTGCGGCAGCAGATGGCTGACTTCCGAAAGCATGAGCTGGAAAAGGGGATCCAAAAGATCGCCTATCTGGGATATCCGGGCCTCGAAACCTATCTTGCCATGGGCGAGACGAAAAAAACCGACGTGGTCACCTGGACGCCCCGATGGTCCTATGATGAAAAGCTGGGAGGAAGCCATTTTCTGGAATACGGGAATTCCTTCCTGAAGCTTTGCGAAAGCCGGAATGAGAGCTTTCTTTTCCGCCCCCATCCCTTAATGTTTGATGAGCTGATCAAAAAGAACCTGCTGACCAAGGAAGAAAAAGAAGCCTATATTACCGCTTTGGAACAAAACCGCGTTCAGATGGATTTTAAGAATCCCATCGATGTCGTCCTGAAAAAGACGGATGTATTGATATCGGATTTTTCCTCCCTCCTGGGTCCCTTTTTCCTGACGGGGCGCCCCATTATCTACTGTGACAGCGGAAGGATAAAATTCAATAACGTATACAAGGAACTGGTAAACTATATGTATGTCGCACATGAATGGGACGATGTATTGAAATATTACAAAGCGATCGTAGAAGAAAAGAATGACTATCTTCACGATGAACGGATATCGTTCATTCAGGAAAAGTTCGGCTCGGAAAGCGGCGCGAGCAAAAGGATCATCGATGCACTGGTCAATGACTGATCTCAAAAAGAAGCTCGGCGGTTCAAAGGAGCTTAAGGCTTCCAGTGCTTATCTGATCTGCAGCGTCCTCCAAAGAAGCCTTTCCGTCATCACCCTGCCCCTTTTTGCGAGGGTCCTGTCTACGGAGGAGTTCGGATACAGCACCGTCTACAATTCCACAATGGCTGTAGCGGTCATCTTCGTATCCCTCAATCTCCCTTACGGCTCCTTTTCCCCTGCGATGCTGAAATTTGAAGATGACCGGGAGGGATATATTTCCGCGGTAAATACCATATGCTCATTCCTCATGGTATTGTATCTGGGCGTATATTTCCTGTTCCGGGACTTCTGGGACGGCCTTTTAGGGCTTCCCTCCATCCTGATGATTTTCATGGGGATCGAAATGCTGATGAGCACCTCCACCCAGCTCTGGATGGGCAGGGCAAGGTTTGAATACCGGTATAAGAGCTTTGTCACGGTAACCCTCGTGACTGC
>JAILLN010000016.1 GCA_024693135.1 Lachnospiraceae bacterium | reverse complement strand
AGATGTTTGTCGGCCGTCTACCGGATTACATCCGAAATTCGCTGGTAAAAGCTGTGTTAGCCGCCTGATTCACCTATCTGATTGCCTGTATTATTGAGTTTTCAAGGTGCGAAGCCCATTAATGGTATGGGAAGTTTTAGTGAATAATCTATAGCGATACACAAAATTTGAAACTCATTAAGCCGGGTCACGAAAGATCCGGTTAAGAAATCATATAATACAAGGCGTAGCTTTGGATCAGCATCCGGGGCTGCGCTTTTTCCTTTTAAACACTTTTGTGTGCTTTTGCCGATATAGGAGCGAACTGTCAGGAAACGGGGCTTCATATATCTCTGATCGGATGTGCTCTCTATAGCCTCCTGAAGAAAATGAGGTGTCCCAAAGCCGCGGCCGGTTGTGCCGCTTTTGTGCTGCTCCTGCTCTATGGGCGGATGACCGGGATGGGAATATCGATCTTCCGCGCCATCACCATGTTTGTTCTTTTGATCCTGTCTGAAGTCATCGGCAGGACATACGATCTGGCAAGTTCCCTGGCTCTTTCGTGTACTATAATCACTATAACAAATCCTGGGATCATCCGGGATTCTGGATTTATGCTCTCTTTTGGGGCGGTATTGGGGATCGGGCTGGTCAAACCCTTTCTGGATGGATATTTTCCGAGGCGGAGCAGGATAGGGGATGCGTTGCTGATCAGCTTTTCGGTCAATGTATTTACCCTGCCGATCGTTTTATATAGCTATTATCAACTTTCCACATATTCCATGGTCACTAATCTGGTGCTGATCCCCCTGATGAGCCTGGTCCTGCCGCTGGCGATCCTTTCCGGCCTTTTTGGTCTTATCCTGCCCGGCATGGGAGCCGTCCTGGCCTGTCCCTGCAGGCTGCTGCTTTTCTTCTATGAGGGAGCATGCAGGATCAACGATGAGCTTCCGGGATCCCTGATCGTAGCGGGAAAGCCAAAGCTGCTTTCTGTATTCATCTACTACGGACTCCTGGCCTTTATTCTTATCTTTTTTCGGAAGGATAGTTCAAAGCATCAATCTGCTGCGCTTCCGGCAAGAAAGAGATTAACCAGGCTCTGTCTCATGGCGCTGCTTCTTTCTTTGGGGATCTGCCTGCTTACATTCCGTCTCCGCCCTGAGCTTCAGGCTGTAATGCTTGACATCGGACAGGGCGACTGCAGCATATTGCAGACCCGCTCCGGGAGGACAGTGATGATCGACTGCGGAAGCTCGGATGAATCCCAGATTGCAAAGTACAAGGTGATTCCGTACCTGAAATCTGTCGGAACGGATGGGATCGATTATGCCGTGGTGACCCATGCGGACGCAGATCATATCAGCGGCCTGGAGGAGATGTTTGCCATGGAGAAGCATGAAGGGGTGAAGATACGGAATCTGATCCTTCCGGATATCGGAAATAAGGACAGCGCTTATCTTGATCTGATCAAAGCTGCCGGACAGGCCGGATGCCGGATCCAGATGATCCGGACCGGGGGGAGGCTGTCACTGGGAGGACTTCAGCTGGAATGCCTTCATCCGGACAAGGGATATACCTGCGAAGACCGAAATGAGTATTCCACGGTGCTTTCGGTAACATATGGCGATTTCTCGGCATTGTACACAGGTGATATTCAGGGAAGGGGAGAGGAGATCCTGACAAAACGGATCCGTCATTCCTATACCCTCCTGAAATGCGCCCACCATGGGTCGGAAAACTCTACCCCTATGGAATTCCTGCACCGTGCAGATCCTGTATATACCTTTATTTCGGCAGGGCGGGAAAACAGGTATGGACACCCCCATGAGGCGCTTCTTTTAAGGCTCCGGAAGGCCGGCACGAGGGTGTATGTCACCAGCAGCCAGGGAGCCATTACTTTAACGACAAACGGCAGACGCTGTTTTGTCCATACATTTATTAAAAACGGCACGGATGGAAGCGCTGTGACATCCGGAGCCGGACAAACTGCCACAGCGGGAAAAAGGAGGTAAGAACCAAAATATGAAGAAACAGGCACTTAGAAGATGGAAAAGAAGGTTTGCCGGAGTACTGGCGGCCTGGATGCTGGCCACGTCATACAATGTGACACTATTAGCAGAACAGACTGAAGATCTGCTTCCTACAGCCGGTTCGGCGTCGGTAGAAGAAGGACTGCCGGAAGCCCCGCCCGAAGAAGGGATAAAGCCTGTAGATGGCATACCGGCTGAAGAGGAGGAGCCCTTGGAGCCGGATTTCGGTGAGGCACAGCCCGTACCGGATACCGTATCCGAGGATGAGCCTGCTGCAGGTGGGGACGGGGAGCAGCCGAATAGTCCTTCAGAGGACATTGTTCTCTTTGAACCGAAAGCATTTCCTTTAGGGGATGGGATATTCGCCGGCGAGCCTGAATGGATCGAGGCGGCAGGCGAAGACGATGCAAACTTCCAGTTGAATATATTTAAGAGAGGGAGTAATTCGGAAATCTATAAGAAAGTACGGGCAAATCTGCTGGCTGTAGGCTTCACTCCGGAAGAAGACGAGGCTTTGACCATAGAGGAAAAATTAGCCTCCGGGAGAATCGTCAATTGCCCGGAGATCGTAGCGGAAGGCTATGTCACGGACAGGGTTGAGGGTCATCTTTATCCCATGCAGTCGGTGGTTAAGGAATGGTCGATGGACCTGTACGATCCGGAGACCGGTACGATAATGGATGTGACAGAAAGAAAACCTCATTCTGGCGACGTCTTTATGGGAATAAATTATTACAGCTACTATCGGATTCACCTTTATCTTTACGATGGGCGGCATTTGATCGCATATTTATTCCCGGATGGACTGGATGGCGATCCTCCGGTGATCAAAGAAGTATCCGTTGAGGGAGTGGGGGAAGGAAGCCCTGACAAAAACGGGACAATGCATTATTTGGATGCAAATATTGTGGTGGATGCTTCGGATGAGATCAGCTCGATGGGAAGATATCCCTATTCACTGGACGGGATCAATTGGCAGAGCTCTCCGGAGTTTCGGGCAGAGGGAAATGGCTTGTACAGCGTTTATATAAGGGATTCTCATTATAATACGGTATCGGCGGATGTAGAAGTGAAAATCGTAGACCATGAGGCTCCGGTGATCACGATCAGCGAGAACCGGGATGAATGCATCAATGGATACCAGAGAGAGGCGCTTCTTACTGTAGATGCAGAAGATGACACGGGATTTCCGGTCGAGGCGGTATCGCCCAACGGCCTGGGCTGGAGCAGCAGCCGCTATTTAACGGTAAGCGAGAACGGCACTTATTCCTTTCGGGTCAGGGATGTCTTTATGCATGAAGCGGAGGAGAGCATTACGGTAGAGGATATAGACAGGACCCCGCCTGAAACAGATCACTACATTTCTGCCCTAAGGCCTGCCGGTAATTATGCCGGGGGTAAAATGATCCATGTATTGGCGGAAGACCGGCATGCAGGACTTGACGAGGAACCCTTTTCCTTTGACGGAGGAGAGCATTGGCAGGAGAAGGGAGAATATGAGGCCGGAGAGAATGGGATGGTTTGTTTTGTGGCAAGAGATGTCCTGGGAAATCAGACACAGCCCCGTGAGATCGAAATAACCGGGATTGACAGCACGAAGCCTGTCATACATGCCGTGAAGGAAAAGAGGATCGGCGAATCGGGAATCTATGCAAAACAGTCGTTGCTTACCATTGAAGCAGAAGACACGGAGGCAGGGCTTGCAGAACAGTATCTTTCCATGGATCAGGGCAGGAACTGGACGGCGGGCCGGGAGATTACTGCCTCCAGGTCAGGAGAGTATAATTTCTGCGTGAGAGATGCCGTAGGAAATATTGCGACAGGGAGCAGGGAGGTAAAGAATATCGATCAGGATGCCCCCTTATGTACCATTACCGGGAATCCGGAAAGCTTGGTTTATTCGAAGGCCACCCTTCATCTTAATGTAGAAGACCGGGTATCAGGAATCCGGAAGATCGCCATCATGGAGGAGACCGCGGGAGTACAGAAGGTTCTCAAGGAATGCCAGCCGGATGAAAATGGAAGAGGGGCGGTTGATGCGGATATCGATGTAGTGATCACGGCGAATGGAACCTATGGTGTAAACGTGCTGGATATGTGCGGAAACGAAAAGAAATATACCGTGAAGGTGACCAAGATCGTAAAGCCCTCTTCCGGGAGCAGCTCCACAAAAAAGGATGACGATGATGACGACAGGGAGGATAAGAGGAGCAGCAGCTCGTCGAGAAGCAGCAGCTCCAGCAGCATGGGCACAGTAGGGGGAGGTTCAAAGCTGAAGCCGGAGGAGGAAGACTCTAAAAAATCAATTATCATAAAATCAAAAAGTACGGAAAAAGGCTCTGAAAGTGAAAACAAGCCCTGGGAATCAGGAGGGGGCTCAAGCAAGCTGTCAGATGGGGATATCTGGCAGATGGAGGAGACGGCTTCGGAAAATGATGTGAAGGACATGGATGAGCTGGATGAGTCCGGACAGGATCAGTATTCCACTGAAATTTATGAATCTTTCGGCACAGAGAATCTTTCTTACCAGAACCCGGCGGATCCAAATGTACTGGAAGTGCTTCCGGATCCGGACAGGATAAAGGATGGAAATGAGGAAAAGCAGGGCTCGAAGGCACCTATCGTGGCCGCAACTGTGGTGCTGATCATATTGTCATTGACTGCTTTGGCGGGTTTCTGGATGTATAAAAAGGGCCTGATCGCGAATTTGATTCCGGGCTCAGTTGAGGAAGACGAATAACTCTTCAAAACATAGAGAAACCCAACGCAGAGAAAGATCATGAACAGAAATAAGGTCATTGGCTAAACTGGTTCATTTTCTAAATTAAAAAAGAGGGAATATGCCTTGGGGCGTATTTCCTCTTCTCTTCAATGAGGCTTGTTAAAAAAAGTGGAACTGGTCAGATCCGGTATTCTGAATCAGAATAAAAAAAGTGTCACCGTTCGGATCCGGTATATTGAATCTGAAGAAAAAAAGCGTCACCGTTCAGATGCGGTATTCTAAATCAGAATAAAAAAATGTCACCGTTCGGATCCGGTATTCTAAATCTGAAAAAAGCGGGGCTATCCATGATTTGGTAAATAATCAAAAACGACAGTTATCATAAAACCGCCAGAAGTTCATCTGGCAAGGCTCCTACTTTGGTTAACATAACACAAATCCTTTTCCGATGATCCCTCAGCAATACGGATCAGAGAGTTAACATAAATCAAAAACCCGGCGAGGTCTGTAAAAAGACATATTGAATTTGGTTTACATAAAGAAGAATCGCCGTTTTGGAACAATTCTTTCTCTGATCTGGTCTAGGATCATGCAGAAGAGGAAAATGATGTTCAAAATAGATGAGATGATCGAGCTGCAGAGGACAGGCTGCTTCATTTGTTCAGATGGATCTTGTTTTTAGCCCCGGGAAAGAGATATTAACCGGAACCAACCGTCAAAATTCGTGTTATGTAAAGCTTGATTCATGTTATGTAAATCTAGCATTGAGTTATGTAACCCATAATAAGAGTTATGTAAATCATATTATTGATTCTTCCGGAAAGCCTTTGGATCGGACTGATTTTGGGCCTAGGACGCACAATCCCTTCTGCCAGTGCCATAGATGTTTACATAAATTACACTAACCATGTTTTACATGGTCTACATAATTCCATAATTCAAAAATAATCCCAAAGAAGGATCGTGATGATGGAAGATCCTGTTTTCAAATTGTTTATAAGGGAGGATGCCACAGGCCGGAGGATGGGAAGCCTGAATCGGAGGGGAAAGAAAAAATAGACATAAAAAAGGAGGAAGCCGTCCGATAAAACCGGGCGGCTTTTAAGTTATGAAAAAGAAAATATGAATCACTTCTGTCTGCCTTCTCTGAATAGTATCTTATCAAGGCTTTATGAATAAATAAGAGGGAGTTTGTAGAAGTTTTATGAACAAGATGTTAAAAGTTGATGAATTTGATACTGTTTCGAAAGGCTTTCTGGGGATCCTGTGAATAAAGAACCGATTGACGGACGGCCTGAAACGGGATAAGGTTAAAGCAGGAAGCAGTCCGGGAGGCACATCCCGGCTCTGATCGGAGGAAAAAGCTGTGTCAGTCAAATACTTATCGGGCCGTTCCCGCACCACAGAGCTGTCCGCAGGGCAGGATCAGGTTCCTGTCATAAAAGCACGAGCCTTTGGAGAAGTGGATTTCATCCTGCATGGCTTTTCCACGCGGATCGGCGGGGTCAGCGAAGGAAAGTATGCTTCTATGAATCTGGCTTTCGGAAGGGGAGATGCGGAGGAAAATGTAAAAGAAAATTTCCGCATCATAGGGGAAGCTCTAGGTGTCAGCCCGGAAAACATGGTGATGGCAAAGCAGACCCACAGCGCCAATGTCATGAGGGCAACGGATGCCCACAGGGGCATGGGAATACTGAAAAACAGGGATTTTGATGAGGTGGATGCCTTGGTGACGGATACCAGGGGACTCTGCCTGGTCACAGGGCATGCTGACTGCATACCGCTTTTTTTCGTGGATATGGTAAGGAAGGCGGTAGGCCTGGCACATTCCGGATGGCGTGGCACGGCAAAGGATATAGCGGGGGCCACGGTGAAAAAGATGACAGAGGAATTCGGTTCGAATCCGAAGGATATGATCGCTTTTGTGGGGCCCGGCATATGCAGGGACCACTATGAGGTGGGAGAGGATGTGGAGAAAGAGTTTGAGGGAAGATATACAGACCTGCGCCTGACTCATATCCTGAAAAGGATGCCGGACAAAAACGGAGAAAAGAAATATCTGCTGAATCTGCACATGGCAAATTATTATAATATGACAGCGGCGGGGATCATATCCACAAATATTTATCTTACGGATATCTGTACCTGCTGTAACCCAGGGCTCTTATTCTCCCACCGCTATACGAAGGGAGAACGGGGCGGGATGTGCGCATTCCTGGGAATCAGGGAGTGACCGGCATGTCTTTTGCATGCAGATACATACTGCTGTTCCCTAAGCTGACACGGAAGCTCAGGGCCGGGGAACGAAAACAAGGCGATGAGGGAATTCAGGTATGAATGACTACGGGTGTCCCGACTGCAATGGATGAATACAATGCCGATGCAGTCGAGGCCGGCATATTGATGCAGCCATGCGATCCATTGGACTGATAGATGTTCCCGCCGAAGGAGCTGCGCCAGTTGGCATCATGCATCCCATATCCCTTGTAGAACGGCATCCAGTAGTGGACGAAGGCAGAGTAACCCGGACCCCGGAGAGTGCGGTTCAGGGCTTTTCCGTAGACGGCATATACACCGGTGGGCGTATTGCGTCCGCGAGAGGAATTGCCGGTCACGATATCAGAAATAATGGCGGGGGTTCCGTTTACATAATAAACCAGCTTCTGCGAGGTCAGGTTCACATCCACATAGGTAGAAGTGGAAGCCGGTGCAGAAGCTGTTTCCGGCAGGGCAGGGGCTTCCTGTACTGCGGGGGAAGTCGCCTGAATAGCCGGTGCAGCAGGCTGAACGGAAAGGATTCTCATGTTGGGCACGTGGGAATAATCCATGAGTCCTGCATTGAGGAGGGTCATCAGATATTGGGTTTCAGAGACCTGATCCAGCTCACATACTCCGGGTGTGCTGTATAAGGATGAAAGAGTCGCTACGAAGGAAGAAACCGCGGCAGGGTCGGCATAAAAATTGCCTGCCGCATCCATGGCCGGTGTCTGGTCCGGATTCTTTGCCAATAGATTGGCTGCCATGCCCTGATTCATCTCGAAGGTGGCAGGCTGCCCCGCAGGAACGGGAAACCCGGAGAAATTGTAAATAACGGCTCCGATGGGCTGTGCCATCACCTTCTTTGACGAAACCAAGGATAAAACGGTAAAAGCAGCCAGAACCAGCAATTTATGGATCAGATTTTTCTTCATTTCAAAGCCCCCATAGCATTAGTCTGTTTTTTGTCCAGTTTCTTATTATAAAGAAATTAGCTGATAGATACAACCACAAGATGTAGGGGGAAGAAGAGGACCCAAATAATAACGTCTGATCCTCTATATATAGAGTTTACATATTGTTTTATTATGTATATGGTGCTTTTTAGTAATATAGCGGATGTTGTCGAACATATAGATGCTTTGAATAAATATGAGTGTTATGTAACACGGTTAAGCCAGCTGGTTACCATAAAAATAGGAACATTTATGGTATTTTTCACGTGCAAGGGAATATGCATTAATGCAATAACGGATGAACAGCGCAAAACACTATATATGCAACTGGTTTTGCCACGAATTTGATATAGCGTGTTTTTATCCGGAATAACATGGGAAATGCAGGATTACTTGCAAACATAACAAACGAAACAAGGGTAGGATATGGACTGTTTTCGAAAAGATTTTCCTTTTTTTTCATCTCATGACATCATATATCTAGACAGTGCTGCCACTGCCCAGAAGCCTTATCCGGTAATCGAGGCGGAAAAGGAATATTATGAAAGGTGGAATGCAAATCCATTCCGGGGAAGTCACGGGCTGGCCATCAAGGCAACAGAGCTCTACGAGGATGGAAGGAGGGCAGTGGCAGAGTGGATCGGGGCAGGCCGGGCAGAAGAGATCATTTTTACCAGAAATGCCACGGAAGCCCTTAATCTTGTTGCTCTTCAATATGCATCCCGCGTGCTTCGGCCGGAAGACGAGATAGTTCTATCAATAGTAGAACATCATTCCAATCTGCTTCCCTGGATCCGCCTAGCCAGAGAGAAGAATGCGTCTGTCCGTTATCTTGTACCCGATTCAGACGGGCTTATGACTGAAAATGAGATTGAAAAGGTCATATCGGATAAAACAAGGATTGTGGCCGTTGCCCATGTATCAAATGTGCTGGGCTGTACCCTGCCGGTACAGAGCATTGCACGGATAGCGCATAAGCATGGAGCAGAGGTGATTGTTGATGCTACACAATCAGTGCAGCACATGAAAGTGAATGTGAAGGATCTGGGCGCGGACTTTCTTGCATTTTCCGCACATAAGATGACGGGACCCATGGGAGTGGGGGTGCTCTATGGCCGTTATGAGCTTCTGGAAATGATGGATCCCTTATTCTGGGGCGGGGAAATGGTGGGATCTGTGTCTGAGGAGGGATGGGTGCTTTCCGGCATTCCACACTGCTTTGAAGCAGGCACTGTAAATGCGGCTGGGGTATACGGGCTTCAGCAGGCGATCCTTTATCTGGAGTCGGCAGGGATAGGACGGATACGGGAAAAAGTAGATTCATTGGCACGGATGTTTATGGAGGGGGCGGCATCCGAGAGTCATCTGCATATTCTGGGTTCTGCCAGGCCTGAGGAGCATAACGGGATCATTTCATTTATCATGGATGATCTTCCGGCAGAAGATGTAGCAGCCATCTTGGATGGGGAAAGTATCGCCGTGCGCTCCGGATATCATTGTGCGCAGCCTCTGTTTGAGCATCTGGGGATCCGGCAGGCTGTCCGGGTCAGTATCTTCCTATATAATAACGAAGAAGACATTCAGAGAACTTTGGATGTGCTGCTTCGCATACGGGAGATGGTCTCATAAAGGTAACCTTAAACATCACATATGATATCATTCTCCATAATATCGTCCATGACATGATTATATGCGTTTGCAGCCAAACGACTCCTCTGATCCATCGTTGCAGTCGTTAGTACATAAATGCATTGGTTGATGCCAAGATATTATATGAGTGTGATCGCTTTGATATGAAATCAAAAAAATCGTTGAGCGGTGATAAGAAATATTATCTTGCCGATCTGGGCTTTTATTATGCAGAAAACACCGATAATCGTGTTAATTATGGGCCAACACTCGAAAACATGCTTTATGTATATGCCAGTTCGCAAGATTGTGCCGTAAGCGTTGGAAGAATTGGTAAATTGGAATGCGATTTTATTATACGCAACAGGGAGATGAATTATTCTTATGTGCAGGTCGCATATACGATTGCATTAAGTAAAGAAACTGAAGACCGTGAGTACAGACCTTTGGAGATGATTGCTGATAACTACCCGAAATATGTATTGACTACTGATTATTTACTTCAGAAAAGAAATGGCATTCTGCACGAAAACATAATCGATTATATGAGGCATGGCAAGACGTTCTGAGAATAATACTTTGAGGAGCCAGAAAGCTTAAGAGCCTCCTGCTTTCAGTTTGCTCATAATTACCCATTAGCGCGGGAAGGTAAATCATTTGAGTAATGTCTGATGAAGAAGAGGGAACCCAGGAAATCTAGTCTCATTTCCACAAAAGAAAACTCAGAAACGTTGATTTCTCAACATTTCTGAGCATCTCAAGTTCATGCGGAAGATGGGACTTGAATTTTTTCAGAATCGCACAAACCAAGTAAGAAAGGAGGTTCTGGCACCGTCTCCCGAAAGGGAACCCCCTAGGGAACCCGCTTTGAAATCCGTTCGAAGAAGGTCAATCTGTTTCTTGTAATAGACCACTATGCATCAAACAAGCCAAATAGGAGAGGGCGTTTATAAAACGAGCATCACTAAAAGATGCAATAAGATTGTTTCTGTAAGTTTCAGGGGTTCATTTAAAAAATGAACCCCTAACCCCGTCCCCAAAGGCTCAGGAAGTGGCTTCTTTATACAGTATTAATATCGCGGGAGAAGAAATAATAAACATTTAATGTGCTTTGTGAAATAATTAAAGCATGAAGAAGCTGACGCGTGATTGGAGATTGTCTACATCCCAGATAATAATTTATTCTTTTGCGGCAGGCATTTTATTGGGGACGATACTCCTATGCCTTCCCTTTGCAACAAGGGACGGAAGGGGTGCGTCCTTTTTTGATGCTCTGTTTACGTCTGTTTCTGCGATATGTGTTACCGGCCTTGTGGTTAAAGATACGTGGCTATACTGGTCCTTTTTTGGAAGGTGCATAATCATTATGCTTATTCAGATAGGCGGACTTGGAATAGTTACTGTCACACTTTTGATCTTCATCATATCAGGTAAGAAGATATCCCTGGGTCAGCGCCTTATTATGAAAGAAGCGATATCTGCAGATAAAGTAGGAGGGATCTTAAGGCTTACTTCTTTCATTTTCCGATTTACACTTTTCGCTGAGCTTTTGGGCGCATTGTTGTTATGGCCGGCATTTTCGAACAGATATGGCCGGATAGGTGGGTTTGGTCATGCATTGTTTCATTCAGTCTCGGCGTTTTGTAATGCGGGATTTGACCTGGAAGGGGAATACGGGGCATTCTCGTCATTGTGCCCATATCAGGATGATTTGGCAGTTAATGTGATAGTCATCTGCCTTATAGTATTCGGAGGATTGGGATTCCTGACATGGAAGGATATCCTGGATAATAAATGGCGCCTAGGCAGATACTCTCTTCAAAGCAAGGGGATTTTGCTTGTAACGATCATCCTGATTATCCTGCCGGCACTTTTCTTTTTCTATTCTGAATATACAGGGCTCCCGATGAAAGAAAGAGTATTGTCATCGCTTTTTCAATCAGTGACCACCAGAACCGCCGGATTTAACACAAGGGATCTGACTGAGTTAAGTGAAAACGGTAAGATCGTCATGATAATACTTATGCTTATCGGAGGAGCACCGGGATCCACGGCGGGAGGGATGAAGGTAACGACAATACTTGTTCTTTTGGCAACTTCGGTTTCCACATTTAAGGATCGTGATGAGACGACCCTGCTTAGAAGGACGGTAAGTAATGATGTTATCAAAAAAGCAGCGTCTTTGTTTATGATGTATGTTTTTCTCTTCATTGTTTCCGGTATGTTCATAAGTTATTTGGAAAAGGAGGAAGTACTGACCTGTCTGTTTGAGACAGCATCCGCTATAGGTACGGTTGGACTGTCCTTGGGTATTACATCAACGCTGTCAGCAACATCTAAGATCATACTTATGTTTCTTATGTATTTCGGAAGAGTCGGTGGACTGACGGTTATATTTGCTACAGTGACTTTTAATCCGGTACATGGAAGATATCCGGTAGAAGAGATCTCTGTCGGATGATGATAGAAAATGATATAAGGGGAGCGAGTATATGAAATCTGTGCTGTTGGTCGGGCTTGGGAGATTCGGGAAAAACACGGCGATCAAGCTGAAGGAGCTTAAGCATGAAGTCATGGCGGTAGATATAATAGAGGAGAGAGTATCGGAAGTCCTGCCTTATGTATCAAATGCGCTGATCGGAGATGCTACGAATCAGAAGTTTTTAGAGACTCTGGGCATAAGGGATTATGATCTGTGTATCGTTACTATAGGTGATAATTTCCAGGCATCGCTTGTTACCACATCTCTTCTTAAAGAAATGGGGGCAAAAAAAGTGATATCACGCGCATCAAGTGAGGTACAGACGAAGTTATTGCTTCGAAACGGAGCGGATGATGTGGTCTGTCCGGAACAACAAGTCGCAGAGTGGACCGCTGTTCGTTACAGTTCTGATCATATTTTTGATTATCTTTCTATTGAAGACGGATATTCCATTGCCGAGATCGATGTTCCGATCAAATGGATAGGAAAGACGATAGGGGAACTTGATGTCAGAAAAAAATACAAACTGAATGTTATGGCAGTTAAGATCGATGATAAGTTAAGTATGCAAATAGATAATAACACTCAGTTTTCGGGAACTGAAAGGCTATTGGTCCTGGGAAAGGATTCGGATATACAGAGATGCTGCTAAAATTCATAAATTTCGTGATTGGAGAAGACCAAACAGGAAAATTAAAAAACAAAGGCTTTAGCGCTTCCTTAAAAGACCTTGTCTTCGTAATAGCGACTGTCTTATGTGCGACCATCCTCGGGCTGATCTTTCATAAACTTGGTTTTTCCGATGTTACGGTCATAGCATGGTATATTTTTGCTGTTCAGCTCATTGCTGTAAGGGTCTCCGGAATAGTGATCAATGCAGTGGTATCAGTAATATGCGTAATAGTGTTTAATTTCTTTTTCACGGAACCCAAATACTCGCTGCTCGCATATGACTCTGATTATTCAATGACCTTCTTTGTAATGTTTATAGTTTCTTTCTTGGTCGGAATGCTTGCGGACCAACTAAGGAAGATGCTTAGACAGGCGGAGAAAGATAAAGTAAGGACGCAGATCTTATTTGATACGAGCCAGCTGCTCAATAAGGCGGATAACTACGAAGAGGTCGCGACTGTGATAGGTATGCAACTCAAGAAACTGCATGACAGGGGTGTATGTATAGATTTGGGAGATAATTCGAGTGAGGGAGCGCTTTTCTTCCCGGAGGAATGCAGGAAAGGATTTGATACCAAGATCGAAAAAGACAGTCTTGAATGGACATATCGAAGCGGTAAGCGTGCCGGCAACGGTACTGCCGTATATCCCGCTGCACAGGGATCATATATCCCGATAATGTATACCGGCCATATATACGGTGTTGTGGGGATACTGAACGCGGGAAAGAACAGAGATGAATATACAGAAGGTATAACGACTGCTATCCTCAACCAGTGTGAACTGGCAATGGAGAACATTAAGTCATTAAATGAAAAGGAAAACGAGAAAATAAAGGTCCAGAATGAGCGCCTGAAGGCCAATCTTCTCAGAAGTATCTCTCATGACTTAAGAACACCTCTTACTTCGATATCGGGTAATGCCAGCGTGTTATTACAGTCGGGTGATGAACTTGATATCTCTACGCGAAGACAATTACAACAGGATATATATGATGATTCGAAGTGGCTTATCAATCTTGTTGAAAACCTTCTGTCAATAAGCCGGGTGCAGGAGGGAAAGGTAAGTTTAAACTGTACCAATGAGGTGCTGGATGATATCATAGATGAAGCATTACAACATATTGACAGGCATATTTCGGAACATTCCCTGGTAGTGAAGAAGAGCGATGATATGCTGCTTGTCAACGTGGATCCGCATCTGATAGTTCAGGTCATAATCAACCTGATCGACAATGCGATCAAGTACTCAGGCGCAGGTTCTACTATTATCTTAAGCAGTGTAAAGAAGGATGGTCAGATCGTTGTATCGGTAAGCGATAATGGCCCGGGTATCTCTGCCGATGAGAAAAAACGTGTTTTTGAAATGTTCTATAACGGCAAGAAAAGCGTTGAAGATTCAAGAAAAAGCATAGGGCTGGGTCTTGCTTTATGCAGATCGATCGTGGAGGCTCACGGCGGAGTGATAGAGGCGGATTCTAATGAATCAGGCGGAGAAGTATTCAGGTTTACTTTGCCGGAAGCTAAAGGTATTAAGACTGATGAACAGTAAAAACAGGATCCTCGTAATTGAAGATGATATACAGATCAGAAAATTGATGATCACATCTCTCAAGTCAAACGGTTATGCCGTTGAGTGTGTATCTGACGGAAATGCAGGAATAATAACACTTACCGGTGCGAAGGCTGATATTGTACTGTTAGACTTGGGATTGCCGGACATGGATGGAGTAGAACTGATCCGTAAGGTAAGGGAATGGAGTCAGATCCCTATAATTGTAGTAAGCGCACGTGGTGAAGACGAGGACAAGATAGCGGCACTTGACAGCGGGGCGGATGACTATTTGACTAAGCCTTTTTCTGTTGAAGAACTTATGGCCAGGATCAGGGTAGCACAGAGAAGGATTATAAGTGCGGAGATGTCTGATGAGACCAATTTCACATTTATGAATGGTGATCTTTTGATAGATTACGCTGCCGGAATAGCATATCTTGAAGACAGGGAATTGTCGCTTACACCGATGGAATATAAGCTTCTTTGCCTTCTTGCCAAAAATGTCGGCAAGGTTCTTACATATACATTTATTACAGGGCAGATCTGGGGTAAATCGGTTGAAAGCGACGTAGCCTCTTTAAGAGTTTTCATGGCATCACTGAGAAAAAAGATCGAAACTGATACCGCACATCCCAAATACATCCAGACCCACATTGGAACAGGATACAGGATGCTCAAACTTTGAACCTCTGGGTTTTTGGGCCTTTGAGCCTTTGGGGACGGGGGTAGTGGTTCATAACTCTTTCGATGCTTTTTTCTAAAGTTTTGAAGATGAGATGCCGATATAAAATAAAAGCACTATAAGCAACGGATTGCGTGCCATTTCTACGGAGTGAATGTTGAAGTTACACGCCTTTTTTATTCTGGTCAGTTCGGAAGAGAGGAATCACTATGGGAATAGCAGGAATTCTAAGCTCAAATAATTTTAATCCAATGCAGACATTTACTCATGATCGGAGGACGGACAGGGCTGATAGTGCTGAGAAAGGAAGGTTGTTCCGTGAAATAATGAGCACTGAAAAGTCTAAAACCTGTCCTTATGATCATTTGGCTAAAGATGGGGTGATCGAGTATAACGGTGTAGCCTTTCTGTGCGATTATAAAACCAACTCCATATGTCTTGGAGATATGACAAATGAAAAAGAAGTTCTTAACATAAGCCTTCCAAGCGGTGGAAACTTGAAGGTGAACGTCAATAATTTCGGGGATCTTGCAAGGGCTGCAGGTATGTTTTCACCCGCAGATCTTAATGCGATTATGAGGGCAATAGCTCAATATAATCACTGCACAAGTAAGCTTAATGAGTTAGAGGAAGAAGAAACAGAAACAATCGAAAATGCCAAAGAGCCAGATGCGGAATAGATTGAAGAATCTATGGATCATCGCGACGGTTTGGACTTTCACGGATTCGCCGAATAAAAAGAAGCTGACGCTTCTTTTGTTTTGTCCCAAAACAAATGCCCTCTTTCGTGCAAGCACGAGAGGGCATCAGTTTTGGGCAAACAAAAAGCCGAGCTTTTTGCTCGGCTCATTATCTGCGGAAGATGGGACTTGAACCCACACGATATTACTATCACAAGATCCTTAGTCTTGCTCGTCTGCCAGTTCCGACACTTCCGCCTCTGCCTGTATCACGGTTGAACCGCTTAAAACAAGCAAAAAATACGATACCACGATTTGTTTCATTTGTCAACTTGAGTTTGGATCGGATAATTGCATTCACACGGAGGATTAATTATAATCTCGGATGAGGTTGCCTAAACGGTGGCGGTTAGCTTTCGTCAGGGAGAGCAGGCCCTGTTCATATAGAAACCCGGAAGGGAATATGTATGAAAGGGGTGATTGCCGTGAGTGTAATTGATATGATTGCTGTGGGTTGCTTTGCCGTTAAGGTGTTCAGTTTAGGCTGCATGATGGGAAAAAGAGGAAAAGACCAGTGTGGGCACATGCTGTTTCCAATAAAGGCTCCATGAATACAGCCCTGAAATGTAGGTTTGTTCAGGAAAGAATAAATGCTGTTATATGAAAAAAGCAGAGTGAATAAGGAGGGCTGGATAAATGATCAGTGAAGATATCCGGACAGAACTGTTTCGTCTACAGGATGTGAAATACCGTGATTTTCAGCGCAAGCTTATTCCAACGGTAAACCCGGACACAGTGATTGGAGTAAGGACACCGGAACTTCGGAAATATGCGAAGATACTTGTAAAAAATGAGGACGTACAGGAATTCCTGAGTGAGCTTCCGCATCCGTATTTTGACGAGAATCAAATTCATGCGTTCATCATCTCTGAAATTAAGGATTATGAACAGTGCCTGGAAGCGGTGATACATTTTTTGCCGTTTGTCGATAATTGGGCGACTTGTGATCAGATGTCACCGAAAGCCTTTAAGAAACATCGGTCGGAGTTGATAGAACAGATAAGGAATTGGACTTTATCCGATAAAACGTATACGGTAAGATTCGGAATAGGGATGCTTATGGAGCATTTCCTGGATGAAGATTTTGATCCGGACTATCCGAAAATGATATCTGAAATCAGATCCGATGAATACTATATCAATATGATGATCGCATGGTATTTCGCCACGGCTCTGGCAAAGCAATACGATGTGATACTGCCGTATATAGAAGGGAAGAGATTGGATGTCTGGACGCATAATAAAGCGATTCAGAAATCTGTGGAGAGCAACCGGATTACCCCGGAGCAGAAAGAGTATTTGAAAAGTCTTAAGATAAAAAGGTAAATGTTTTACAGGTCAAAACTCCGCCATCCGAAAAAATGGCACAAAAAACTTTTAGACCTATGTTGACATAGGGAAACGGACGAAACAATCCAGGGCTTGAACTGGACAACAGACCGGATCTGATTTTGATGGTAGTCTGACAGGGCGGGCATGATCAACTGGAAGCAGGGAGCCGGAATAAAAACAGGGGATACCGTTTTTATGTATGTCGGATCGCCGGTGTCTGCAATTCTCTATAAGTGCAAGGTTACGGAGACAGATATTCCATATAAATATCCGAACGAGAATCTGATGATTAAGGCACTTATGAAGATAAAACTGCTTAAGAGGTACAAGCCGGATGAGTTTACATTTGATGTTTTGAAGGACAGGTATGGTATCTATGCTGTACGGGGACCAAGGGGAATAACGAACAGTTTGAGCGAGACATTGAAATGATTTGAGCGGAAAGAGCGATGAAGGAGATGTTTTCGGATGTTCAGAGGAATGAGGCGATTTAAGCAACAGATCAGTGAAGAGGAGTGTATTCGGATCCTTAAAGAAGAACCGAGGGGTGTTCTCTCTATGATCGGCGATGACGGATACCCTTATGGGATACCACTTGATCACTGGTATAACGAAGCGGACGGTAAACTGTATTTCCATTGCGCCAAGGAAGGGCATAAGCTGGATTCGATCACCAAATGTGATAAAGTCAGCTATTGCGTTTATGATGAAGGATATCGTAAAGATGGCGAATGGGCTTTGAATATCAACAGTGTAGTGATCTTTGGACGCATGAAGCTTGTAACAGATGCGGATAAGACCAGGGAGATATGCACGAATTTATGCCGTAAATTTACGGATGATGAAGCATTTCTTCAAAAGGAGCTTACCAACGCTCTTCCAAGAGTGCAATGTCTGGAACTGATAATAGAGCATATGACTGGGAAACTGGTCAGCGAATCATAAAAAAGCATAAGGAGGTTTCATTAAGAAAAACAAGCTGTTCTATCTCAACAGTCCTGTATCCGGTCTGGAGGAGCAGTATCCGATCACCTGGGAGGCGGCAAATCCGAAGGTGGCGATCATCAATGACGGGAAGGTGACGGCACTGGCCAAGGGCAGCACCGCCATCTGCGCTTACGCAGGCGGGAAGACCTATACTGCCACGGTGAAGGTTCTGGATCAGTATAAGGCACCGGCCAAACTGTATTCTTATTCTTCCTTTACCATGAATCCGCTACGGAAAGGCTTATAAGATTGCCGTCACGGTAGAAGAATCATTTTATCCGAAAGCTCGTTCTTACAGAAATCCCCGCAGACCTTGGCCTGCGGGGATTCCTGCATCTTTCGTCAAACGCTGGCATGGATGCGAATATTACCTGTACAGCGACCTTGCCATGTTCTCAATGTTGAGAGCCATGCCTTTAATGTCTTCGATCGTATCGTTTATCTCATTCATGCTGGAGCTTTGGCTCGTAACAGAACTGCTGATGTCATTGATGCTTTCTATCATGCTCTTTATCGAGTTGTTCATCCCGCCAAGGATCCCGGATATGTTGCTGGTAGTATCGGCAGTTGATGTGGCAAGGGACTGAACCTCGTTTGCGACTACTGCAAAGCCGCGTCCGGCCTCGCCCGCCCGTGCCGCCTCGATGGAGGCATTGAGAGAGAGAAGATTTGTCTGGGATGCAATGCTTTCTATGATCTTGATGATCTCCATCGAATCATCCACAGATTTTTCGATCGATTCGGACTCCTGTGCGATCCCGGTCTGCTTCTGGGCCACCTGCTGCATCTTGGAGGATGCTTCCCTTATGACGTTTGCAACAGCTTCAATGTTCTTGTTCAGATTCTCGATCTCAGGTTCGAGCTTTGTCTCAAAATCTTCCTCGTGGGCCTTTTCTGCTGAAATGTCAAGTATCGTACCGGCAGCCATAACAGGTTCCCCGGATTCCCAGACAACATAGCTTGAGGCCCTGACCCATACGTAATAGCCGTCTTTATGCTTGATGCGGTACTCCATGTCAAATACGGTCTGGCCCGAGGCATCCGCCATCTGTTTTGCCATTGCCGCAGATGCTCCCGGCACATCATCGGGATGGATTTTTGTGATCCAGGATTCCATGACATCCGGAAACTCCGGGTTGCCGGGGGTGTAGCCCAGGATCTTTTTGAACTGGTCCGAATAGACCATGGGAGAAGCCACATCATCGATGGCATATTTGGTCAGATCCATGCTCCAGCTGCCCTCGAGCATCATCTTGTCAACTGCAAGCTGTCTTCTTCTGTCATGTTCCAGGATAGCCTGTGTCTCGATCTGCTCCTGGATATCCTTGAAGGTTCCGATGAAGACCTCCGGGGTACCGTCCTGGCGGCGCAGGCACTCGCCGGCGGCATGGAACATGCGATATTCGCCGTTCTTCAGCATCAGCCGGTAGTCAACGTCGTATTTAGCATTTTTGTCCGAGACCGCCCGGCCAAAGCAGTCAAAGACCTTGTCCATATCCTCCGGATGAATGATCTTAGGGAGAAAATCAAAACTGTCCGGCATTTCCGACTTGGAATACCCGAGCGTCCGGCGCATCTCGTCGGTGAACTGGACTCCCTTCTGTCCTCCTTCTTCATCAAAAAAAGCGATCCATATCGCAAGATGAGTCGATGTGTTTATCGACTCGAGCATTCTATAGTACAACTGAGCCTCACTGCTTTTTTCACTAAGCTTTGCTTCAAGCTCTTTGACCGTGTTTTCGGCTGCTTCAACCTCTTTTTTATTTTTTCCAAAAATCATCCTGCCTCTCCTTTCCATAACCAGTAAAGTGTCCAAAGATATCGCAAGGAAAGGGTGTCCCCTGCTGCTGTAAAATTGTGAAAAATAAAAATGCCACGATCTATGCCGGATCCTAAATCATATATTCCATCACCTGCCGTATTAAAAAAGTAATCGCCTTATCTGCACAAAATGAAAATGACCCGCCGTCTTTTTGCAAATCATCCCGCTGAACATATGTCCAAAGAGGATCAAGTCCATTTTCATGCTGTCCTGAACAAAAAGCATATATCATTATATCATATTTATGGTCTGGATGATATTCCAAAATCGGCAACATACGACATGAATCAGTGGCTTGAGATGAATATGTCGAACAACTATAATATAAGAATGCTGCCCGGGATAATCGGAAGGAACCGGAAGCCGCACTGGATGCCTTCCGATCTTCAGATTGTATCAGACCTGCCGTGATCATGGAGAATGAGCATATCCCTGACGGATACAAGGAGAATAGGAAGAGTTTTAATACAGCGCAGAGAGGAGTGGAACATGAACAGACCGATCACCACCTTATTTATGCTGATGTCATTGGATGGGAAGATCAGCCCGGGCGCATCGGATTCCCTGGATGTCGATAAGGATTTTCCAAAGATAGAAGGATTGAAGGAGGGGCTGCCACAATATTATGAGATCGAACAGACCACGGATCTATGGTCATTTAATACAGGCAGGGTCCAGGAAAAGATGGGGGTGAATGAAAAGCCTTTGCCCGAAAAAACACCGGTCTCCTTTGTGCTGCTGGACAACAGCCATTTGACAGAGCATGGGATCCGGTATTTTTGCGCCAGGTCCAAGGAGTTTGTTTTGCTTACAACAAACAAGGATCATCCGGCCTATGGCGTGCAAGAGGATAATCTGCACATCATCCGCCAGGACACCCTATCCCTTGGAAATGCCCTGGCAGAGCTGAAAGAAAGGTACAGCTGCGAAAGGATCACGATCCAGAGCGGCGGAACGCTGAATAGCATGTTTCTCAGGGAGAAGCTGTTTGACTATGTTGATATCGTTGTGGCACCGGTGCTGATCGGCGGGAAGGAGACATCCTCTCTGATCGATGGCAGCTCCATATCAAGTGATAAGGAGCTTGATAAGCTTGGAGTGCTCCGTCTCATGAGCTGCAATATGCTGGAAGGCTCATATATCAGGCTCAGATACAGGGTGATCTCATAGAAGGATCACTTCTTCTTGGACTTGCCGGTCTTTGTCAGCGTGCCCTGATTTCCGTTGAAGCTGCCGGCTGCAATAAACCTGGCCGGAGCCACCAGCATCCCGATCACGACGCCGAGGAGGATCAGGCAGATCCCCATGAGCGTGATCTCGGCAGCGGAACAAGAGCCGCTTTGTATTTTCTCAATATAATCTTTGATCATAAGTACGAATCCTCCTTAAAAAAAGGGAAACAAAACATTTTGTGAAGGAGCATCACTTCTCCTCGGTCAGCCACTTCCTCAAAGCAGAAGCGATATCCCTGGAGTTCAGGTCAGATGCCTTTCCGATCTGCTTTATCATCTGGGAGCTTCTGGAGGAATCCGGCTTTGGGATCTTAGGAATCGCCGGCTTGACTGTTTTTTTGGATTGATCCTTCATCTGAACCTCGTCCTTATCCTGCTGTAAAGCGAGTACGCATGGATATATTTTATCAGCCATCTGCACAAGACGCAAATATAAAAAAGATCCGCTGCCATGCATTGGAGCTGCCAGGGGAAGAGGCTCTTTGATGCTGCCGGATTGTGGTATAATCCGATGAGAGGATGATATCAAAGATCAGAAATGCCGGATGCTTTTATACTAATTAAGCGAAATGGCTGCCGAAGGCAGGCATTGTAGTTTAACTGCATATACCGCGGAACAGATTTTCAAACGGCAGTTAAATGCGTTCGCGGGTATACCGTTCTTTCAGGGGAGTGCATATGAGTGTGAGTATAGTGATCCAAAGGGGAAGCCACCATATCGGCGGCAGCTGCACGGAATACAGTCTGGGGGATGAGCGGATCCTTGTTGATTGCGGGAAAAACCTGCCCGGCAGCGAAACGAAAGGAATCAATGATGAAACGCTTCTGGATACGGTGGTCGGAACAAAAGAAAACCCGCGTCCTTCCGAGGCTTTGCTGTTCACTCACTATCACGGGGATCATCTTGGCCTGTTTGCCGATGTATATAACAGAAATCCCGCCATTCCCATGTATATCGGAGAGCTTGCCAAAAAAATAGAACGGATATTGGCAGAAAAGCTGGAAAAAATCAATGGCAACACTAAACCCATCGTCGAAAAGATGCATGTTTTTCAGGTGGAAAAAGATCAGCATATCGGGAAGCCCCTGTTCCTTGCGGAGGGCAGAATAAAGGTCACGCCCATCCGGGCAGATCATTCCGCCATCGATGCCTATATGTTTTTGATCGAAATGGAAGGGAAAAGGATCCTTCATTCCGGGGATTTCAGGGATCATGGAATTGCAAGCAAACGAGGATCCTTTGAAAAGATATTGAACCAGATCGGGAAGGTCGATGTCCTGCTTACCGAAGCAACCATGCTCTCCCGTCTCCGCGAAAAGGCAGGCAGTGCCATCGTGACCGAAGAAGATCTGGGAAAAAGGGCACGGGAGATATTCCAGGCTCATAAAGTGACTCTGGTTGTTGTTTCATCCACCAATATCGACAGCTTTATGGAGTTTTACCGGAATGTTCCCCATAACCGGGAGATCATCTGCGATAATTATCAGGCGCAGATATTTCAGGAGGTTGCCGCTTCAAAGGGGGAGGAAGAGGACAGCTATTCCATCACAAAAAGATATTGCGGTTCGGACCGGTACCTGCTGGTGCTGGGTGGTCTGGACGGCCTTAACGATCCTGAGGGCCGGAAGGACAACGAGCACTATAAGGATTTGGACATTCCCATATTATTCAATAAATTGAACAAGCCGGATGTAGGAGTTGTTGTCTTTTGCCGGCCGAATAACGATCCGGGGAAGGAAACCGGCAGATTTGAAAAATTAGTTGACCGGCTGAGGAAATACGATCCGTATATCATCTATTCCCAATGGGAGGGCTATCTGGGAAGCCCCACCAATCCCAGGGCAAAAGAAGATCCAAAGATGACCCGGTTCATGAAATATTGTCTGGGAGAGGATTATCTGGAGGATCCAAGCTCATGGGAGCAGCTCCATACCAGCGGCCATGCCTATAAAGAGACGATCCAGAAGCTCATTGCGAAGACAAAGCCCAAGGTCATCATTCCCATGCATACCGAATGTGCGGATCAATTCAAGAAAATCATGGAGCTGGATGATTATAAGGATGGAGTGGTCCGAGTGCTTGAGGATGGAGAACGATTCACCCTGGCATAAAGGAGGAGCCGGACACCAATCTGCCGCTGTAAAGATCGTTCCCGTGATCGGCTTATGATCCAGGGGGCATGACACAGGGGATTCATTATGGGGGAACAGATGCAGAGGGTGTTTTCGGATCGATGAAATGAAAAAATGCCGCCACAGGGATCTTTCCCCATGGCGGCTTTTTCTCAAGCAATAAAGCCCTGCCGGGCCAAAGCTTTACGGTGCAGAGACCTCCACGATGATCTGGTAGGCCTTGCCTGCGATCTTTGCATTCAGCTTTGCTTTTCCGGGAGTTCTGGCATATACCACTCCGGCATCACTCATATAGGCGACGAGGTTGTTGCTGCTCTTGAAAAGAGCCTGCTCGTAGATCCCCTTGCCCTTTAAGATGCACTGCTCCCCGGCCTTCAGCTCAAGCTTATACTTTGTCCCGGAGCGGTTGGGAGTGAGCTTTGCATTCTTCGAGGAAGTCTCCCAGGAGGGATCCTCCACAAAGGCATGGAGTTTATAATCAAAGCCGGAGCCGGATACGGTATCTATGTGATAAGGATCATAATTTCCAGATACAGTCGTATAGCCGGCAGAGATGCCCTTGACCCTGCCTTTAGTAAGGATCTTGGCGATCTCTTCATTGCCGGAGGCCCAGTCTGCCTTCCCTGCCTTAACATTATAGATGGAGATGGCCTTGCTCTTATTTTGGGCCACATACAGGAAGCGGTCCTGAGGCTGGTCTACCTTTACGGTGAAGCGGATCGTTTCGCCGTCCTTATCCTGGCCGTTCAGCATCACTTCCCCTTTCCCTATGGCATACAGCCTTCCGTTGGTGGTGCTGATCCTGACCACCGGGTTCTGATAGGCAATCACGGCATCCCTTTTGTTTGTGATCTCACACAGGGAAAGGGAAGTATCCCCGGAAACGCTCCACTGGGCACCCTTCAGCTTAAAGCCGCTGATCTTCAGGGGCACGGTCTGGAGAGGAGCCAGGGAATAGGTCTGGCCGTTTTCCACGGTCAGCTTCTTGAGGGCCTTTACCTCGGATACCTTGACCTTGGCAGAAAGAGTCTTTCCATTGACATAGGCCCGGATCACGGTGCTTCCCTTGCCGGCCCCGTAGACCATGCCGTCCTGTACGGTGGCCACGGCGGGATTGTCCGAATGCCAAAGAATATGGTAATTCGCCCGGTTTTCGGATGTGATCCCGGCGATCGCCAGTTCTTTTGTCTCACCCAGAAGGAGGGAAGTGGCCTTTTTGGGAAGACTGACGGTGACCACGATGGCATTGCAGCTGAGAATGACATTCCCGCTGGCGCTTTCCTCAATGGGCGTGCCGGTAAGCTTCACGGCGTCAGTTGTATCCTTCTTTGCCTGGGCATAGAACTTCTTGGTGATCTTTACCTCCTTGGGAGAGTCGCTTTCCCATGTATAAGTCTGATCCAGGGTATATTTCTGTCCCTTGATCAGATAAAGGGTGCAGCCGGATACCACCTGGAGATCCGTATCCATCCCGGCTTCATTTCCGCTGGGGGTGGAGTAGGTGAGGAATCCGGCCGTCAGGGTCATATCCTCCAGTACCGGCTGGGATTCGGCCCACCTCACTCCGTCCTTGTACCAGCCCAGGAAGTCTCCCTCGGGGTCGGCCGGGAAGGCTACGGGAGAGCCGGTTTCCACATATCTGGAAGCGATCAGGTTGCCGCTGACCACAAAGCTGACCTCACAGAGCGGTACGGGGGATTCCGGTGCCTTCTCCTTCACCGTCAGGGAGACAGGCTCAGAGGAGATATCCCAGTAATCGTTGTAGGCACTGATCCGGACCGTACCGAGCTTCAATCCGGTGATGAGGCCCTTTCCATCGATGTAAGCGATGGAGGGATCGGAGGATTCCCAGGTGACCTGGGGATTATCTGCGTCTGCCGGGGAAACCTCAGCCATGGCCTGGATATAATCCCCTGCTTCTATGGTATCTTTGGAGAGCCTAACGGTAATGGAATTTACGGAGATCAGATCCTCCCTGCTTTCTACTACGTTCACCGTAAGCTCGTTTTCTGCTTCCATGCCGCCGATGCGGGCTTTAATGGTGGTGCTTCCCGCCTTGAGGGGCGTAAGGGTTCCGTCTTTACCTACAGAAGCGACGGAAGGATCGGTATTTTTGAACCACTCAATATCCTCCTCGGAAAGAGTAACCTGCGCCGGGAAGGTCTGGAATACCAGCTGATAGGGCTCATCCTTCACCACCTTCAGGGTGCCGGAGGGATAGATCCTGGCCGAAAGGAACCGGCTCACTTCAGCGGTCCAGCTTACCTTTACGTCGGTGCCTCCCAGGGCCGTGGCGGTAAAGGTGACATTTCCGGGCTTAAGCGCCGTGATGACTCCGGTATCGGAAATGGACGCGACCGATGGGGCACTGCTTTCCCATTTGATCTTTCGATTGGTGGCATTGGCGGGGATCAGGCTGTATTCTACCTGGACGGTATTAAAGCCGGGGGCTGTGCAGAGCTTTTTATATTTATCCGTATTGATCACAAGGTCTGTGACCGGGGTCTCACCGGCCTTGGAGGTATGTACGGAGATGCAGAAGTTGCCTTTATGGCCTTCGCTTTGGTCCTGCCAGTAGCTTTCGCTCTGGGTCTTGTGGAAGCTCTGCCCGGCAAGGCTTTTTGACTGAAAAGATCCGCTGAAGGTCGCTGTAAAGGGAAAATATTCGTCTTCTTCGACATCTACGCTTCGTCCGTTCATGGTAACGACCGCGGAAAAAAGGCTGCCCTTTTTGAGCTCCACAGGTTCATCCAATTCGATGGTATAAAGGCCCTTCGCCGGAAATTCCCCGGTCACCGTGGCCGCTTTCTTGCCGCTGTCCGGCTTTGCGTTGTCGGTCAGATCGGTATAGATATCCAGGGTATATTTTCTGTCGTCCAGTTCATCCAGGGTAAAAAGCTGGACCGTCACGGATTCCAGCTTCTCATCCCCCTCTGTGTTGCCGCAAGCCTGAAAGATATTGGCGCTTTCGTAGGGAGTTTCATGTACAGTAACATAGGCGTTTTTATGAGTCAGGGTATTGTAAAAATAATTATAATCTGAAGCCGCCTTCTGCATCCGGAAGGCATAGACCTCGGGCGAAGCGCTGCTAGGCGGAGCGCAGTTGAGCCCGTTATCCTCATAGGAGATCCAGAAATAGGAATCATAGCTGCCAAGGGATGCCTTTCCTGCAGTCCAGCTGTTTCGGACCAGCCAGGCACCGTTCTCTTCGGGAGGGTTGTGGCTGTTTGCGCCTCGTCCATTGGCAGAGCTGTTGAAGTTATCCTTGGGATAATCATCATCCCATCCCACCAGGGTCACGGCGTGGTTCGTTTTCGTTACGGAGTTATTGTAAAAATAAGCATTCTTTTCGGAGTTGAAGTATTTATCCACCGGTTCTTTATCGGTGTCTACCGCATGGATGCTGGCTCCCACCGCGCCGTAATTTTTGATGAAGCGTTTTACCAGCTTGGGATTATTTTTCAGATCGATGATGAAGGCATCCTTAAGCTGTGCTCCGTCATGGTTAAACTCAATGTTTTCCCATTCCGGAGAAGAATTTTCGATCTCAGAATATTTGGCGTTATCTTCAGCCGTCGCACCCCTCCACCGGGCAAGGGTTGCGGCCGCATCCGCCAGGTTTCCGCCGAATTGTTCGAAGGCGACCTCCACATCCGAGGGCGATGTAGGCTTCCCTTCATAAGTTACCTTATCCCCGGTATCCGCAAAAAGAGGATTTGATCCTTCCGCGTAGGTATTGTATACCAGATGCCGCTCGCTCAGATCGATATCGGTATCGGCAAGCCCGTTCTGGATCAGATAGCTTTCCGCCAGGGCCATGGAGGAATGAGCCCAGCAGCTGCCATAGGGGTTCTGGTCTCTGGTGGGGGGAAGATGCTCTGCCAGATATTTATTGATATCTTCTGTATCGCTGTAAGCTGCCGGGTAGGCTGGCTCCACCTTACCATCCGGGACAGGACCGATCCCGTCTCCTGCATCCGGGAGCTCATCTCCTTCTGTACCATCCACCATGGACTCCAGCTGGGATACGGTCAGGTCGTCATCTATGGCTACGGCAGGCCCCATCCATTCAGGCGCCTTATAGCCCAGGCTGTATTGCGGGATGTCCTGCGTAACGGCCGCATCTGCCTGGGGCTCATCCCCCGGGATCTCCGGCATGGCCTCCGCGTCCTTCCCGGCCACGGTCTCCTGAACCTGCTCCTCTGGGATCTCCGCCGCCAGTACCGGAGCGGCTCCGGTCCCGAGGCTTGTCATCATCATGGACGATGCCAGGAAGAAGGACAGCATTTTCTTCTGGAATTGTCGTTTCAGCATAGATTACCTCCTAAGGTTCATCATGGGTAGAGGGCATCCGGCGATGGAGCCCTGCCGTCAAAATTTCACCGCATATTATACAACGAATAAGGCTTCTTGAAAACATCCGGGATGTCCTTCCGCTCCGGTTGCCGCAGGAAAGGGGCTGTAGTAAAATGAAAGCGTTTCAGTCCGGAATGAAGCAGAATGGAGAGCTGGCGCCTTGAAGGTTTTGATCGTAGAGGATGAGATCCGGATCCGGGAAGGGATCATCAAGCTTTTGAAAAAAATCGATGAAGAGTATGAGATCGCAGGGGAGGCAAATGACGGGAAGGAAGGGCTCTCCCTTTGTGAGAAGCTTGCTCCGGATCTGATCATCACGGATGTGCAGATGCCCGGGATGGATGGGCTTAAGATGTTAGAAGAGATCAGCCAAAGGATGGAAATGCCCAAGACCATCGTCCTAAGCGCCTATTCGGAATTTGAATACGCCAGGAGCGCCATGAAGCTGGGGGTCACCGAGTATCTCTTGAAGCCCGTGAACCTGAATGATTTCTCCCAGGCCTTAAGCAGCATCCGGAGGCAGATGGAGGAGGATAAGCAGAAGAAGCCCCTGCAGATCGGAACCCTGGAGCAGGTCTTCCGGGAGATCGTGGGAGGGAGGCTTTCCGTGACGGAGGAGGTGGCGGAATACCTCTCCCGGAGCTATCAGATCGAAAGAGACCAGAAATATATCATTCTCCTTACCTATCTTGGAAATCAATACGAAAAGGAAGCCGCAAATTACCGGAATAAGCTCAGCCATTCCCTTTCCCTGTATGGAAAGCTTGGCTTTCAGAGCCTGGAGGAGGAATACCGGAGCATCATCTATACCATCATCTATCATTATGAAAGCAGCCTGGATCTTGAGCGCTGGATCCAATACCAGCTTCTGAAGGAGGTATCCGAGGACTGTGCCGTGGGCTTCACGGAGGTGGAGGGGCTTGAGGCTCTCCCGGAGGGGATCCGGAGGCTGTATCCGTATATGGACTGGAATCTTTCCTTTGAAGACAGCATCCTGATCTCCTATCCCAAGATCACCCGGGTACAGAAGAGCCTCTGCGTATATCCGAAGGAGCTGGAGGCAAAGATGAAGGCTGTGGTCTGCTCCTTAGATCAGGGCAGGGTGGGCGAGCTCTTTGACCGCTTTGCGGAAAGCTTCCGTGACGGCCGGGTCTACGATCCCAGGGAGGTCAAGGAGTGCTATGTGCGCTTTATCTGGTCTGCCCTGGAGCTGGCGAAGGACATCGGAAATGAAAAGGCCGGGGAGATCCGGCAGCAGAAGCTCTTGGAGCAGATCATGGGGGCAAAGACCCGCAAGGAGCTTTCCGGGATCTGTGATACGGTAAAAGACGTGCTGGTCATGGAGGATGAGGCGGAGTCCACAAATCTGATCGTAAAGAAGACGAAGAGCATGATCCGGGAATTTTACCACAGCGGGATCACTTTGGACGAGATCGCTTCCCGGCTGAATATCACCCCGGAATATTTAGGCACCCAGTTTCATAAGGAGACCGGGACCACCTTCAGCGCCTATATCCGCAATTACCGTATCGCAAAGGCAAAAGAGCTTCTCCTCGGCACCTCCCTGAAGCTTTACGAGATCGCGGAACGGGTGGGCTATTCCGATCCGAAGTATTTCAGCAAGGTATTCCGGGATGTCACGGGACAGCTTCCGGCAGATTACCGCAAGACCGTCAAATAGACACATCTTAAGGAAAATTATTATTAGAAATCCCCTCTTTTTTTAGTTTTTTCTCATTTCGGAAAGACAAAATACCCCATACAATGGAATCGTCAAAAAACGGCCGATGGCCTTAACCTGTCTGAAAGGGAGCATGAACCCGTCCGAGGCGTATTTTGCTTAAGTTACGTGTTCTGCATCCGGCCGGTGTGAGTCAGAAAAAACCAAGCGTTGATAGAGGAGGAGATATGAAAAGGATCAGGGAATTTTTCCGGTATGATAACGTGGGTCTTCTGTTTATCCTGCCGGCCTTCATTTATATGATGGTATTTGTGGGATATCCGATCTTAAGCAATGTGGTGCTGAGCCTTCAGGATGTATCCGTAAGGAACCTCGTCCGGGGAGAAAAGCACTTCATCGCTTTTCAGAATTATGTTGAGATATTTCATGACGGCGTATTCATCAAGTCCATGGGAAATACCCTGCTCTTTACGGTATCCTGCCTGATCTTCCAGTTTCTGATCGGCTTTCTGCTGGCGCTTCTTTTCAGCAAGAATTTCACCTTCGCAAAGACCGTGAGGGGACTTACCATGATCCCTTGGATGATGCCCATGACGGTCACGGCGCTGATGTTTAAGTTCATGTTTTCCACCGATGTGGGGATCATCAATTATCTGCTGCGTACCGCTGGTATCATCCAGAAAAACATCGAATGGCTCACCACCCCCAATACGGCCATGATCGCGGTGGTCGCCGCAAATGTGTGGATCGGGATCCCGTTCAATACCATCCTTCTTTCCACCGGGCTGACGACGATCCCCCAGGAGCTGTATGAGAGCGCCTCGGTGGACGGGGCAAACAGCTGGCAGAAGCTTACCGGGATCACGCTGCCGCTGCTGAGGCCTACCATAGAATCCGTGCTTGTGCTTGGCTTCATTTATACCTTCAAGGTATATGACCTGGTATATGTGATGACGGAGGGAGGGCCGGTGAATGCGACCCATCTCCTCTCGACCTATTCCTACAAGCTTTCCTTTGATATGTTCCAGTACAGCAAGGGATCGGCGGTGGCCAATGTGCTGTTTTTGATCCTGCTGCTGGTAGGGCTTTTGTATCTTAAGATCACCATGGAAGGAGAAGAAGACTGATGGATGGAAAAAGACTGCCCAAGGGAAAAAATGCCATATTCTGTACGATCTCGGTGATCCTGCTGATCCTGCTGCTGTTCCCTCTTTTCTGGACCCTCGTCACCTCATTTAAGACGGAGAAGGAGATCTTCCAGATCCCTCCCACCTTTTATCCGCATGTCTGGAATACGAAATCCTATGCGGCCCAGATCGAGACCGGGGACTTCAATATGTTCCAGTCCTTTTTCAACAGCTTTGTCATCTCCACCGGAGCCATGCTCATCGCGGTGGTCCTTGCGGTGCCGGCTTCCTATGCCATCGCCCGCTACAGGTTCTTCGGCAGGAAGGCCATGCTGCTGGGCTTTCTCGTGACCCAGATGCTGCCGGTCTCCGTGCTGCTGACACCCATGTTCATCATGTTCCGTAATATGAAGATGTACAATACCTGGGGAGCTGCGATCCTGGCAGACGCTACCATCGGGATCCCGTTTTCGGTCCTGATCCTGAAGAATTATTTTGCATCCATCCCCGCAGCCTTGGAGGAGGCGGCCTATATCGACGGATGCACCCGGTTTACGGCCTTCATGAAGATCCTGATCCCTGTGGCAAAGCCCGGGGTGATCGTCTGTGCCATCTTTTCCTTCCTGTATGCCTGGGGGGATCTGGCCTACGGCATGACCTTTATCCTGGATCAGGAGAAGCGCCCCATCACCGCAGGCATCTTTAATTTCATGGGCCAGTACGGGACCAAGTGGAGCTACCTGACGGCCTTTGCCATAGTAGCCATCATCCCGGTGACCCTGATCTTTATCTTCATGCAGAAATATATCATCAGCGGCATGACCAACGGGGCGGTGAAGGAGTGATCCGTCCTTGAAGAAAGGAATATGTGGCGATATGATGGTCAGGGAGAGCCAGAGCCCTGGCCGTCATTTTTTTATGGAGGGAAGAATGAAAAAAATAAGCTTGCGTACCAGGCTGATCCGGCTGTTTGCCGCCACCTCGATCATTCCCGTGTTGATCTTCGGAATCTATTCCTATTACAATATCGCGGGTGCCCTGCGGGATAATACGGAGATCATCACAAACAGCAATTTAAGGCAGGTGGACCAGAACCTGAATGTCTGGCTTGATTCCTATGAAGACCTGCTGTATCAGATCTATACTGAAGACAATATGGCGGCCTGGACGGGACGGCTGGACCAGGGGACGGATGAGGCGGTGACGGTGAACCAGATGCGCAGGTTCCTGAATGCGATCTTAAATACCCGGGATTATGTGCGGGCCATCACGGTCATCACTCCCGGAGGCTATGTGGTGACCTGCGAGCATATGACGCCGGCGACCTACAAAAGCTCCTGGCTTGGAGGCTTCAGCCTTTCTGCAGAAGAATTGTACGGCCAGGTCATCGCGGATTACAATACCCATATTTTCTCCACGGAATACGGGACGAATTTTGACAACCGGGATTATTACCTCCTTCACATGGCCCACCGGATCATCGATTACCGCAGGCTGCATAAGGAATGCGGCATTGCCATCCTGAGCCTGGACGAGGAGCTGCTGCAGAAGGTATGCATGAATAATGAAGAGGACGGCCGGGTCTTTCATTTCATCACCGACGAGAAGGGGAGGGTGATCTCCTTCGGGTCGGATACGGAGCAGCTCGGAAGAGTGGTCACGGATATGGAAAAGGAGGAGGATGCAAGAAAGTCGGATTATTCTTCCTTTTTGAAGGAGACAGGCCGGTTTGCCTCAGGAGAAAGCGGGATCTATCTCTATCACGACCAGGAGCTTGGCTGGGACATCGTAAATGTCACGGATCTCAGCGAATTTCTATATTCCCGGAAAAAGCAGCTGAGCCTGATCCTTCTCTTAAGCGGGATCACGGCCCTTGCGGTCATCATCATCTCCACCGGCATGTCCAAGAATCTCCTTTCTTCCATCGATCAGGTGATAAGGGGCATGAGGCAGGCCCAGGATGGGGACATGTCGGTCAGGATCGAAAAGGACAGGAAGATGACCTTAGAGATCGAGAGCATAGCGGACGGCTTTAACGATACGCTTTCCAGGCTGAACCAGTCGGTGGAAAGACAGAGGGAGGCCCAGATCATGGCCATGGAGGCCCAGATCAATCCCCATTTTCTGTATAATACCCTGGATACCATCAACTGGATGGCCATCGACCGGGATGAATATGACATCAGCAATGCCATCAGCGCCCTGGCCAATATCCTGAGGTATGCCATCGTAAACAGCAACGCGGAGGTTTCCATCGAAGAAGAGATCGACTGGCTTAAAAAGTATATCTATCTCCAGCAGTTCCGGCTGAAAAACCGGTTTTCCTGCCAGATCGTCGTGGAGCCGGATGCCAAGGAGGCAAGGATACATAAGCTTTTGCTCCAGCCCTTTGTGGAAAATGCCATTCTGCACGGCTTCGAAAAGGACCAGGAGGATGCGGAGCTTCTGATCCAGGTCACAAGACAGGGGGAAAGCTTATGCATCGTCATCGAGGACAATGGCTGCGGCATCGATCCGGAGACCATCGAAAAGATCAATACGGGCTTCTATGAAAAGGAGGGTTCAAGGGGCGGCATCGGGATGAGAAACGCCCTGACCCGGCTCAATATGTATTACGGACAGCAGGGGAGGATGACCGTAGCCTCCCTTTCCCCAAGAGGGACAAGGGCTGTGGTCATGATTCCCTGCATCCAAAATCCTGTTTAGATTTTTCATCCTTTTTTAGTTTTCTTGAGTTTCGCAAAACGCCGTCTTATCGGATAATTCAATTATCCTAAAACCAAATCTTTTATTACACGAAGGAGGTATTCATGAAAAAGATATTGGCAATTCTTCTTACCGGGGTGATGGCAGTATCCGTGCTGGCGGGCTGCGCAGAAATGCCTGCTTCCAGCCAGAGCGCAGGAAGCGGTGAGGCCCAGGCGGCGGCGGAGTCTGCTGAGCCGGTGGCGGCTGCCGATGATGCGGCCGGCGATGTGACGATCTGGTATTATTGGGAGACCGCAGGACATCAGGAGGCTCTGGATCATATCATCCAGGAGTTTAACGGACAGCAGGACAAGATCACGGTCCAGGCCAAGTATGTTCCTTTTGCGGATTTCAAGAAGCAGCTTTCGGTAGGCGCTTCGGCCGGTGAGCTTCCGGACATCGTGATCCTGGACAATCCGGACCATGCTGCTTATGCCGCCATGGGGATCTTCGCAGATATCACGGATCGTTTCGATGTCAGCACCTATTATCCCGGCCCGGTAAATTCCTGCACGCTGGACGGCAGGCTTTACGGAGTGCCCTTCGGAAGCAACGACCTGGTCCTTTTCTATAATGAAGACATGCTGAAGGATGCTGGCTGTGAGGTTCCCACCACCTGGGACGAGCTGCTGGATGTCGCAAAAAAGACGACAAAGGATAATGTCTACGGCTTTGCCCACTGCGCACTTCAGAATGAGGAAGGCACCTTCAATTTCCTTCCCTGGGTATGGTCTACAGGCCAGACAGCCTATGAGATCAATTCCGAGGGCGGCATCAAGGCGCTTGAGTTTGAGAAGAGCCTGATCGATGCCGGGGCATTCCCGAAGGAAGCCATCAACTGGACACAGGGCGATACCATGAACCAGTTCATCTCCGAAAACCTTGCCATGATGATCAACGGCACGTGGCAGATCCCTACCATGAGGCAGGAAGTGCCGGATCTGCACTGGAATGTAGCTCCCATCCCACAGGACAAGCAGCAGGCTTCCGGCCTCGGCGGTGAGAACTATGCCGTGATCGCAGGCGGAAATGAGGAAGCGGCCATTGCCTTCCTGCAGTATGCCACAAGCGGCGATACCTGCCTTTACATGATGGATCACATGGGATACATCTCTTCGGATTCCACCATCGCAGAGACCCAGTTTAAGGGCGACGATGTATATCAGGTATTTGTAGACGAGATGCAGTATGCCAATGCAAGAGGCCCTCTGCCGGAGTGGCCGGACATCTCCGATGCCATCTCCCTGGCCTTCAATAAGGTCATAACCGGAGAGAGCGAGCCCGCGGCCGCCGCAGAAGAAGCCCAGGCGACCATCGATTCGATCCTCGGGAAGTAAAAAAGGTTTTATCTTTAGTGCAAGACATGTTAGGATGAGAGAAACAGGAGGCAGGAGACCGTCCCCTGTTTCTCTTTTTGGGAAAGGGAGAAAGGAGATAAGGATGATTCAGATCACAAGCCCGTTTTGGAAAAGATACCAGGATCTGGTCAAAAAAGAAATGCTTCCCTATCAGTGGAAGGTCTTAAACGATGCGATCCAGATCCGGATCGAAAAAGAAAGGGACGATGATGAGATCCCGAATGAAAAAAGCCATGCCATCGAGAACTTCAGGATCGCCGCGGGGGAGAGCTCCGGAGAGCATTATGGATGGGTCTTTCAGGACAGCGATGTCTATAAATGGCTGGAGGCTGCGGCCTATGCCTTAAGGAGGGATCCGGATGAGGAGCTGAAAAAGACCGCAGACAGCGTGGTGGATCTGATCGCAAAGGCCCAGGAGCCGGACGGATATATCGGGACGTACTTTACCATCATGGAGCCGGACAGGAAGTTCAAGAGGCTTTCGGAAAGCCATGAGCTGTACTGCGCCGGGCATCTGATGGAGGCCTGCGTGGCATATTATGAAGCCGTGAAGAGCAGGAAGGCCCTTCAGATCGCAGAGAAGCTTGCCGGCTGCATCGATGGGCATTTCGGACCGGAGGAGGGAAAGATCCATGGGGCAGACGGGCATGAGGAAGTCGAGATCGGGCTGATGCGGCTTTATCATCTGACGGGGGAAGAAAAATACGAGAAGCTGGCGCAGTATTTCTTGAGCATCCGCGGGACGGATCCGGATTTCCTGAAAAAGCAGAACGAAATGGATGGAAAGCCTCCCCTGATCAAAGGGGTGAAGAGCGCTCCTCCCGCTTATTTCCAGATGCATCTGCCGGTATCGAAGCAAGATACGGCAGAGGGACATGCCGTCAGGGTGGTATATCTTTTTACCGCTCTTGCAGACCTGGCCGCCTCCACAGGGGACCGGGAGCTTTCCGACGCCTGCAGGAGGCTTTGGAGAAACATCACGGACAAACGGATGTACATCACCGGAGGGATCGGCTCCACGGTCCGGGGCGAAGCCTTCACCCTGGATTATGATCTGCCGAACGATACGATGTACTGCGAGACCTGCGCTTCCGTGGGGCTGATCTTTCTTGCCAGACAGATGCTCCGCATCGAACCGGATGGGGAATATGCCGATGTCATGGAAAGAGCCCTGTATAATACGGCCCTGGCGGGGATGGCCCTGGATGGGAAGCACTTCTTCTATGTGAATCCCCTGGAAGCGGTACCGGAAAAATCAAGGAAGGATCCGGGCAAGAGCCATGTGAAATGCGTAAGGCCCCAGTGGCTTGGCTGCGCCTGCTGCCCGCCCAATCTGGCCAGGCTTCTCATGTCCCTGGAGGACTATATCTATACGGTAAAGGATTCGGTGATCCTGGCCAATCTTTTCATCCGGTCCGAATTAACCCTTGAGGCAGAAGGGGGAAGGATCGAGATCCGGCAGGAGACGGAATATCCGAAGGAAGGAGAGGTCAGGTTTCATATCAATAATCAGTCGGAGCATCCCGTTACCCTGGGGATCCGCGTGCCCGGCTGGACGGAGGGGCAGGGCGTAAGCCTTTCTTCCCAGGGAGATGAGGTCTTGGATTCCCGCAGGGAAAAGGGCTACTGGTATGTACAGGCAGGGAAGGGTGAGACGGATGTCACGCTGAAGCTTAAAATGGAGCCGAAAAGATGGCATGCAAATCCCCTGGTTTCCTCTGATATCAACAAGACAGCTCTCAGCATGGGACCCTTCGTATACTGCCTGGAGGAAGCGGATAACGGAAAGGATCTCCACTGCCTCGTCCTTCCGAAGGATGCAGAGCTTCGCTATGAATGGAAGGAAGAGCTCTTATGCGGTGTGGGCACCATCCAGGCAGACGGGCTGCGCCTGATGCCTTCGGATCCCCATGGAGGGCTTTACTGCGGGAAGGAGACAGGTAAGCCGGTGCCGCAAAAGCTGTCCTTCATTCCCTACTATGCCTGGGCAAACCGGGGAGAAAATGAGATGCGGGTCTGGATCCACGAGACATGATGCCTGGCACGCAAAAAAGAACAGGAACCCATTGATGGCCGTATTTTGGCCGGTTACGGTATCCGCATCCGACCGGTGTGAGTCAGAGATGAACATGCGTTTATAGAGGAGAAAGAGATGCTGAAGCAAAAGGATGAAAGGCTGATATTCCGCTATGATGCGGAGGAGGTCTGGATCGAGGCATGGGGGAAGGATTCCGTCCGGATCCGGGCCACAAAATGCAGGACCATGCCGCTTGAGGACTGGGCTCTCAGTCTGCCGCAGGCACAGAAGGCAGAGCTTAAGCTCACGGAAGAAGGAGGGGAGCTGATCAACGGAAAGATCCGGGTCAATATTTCCCCTGCGGGAAAGATCCGGATAGCAAACTCCGGGGGCAAAACGCTGATGGAGGAATTTGTCCGTAACCGCAGGGACCCGACGGATCCCAAATGCAGCGCCCTCGAGGTAGAGGCCAGGGAATTCAAGCCCAATATCGCCGGGGACTACCATCTGACGGCGAGATGGGAATCCCTTGACCCGGAAGAAAAGATCTATGGCATGGGCCAGTACCAGCAAAGGAATCTGGACCTGAAGGGCTCCGACCTGGAGCTTGCCCACAGAAATTCCCAGTCCAGCGTCCCCTTTGCCTTATCCTCCCTGGGCTACGGGATGCTCTGGAACAATCCCGGGATCGGGAGGGCCGTATTCGGCAAAAACGTGATGAGCTTTGAGGCATACAGCACGAAGCTTCTGGATTACTGGGTCACGGCAGGAGACACTCCGGCGGAGCTTATCCGGTCCTATGCGGCGGTTACCGGCACCGTGCCGATGATGCCGGAATACGGCCTCGGGTTCTGGCAGTGCAAGCTGCGCTACCAGACCCAGGAGGAGCTTTTGGGGGTCGCCCGGGAGTATCATCAAAGAAAGATCCCCCTTGACCTGATCGTGGCGGATTTCTTTCACTGGCCGAAGCAGGGCGAATGGAAATTCGATCCCACATACTGGCCGGATCCGAAGGGCATGGTGGATGAGCTTAAGGAAATGGGGATCGAGCTTATGGTCTCGATCTGGCCTACCGTGGACAGGGAGAGCGAGAATTATGAGGAAATGCTGGAGAAAGGCTATCTGATCCGGACGGAGAGAGGGTTTCGGACGGGGCTTAATTTCCAGGGGGCCACCATCCATTTCGATGCGACCAGCAAGGAGGCCGGGGAATATGTGTGGGATAAGGTAAAGAAAAACTACTATGAGATCGGAATCAGGACCTTCTGGCTGGATGAGGCGGAGCCGGAGTATACCGTTTATGACTTCGACAATTACCGATATCATCTCGGCACGGACCTGGAGGTAGGCAATATCTATCCGGCAGGCTATGCCAGGGCCTTTTATGAGGGAATGAAGGCGGAGGGACAGGAAAAGATCGTAAACCTGCTTCGCTGTGCATGGGCCGGGAGCCAGAGATTTGGGGCGCTGGTCTGGTCCGGAGATATTGCTTCCAGCTTTGACTGCATGCGGAAACAGCTTTCCGCGGGGTTGAATATGGGCATGGCAGGCATTCCCTGGTGGACCACGGATATCGGCGGCTTTCATGGAGGAGATCCGAATGATCCCGCATTCCGGGAGCTCTTCGTGAGATGGTTTGAGTGGGGCGCCTACTGCCCGGTCATGAGGCTTCACGGAGACCGGGAGCCCAGGCAGGAGCAGGCAGGTACCACGGGAGGCGCGTCCTGCCGCTCCGGTGCGCCGAATGAGATCTGGTGCTATGGAGAAGAAGCCTATGAGATCTGCAAAAAATACATCGGCATCCGGGAGTCCATGAGGGACTATGTCCGGGGGCTCATGAAGGAGGCTCATGAATACGGAAGCCCGGTGATGCGAACGCTTTTTTATGAATTCCCCGCGGATGCAAAATCCTGGGAAAGGGAGGATGAGTACATGTTCGGGCCGGATTATCTGGTGGCCCCGGTCTTTGAGGCCGGAGAGCGCTCAAGGGAGGTCTATCTTCCGGAGGGAGCCCTGTGGGTCAGTACCGCAGACCAGGAAGCATATGAGGGTGGACAGACCGTGAGGGTCCGGGCTGAGCTTGGGGTGATTCCCGTATTTCAGAGGAATGCCCTGACGCACAAGTAAGCAGGTTCTGCTTGACAGCATACATTTTGCACAATATAATATGCTGAAAGATAACACGGCAAAAAAGAAAGGAGCCTGCATGGAATATTACACATTAGCGGATAAAAGCCTTTTGCCGAAGATCGGATTCGGTACCTACAATGAAGAGTTTGAGAAAAACAAGGACGTGATACTGAAGGCCATAGACTGTGGATACCGTTTTTTTGATACGGCCTCCCTCTATGAGACGGAAAGCTCCCTGGGCGGTGCCCTCCGCGAGAGCGGCATATCCAGGTCCGAGGTGATCATTGAGACAAAGCTCTGGATCGATGAGATGGGGGCGGGAGAGGTGGAAAAGGCCTTCGAACGCTCCTTAAACCGCCTGCAGACAGACTATGTGGACATCTATATGATACACTGGCCCAGGCAGACCGGGGAAGACGGCGAGGACTGGAAGGGGCTTGACATCGAGACCTGGCAGGCCATGGAAAAGCTTGTAGACAGCGGAAAGGTAAAGAGGCTGGGGCTCAGCAATTTCCTTCCCCATCATCTGAAGAACATTCTGGAACACAGCAGGATCAAGCCTGTGGTAGACCAGCTGGAGCTGCATCCGGGGTATTCACAGGAAAAGGCCGTATCCTTCTGCATGGAAAACGGAGTCCTGCCCATGGCCTGGTCTCCTCTGGGCAGGGGCAGAGAAAATGCCACCATCGGCAATTCCATCCTGGTCCGGCTTGCCGAAAAATACGGAAGGAGCGTACAGCAGATCAACCTGCGCTTCCTCCTGTCGAAGGGGATCCTGCCCATACCGAAGGCATCCTCCCTGGAGCATATGAAGGCCAATCTGGAGGTTTTCGACTTTGACCTGTCCGAAGAAGACCTTTCCATGCTTTCATGCATGCCGCAGACGGCCTGGCTCGGGGAGCATCCGGATTTTTATATCCCCGATAAAAAAAGCAACCCGGACCAGCAGTGATGGCAGCGGGACGCTTGATCAAAGGGAAATGAAGGAGTGATCAATGGCACAGGAATACCAGCAGCTCTTATTGAAAAACCAGCTGTGCTTTCCCCTGTACGCATGCGGAAGGAAGATCGTGGGAAAGTATACGCCCTACTTAAGTCCTCTGGGGCTTACCTATACCCAGTATGTTGTCCTGATGGTCCTCTGGGAGCATGAGAGCATGAATGTGGGACAGCTGGGAAGCATCCTTCATCTGGATGCGGGAACCCTCACTCCGCTTTTAAAGAGGCTGGAAAAGGCGGGATATGTGACAAGACAGAGATCAAAGGAGGATGAGCGGGTCACCATCATAAGCATCACACAGGAGGGGGATGCCCTCAAGGAAAAGTGCAAGGATATCCCCATGAAGCTGGCCGGGGAAGGATCGCCCTTAAGCGAGGAGGATGCAAAGGAAATGTACCGGCTGCTGTACCAGTTTCTGGAAGGATGAGAAAGGTCATTCCAGAAAGTAATCCGTAAATACATCCTTGCCCAAGCCCTGCTTCACCGGCCTCCTGGGAGGCTCGCCGTATTTATCCGCATAGGCACGGGCAAAGTCCTGATAGCTGCCATAGCCGCAGGAATAACAGGCATCCGCAGGATCCTGGCCGTCCATGATCATTTCATGGGCCCGGGTAAGCCTGCGGTTTTTCATGTATTCGGAAAGCTGGCAGCCGAAGGCGCTGGCAAAGCTCTCCGCCAGCTTCTGTCTGCTCAGCCCGAAATGCTCTGCGATGTCATCTTCAGACACCATTTCCCTTATATTATCGTTCACGTACCGGAGCAGGCGGAGCATATCGTCCTCCTCCGTGGCGCAGAGGGGCACCGTCAGGGCGGATTCCTCCCTGCATCGGCCGGCTTCGATGAGGAAACGGATGACGCCCAGCCGGGCGGCCAGATGCGCCGCATAAGATGAGGATCCGGATTCCGTATGGATCCTTTCCAAAACCCCGGAAAACCGGTCCGTTTCCTTGATCTCGGGCCGGATGACATTTGCGCTTTCCGAAGAAAAGAGGTCATAGATATGACACTCCGGCAGATCAAAGTCCTTCAGCATCTGGGCGGAGATATAAAGCGTATACCGGTCGTACAGATTTCCGGCCATAAAGGAGGGCTTATGGGGCACGCCTCTTCCGACGAGGATGATGTCGCCGGCAGAGACATTGTAGGTCCTGCCGTCGATCATATAGCTGCCAGACCCGTACTTAACGAAGGTGACCTTATAGAAGTCATGGACATGCACCGGCGTATCCGTGCCCAGGGTATCCGTATTGTGAAAAAGCCTGAAGTCCTCATGAAGATAACCCTTTTCCGGGATATCAGGCAGGTCTTCTTTTTTTGGCATAGCATACTCCTTCTGTCTTTAAGCAGGCATTATCCTGCAAGGGATTATATCATGATTCAGGGTGGCGTGCCATATGGGCCGGTTTTCCGTTCCTCCGGTGCAGCCGCCATGCCATATGGGCCGGAAGAAAAGATGCGGCCTAAAGGATTGACATCCGGGGCTTTTTTTCGTATCTATGATTGTACAGGAAAAAAACAGATGAAGTCAGAAAGGATCGGATGGATGAAAAAAGACAGCTATGAAATAAGTGATAATGAGCTGGAAGGAGTTTCCGGCGGGAAAGGCGGGCCGCAGATGATGCCCTTCCGGTGCCCGTACTGCGATCACCGCTTCCAGATCGATGCCCGGAAGAATATCGTGATCTGCCCCAAGTCAGATGGGGGATGCGGGAAGACCATCCGGATCGACGGCTGATCCGGTCTTGAGGGATAGGATCAGTCCTCCCGGGGGGCTTCCCCGGGGATGGATCCGTCCGTAAGCTCCCGTCCAACGTGAATGTCCAGTTGGTTGAAGGGAACCGTGATATTGTTTTCCCGGAAGATCCGCATGATCTCATCGTACATAAATCGCTGCACGTCATAACGGTCTTTTTCCTCACACATGAACCGCACCCTTAGCTCCACGGAGCTCTCCCCTAAATGCTCTATGCCCTGGCAGACCGGTATGGACTTCAGGAAACGATGATCCTCATAAAGATCGATAAATTCTTCATTCAGGATCTTGCGGATCTTCGGAAAGTCCTCTTCATAGGGTACCGGGATGTTGTAAAGGATCACGGAATACTTCATGGACATATTGGATAGAGATTTGATCTCGTTATTACGGATGATCCGGATGTTCTGGTTGATATCCTCATATCTTGTAGTACGGAGGCCGATCTCCGTGACAATGCCGCGGACGCCTTCGATGGTCACATAATCCCCCACATGGAGGGAACCCTCCATCACGATGAAGATACCGGCCAATACGTCTCCCAGGAGGCTCTGGGCGCCAAGGCCGACCACCACAGACAGGATCCCTGCGGAAGCAAGCAGCCTGGTGGCATCGATCCCCAGCAGAAAAAGGCAGTAAAACAGGATAAGTCCGATGATGACCGTCTTGGCTAAAGATACGAAAAGCCGGATCATGGTGAGCACCCGGTTGCCGAATGCGGCCGCGATCAGGTAAGCCAGATGGCTGGTAAATTTAAGGATGATGGAGGATACGATGATGATCACAAAACAGGCGGACAGGGAGAAGATATGGACTCCCTTGTCCCACTCTCCCTTCAGGATATAAAAGATGGCCGAGTTGTTGCCATACCTTTGGGCGTCATAGATGATGGAGAGGAGAAATACGATCCCTAAGATGATCAGGCTGTTTTTTACAATGGATTCAAATTGATGGAAGGGATTCCCCGGCTTTGCGGACCGGGCTGCGCTCCAATGCCCGAAGATCGCCAGGGGATCCATCTCCTCCCGGTAAAGCTCGTCATCGTCCATGTCATCGAAATAAAATACGGTATAGACCAGAATGAGGAGCATGACAGCCAGGGAAAACAGGGCACAGAACAGAGAGATCCCGGAGATGCCTTCATATAGCTTTTCCATAGGCATGGCTGTCGCGATGTAGTAATCTCCTGCCTTCCGGAGGCTCTGCAGGTAGCGGATGCCGTTCAGATACTGGAAGCCGTTGTAATCCCCGCTGAAGGCCATTTCGGAAAGCCCGAGCTCGGTGGAGGTCTTATCCTTCATGTCAGGCAGCGGGGTGTAGATCACATCATAGTCCTCCAGATCATCATTATACTGGAAAGCAATGAGAAAGCCGTCATTGGAGATCTTGGTATTGGAAAGCACGTATTGCGCATTTGCGTTGTTCAGCATGCTGCTTTCATCCGTCGGATTCAGTTCCAGCTGGATCAGGCCGGTATGGCGCGTGATCTCATTGCCGGTATAGGTCCCGTTCTGCTGGTTCAGATAATCGGTATAGCACATAAATTTCGTCCTGCCCTCATCATCCAGGCAGGTGTAGTAGCTCTGGGGGCAGCCGATAAACTGGGAAAGGTGGCCTTCGTCGCTGATCATGGGACCCTGGACGATGGAAAGCTGCTTGCCGTCGAGGATGTCCCAGAATTCATAGGACTGAGCATTCTGGTCATTGCTTAAGGAGAAATTCCAATAAGAGGAGGAAGTGGCCAGGGTCACTCCGGTATCCGAGATCAGATAGATCTCTTCAATATTGTTTTTGGTGCAGAGCTCAGCTAAGGCATAGGAACTGTTGATCACATTGACCGGATTGCGGTAGTTGTCCCGGATGATATCCCGGTTTCCATTGGCATCTATGCTCCCGGCGGTCCTCACATCGTTTGCCTCATTGTCGAAATCAAAGTATTCGTCTCCATGGAGGGAGATCACGAAGGATAAGAGCTGCGCCCGGCTGATGTATTGGAATTCATAATAATCGTCAAAATCGGACTGAAGGGAGGCTCCCTCCTCGATGTTCCTGGAAATCTCCTTTTCCAGGGATACGGATTCGGAGAAGGCATCCGAAAGCTTCATCAGGGCCTGGAAGTAGAAGGAAGCGAGATAGACAAGGAAGGAGGACAGGAAGACGATGGGGAGGATCTTGCCGGCAAGAGTCCTGCTGAAATAGATCCTGCGTCCTTTCTGCCGGAAAAGGGGGATGCCCTTCAACCCCTCCTTTTTTTTCAAGGTATCAGAGCGAACGAAGGCCGCGTAGGCGATCATGAGCACCAAAAAGATCAGGAAAAGACAGCAGTTCCAAAGGATGACGGATTTATTGGCTCCATACACATCCCTGAGGGGGATGGCGGCGACGATATAGTTTTTGGAGCCGAACATGGATGAGGAATACTGGCGGGCTGAGACATAACAGGGCACACCGCTTATGTCGGCATCACCCAAATAACGGTCCTGAAGGAGCTCGGCATGAAGCCCCAGTTCGGAGGCCTTTTTTCCGGACACATCCTCTCCCCGGAAGATGCCGTACCGGATCGTGTCATTTTCGGCATCCACCATGAAGACGGAGCCGTTATTTCCGATGTTGGAGGTATTGAGCCATACGGACAGGTCGCTTAAGCGGGAGACGGTGGCATCGATAATATCCGACGTGAAGGCAAGGAAGAAGTATTTGTAGCCTTCCTGTCCATAGGTGCCGGGAATGGGCTTGCAGTAGAGATAGAGCTGCTTACCCTTGTATACGTCACTTCCCTCATAGGGGCTTTCCACGACGAGATGATCGACCTTGCCGTCGCACAGATCGTGGAACTGATCGGCAGTCAGTTCGGTCTCTCCGTCCTGCAGGATATTGAGGCCGTTATTCTTCGGTGAAGTAGAGATCAGGATATCCGCATCCCGGTTTACCACCAGGAGCCAGGCGCAGTTCTGCATGCTGTAGCTGGCACTGTAGAGAAGGTCGCTCTGTTCGTCGGGACTCAGGGTGGAAAGCTCCTCGTATTTTTCCCCGGAGTAAGCCATGACCAGGTCGTTCAGCATGGTGATGTTGTTTTGGTTGAAGGCATCCCGGAGGCTGTTGACCTCATGGATGTTATTATTGAGGTTGGAGAAGGTGGAAGAGAAAAACCGGTCCAGATTGTGCTCCTGCTCTTTTCTTGCCCTTGTCTGAAGGACAGACTGGAGCATGGAAAAGAAAATGATGAAAATAATACTGGACAGGATAATGAAAACCAAAGCCCGTTTTTTATAGCGTCTTTTGGCGGAGATGCCGTCGGAAGGATTGTCGTTCATCTTCTCTCATTCCTCCATATAGTGGATGTGGGGATCAAAGCAGGGGTGCAAGGATCCGCAGCACGCTGTCGATGAATCGGTGGACAGTGCCGCAGCTGAAATTATCCAGAGTCCTTTCCCTGCATTCCTTCAGGGTCGCCAGGTAATCCTCCTTCAGGGCCGGAATGATATCGGCCTTATAGAATACGGAATTGCATTCAAAGTGGAGAAACAGGCTCCGGTAGTCCAGGTTTACGGTACCGATGCAGGCTACCTTGTCATCCACGATCACGGCCTTGGCATGGACAAAGCCGGGCGTATATTCATAGATCCGGACACCTGCCTTCAAAAGATCCGGATAATAGCTTCTGGAAAGGCGGTAAACCATCTTTTTGTCCGGGATGCCCGGCATGATGATCCGCACATCCACTCCCCGCTCCGCCGCCCGGATCATGGCATCGAAAAGCGCGTCTCCCAGCATCAGGTAGGGGGTATAAAACCATACAAAATCCGTGGCCAGAGACAGAAGCTCCGTATACAGCACATTGCTGGTATGTTCATTACGCATGGGGGAATCGTAGTAGGGCAGGATGAATCCATTGTCCGCGTCCGGGGCTTGCGGCTGTGCTCCGGATGAGATTTCCTCCTTGTCGATCTTTTCCTTGGAGAAGGCATTCCAGAACTCGGCAAACATATAGGTATAGCTTCCGACAGCATCGCCGGTAATGCGGAAGCCGATGTCCTTCCACCGTCCGAATAATTTCTTCTCATTAATGTATTCATCAGCCAGGTTGACGCCTCCGCTGTAGGCGATCCTTCCATCGATCACCATGATCTTGCGGTGGTCCCGGTTGTTCAGCTTTGTGCTGAGAAAGAGCAGCGGATTGAAGGCAATGCACTTGATCCCCTTCTGAGCCAGGTCGTGGATGTCTGCGACGGAATAAGTGGCAATGCTTCCGAGATCATCATAAATGACCCTAACGTCTACGCCGGCGGCGGCCTTTTCACTAAGGAGGTCGGTGAGTTTATCCCAGAATTTTCCGCGCTGGATGATGAAATATTCCACATAGATAAATTTTTCGGCAGACTTCAGGTCCTCGCACATATCGGCAAACATGTCCTCGCCGAAGGGATAATACCGGGAGGTGCCGTTTTTCAGGACGGGAAAGCCGGTGGTCCGGGCGATGTGCTGGAAGGACTGGCCGAGCCTCAAGTCCAGGGCCTTGAGCTCAGGAGAAAGGTCTTTTTCCATGGCATAGTCCTCCACAGAAAAGAAATCAGAGGACTGCTGGATCTTTGCCTTCAGGCCCTTGCCGGTATGCTTATTTCCGAGGAAGGCGTAGAGGATCGAGCCCAGGATGGGCATGGACAGGATAACGATGACCCACAGGAGCTTGTAGCTGCTTTCATCCCGCTTTGAGATCAGGTTCAGCACGAAGAGGATCGCGAGAATGGAAAAGAGGCTGCTGATCAGGTCGCTCAGGTGGCCGCGCATGATGAGATCCAGGCCGTCCAGAACCAGATAATACCAGAAAACCTGAAGGGCTATGGCAGGTATCACGATAAGGATTCGTCCGAAAACTTTTTTCATGAATACAGTTCCCTTCCGCTTTGATCTTTCTAATGAAAACTACATAAAACCACTGTAATTCTACAACACTTCAACGCCCTCTTACAAGCGCAACTTAATGAGAGCTAGCAGGTCTTGCATTGTGGCAGGTCTGCGCCGCCGGCGGGCCTTGTATTGTGGGTAGTCTGCGCCGCCGGCGGGCCTTGCATTTCCACGTCGCCTCACCGCTCACTTCATGCGGAGCTTCCCGCTGGCTTCGACTATGCAATCTCGGCTTGGCGAGCCAACTTAAAAGCGTGTTGTCTCGCCAGACAGCCGATCTTGCAAGTCTACGCAGGCGGCAATCTCCGCGTGTTCGCGGTAAGAGGCTCCTTAGGAAACACCAAGGCTCTTGGCGGCTCACCCTTCGCAAAATATATGGAAGCAAACGAAGACTATTTCAACCATATATTATCTCATCGCGATTTATGCTTCTTTTATTCGTTACACAGGCTGAACCAAATCAGCACAGCGTGGGGGGAGCTGGAAGGCGACTCAAAATGAAAGGTGTAAAGAACAG
>JAILLN010000012.1 GCA_024693135.1 Lachnospiraceae bacterium | reverse complement strand
GGAGGATTTATTGTCATCCTGAATGAAGAGGCTGTCCACATAAGATTTGCTCTCGGTATTCCACACCTGACCGCCGTTTCCGTCCACCTTGCAGGCTGTAAGCCAGCCGGCGTACAATGTAGTGCCGGGAGTAGGCGGGTTGACGAGAAGAGAGTCACTGTAATCGGCAGTAAGCCTGGTCTTGCACTCAGGCTCGGCATACCAGCCGGTAAACCAGTGGTCTTTCCACACCGGTCTGTAATTTGTAAGGTTAAAGGAGTATTCTTCCTGATAACAGTAGTCGTGATATTCACCATCGGGACCTTTTACCTTTCCCCCATTGCCGTCCAGCTTGACGGCCGCCTGCCATCCGGCATAGATCTCCGTGCCGGGTTCGGGATACCCATTTAATATACTGGGAGAATAAGACGTTGAAAGAAGATCCTCCGCTTTACAGTCAGCACTGGAATACCAGCCGATAAAGGAGCTTCCTTCCTTTTTCGGAGCATATGATGACAGATCTGTTGTCGGCTCAGCCAGATACCAGGTGTCAGCATAACTGTTTTCGCCCACCTTCACCTTTCCCCCGTTTCCGTTCAGAGTAAGACCTGTGCCTACCCCTGCGGGCAAAAGGCCCTCATCGGTATCCCCGGATATTCCGGCTTCATCTTCCCACACTTCTTCAACGTTCTGTGCATCTGCCGCATTCTGTGTGTCTGCTGCGCTTTGTGCATTTTCCGCCACAGACTGAACGCCCTGTGCCCCGGCATCGCTTTCCGCGATCCCCGACGCGCCCCCGGCGTCACTGCCGTCATATGCCATCGCTGTGCGGGCGGGCATACAGGTGAGCGCCAGAACAGCTGCCAGAACAAACGCCGTAAGTTTCCTGATACTGCTCTTCATTTTCTCTTCTCCTTTTTTTCCATATAGGCTTTTAAAGGCCTGAATCCGCACAGTGCCCCCATACGGGCCCGCCGTATCCGGACTTCCGCTCAAAACACAGGGGTTCTCTTATCGCAGCCGGATCTGCTGTGCTGTTTCTCTGTTGATCAGCACATATTTTCTTGCATCGGAGGTCGGTGCACACAGAAGGGTCGAGTCGTCAAAGGCTCCGTCAAACTTCAGCTTTCCTTTCATATTGTATATCTGGCACCTGGACTCGTTATATATGATCAGCCTGTCCCTGGTAACCTGGATATCCGAATATTCCAGCGAAAAATTCTCCGTCAGGATCTGCTCTCCTTCCATATTGAAAACATCCGCAGTATATCCTTCATTCCCGATATTCCTTCTCACCAGGACAACACGTTCTTCCCCGTAATAAACTCCTTCTACCTCGGTATCAAAGTCAAATTCATATTTCTTTTCCGGCTTCTGATCTCCGATAAAAAAGGCCAGGCAGTCATCCCCGATGGCAAATGCCGTAGAATCACTCATGAATTTCACCCTGGGGATCAACGTATCCTTAAAATCATATCCGCTCATGTAATGATCGCTCTCATTCGCCCCGACCTCACCGAAATTATAAAAGGCGACAGAGCTTTTCAGGTCCTCCCCCTCCACCCGGACATAGGTCACCGCCAGAAGGATCCCTGTCTCTGAAAGGCTGATATCCATGGGATATCCGCTTTCTGCCATGGACGACCGTATCGAAGCAAGCTCCTCCCCATCCCTGTCATACAGCCGGATCCAGGATGTGCCGGCATCCTCAAGGACAGCCGCGACCACGCCGTTTTTCGTAACACAGAAATTGAGTACCGGCAGCTTCGTTTCGATCCGGTTCAGATGCTCGGAGGAATCCGTGACCAGGATCTCCGTGCCCTGTTCGTCTCCGATGGCCACATAGTCCCCGCAGGTGGCCACCTTTGGATTCTGCATTTCATAAGTTACATTCCAAAGGATCTTATTCGTACCGTCAAAGGCTTCTGCCCCGTCCCGGCTGTACTTGACCACATGCCCGTTATAAGCAAGATACTCAGAACTGTCCGAATCCTGGCGCACGCTTTTATCCAGGATCTCATAATCATCATATGTCTTATTTTGATAATCCCGGTTTAAAAGGGCTATAACGCTAATAAAGGCCGCTACAATGATAGCGACCGTCATCACCTTGGAAACCCTGTGCCGGAGAATCACCTTCTCCGGCGCATGGTCATTTTTTTTTGCTGGATCAGCCATTCTTGTGCAGCTGCTTGATCTGCTTGTATATGCCCTTTGCATCCAGCTCATATTTCTCAAGCAATGCAGACCAGGAGCCGGATTCGCCGAATACATCCTGCATCCCAAGCTTATGGACTATGGCGGGATGCTTGGCAGACACCACATCACAGACCGCGCTTCCCAATCCGCCGATCACGGTAGCCTCTTCCACGGTGAAGATCTCAGCGGTTTCCGATGCGGCCTTGATGATGATCTCCTCATCAATGGGCTTGATCGTATGGATGTTGATCACTCTTGCGTCAATGCCGTCCCCGGAAAGCATCTCAGCGACATCCAATGCATAAGACACCTCTACTCCCGTGGCGATGATCGTGATATCCTTTCCTTCCCTTAAGGTAATGCCCTTGCCCAGCTCGAACTTATAGCCCTCATGGTCATTAAAGACAGGGCTTGCCGCACGGCTGGTCCGCATATAAAAGGGACCCTCAAGGTCAAGCGCCGCCTTCACGGCAGCCTTTGTCTCGATGTCGTCCGAAGGGCATACTACCGTCATTCCCGGTATCGTCCTCATAAGGGCAAGATCCTCCAGGCACTGATGGGAAGCCCCGTCCTCGCCCACGGTAATGCCTGCATGGGTAGCCCCGATCTTTACGTTCAGGTGCGGATAACCGATGGAATTTCTTACTATCTCAAAATTCCTCCCTGCCGCAAACATGGCAAAGGAGCTGATGAAGGGAATCTTTCCACAAGCCGCAAGCCCGGCCGCGATCCCGGTCATATCTGCTTCTGCAATCCCGCAGTCTATATGCCTTTCAGGAAACTTCTTCTGGAATATATTTGTCTTCGTCGCATTTGCCAGATCTGCATCCAATACGACCAGATCCGGATATTCCTCTCCATACATCGCCAATGCGTTTCCATAGCTCTCCCGCGTAGCGACCTTCTTCACCTCTGTACTCATATCGACGCCTCCAATTTCTCAAGATCCTCCATTGCGATCTTGTATTCATCATCGTTCGGGGCCTTGCCATGCCATCCGACCTGGTTTTCCATAAAGGATACGCCCTTGCCCTTCAGCGTTTTCGCTACGATACAGGTGGGCTTGCCCTTCGTTGCCCTGGCTTCTGCAAACGCCTTTTCGATCTGGTCAAAATCATTGCCATCGATACAGATCACATGGAAATTAAACGCCTCAAACTTCGCATCGATGGGATACGGCGAACAGACTTCGCTGATGGGCCCGTCGATCTGCAGGTTGTTGTTGTCCACGATCACGCAGAGATTGTCCAGGTTTTTCGCGCCGGCAAACATCGCCGCTTCCCATATCTGGCCTTCCTCCAGCTCTCCGTCTCCGCAGAGGCAGTATGTCCTGTAATCCTTCCCGTCCAGCTTCGCCGCAAGAGCCATGCCGCAGGCCGCGGACAGCCCCTGTCCAAGAGACCCGCTTGACATATCCACCCCGGGAATATGCTTCATGTCCGGATGCCCCTGGAGATAAGAACCCAGATGCCTTAAGGTTTCCAGATCCTTTACCGGGAAGAATCCCCTGTTGGCCAATGCCGAATACAATCCGGGAGCCGTATGCCCCTTGGAAAGCACAAACCTGTCCCGATCCGGATTCTTCGGATCAGCGGGATCGATCTTCATTTCCTGGAAGTACAGATAGGTAAAAATATCTGCCGCAGACAGCGATCCGCCCGGGTGCCCGGCCTTTGCGGCATGTACCGCCGTCACGATCCCCTTCCGAACTTCCACTGCTTTCTTTTGAAGTTCCTTTTTTTCCATGTTCAGCTTACTTCCTTTCCTAAATTGTTTAATTTCCCTGGCCGTAATAGGCATTTGCACCGTGTTTGCGGTAATAGTGCTTATCCTGCAGATGCTGGGGCGTAGGCTCTACCCTGGGATTGACGGTTTCCGTCCTGGCGGCCATCTTCGCCACCTCTTCCAGCACTACCGCCGCATGCACCGCATCTTCCGCATTCTTGCCCCAGCAGAAGGGTCCGTGGTTCTTGCAGAGCACAGCCTGTACCGCATTATGATCCCTGTCCTTAAAATAATCCGCGATCAGCACGCCGGTATTCTTCTCATAGCCCTCGTCCATTTCTTCCTTGGTAAGCACCCTCAGACAGGGCACGCTCCCATAGAAATAATCGGCATGGGTCGTGCCGTAACAAGGAATATCCCTTCCCGCCTGGGCCCAGCTTGTAGCCCAGGAGGAATGCGTATGGACTACGCCGCCGATATCCCCAAAGCTCCGGTAAAGAACGGCATGGGTCGCGGTATCAGAAGAAGGATTGTACCTGCCCTCCACCTTATTGCCGTCAAAATCCACAACTACCATGTCTTCCGGTGACAGGGATTCATACTCCACGCCACTGGGTTTGATCACGAAAAGCTTCTGCTCCCGGTCTACCCCGCTGACATTCCCCCAGGTAAAAGTCACCAGGCCGTACTTCGGCAGCAGCATATTTGCCTCATATACTTCCTTTTTTAATTCCTCAAGCATCTTTTATCTCCATCCTCCAGCATGGACCAGCCTGTGTCCAGCGTTTTCTCAAAATGTATCAAACCGGTACTCTGTCGTGGTATCGTACTTCTGTCCCGCATCAAAGATGGGGCTTTCAAAATTCGGCTGATTGACGGAATCCGGGAAATACTGGGATTCCAGACAGAGAGCCTGCCTCTTGTCATACTTCACCCCGCCCTTCCCCGTCACGGGAGCGATGCAGTTGCCTGCATAGAACTGGAGTCCCGGAAGATCCGTATATACCTTCATCCTCCGTCCCGACCTCTGGCACTTTACCTCTGCCGCAAGGTCATAGGAGCCGGTCTTGTGATCCAGGGCAAAATTATGATCATATCCCTGTACCAGCTTCAGCTGCTCCACATCATCATCGATATGGTCTCCGATCTTCATGAAATCCGTGAAGTCGAAGATCGTACCCTTCACATCCGCGATCTCTCCGGTAGGGATCGCACCGGCGACTACCGGGGTGTAGTGGGAAGCATAGAGCTTCAGCTCATGGTCATGGATCGAGCTTGCCAGATCCCCGCTCAGATTGAAATAAGAATGGTTCGTACAGTTGATCAGGGTCTTCTTATCCGATACGCCCTCATAATGGATCACGATCCCGTTCTCCTCGGTCAGGGTATAGGTCACTTTCATATCCAGGTTTCCGGGGAAGCCGTTTTCGCCGTCCGGATGCCTGTATGTAAAGGAAACGCTGTTTGACGCCTCGTCCAGGGTGCCCTCCCAGTGTACCTTGTGAAAGCCATGATCCACGTCGGTATGCAGGTTGTTCTTGCCGTCATTGACTGCCAGGGGATACTCTTTTCCATCAATGGTGAATTTCGCGTCATTGATGCGGTTTGCGCTCTGTCCTACCGTAGCGCCAAAAAAGGAGCCGTTATTCGTGTAGTCCTCCGGCTTCTCATAGCCCATGACGATATCCTGGACCTTGCCGTCCCGGTCCGGCACAAAAAGTTCCATCAGGATAGCGCCAAACTCGGTGACCTTTGCCTTCATCCCCTTGCTGTTTTTCAGTTCAAAAACCTTGTACTCCATTTTCTTACCTCCCGTTTTATCCTTGTAAATCTGCCTTCAGATTCCTTAACACAGCCTCCGCCATTTCTTTGTTTTCGCTTCTTTGATCTCCCCGGATATGGTCTGTTTTGCCGGAAGCACTTATAATTCCGTCCTTCCCTCCAGTGCCCTTAGAAGGGTTATTTCATCGATATTCTCCAAATCTCCGCCCACCGGCACCCCGCTGGCGATCCGGCTTACGCGGATGCCCGTCGGGAGCTGCTTCACCAGCTTGCTGATATACATGGCGGTAGTCTCCCCTTCCAGAGAGGAATTCGTCGCGATGATGATCTCCTTCACATCCCCCGAAAGCCTGGCCATCAGCTCCTTCAGCCGGATATCATTCGGCCCGATCCCCATCAACGGGGAGATCGCTCCCTGAAGCACATGGTAGACGCCGGTATATTTCCCGGTCTTTTCATAGGCCATGAGGTCTCTCGTATCTTCCACCACCATGATGGTTTTGGCATCCCGGGACTCATCTGCACAGATGGGACAGGTATCGTTATCCGTCAAGGTATAGCAGATCTTGCAGTAATGCACGTTTTCCCTGGCATCCAGCATGGCCTCCGTAAGGCTTTTCACCTTCTCTGCCGGCTGCCGGATCAGATAGTCCGCAAGCCTGCCTGCGGATTTATAGCCTATCCCCGGCAGAGACGAAAGCTCCTCCACCAGCCGGTTCATCTTTCCCGAATAAAGATTCATTTACATCAGGCCGCCCAGGCCCCCGGTGAGTGAACCCATAGCCGCTTCGGAAGCCTCATCCACCTGCTTCAACGCACCGTTCACGGCTGCCATGATCATATCCTGCAGAGTCTCCACATCCTCCGGATCCGCAGCTTCCGGCTTGATCACGATTTTGGTCAGATCCTTTTTCCCGGAAACCGTGGCTTCCACCGCACCGCCTCCGGCAGAAAATGAAAATTCCTTTTCCTCCAGCGCCTTCGTCTGCTCCGCCATCTGACGCTGCATCCTCTGCGCCTGCTTCATCAGGTTGTTCATGTTGCCGGGCATCATCCCTCCGCCCGGAAAACCTCCTCTTTTTGCCATATTCCTCCTCTACTCCTCTCCATCCTCTGCTGTTTCTATATCAAACTTTATAAAGCTGGACAGATCCGGGTACTTCTCATTCGGACCCTCTCCTTCTCCCGGCGCATAAATCCGGTATGCCACCTTCCGGTGAAGCTCTTCTTCAAAAAGCTTTTCCAGAAGCTCCCTGCTCACATCGCTCATGAGCATCGCTTCGGTAATGGGATTGGTCAGCTTCAGGATCAGCATCTTTCCATCTGTGGAAGGGCTTGCTTCTGAAAGAAGAGCCTTGATGGAACTGTCCGCCTTAGACACCAGCTTTTCCCAGGATCTGACGACCAGCTCCACATCCTCCGGAAGAGCCTCCGGCACCGGAGCTTCCGGCTTTCTGGGCTTTGGTTCCTGTTTTCCGCTCTTTTGAAGCTTGACGCCCTCCGACTCGATCCGGTTGAGCTTACGCTCCAGCTGTGCCACCCTCTGGGTCAGGGAGGTGATATCCTGTCCCATCTGCGGCCTCATCATCTTGACGATGGCGATCTCTGTCAGCACCCTCTTTTGCGGAGAATACCGTATCTCCCCGGAAAGCTCCGAAAAAATCTGGATGAACCGCATCAGGGTCTCTGTCTCCGTCTTCTTTGACAGCTCCTTCAGCTGCTCCAGCGTATCCTGTGAGACCCCCAGCACCTCTGCGATATCCACCGAGCTCTTATCCGCAGAGCTTAAAAGCATGATATTCCGCATATACCATACCAGGTCATTGATAAAGGCCCCGATCTCCCTTCCCCTCATGACCTGATCATCCAGGATCGCAATGGCTCCCGTCAGATCCTGCTTCAAGACGCGCTGCATAAAATCGGAATATACCGTATTATCTACTGCCCCAAGCACATCCAGGGCTTTATCAAAGGTCAGGGTCTCCCCATAGTGGAAAGCCAGGCATTGATCCAAAAGCGATAAGGCATCCCGCATGGATCCGTCTGCCGTCCTGGCGATAAAACGCAGAGCAGCATCCTCCACGTCTGCCTTTTCGATGGAGATCAGCTCCTTCATCCGCCCTACCATCGTTTCGATATTCATCCGCCGGAAATCATATCTCTGGCAGCGTGACAGGATCGTGATGGGGATCTTGCTGACCTCTGTCGTGGCAAGGATAAAGATCACATAGGGCGGCGGCTCCTCCAGGGTCTTCAGCAGGGCATTGAATGCGCCCCCTGCCCCGGAAGAAAGCATATGCGCCTCGTCAATGATATATATTTTGTATTTTCCCTTCGGTGGAGAATAAGATACCTCATTGATGATCGTGCGGATATTGTCTACCCCGCTGTTGGAGGCCGCGTCCAGCTCGATCACGTTCATCAGCGAACCGTCTGCGATCCCCCGGCACATCTCGCATTCGCCGCAGGGGCTTCCATCCTCCCTGGGAGACTCGCAGTTTACCGCACGGGCAAATATCTTTGCCACGGTCGTCTTCCCCGTGCCCCTCGTGCCTGTGAATAGATAGGCATGCCCGACCCTGTCCGACAGGATCTGGTTTTTCAGGGTAGTGACTATGGCATCCTGGCCCTTGACATCCCCGAAGGCTGCGGGCCGGAATTTTCGGTAAAGTGCCTGATAAGACATTTAATCTCCGAAGCTGATCCCGAGCATTTTGGCTTCTTTTATAATGGGCGCATCCGGCTCCAGCATCTTAAGCTTTCCGGCAACATCCTCCAGCGGAACCTTTACGATCTCCCGGTTACGGTATCCAACCATGAAGCCGTACTCTCCCTTCAGGATCAGCTTGCCCGCTTCTGCGCCCAGCCTCGATGCAAAGACTCTGTCATAAGGGCAGGGGCTCCCCCCTCTCTGTACATGGCCGGGCACGGTCACCCGCACTTCTTTTCCTGTCTTTTCCTGGATCTTTTCCGCTATCTCATAGGATACGGAAGGATATTTGCTCTTATTCTTCTCTATCTTCTCCTTATATTCCTTCTTGGAAAGCTTGGCATCCTTTTTGCTGATGGCGCCCTCCGCCACGGCGATGATCGTAAATCTCGCGCCACGCTCCTTCCGCAGATTGATGGCATCCACGATCTTGTCGATATCATAGGGGATCTCCGGGATCAGGATAATGTCCGCACCGCCTGCCATGCCTGCATTAAGCGGGAGGAATCCCACCTTATGCCCCATGATCTCTACGATGAACACCCTTCCATGAGAGTCTGCCGTCGTATGGATGTAATCGATCGCCTGTGTCGCGATGTCCACTGCACTCTGGAAACCGAAGGTCATATCCGTTCCCCAGAGGTCATTATCGATGGTTTTCGGAAGCGTAACGATATTGAGTCCTTCCTCCCGGAGCAGGTTTGCTGTCTTATGGGTGCCGTTGCCCCCCAGGATGACCAGGCAGTCCAGCTTCAGCTTATAGTAGGAATGCTTCATGGCTTCCACCTTATCCGTACCATTTTCATCCGGCTCCTTGATGGTCTTGAACGGAACCCGGGAAGTGCCGAGGATCGTACCCCCGCGGGTCAGGATCCCGGAAAAGTCAGAAATGTCCAGCATCCTGTAATTCTGGTAGATCAGACCCCGGTAACCATCCAGGAATCCATACAGCTCCACCTGCTCTCCGCTATTGACCAAAGATTTCACCACGCCCCTCATGGCCGCATTCAATGCCTGGCAGTCACCGCCGCTTGTCAAGAATCCTATTCTTCTCATACCCTTCTCCCTTCGTTATGGATATGCCCCATTTCCATCGGGGCAAGCTATGCCAAAGGACACCCTACATTATACCTTTTTTTTCCAATGTCGTAAAACATTTTATCATTTTATTGAATTAGGCTTGAAATTCTCTTTCAGCCGTTTTATAATCGTGTAAACTGATTATGTAAACAATCAAGGAGGTCAAATCATCATCATGAAAAAGAATTTCGGAAAATGGCTGGCCGGACTGATCACAACAATGGCTGTATCCATCTTATTTACAGCGACGGTCCTTGCCGCAAATGTGACGGTATTCTACGTATCCCCCGGCCGGATCGATCCGGTCACGGCTCCCCAAGGCAGCAACATGACCTATAAAGGGCCGACCGATATCAATATCCCCGGCTACGCCTTCTGCGGATGGAGCGTTCCCCTGGCTAATGTCCAGACCAATACCGTGGCCTACGCCATCTACATCCCCATCGGAAGCGAAGGACAGATGGTGAATGCATACCGCACCTACACCCATCTTCCCACCGGCGTGCTGGGATATTCCACCGCGAGCGCCACTACCGTACCCGAGGCCACCAGAAATCTGAAAAATCCCCTCACGATCGTGGAAAAGCCCACTACCCTGACGGCACAGCAGACCATTCAGCTGAATCCAGTAGGGGATCCCGGCAAGACCTGTGTCGTGAAATGGTACAACGGCTCCACCGGTGAGCTCTGGAAGACCGACATCGTCCCTTACGGCGCCACTCTTCCTGCCCCCGCAACCCCCTGCATTCCCGGGCTGGAATTCGTAGGCTGGGACGGAAGCTGGACAAATATCAACTCTGACCGGAACATCATCGCCTGCTTCTATAAGTACTATCATGTAGACTATGTCTGCGGCAATTGCGGCAGAGACCTGGGAGAGAAGAATGTCCGCGTGACCGAGGATCTGAAGCATGCCTCCAAGGATATCGGCATGCACGCCAGCTGCGGCGAGTTTGACCATTGGGAGATCAATAAGGACAAGGATCCCTATGTCAAGATGACGGCTGTCATGAAATCAGAGAAGAAGGAAGAGGATGATTGATGTTGACTTTCCTTAACTGAATCATTTATAATCATTGGGCGGTCGGTGTTTTCCGGCCGCCCTTGTCCATGATCACCGTAGGAAATCCTTTATCCGATTTCCTGGGGGATCAAGACAGGATCCGTTTTTTACACATGGAGACGTATCGAAGTGGTCATAACGGGGCGCACTCGAAATGCGTTTGCCCTCCGGGGCACGAGGGTTCGAATCCCTCCGTCTCCGCTTTTGGAGGAGTCTTCACGGCTCCTCCTTTTTATTTCCGGAAGGATCGGACCGGTACTATATGGCTCTGTCAATGACAGCCTTCAGCTTCCGGGCCGCGGCATCCCAGGACAGCGCATTTAACGCCTCCTCAGGGGCAGACACCGGCTTCTGTAAAACACGGTCAATATCCAGCCCGAAATCATCCGGATCAAAATAATGGACCGACTCCCTGCAGAGCTCATGTATGGGCTCAATGTCAGCGGCCAGGACCGGTACCCCGCAGGAAAGTGCCTCAAGCGGCGGCAGCCCGGCTCCCTCATAAAGAGACGGATAGATAAACGCCCTGCAGTTCATCATCAGCGCCTTTACCCTGCTGTCACAGATCCTTCCCAAAAAAAGGAGATTATCCGGCCTTTCCAAGTCAAATCCGTATCCCCGGTTAAGCTCTCCGGCCGCCACAAACAGGCGGTCAGGGTTTCTTTTTGCGGCCTCATGGATAAACCGGTAATTTTTATGCGGCGAGATGCTTGAAACAGAAAAAAAATACTCCCCCCGGATCATGGACGGATATTCATCAAAGATGCTTTCGTCACTCCGGATCCTGCGATAATGCTGCCAGCCGGGATGGATGATCTCCAGACGGCTCCTGATCCGGAACATGCTTTCTATGTCCTTTTGGGTAAATGCAGACGGCACCAATACGCAGTCCGATCGTTTTAGGATCCGTTTGATATTCCCTATGGTCCTGCGGTCTGTCGTCCCGTAAAACTTCACGGGAATGATATCGTGCAGCATGTTTATCCCACCGCCAAATAAGGAGCACCGGTTGGAAAGATTGATCTCGGTTCTTCCCGGCAGAAGGCCCGGTACATCAATGAAAAGCTCTGTCCATCCCCTGAAATAGGGAAAAAGGGTTTTCCTGATGCTTATCCTTTTCAGGTCCTTTATCCTGTCCTGGCACTCCGGATCCACATTATGCGGTATGACCAGCACGAACCGGTCTTTTTCCGCGATGCGGTCCAGGCTTCTGCACAATTCCAGCAGTACCCTGTTCATTCCGTCAATGGGCAGGAAGGTCCGGCTTCCGTTTATATAAACCTTTTTTTGTCCCATGCCTGCTTTAAGCATCAAATAACTTTGTGATCGTTCTTACGACCTTATTCACCCTTCTTCGGTTTTGCGCCCTTAAGAATTCCTTTCTGCTGTCAAAATAATTCCTATATCCCTTGTTTTCCTCCTGATCCGCAAGGCAGTATCTTGCGTTGTAGCCCGGCGCGGCAAACTCCAGATTCCGCCTGTATGGATTATACAGCTCCTCTGCCGTCTGAAGATCCAAAAACAGTTCCTTCGAATACAGATCCTCCCTGATAAAAAAGGCATTCACCCCGGTAAGATTCGTTCCCGCAAGAACGTAACCCTTTTCCCTTCCCAGCTCCTCCATTGCCTTCAGGGAAGCACCCTGCCAGTCTGTTTTGTCCCATACATGCCTTTGATCATAGGCCTGCTTCCAGCTGCAATCCGGCGGGAATTTGCCATTATACTCTATACAGACCAGCCTTGGTCTTATGGACTTTACGGCCTCCCAGACATACCAGTCATTGCCGTCAATATCTACGCCAAGCAAGTCCGGCGGACAGTCTGGAATGCGGGAATTTCTGTGCCGTTTGATCAGAGCGTCTATATTTTCCCGGGTAATAAAAGCATGGACCACTTTAAGACGCCCGTTTTTGATCACGGGCCTGAATTTATTCCCGATCCTTCTGCAGGAAGCCTCGTTTCCTTCGATCCACAGGCCATGCCATCCGCAGTGCAGGAGATAATGCGAATTGCATTCCAGCCCATCATCTACCCCGAATTCAACAAACTCTTTTGTTTCGGTTCCTATCCTGCGGAAGATCTCCTGGATGATCCCGTCCTCATCATTTTGCGAGTAAACCTTGTATCCAAAGTTTTCAAGTGCCTGCGGCTCCTTCATTCGCTTCCCTGTAAGCTCGTCCCAGCACAGTCCCCCCACGATGGTTCCTTCCAATCTCTCATGTACATCCATATCCGATGATGCCTCCGATGAAATTCTCACCCTGTCCGTCTTTGTATTTATCACGCCCTGATGATCTGCTTTATAAATGCGGCCGATTCCTTTGCATACTCTCTTTTCACCACAAACATCATAAGCGGGATCAGGATCAAAAGTAAACCGGTACAGACCGCCGCTCTCACCACAATGCCCCCTATGCCCTCATAAGGAATCCGCCCGCAGAAGTACCAGGCTGTCCCGCTGATCACCACAGTGATCAGGGAATACAGGATCCGGTTGGTATAAAACTCCTTTGCTCCGGTCTTAAAATACTCCCTGAACATCAGATTTGTGATACCGATATAGTTCACGGTCAAAACGGAAATACAGGGTGCAAGGATGATCCCCGCCACCCCCAGGAGCTTCCCCAAAACCAGCATCAGGATGATGACCACCCCTGCCTCCGCCACAAATATCCATTTTGCCTTCCACCAGTATCCCAGCGCAGAAAAATATGCGTTTCTGACCTCACTCATGGCCCGGATATAAAAATACAGGACAAATAATACCATAACATGATCGGGATACATCAGATCCTCCCCCATCCATATCTTCATAAATGGCTGATACAGGGAGAGCAGATATGCGGTGCATGCGGTAGTGACCATATTTTGTAAAAACTCCATTTTGGTAAGGTTCCTGTAATTCTTCTCTACGGTTTCAGACACGATGCTGTTGCCGATACTGGACATGACAGCCTTTGTGATCACCAGAAAAAACCCGATCACCGCACCATAAACCGCATTATAATTGGAATACTGCCCTGCGATATGCAGCCCAAAAAAGGAAGTGATCAATATGGAATTCAATGAATCCCTGCTGACTCCCAGGACATTGGAAACAGACAGCCCCGCCACCTGTTTTTTCACGGTCTGCTTCGTCTCCCCATCGATCCCTCCTTCCGGATAATACTGCGGGAACTTCTTTTGGGAAAGGATATTCAAGGCGGCGTAGTATAAGACCGTCCCCAGGATCAGGGCGGCGGCATAGAGATAAAAATTCTTAAAGACCATCAGGGCCAGAAGCTGAAAACCGCTTTTGACGGCATAGATAAGGATATGAACAAGCTTTATGATATCAAAGCGCTGTGCCGCATTGAGCAGGGCTTCCTTGTGTGCATAAAGCAAAAATGTGGCCGCCTTATTCACCAGGAATAAAAGATACAGGATAAAAATGTTTTCCCTGATCTCACCGGAGTCCTTTACCAGTCTCCAAAGAAAGGGACAGACGGCCATTCCGGCTACAAGGATCACCAGGCCTATGATCCGGTAAACACGCCTGTAATATCCCAGCATTCCCCGTACCGTGGCTGCATCATTGTCCTTAAGCGGTCTGTAAAGGTTAACGATCATCGCGGTGGAAAAGCCCAATTCCGCCAGATTCAATATCTCCAGTACAGCATTAAACGTACCGACCAATCCGATATACTCCACGCTCAAGCACCGGACCACAGCCCCATTGACGATCAGTGCAAAAACAGGCACCACGCAGTTGCTGAGTACCCCGGCCAGGATATTCCGTTTAGAATTCAGCGTCCTTGTCTCCATGTCCTATCCTTCGGCAAAGATCCTTTCACACAGATCGGCGCCCATCCCGAAGTGATCCGCACACGACCTCAGCCATTCATCATTTCTCCCCTTGGCCACATTTTCTGCCGCAAGACCGGTCTTTTTGGCTCTGAGATTTTGGGCATCCTGATCAAAGCCGGCATCATGAACGGCACAGACCCGGATCCCGCTCTTAAGCTCCAGGAATTTCAGCCAGATATCATCGGCTTTGGGACATACCTTCAGAAAGTCCTTATCCTCCCAGCACATTAATGCCATGACCGTCGGGGGATACAGTATGCCGCCCGTTCCCGTGGCAAAGAGCTCGTGGGACGGACCGGCAGAATCTCTGTATTCCCATATCCAATCCTTATATCTTGCAGGCCTTCTGTTTCGTTGAAACCGGATCTTATGCACTCTCCTGGCCGCCACCGCTTCCGGATACCGCAGATAGGTCCCGACCAGCTCTTTGATCATATCCCTGTGATATAGGATATCATCATCCACTGTGATGACCACATCCTTATGATATTCCCTAAACGCATGATAATACTTCGTATTGGGTCCCAGATCCTCCCTGTATTTGATATGAATCCCCATTTCCCTGATCCTTGAAAGGATCCTCTTTGGATAAGCCGTACCCTTTCCGAGCCAGAGAATGATCAGATCCGGCTTCCGGGTCTGGACCGTAAGGGAGCGGAGCGTGGGAAGGATATTTCTGATCCTGTCCCCGGTACTGGTAATTGAGACCACAATGTTTTCCCTGTCCCCATCATATGAGGGCTTAAACCCTGTCTTATTCATGGACAGACATATATTCCGAAGCAGGCATCTCACCCTTTTTCCGGCACTTCTTGTGAATGCCCGAAAAAGCCGGTTCATGCTCTCCCGGACACCCATATTCTCCTCTCTGCTTCTCCGCCACTCAGCCTCAGACTGAGCGATCTTTACATCTATGCTCTTCATCACATCCTGATCCGCCAAGCTGGCGCAAAAAGAATCTTTCCCAGTGATCTTTATATATCTTATCCGTAAAGCGCTCTGCCATCTCCTGCTGTTTCCGGACTTCTTCCATATACTGTCCGGAGGGCATACGGATCACCCTTTCGATACGCCTTTTCAGGCCGGCCGCATCCCCGCTCTTAAAGATATGATCCTTATTATGATCAAGGACCTCGGGTATCCCGCCCCGGTCGCTTCCAATGGCTATGGTTCCGTTTTGAATGGCTTCAATGAGGATCCTTCCGAAGGGCTCATTCCATTTTGATGGAAGCACGACGGCCTTTGCCCTCCGCATATGAGCATATAATGTTTCCCTCTCCATCCAGTCCAAAAACCGCACTTTTCCGTTCATTTTTATGGCATCCCGAAGTTCTCCCCTTCCGATGAGGAGAAGTCCTGCGTCTTCCATTCCGTCCATGGCCTGGAGCAAAGCAGGGATCCCTTTTTTCTCACTGAGCTCCCCGGCATAAAGGACCATGTTCTCCTTTTCTTCCATAAGCTTTTCCGTAAGAAAGACCGGATCAAAATCTACTGCGTTATAGATGACTTCATTGATGCTCTGCCCTCTTATCCCTGCCCGGTTATGGCACGCAAGCATATACCGGGAGGGTGCCGCAAGAGCCGTCAGATAGGTGGAAGCCTCTGCATTCCGCCTCCTGTTGTAGCCATCCAGCATCCCGTTAAGAAAATCCAGCTCCAGAAGATTCGGCCCCCTGCACACATGGGATACCGGAAGCTTCCGATCATAGGATGCCCTCCACAGATTGACCCGGCCAAGATAAGACATGGGAGAGGCGGTATGAATCACATCCGGATCCTCTTTCATGATGATGGTCCTGTAATATCCATACCATTTTCTGCTCCGGTAAATATCACCCCATTTTCTTCCCAGCTTGTCCAGCTTCGTGAAGGGCTCGGAGATGCTGCTGTTTTTGGCAAGGCTTAAAAAATGCTCGCTCACTCCCCGCATATACTTCCTGTGTACCCGGACTCCCTTTATCTCTTCCTCACGGTCTTCCTTTCCCAGACAATAAACGATGACCTTGTGCCCCTTTTCTGCAAGGCCTTCCGTCATCTGCTTGGTCGAGAATTCTCCGCCGCCCATTACATCCGGATAATACACTTCAGCAAATACAAGTATTTTCACGGAGCTTCTCCTTATAGCTCGGATTCATCCTGCTTTTTCCGGCTGATCTCGATCCTTTTGATCTTAAGCCCTTCCGGTCCGCTCACCGTCATGCGGACATCTTCCCCTTCGTTCATGGCCACGCCTTCCATGCTTAACACATCTGCCGCCGGATCTGCTGCGGCGAAGACAGGCTCATGATCTCCGACCTTGAGCTCAATGAGCGCATCCGCGGCCTTATCCGGCATAGTATAATAGACCGTATAATCCCATATCCCCTGAGCGGAAGGATATTCGCCTTTAAGACATCCTCCTCCCTTCTCCATGATAAGGGATCCCTCCTCAGACAGCAGGGCATTTTCATAAGAATACCCCGGAGAGTAAGGAAAATCCACTACCCTGTCCTTCTCCGGTACAATACCCCCTACGCAGTCAAACCTGCTCTCATCGGCGGCATAGATCTGAAGCCCGTCATATTCCCTTAAGTATTTCATGTCCGATACAAGATACTCCGGCAGGGTCTCATAGCTCTCCGGTGTGGCGATCACGGCTGTCCTTCCGGGCTGCATGGAATTGTCCAGATAACGTCTGGTCCCGCCCCAGGTAGTCCGGAAGGCTGACTCCGCTCCATCGTTTACTACAATATAATGGGTGTCCCTGCTGTAAACCCTAAGCTTCCTCCCCAGCGCCTTGCTGTCCTCTCCGACGATAAATGCCGTATTCACACCCTCCGCTTCGATGATCCGGTTCAGCTCAGCCAGCTTTTCTGAGCCCAATGCAGTTTTTGCATATACCCATTGGGCATCTCCGTAGAGCATGGAAGCGGCAAATATCCCGATGGTCAGTACCTGAAGGCTTTGGCGCTGCACCGGCTTTAGCGCTTCGCTTTGGGAAAGATCCTCCAGCATCTCCGCCAGCAGGAAAAAAGAGGACAGCATGGGGATCAGATGATATCTGCTCTCAAAGACCGTATCCCCATATCTGAGATCAAGGAAGGAAAACATCATGGCATTGACCAGCATCAGTGAAAAGATATATCCCTTCATATTGGATATCTCTCTTTTCTTTATGCAGGTGATGGCGGCATATAGGATCGCCGCGATCAATATCCAGGTAACGGCAAAATCAACGGCCGTGCCCGCTGCCTCGGCAGAAAACAGCCTGACGCCCTCATGGACCGTCAGCCCCCCGAAAAGCTCAAACAAACCGGCAAAGCTGGCAAGCAGCCCCTCGATCCACTCTTTTGATGTAAGGATGACCTTGCTGTCTGACGCAGAAGAAAAACCCACTGCCTTTTGTCCGATCATGCCTGCGGCGGATGCAAGCACAGCCAGGGCCGCAAAAACGGTCCTTTTTGATCTCATCTGCCTGAGATCCCCGTTTATAAAGGCACTCACGATCTCCCAGAGGATCAAGGGAAAGACAGCGCACATGAGCACATAGGCTCCGCTGCTTAAGCCGGTAAGAAAAACGATGAAGAGGGTAAGGACGGCTCTTGGAGCATATTTCCTCATTTCCTTTCCCTGATCGAGATCCAGCACCAGACTGATGATCAGCAGCGGCACCAGTGCCCGGAAGGCAAAAAAGCCTCCTCCCACAAACAGGGTACGCCAGTATCCGAGAATATTCATGCTGTAGGGAATGAAAAACAGAAAGATGCCAAATCTCTTCCCTCTCACAGACAGCGGGAGATTTCCAAGCACGGAGCGGATAACAAAGAGATAAAGGAGCACCACCAGGTTATTGGCGATGCCTCTTGCAAGAAAGATATTCCCGATGAAATGATAAAGAAGCGCCGAGATCACGGCGGCTCCGTCCAGATCCAAGGATGCCTGATAACTGTATTCTGCCGGAAAGAGCTTCCCCTGGCTTCCCATCTCCATTTCGTGCATATAGGCACTGGACGAATCAAAATCGATGATGGTATCCGCCCGGAGCAGGTTCATCATCATCATAAAGGCGATCTGTGCGATAAGCAAAATAAACACAGCCCTGTCCAATACCTTATCGGTCACCGGCCTGCCCTTCATTCTCCCGCTATCTCCTCCATCAAAACCTGCTGATCCAGCTTCATCTGTTCATCCATGATCTTTTTCTTTTTTTCCGCCAGCTTTTCCCTGTAGGAGAGGTTCCTGTCATCATTCAGATAAAGCATGCCCTCCCGTATGGAAGCCACATTGAAGGCATCCACATAGTAAAGGATACTTCCACAGACTTCCGGCATGGATGACTGGCGCGAACACAAAACTGTCTTGCCAAACTGTATGGCCTCCAGCACCGGAAGCCCGAAGCCCTCACCCTTTGATACAAAAATAACATATCTGCAATTCCTGTACAGATATGCCAGCTCCTCCCTTTCCACATAGCCATAGGACAGTACATGATCTTCCATGAACTTTCGCGTAAGCTTCAGCCGTCCTGCTATATGGATCAGTTTTTTTCTGTCTATTCCCGTGATGCATAGTTTTGAATCTGTATCGGCTTCTTTGCAAAAATCCCTGAACGCAAGCAGTGCTCTTCCCAGATTTTTTTCCGGCCTCCCACCGCTTACCAATAATATATACTCTCCCGGCCCGGCCTTTTCCGGCGCTTTACCCGATATGCGTTCCGTGATGGATGTAAACTGATAAAAATACGTTATCCTCTTCAGATTTTTATGGCTTAAAGCCTGGAGTGTATGATTTGATACGGTAAATACCTTATCTATGGACTTGATCCATCCGGGATAGAGAAGATCATATGCCAGCTTTTTTAGGATATATTTCGCAAATAATACCGGGACAAACCGGGCTATTCCTTCATGGAAATATCGGTCCATGGGATCAAAGCGCGGGATATTATGCTGTCTGTCGTGGATAACGGCGTAGATCTTCAGCCTCGGATGCTTTTTTCTGATCCTGCTTATCTTTGCCAGGATACGCCCGGTCACGGCCGGCAATAATAAAATATCCCCGTCTGAAAAGCCAAAGCCTGTAATATCCTGGGTTCCGACCGTCATCGATCCATCCGCCAGCAGATCCCTTTCCCATCTTTTGGAGGGAATAAAGCCTTTGTATACCAGAAGCTTTCCCTCTATTCCATTGTCTTTGAGCGCGGAGATCAGGTCCCTGGTATAGTTACCGGCACCGGTATAGGTGCCGATGTCTTTTTCCAGATCCTCTACCGTCGTATAATCGATATAGATATTCATGCTTCAGAATCCGATCTCCCCGAATACCCTGTATATGTCTTCCCAGCGGTGCATCCTCCTGGCATATTCACGTCCGTTTTTCCCCAGTTCAAGCCTCTTTTTTTCATCATGCAGCAGCTCCTCGACCATATGGGCCATTTCGCCAAAGTCATCGCTCATCAGCAGGTCTTTTCCGGCCTCTGCCGATAAACCGTCGATCCCCAGGAAGTTGGTCACCACAGGCATGCCCATGGCCATACCTTCAATGGTCTTTGTTTTTACTCCAGTGCCATATGCTACAGGAGATAATACAACCATCGTTGATCTCACATACCTTCGGATATCATCAACCATGCCCTCAAAGACGCATTGCGTGTTCCCCCGGTACTCTTCCCTTAAAGCCTCCGGGGCCTCGCCGATCAGATGAATGACCGGCCTGCTCGGAATAAGCGGCATGATCTCATCCATGATCATGCGTACCGAGTCGGCATTTGCTGCCACGGTCATATTCCCGACAAAGGAAAGGGTTCCCGGAACCTTTTTGACCTCAATTTCTTCCCCGAAATAGTCACAGTCAGCCCCCATGGTAACCGTATATGCATTGTTCCTTCCGGAGCGTTTGTTCATATCCTCGGTTTCTGACCGGTTGACGTAGATGAGGGCATCATAATTGTTCGCAGCCTCCAGCTCCTCCGTCATGAGGCGCCTGCTCTCCGCCTTCAGTATGAATTCCTTCAACGATCGGTGATTCATGATCCGGTTGATCCATCCGGGTAAAAATCGTTCATATCTCCCGCCTATCCCGGAATCATTCCTCACTGCCCTGAGCTGGCGCATATACCGCTTTGACAGAGCATCCTCCATAAAGATCGTTTTCAAGCCGCCAAAGTTCCTCAGCGAGGCATAATACCGTGACAGCCGGTCAAGATCCATCATCACGGCATGCGGCTTGAGCCTCAGGATCAGTTTTTCTATCCGTTTCTGGTTATAATTACTGTAATATAATGAACTTTGGAAAGACCATCTGCCTCTTCCGGCAAGAGAATGCCTGACCATATTTTTCATGATCTGCAGATAACCGGGGAGCCTGGCCAGGAATACTTTTTTTATGAAATACGGCTTATCCTCTTCACAAAAGCCCTGGCCGTATTCCAGAAAGGAGTACATATAGATATCATAATGATAATGATCGTATAAGCCCCTGCAATAATGATATAAAAGAATCTTATGGCCGGTATCCGCAGGCCAGAATAATCTCGTAGACACAAGCAAGAGGCGTTTTCTCTGACCGGACGACTCAGGCATCCCTTTTTACTCCATCCTTTATCATGCTTTCCGCTGCCGATCCCTTCCGCAATAAAACCCGGCTCATCTGATGTATGGATCCCCCGAAAAAAAATATAACAAATCCCATAGCAAAATCAAGCAGCCCCCCGTCTCCGCTCCCTGACCGCCTGCTCTCCGATGCCAAGCACCAGAAAGACATATGGCGTGCTGATGTATTGTTGGTATCCGAACATCTGATGTGCGAGATATGCGGCAGCGATAACCGCCGCCCCAAGTGCGACAGGCGCACCCTTCCGGTTTCTGACAAAACGGATGATCGCAGATAAGAAGATCCCCAGGTATGCCATGCCGCCAAAAAGACCGCAGCAGACAAAGGCATTCAGCCACTCGTTATGGGCATATATTGCCAGCTTATCCGTATATATGACCAGCCAGTCATGCACATATTCATCCAAAATATGGACGAACTGATCCGGCCCGGCTCCGATAACCGCCGTCACGGGAGACTCTTTCATCTCTTTGATCAATGACATCACGGTATCATGCCAGATCGCTCCCCTTCCGTTTCCCCAGAACGGATCAAAGAGCAGATAATTGGCCTTGCTCCGAAGGCCTTCCGGCAGCACCTGCATCGTATTGAAAATGATATAAACCAGCAGCCCAAGGATGGCAAGCCCCACGAGGCCTGCATAGATATATCCGATATAGCGGTATCCGGTCAGGTCAAACCGGATCTTCTCTCCAGCCTTCCTGCGTATGAAAATATAGGCCAGCGCCAGCAGCAGGACCGGTATCCATAGAACCGGCGACTGCATGATGAACTTTGGAAGAGGCTCCAGACGGAATTCAGGGGTTAAGAGATACCAGGCAATGCCGGTCACGCGCCAGGTAAGCAGAATGGTCAGTGCGATCTCAAGGAAAGCCTTCATCCGCTCCACACTTTCAAAGGACAGGACAAACAGAAAGGACAGAGCAATGAACAGGCCGGAAAAGATCATATCCGCATTCAGGATACAAGGCAGGCAGGAGGCTATGGCAAGGTGAAGGATGGCGGCCTTGTACATCATGGAACCGGGTTCCGATATCCATGCCTCAAACATCCCCAGCACCAAAAAAAGGATCAAATAGGCTGAAAAATAGGTATGCTGCCCGATGGTGGAAATAAACAGCTTATTCTCCAGGCCATGATACAGGTCAAACGGATCAAAGCCAAATCTCTGCAATATTCCAATGACCGATACGACAGCAGAGGAGACAAGCGACACATACACAAGAACCTTAAGCTCGTCCAAGTCGAAAAGCCTTGAAGTGATGAAATAGATATAGACGAACAGAAGCTGGGCCACAAGACCCATTTCCGACAGCTCAAGCCCCCAGAGGAGATTTCCCCTGTAGGGAGAAGCGGCGGCAGATATGACCGCAAAAAGGGCATAGAGAGCAGCCAGGATATCCGTAGAGGAAAAATGAAGCGATCGAACAAAGTCTTTTATCCCCTTGCCCGTGCTTTTCATGTAAAGCAGCGTCCCTGCAAGTACAGAAAGCAGCGACAGCGGGATAAATGTGGGGATCCAAAAGAAGCCCGCCCGGAAGCCAAAGGAAACCGCCTTCAGGAAACCATACTTGATAACGGATGTTTCCGCATATCCGGGCTTGATCAAAAAGGGATACAGGCCGACAAGCAGATAAATGTACAGCAGCAGAAGGCAGCCTGCCGCGATCATAAAAAAATTCGCCTGGATATATCCATCTGCTTCCCTTCTCTTATCTGCCATAATTGCTTTATACAAGAAGCCGTCTTTCTTGTCAATCCGATGCAGCGGTCATTCCCTTGACAAAAGGGAAAGGAATAGCCTAAATTACTTCTGACGAAGGGAGAAATGTTATGACACTGAAAGAAATGAAAATCGGCGGCACCTGCGTGATCACAGAGGTCGGGGGAGAGGGCGCACTCCGCCAGCATTTTCTTGACATGGGCATGATCCCCGGTGCTGAAGTTACCGTCGTGAAGTATGCTCCCATGGGGGATCCGGTGGAGCTCATGATCCATGGCTACCAGCTGACCCTTCGTCTGTCCGAAGCAGAAAAGATCGAAGTAAAACCGGTTTCCGAAGCAAAAGAGCATCGGGAAGCCGGCGCGGGAACGGCCGCCTCGATCCACCCCGGCTTCGGAGAAGGAGGAAAATACCATCCAAAGGGAAGCGGTGACCCCCTGCCCGATGATGCCCTCCTCACCTTTGCCCTCGTGGGCAATCAGAACTGCGGGAAAACCACGCTTTTCAACCAGCTCACCGGCTCAAACCAGCATGTGGGCAATTTCCCGGGAGTCACGGTTGACCGTAAGGACGGTGCCATCAAAGGCTGCCCCAATACCCTGGTCACCGACCTGCCCGGCATCTATTCCATGTCTCCCTACAGCAATGAAGAGCTTGTATCCCGGGATTTTGTATTGAAGGAAAAGCCCCGGGCCATCATCAATATCGTCGACGCTACCAATATCCAGCGGAACCTTTATCTGACCATGCAGCTCCTGGAGATGAACATGCCGATGGTCGTGGCCCTGAACATGATGGATGAAGTGACTGAAAATGGCGGCACCATCGACATCAACCAGATGGAAGCGGCTCTCGGCGTGCCCGTCGTCCCGATCTCTGCCGCAAAAAACCATGGGATCGCTGAGCTGATCGGCCATGCCATCCATGTGGCACATTATCAGGAGCGGCCCTTGAGGCAGGATTTCTGTGATGAAAAGGATCATGACGGAGCTGTGCACCGGTGTCTCCATGCGGTCATCCACCTGATCGAGGATCATGCAAAAAAAGCAGGCCTGCCTCTCCGTTTCTCCGCAAGCAAGGCCATAGAGGGAGATCCGATCGTCCTGGAGCAGCTGCGGCTAGACGAAAACGAAAAGGAGGCCATAGAGCATATTGTAGTCCAGATGGAGAAGGAGCGGGGCCTTGACCGGAGCGCGGCGATAGCCGACATGCGCTACTCCTTCATCCAGAGGATCTGCGGCGCCTTTGTCCGCAATCCGAAAAAAAGCAGGGAAAGCATCCGGAGCGAAAGGATCGACCGGATCCTTACCGGAAAGTGGACGGCCATCCCTCTTTTCATCCTTATCATGTTTTCCATATCCTGGCTGACCTTCCATGTGATCGGCGGCACCCTGCAGGAACTGCTGGAAAGCCTGATCGGATATCTTACAGCCCTTACTGGCCGGCTCCTTTCCACAGCCGGTGTCAATGAGGTGCTCCACAGACTGATCATCGAGGGCATCTTTGCCGGCGTCGGAAGCGTCCTGAGCTTTCTCCCCATCATCGTTACATTATTCTTTTTCCTCTCCCTTCTGGAGGATTCGGGCTACATCGCCAGGGTGGCTTTTTTTATGGACAAGCTTCTCCGTAAGATCGGGCTGTCCGGACGGAGTATCGTGCCTATGCTCATTGGATTCGGCTGCACGGTTCCCGCTGTCATGTCCACCCGTACCCTGCCCAGCGAGAGAGACCGTAAAATGACGATCTTTCTGACTCCCTTCATGAGCTGCACCGCCAAGATGCCGATCTATGCATTTTTCGTGGGAGCATTTTTCCCGGAACATGAAGCCCTGATCCTCATCGGCTTATATCTGCTCGGCATCCTGATCTCCATTCTTGTTGCCCTGCTTTTTAAGGCCACTATTTTTAAAGGAGAGGCAGTGCCCTTTGTCATGGAGCTCCCTAATTACCGTATACCAAGTGCCAAAAACGTGGGCCAGCTTCTCTGGGAAAAGGCGAAAGATTTCCTGCAGAGGGCGTTTACGGTGATATTCATGGCAACCATCATTATCTGGCTGCTGCAAAGCTTCAATCTGCATTTTGACCTTGTAACAGATCAACAGGACAGCATCCTTGCCGCACTGGCCGGTCTTCTTGCTCCCCTCATGGCACCGGTGGGGCTGGGAGACTGGAGGATCTGCACTGCATTGATCAGCGGCGTCATGGCAAAAGAAAGTGTGGTTTCCACCTTAGACATTTTATACAGCCAAGGGGTTTCCTCTGTCATGAATGCCTCCCAGGCCTCATCTCTCCTGGTTTTTTCCCTGCTCTACACTCCCTGCATCGCCGCAGTGGCTTCCATCAAAAGAGAGCTGGGGGGAAAATGGGCACTGGGCGTAGTCGTCTGGCAGTGCCTGATCGCCTGGCTGGCCGCCCTGATCGTTTATCATATCGCTATTCTGTGCCGGTAAACAGCCATAGCCGGCTGCAGGCGGCTCAGTTGAAATTCAATGCGCTTCCTTTGATCTTTTTACTTTCATATACATCGCTGTCCGCCAGTTTATAAAGCTCTTCGAATGACTGCTTATCGCCTTCCTTAAAGAACACAGCACCCGCGCTGACACAGATTTCCCTGCCCTTAAGCTCCGGAATATCCATCTTGGCGATTTCCTTAAAGACGCGGCTCATTACCGCCTTGCCGTCTTCTTCATCACTTAAATTCATAACATATACGGCATACTCATCACCCCCCAGACGGAAGATGATATCCTCATCCCGGAAGGTGAGTTTTAGTACATCCGCAATCCCACGGAGCACCTTATCCCCCACATTATGGCCATAGTCATCGTTGATATCCTTAAACTTGTCAACATCCAAGATACAGAGCATTCCCGTTTTATCGTTTGCCATGGCGTCGATCACTTTTCGTTCGCCGCTGCCGCGGTTCAGAATGCCTGTCATGATATCGGTGCTGGCCAGGATCTCAAGATTCTGTCTCTCCTTTGCCGAAGCCACGATGTCGTCTACGTTCTTAAACCCTGCCAGCACATCGCTGTGGGGAATATTAGCGTTGATAAGGATATACGTAAATTGATAATAATGTATCTCGCCGTTATCCATCACACGATAACTGGAAACATACTCCGGATTATCCAAAAGCTTGCTCTTGATCGTGTCCAAAGATATGGCATCATACATCCACTCCTGATCTTCAGAATACACACGATCCTTCACGTACTGTTTATAGAGCACATCGTAGGAATATACCTTTTCGCCTGCACCCTCCATGCCTTTTGTGACATAGCCGTCAAGCTTCAGGATCACCACGCCTCCCGTCTGAGGATTGATCTTGAAGATATTGTAGTAATCGCGGCTTAAGGTCTCCACGATATCCAGCTGCTCCCTTAAATAGCGCTTATCGGAAATGTACTTGCGAATAGATTTGTCAATATCCCGGAAAGCCAGAATAAAATTCTCCGTTTCTCCCGGCTGTCCTGCCAGTGCGAAAGCCATCTGATGATAGGACATGTTCCCGTCATCCGCCAGGCGCATATAATCAAGCGTAAACAGCTCTCCGTCTTTGATCCGCGAAAATACGACATCAAATTTCACATCCCTCTGGATGCTCTCTATGCTGTTTACCACGCACCGGTCTACGTACTCCTCGATAAAACGGTCATAATTATCAAATCGAAATCCCAGCTCTACGGCATAACGATTCGTATTTTCTCCGGTCGAACGGTACAGATACATCTTCTTTGTATGGGCGTTAATGACCCAGATCGTATGATATTCTTTTCCGATCCCGGTAATGATACCTGTCAAACGCCGTATGCGCGCATTAAATTCATTCACCAGACTTTGCTGTTCTTTCGGATAGTCCGATGGATCGATCAATTCATTCTCTTTGATGACTAAATCCGACTGCATATACTCCTCCTGTAAGTATCTATGACAAACAAAAACCGTCAGCATTTAAGATTTTACATCACTTTATACGAAGCGACAATACCCCTGAACAGCACTTTAACAGTTGAATAATCCGAAAACTCCCACAAACCGCCTAACGGTGGTTTTTTTATGTCAAAGAATGGATCAAAGTGCGGCAAGGCCGTACGCATGGACGGCAACAAGTGCCCCAACAGCCCCTGAACAGAGGCCTTGGAGCACTTGTTTGGAATCAAAGCCTGGATTATATATAACGGTCCTACTTCACCGTGATCAGGATCTGTGCCGTCTGCTTCCCGTCCGCACTGGCCACATAGACCGTCGCCGTCTTTCCGGAGGCGGCACCCTTCACCACGCTGATCTTCCCTTTCTTATTCACCTTGGCCACAGAGGTATACGAGCTCCGGTAGGAAACGCCGGTATCGGTCTGCTTCTTATACGCCTTGTAGGTAGTCTTGTCCGTGCCTTCGTTAATCCCATTGATCGTAAGCTCGCTCTTGAGCGTCATGCTGCCCCCGGCCTTCATAATGCCGGTATACTTCCCATCACCTGCAGGAGTCACGTCATTCACTCCATTCTTTGTGGCAGCGGTCTTCAGGGCAAGCCCCGTCACCTGGCCGCATACGGTAACCGTGCAGGTAACCTTCTTATTCGAGCCGTCTGTCGTAATGCCGGTAAGCTTCGTCACGCCAGGCTTCAGCGCCTTCACCGCCAGCACATAGCCTGCCTTGGTGACAATCTCGCTGCCGGCTCCGGCAAAGCTTCCATCCCCTTCGAATCCGTCTTCCGGGATCGCGGCAAGCTGTACATTCTCATTATTTGCCGTCCACTTGATCGCGGGATTGCTCACGTCCTCCGGCACAACCTTTGCCACGCTGATCCTCCCGTACTGCGCACCTTCCTGCGTACCGATGGCAAGCTTCTTCTTATCAAGCTTTACGCTCTTTACAGGAGAAAATACCTGGAAGGTCACAGAATCCTTAGGTGCCGTGGCCACATCCCCGACGTTCCTCGGAATGGCCGTAATGGTCACCGTCCCGGGAGATACCGCTTTTACGGCTCCCTTCTGGGTTACCGTCGCCACTTTGCCATCCGAGCTGATCCATGCCACGGCATCACCCGCGGCCTTTCCTTTGCCCGAAAGCTCCAGCTGCTTCTTGAGCGTAAAGCCCTTCCCCTTACCAAGCCCCTTGTCAGCCAGGCTGTCTTTATTCGTAAATTTGATCGCCGTGACCTCGGGACCTTTGTTATTTGCCGGAGCGTTGACCGTGATCTCCGCGCTCGCGGATTTCTTCGAATTTGCTACGCTCTTAGCCGTAACAATCACCTTCCCGGCGGTGATGCCGGTCAGGACGCCCTTATCCGAAATGGAAGCGATATAGGAGGCATCCTTTCCTTCTTCGGCCGTCACGCTCCAGACCACATCCGTGTTTTTCGGCTTCGATCCACTCCAGTTTATCTCCATTTTCAGGGTCTTGCCTGCGATGATCTCAGCCGCATTGCTCTTTCCTGCGATGCTGAAATCCGGCACCGGATTTCCGACGGTAAAGCTGCAGCTCGCCTTCTTGCCGCTGCCGTCCTTCGCAGTCGCCGTGACCGTGGCTTTTCCTGCTTTCTCTCCGGTAATGACGGCGCTCATGCCATCCCCGGAAGGCTCAACTGTTACATTGGCGTTATTTACTGTCCATTCAAGCTCCTGCCTGGCCGTAAACGGAAGAGCCGATGCCTGGATCGTCACGCTCTCGCCTGTTCCCAGGCTCACCTTCTTCGGATCCAGCGAAACCTCCGTCACCGCATCCACCACGGATACAGCGCAGTACGCCACCAGATCGGGATTCTCCTCGCTCTGCACTGTGATTACGGCATTGCCGCCCATCCTTCCGGTCACCTTGCCGTCCTGCGTAACCGTCGCCACATTGGGGTTCGTGCTGGACCATGGTAAACTCACCGCCGCTGCCGTCCGTAGCCCCGCCGATGGCCGCGCCTCCGCCCATGGCCTCCACGTTGACGACGCCGCCGCGAATATACAGACGTCCGGCATCACTGTTAAATTTTAAATCCGATTCTACTTCTGACCTGACAGAACCACCGATGACCGCGCCGTTTGTATTGGCCCATGCATTCAGGATGCCTCCCTCGATGATGATCAATCCGTGAGGCTCTGGATCTTCATAGGCAGGCATGCCGCCGATGGCCGCGCAGTAATAGTGGCCTCCGTCATTGTCGGGAGCACCTATGGTAAGCTCTCCCACATCGGGCTCTGTAGGATCGTCCTTTATTGCAAATACAGACTTCGCATCCACCATGATATCAGGCGTCTGCCCATAGTGTCTCGTCGGCGTCGCGATGGTATTCTTCCCGGCCAGCACCATGGTGAGGCCGTTCTTTTCCCTGTAGTTTGCCGCATTGATGTAATCATCATTGGTACCGGCAGCCCTTATATTTCCTTTTATGCTGGTAGTGTTAAGGGAAAGGGTATTGCGTCCCTCGGAATTGATGTCATAAGCGCTGCAGTTGACAAGGGAGATCTCCGCATTATCCTGAAGAGTAATGGGAGCTATTCTTTTGAATTCCTGAGAATCTACATCGTAATCAAATAAACTGCAGTCATAAAAGGCCGCCTGGATCCCGCCGTTTATGGTTATATTGCCCTGCAGCTCGGAATCATACACTTCAAGGATGCCTCCCTCGGCAGGCAGATAACCATTCTCATTATCCGGATATCCCCTCATGAGGATGCAGTCCAAATTGTCCGCATTTTTGATATCGCAGTCTATGACATAAAGATGGATGTTATCTCCCGCCGCTGTCAGGCTTTTCAGCTTTTTATACGTTTTGCGGCCTGCCCCTTCGCCGGTTGTTTTTCCAAAATTGACCAGATATACATCCAGATCATTGCCCAGTATATCTATGTCCAACGGGGTGGAGTCCTTATCCTGAGTTCCTGTTCCCTCGCAGGTATCCTCGGCGATCAGAACGGCACTTCCCTTCCCCCGGATCTCCACCTTATCGGAGGAGCTGTATACATGGGGCGTCAACGTAAAATTATGGGATACCTCCTGCGGTCTTTTATTCCTGTTGTAACCGTTTTCAAGCTTGGCATTATACCAGATGTGGCAGGAATGGTACTCTGTCTCGCTGTACGAATCAGAATAAGGCTCGCTATAGTGGCTCACGCCCTTCTCAAACCCCGGCAGCTCCGGCGGCTCCTTTCGACTGTCCTGCCAGGACCGGCTGTGGCAGGACGGAGAACAGCACCGCCACGCATAGCAGCACCGCCATGAATCTTCTGAACATTTCCTTCCTTTTCTGGTTTTCCATAAAAACGCCCCTTTCCCTTTACCCGCGAACGGATACAGCCGCCAGACAGCCTTTTTTTCTGCCTCCGGCTAATATTTTCATCCTTTCCTGTATTGCTTCAACAGCATCTCCTTCTGTAACTCAAGCTCCTTCATCTCATCAAAGCCCTCCGGCTTGTAGGCAAGTCCCACCGCGTATCTGGTTACCGCGGCAAGCATCAAATGCAGTGTAACGGAAAACATCTCATCTTCCGGCACCTCAGTGCGGAGCATATGATCTTCAAGCGCCTTTTCGTATATGGCGTGAAACTGCTCCTTCATTTGCTTTATCAAAAGCTTATAGGGCTTCATGGCTTCGGGATCCATTTTCTCATTCTGGATATATATGTTGAAAAACTGGTTGAAACGGAGCAGATCCCGCCGGTCCCTGTACAGCTCCAGGAAAGAATTCAGATAATACTCGAAATTCTCGGCAGAGTTCATCTTTTTATTGCTGTCAATAAGAGCGCTCCTCTCCCAGATCTTTGCCGCAAAGCGTCCCCATTCCCATGCCGCAACAGCCACGACAAAACCCGGCTTTTTGTCAAAATGCCGGTACATCGTCGCCGTCCCGTATCCCGTCGTTTCAGCGACCTCCTTTAAGGATACGGCGTCTATTCCCTTTTCGGAAAACAGCCTGAATCCCGTTTCCAGAAAACAGGCTCTCTTCATTTCGATCTGTTCTTTACTCTGCATCCGTTCTCTTCACCGTTCCCCGGCAAAAAACCTCCGCATCCTGTTCTTGAATATGTGATAATAACATTCTCATATTCACCGTATGTCAACCTCCTAAAGTACCTCCTATCTGTTCAGATCCCTCCGGATCCTTCTTAAGATACGTGAATCCGGCCAATGTGAAAAACAGGGGACGCTTCTTTCGAAGCGCCCCCTGTCTTTACC
>JAILLN010000011.1 GCA_024693135.1 Lachnospiraceae bacterium | reverse complement strand
AAGACCGGGAGCCGAAATGGCGTGGCGGCGGCAACCATAGCGGAGATCAGGAGGCTGTATGAAAAGGGAATACATGAGAATTCCTTTCTGAAAGAAGGTGGTGATAATGGGTAAGCGGGGATTTACCGACAGGATGTACCTCTTCAATGTAATCTTCGTGACGGCGGTGGTGATCATATCATTTACCGCTGTTTTTATGTCCGGATGGCTGAACCTTGACACATCGGCAATATCCGTCATCGTGCCAAGCGCATATGGCGAGCTTGCCGTACATACGGGATTCGTGATCTGGAAGGCGAAGGCAGAGAACGCAAGGAAATACAGGGATGTGAATGGGAAGGAGGAAGACTATGGAGAAACTTAAGTCGAGAAAGTTCTGGATGTGCACAGCGGCCGCCCTGGCTTCGCTGGGAGCGAGCATCGCCGGGCTTGCCACATCCAATGAGGTGGTGGCTGTGATCGGAATCGCCTGCACGGTGATTTCCACCGCGATCTACGCCTTCTGCGAGGCATGGGTGGATGCATCCAGCGCATCGGCCACGACCACATCGAAGGTGACAACGACCACAACGGTCACACAGAAGGAGGTGCAGAAATGAGCAATGAGGATTTCATCAAGATGATCGGGAAGGCCACACAGAAGGCCTATCCTAAGTACAGGATCCTGCCGTCGCTGACGATAGCGCAGGCGATCCTTGAGAGCAACTGGGGCAGGTCGGGGCTTGCCAAGGACTGCTATAACTATTTCGGCATGAAATGGAAGGATGGCTGCGGGTGCGACTTCCGGGAGTATCTGACGAAGGAGCAGAAGCCGGACGGCTCTTACTACTCCGTCATGGCGAGGTTCCGCAAATACCCTGACGCCAAGGCTGGGATCGAGGGATATTACAAGTTTCTGACGGGCTATAAGAGGTACGCCAACCTTATCGGCGAAGCGGACCCCATGCGGGCCTGCGACCTGATCCGGCAGGACGGCTGGGCGACGTCGCTTAAGTATTCCGAAAACCTCAAGAGTCTGATCCGGAAGTACGGGCTGACGGAATATGACCGGAAGGCCGTTGGAGGAAACAAGGACATCGATGCAGTGGCAAGAGATGTCATTGACGGGAAATACGGCAACGGCGAGGAGCGGAAGCAGAGGCTCAAGGCAGCCGGCTATGATCCTGCGGAGGTGCAGAGGAAGGTCAACGAAATGCTGAAGTGATAGAAGGCCTGTGGTGGAACGTATAGTTTCATCACAGGCTTTATTTTTGTGCATGTACATAGGAGGAAGAGGATATGGGAAGTGTTTATGCTTATGTCAGGGTTAGTACGCGTGAACAGAAAGACACTTGTTTACTGGGTTTATTAGCATATATCTAAAATAAGTGATATAATGAAACACCGTCTATAGAGTGAGACAAAACTTAAAAATGTAAACTCTTGTGTATTAAAGAAAACCCGATGTGATTATTCAAAACAAAGAAATTTTTAGAAAATGGATTCATCTGTAAACAATCAAAAACAGGATATGGTAAATATCCTTAAATTCAGCGCACAATATGATATGTCGAAATCCGGCAACGTTATAAGAGTGGCGCGGCATATCCAGGCTAACAACATGATGACAAGTGCCATAGGAAGACAGTATCAGCAGCGTTTGATAGCTATATCCAATAGCTCAGACAAAAAAGATCATACTTGTCTTTTTTGTAAAACGTCTAAAGCCGAGGATGGTATTTTATGCGAAAACTGTATGAGCAAATACACAGGGGGCAGACTAAAGTTTAAGCATGATACAGCTCCTATAAGTACCCAAAGCAAGCCATCTGATAACCTGGTTCCTGTCACTCAAACCGTGAAAACGGGCTCGGAAATATCTGATATCGCCAGCAAGACCATAGGTAAATTTGCGAATAAGGTAGATGAGCTTGCAGGTGGTGAGGGTAAGGCAGAATTAGACATACGCGTTCTGTTTTCTGCGGTGTTCAAGAAGCATACCTCTGATGAAGCAGAAAGGATTTTCATTTGCGGAACCAAGACCACGACACCTCCTATAAAGGATATACAGACAAACTGGCCTGCACCATGGCTGTATTCAAGAGTAGCGCTGGGTCTTCTTTTGGCTTTTGTTATTTTGGAGGTGGCATGGAATCTTACTGGAAATACCAACCTGCTTCCGGGAATGATGTTTGTCGGCTCGTGCATAGTTCCGTTGTCTGTGGTCATTTTTTTCTTTGAAACAAATGTTCCACAAAATATAAGTATCTTCAGAGCTGTCCAGGTTTTTTTTATTGGTGGATGCGCCTCTTTACTGAGCACATTGATCATATTTATGATAGTGCCGGTGGGTGATCTGAACTTTATCGGAGCAATCCTCGTTGGGATAATTGAAGAAGTGGGAAAAATGATCATTGTAGCTTTATTTATAAAACGAATGAGAGATTGTATATATGTACTGAATGGTTTGCTTATCGGAGGCGCCGTGGGAGCCGGATTTGCAGTGTTTGAATCGGCGGGTTATGCTTTTCGTATTTTGTTAAGTGAAGGATATGAGTCAATGGTAAGTAATATCAACATGAGAGCGGTTATGTCTCCAGGAGGTCATGTCGCATGGGCCGCCATAACTGGAGCAGCAATAATGCTTGCTTTAAGCGGAAAAAAGTTTACTTGGGACGTATTAAAGAACGGTAAATTTCTGCGACTATTTGTTATTCCTATAATTCTTCATTCTGTATGGGATATGCCAATAGGAATCATGCTGATATATCCGGTCTTGATTCTTGCTGCTTGGATTACGCTTTTAGTTTTGATACAAAATGGGCTGAAAGAGATAAATAGATTTTCGTTATAATAGCAATACAATATCAAAATGATCGGTTATGAAGAATAATTACTTCCCAAACAAGGGTGCAATTTTATATATAGATGCTCTGCACCTATGCAAATTACACTCTTAGAAGGATCCTGCGGATGACCTGACGGTCATCAAAGGGGCTGTGCTCCTGACTCGTCTACCCCATTGTTATGCAGGGAGGCAACGGCTCCCATGAAAAATAAATATGAAAATGTTCAAGACGCTTATTAATATTTTTGCGATAGGGGTCTTTTTTTATCCCAACCCGGAAATTTCCGTTTTACAATTACATAGCTCCCGAAAGAGGATGATCTGTTTCCGTGGACGGGGGTGAGGATATGCAGATGACGGAATGGAACCGTGTGAACGCGATGGAGCACTGCGGGAGCGTGGAAAAAGTGTTAACAGATTTGAAACAGGAGGATGGCTGAAATCGACCATCCTCTTTTTTTTGCCTTGGGTTGAATTTCGCCGGATTATTGCGGACTGAACCTTGAAGGAGGTATCAGGCCATATGACGAAAGAAACAAGGGAAAAAATCCTCTCGCTCCGGGAGGGAGGCATGGGATATCAGACCATAGCCCGGGAGGTCGGCGAGTCCAGAGATGCCGTCAGGTACATCTGCAAATCAAGGGTGCATCCGGTGGAGGTACAGAGGAAGGTCAATGAAATGCTGAAGTAGGGAAATTCCCACATGGGCTTAGTGCCTGTGCGGGGTTTCTACATTATGTAAACCGCATTTTTAGTAATCTTAATTTCCAAAAGCCATATCTGAAATTATGTAAACTTACAAACGAGCCTGCCCATACAATATCGTTCGTTATTTGCCTGTCCCCGGAAAGAATCTACAGATATTTCCCGCTATTTCTTGGAAAAAAGTGGCAAATCATAGACTTGATAATAAATCCATTCAGAGTGATGAATATGCCGAAAAGGCTGATAAAACCTAAGGTTTCAGGCTTTATTGAGGGAGCAGGGATGCTGAAAATGGGAAAACACATCTCCCGCCCGCCGGAAAAAAATTCATATTGCGGTGGAAAAAATGCATTCTGCTCTCCTTATCCCATTGAAGGGATATGAACGGCATAAAGAAAGGAGGATGGATATGAAAAAGGAAATGATGGAACAGATAATAGGGCTTCGGAAGCAGGGAATGAGCTACCAGCAGATCACAGATGCGGTCGGCGTGAAGCGAGCGACCGTAAGATATGTGTGCTATAAACATGGCCTTTCTGGACGGGCAAAAGACCTGATGATTCAGGAAGGAAAGCTCTGCGCCTCATGCGGGGCTCCAATCGTCCAGCCGGCGGGCGGCGGGCGGCGCCGGAGGTTCTGCTCGGTCGAATGCAGGAGAAAGTGGTGGAAGGAGCATCCGGAAATGAGCAGCCAGCTTCCAGTACGCCATCTGACATGCCTCTGCTGCGGGAAGCCTTTTATTTCTTTCGGACCGAAGGAGAGGAAATACTGCTCAAGGGATTGCTATATAGAACACCGCTTCTGGGTTTTGCCAGCACTGGATAGGTGAGTCTGCAAAGGAGGGAAGTCTGTGGCGTTCAGGACGGAGGACAAGGACCGGGCGATAGCGGCAATGGAGCGTATCCTTCAGGCTCATGCAGTATATGAGGGGCCGCCGACATTCGCTTACCGGGTCGGCGCGTTCGTGGTGGACAGGGACGGGAACATCAGTTCCGGTGACGAGGAGAGGCTCGGATGGCTCAAGGAGCGGCTTGCCGATGGCGGGGCGCTCGGATGCGGGGCATGCGCGGAAGAGACGTTCGCCGTGGTCACGACGGCATCTGCGATGCGGAACATCATCAACATGATATACAGCAAACAGCACCTGATCGGGAAGGCGGCGGGCTATCCGGTCTTTGGCATCACGGAAGAACTGGTGGCGGCGGTGAAGGACAGATCCCTTACGGCGGAAGAGATCCTCGGGAAGGTGGAGGAAGCCGCCCCGGAGGGTATCAAGGCATCCGGTGACGTACTTGCCATCACCGGGCTCCCGGACACTGAGGCATACCGGGCTTTGGCCAGGGCGATGGCCGATGAAGCGTCATCGAGGGGGTGGATCCTCCCGGACGAGGCCGACATGTCGAATGAGAAATATGTCATGAGGGCGTGGCTCGTCCGGATGGGGCTTGGTGGAAAGGATGCTGCCTCCGTCAGGAAGACCCTCATGATGAACCTTGGCGGGAATTCGGCTTTTCGGACGCCGGAAAAAGAAGCTGAATGGAAGAAAAAGCATCAAAATAGTTTACATAAATTATAATGAGGCTGAATATGAAAGTTGACATAATTCAAAAACGGCCTGATGCCAAGACGAAAAAGAAGGTGGCGGCATACTGCAGGGTCTCAACGGAGCATGACGATCAGGAGGGATCCATCGAGAACCAGATCCAGACTTATGAGGATCTGATCAGGGGAAATCCCCGCTATGAGTTCGCCGGGGTGTACTCAGATTTCGGGATCTCCGGGTTCAAGGAGAAGCGGGACGGCTTCCAGAGGATGATGGCGGATGCCAGGGAGGGGAAGTTCGAAAAGATCCTCACGAAATCAATCTCCCGATTTGCCCGGAACACGCAGCTCTTCCTCCAGGCAATAAGGGAACTGAAGGGGCTGGGGGTCGAGGTGTTTTTCGAGCTCCAGAACACGAGCAGCCTGACGCCGGAGGGGGAGCTGATGATTACGATTTACGCCGCCTTCGCCCAGGCAGAAAGTGAGGGCATAAGCTCCCTGGCGAAAATGGCATACCGCAGGAAGTACGAGGGGGGCGATCCCGTCCAGTACCTTGAACGGTCATTCGGATACTGCAAAAGGGAAAACGGCTATGAGATCGAACCTTCCGAGGCAAAATGGGTGAGGGAGATCTACCGCATGGCCGCTGGAGGATACACCTGCGCCTCCATCAAGAGGATGCTGAACGGGAAGGGCGTCAGAACCGTCAAAGGAAGGAAATGGGACGACTCGAAAATACTTAACATAATTCAAAATGTCATCTATAAGGGCGACTACATAATGCACATGCACTATGTGAACGAGGAAAGGAAGCTGGTTCCGAACCGGGGGGAGGTCGATGCCTGGTATGTGAAGGACGACCACATCCCCATCGTTTCGGCGCGGCTCTGGCAGAGTGCGCAGGACGCCCTTGCTAAACGGAGGGAGTCCCTAAAAGAGGAGCAGACGCAGGTCATGGAACTGACGGAGGAGAATTACCCGTACAAGGGCCGCCTCTTCTGCGCCGGGTGCGGACATCCGCTTTACCCGAAGGTCTATAACAGCGGGACAAGGCACTGCTGGATATGCTCTGGCAGGAGGCGTTTCGGAAAAGGGTTCTGCAACGGGATCAACGTCCCGGATGCAGTTCTCGGCTGCAGGGGAATCAAAGAGGACGTGTATGTGATGGAGAAATCCCGGGAAAAAGGCATCCCGGAATATGACCTCATAAGTGGGGACAGCTGGAGGAGGATCCATCAGAAAAAGGAACCTCCAAGGGTGGAAACGGGGGAATTCCCCTATGAGGGCCTGCTCCGGTGCGGGCTGTGCGGGTCAAAGCTTGCAAAGATTGCCAGCACAAAGACCGGGAAAGTGACGTGGATATGCGGAAAGTACAAGAGAAAAGGGAAATCGGCCTGTCCGGGGGTACGGATCCCGGATGAAGAAGTGCAGAAATGGATTCCGGTCAAAGGGGAAATATACATCACAAGGAGGAAGGAGAAAGATGGGAAGGGAAATTACACTTATTCCAGCAAAGCCCAGGGTAAGGGAAGTGGCGGCGGCACGGAAGAAGCTGCGGATGGCGGCATACTGCCGGGTCTCGTCTGATAAGGACGACCAGCTCCACAGCTTTGAGGCGCAGGTGGATTACTACACGAAGTACATCGAGGAACACGACCAGTACGAGATGGCTGGGATCTACGCTGACGAGGCTATTTCGGGCACGTCGACGAAAGGGAGGAAGGACTTCCTCCGGATGATCGACGACTGTCTTGCCGGGAAGATTGACATCGTGATTACCAAGTCCATCAGCCGGTTCGCGCGGAACACGCAGGATTCCCTCAAATACATGAGGGAACTCCGGAACAGGGGCATCCCCATCATCTTCGAGAAGGAGAACATCAACAGCATGGACTCTGGCGGGGAGCTGCTCTTCACAATCTTGAGTTCGCTGGCGCAGGACGAGTCGAGGAACATCTCGGAGAACAGCAAATGGGGCATCCGCTCCAAGTTCAAGAAAGGCCAGATCCATATGTCAACCGCCAACTTTCTTGGGTATGACAAGGACAAAGACGGTAAGCTCGTCATCAATGAAGGACAGGCCGAGACCGTCCGGCGGATCTTCCGTGAATTCCTGTGGGGGAAGAACCCCGGGCAGATCGCGGCGGATCTGCATAGGGAAGGGGTCTTGAGCGGCACGGGGCAGACAAACTGGTACGCGGCAGCCATCAGAGGGATTCTCACGAACGAGAAGCACAAAGGCGACGCGCTGCTCCAAAAGACTTACACCTCGGACTTCCTGACGAAGAAGCAGGTGAAGAACGACGGCACGGTCACGCAGTATTACATCACGGGATCCCATGAGGGGATCATTGACCGTGAGGAATGGGATGCCGTGCAGGAGGAGCTTGCCCGGAGGGAGGAGTACAAGAGGAGGCACGGCCTCGCCAATTATTCTTACGGAAGCGGATGGAACCCATTCACTGGGAGGGTGTTCTGCGGAAAGTGCGGACGGGTCTTGCACAGACACTGTTGGAATAACAGGGGGGTCGCGCAGTGGCAGTGCAGCGGGCACAGGGTGAAGGGGATGCTCTCCTGCAAGAACCGTCACACGAGCGAAAAGGATCTAGAGGATGCCTTCGTTAAGGCATTCAACAGCCTGTACCGCGATAAGGAAGCCATTCCTTCAAGGAAGGGGAAGACGCCGTTGCAACGGTTACGGATCCGTCAGATGGCGGAACTCCTGAAGAGCCCGCCGCTTGAGGGCTTCGTGCCGGAACTGGCGCAGCTCGTATTGGAGGAAGTAACGGTTCTTGACGGGGAAAAGTTTGATTTTTCCTTCCTTGACGGCAGCAGGAGGAAGGTGAAACTGCCCAAGTCTGAAAAGTGAAGTCTGCAAAATGGGTATCAGGACCGTTCAGACTTGAATCCGGATCATGCCCGGAATGAAGAATGTGATAAAGAAGCCGTTTGTAGGCATTTTTTTCAGAAAAGAGAGTCCGATCCGCCCTTTAGGGGCGTTCAGACTTCCCAGCGGGTTTTTCTCCTCCCGATGACGGAGAATTGCCCGTTTTTTATATTTTCAGAAGAACTTAAGCCTTCTTAAAGGTGTGATAGTAAACGACAATATGAGCATCAATTCTGATTCTTTCCTTGCTTCTGTAATCAGTTCTTCCATCAATAGAAACGGATTCTACAGAGCCGTCTTTGATTAGCCATCCTGTAATTAAATCATGGATTTGTGATGAACTAACACTTACGAAACCAGATCTATCAAACTCCTTTATTACGTCCAAGTAATGTTTCCTTTTTGCGCCTCTTGAAGTCATAGGAGGTATTTCTCTTTGTAGTATATGATACATAATTTCAATCTTTGCATTAACAGGGAATTGAGTGGTAGCATCGAAATTATTATTGTCGCTGATTGCTACACTTGCAGTTGAGTTTTTCTGATCTATTCTATCTATGGATAAATCATCAATAGTAGATGTGGATATGTTAAAAAAACCTTGGCTTTTGAATAAATTTACCAGCTGTTCAACTGGTACTCCAATGCAGTTTTCGGCGGATATTCCTGCTTGTATTTTTTTTCGAGTGATTGAATCCCAGATTTGTCTTCTATTTTTTTGTCGATTTTCTTTTCTTATTCTTTTCTCTTCCTCTTTTTTTAATTTTTCATCAAGTTGCCGCTGTGCTTCCTCTCTCTGCTTTTCAATATAGTTATCGATAAAATCAGAGAATAAATCGTCATCATCGTCATCATCGTCATCATCGTCATCATCGTCATCATCATCCTCGTCGTCCTCGTCGTATTCATCATAGTCGTCATCATCTTCAGTGCCATGATAAGAATAACTACCATCAGAATTAAAAAAGCCCCAGCTGCCGTCAGAACCGTGGTAAGAACCGCTACCATCAGAGTTCCTATAGCCCCAGCTGTCATCGGAACCGTGGTAAGAACCACTGCCGTCAGAGTTAAAATATCCCCAGCTGCCGTCAGAACCGTGGTAAGAACCACTGCCATCAGAGTTTGTATATCCCCAGCTGCCGTCAGAACCGTGGTAAGAACCACTGCCATCAGAGTTTGTATATCCCCGGCTGCCATCGTCTGCGTAGTATGATTCGCTCCCATCAGAACTCTCATAACTCCGGCCTTCATCTTTATCTTCGTCATAATTAAATAGCTTTCCGGAATTTTTTAGGTATTTCCATCCATGATTTTTATTCATCTGTAAATTAACCTTTTTGATTCTGAGATATATGGTAATATGTCAAGCACTCACTAATAGTATAGATTAAAGAACACTGTTAGAGCCGGGAGACTTTCGCCATTCCGGGTCGGGTGATTTTAGCCAATTTTGGGCGGATTAAAATCGCCAATGTTTTTTTTTTTTTTTTTTTTTTTTTTGACTTCAATTGTCATTCTTATCATAAATCATTTTTCACCCCTCCACAAAATTATTTTAAATTTCCTGTCGCATTTTGGATTTTGATGCGTGTAACATGATAGAAGAGCAAAAACGGACATTCTTCGAAGAGGAGGAAATCAAAATGTCAAAAGAAAACGTGATGAAATTTAAAGAGCAGATGATGAAAGACAAGGAGATTCAGAAGAAAATAGAAGAGGCTTTTGAGACGTTCAAAAAAATCAGGGAGGGTGGCGCAGAGCTTGATGAAAAGAAGATTTTCGAGGTGATCGCGCCAATTGCAAAGGAGGCAGGCTTCGAGTTTACCTTTGAGGAATTTGCCGAGGTACAGAAGGCAGTGGAAGATGGAGAGATCAATCTTAAAGATATGAAAGCGGTTGCAGGGGGAAGCGACTCCAAGGATCTATGGTGGATAAAGGAAGGATGGTTCATCTAATCATCTCAGTTCAATCCGCTATCAAGACTGTCAAAGTAAAAGCAACGAATAATATCTGTCCCCGCTGTCAGACAACCAACTGGTAGCGGGAGATCCGGTTAAGAAATCATATAATACAAGGCGCAGCTTTGGATCAGCATCCGGGGCTGCGCTTTTTCCTTTTAAACACTTTTGTGTGCTTTTGCCGATATGGAAGCGAACTTTTAGGCAACGGGGCTTTAAATCCCCTGTCCCGGTAATATCCTGTATCTGCGGGATACTTTCGGTAAAGCGCCCCGCACCGCTGAATATCAGCGCGCTCGGATAGAAAAGATTGGATATCCGGGGAGGCAAAGACACTTGAAACGAGGTTTCCGCGCTTTTTTCTTCTGACGAATTCAGTTCCGGTTCAACAGCTGAAGACGGATTCATTGCGGCTGCTCCCACGGGATTCCTGCGGCGCAAAGGGCACGGAAGAAAAGGCCCCGGTCCTTATGCAGCAGAATTTGCGGGGATTATCCTGCTCCCTGATGAATGG
>JAILLN010000038.1 GCA_024693135.1 Lachnospiraceae bacterium | reverse complement strand
AAGACAAGTGGATGGTTCTTTTGTCTGCTTCGGTAAAGATACGCCGCCTGCGGGCCTTGCATTTCCACGTCGCCTCACCGCTCACTTAATGCGGAGCTTTCCGCTGGCTTCGACTATGCAATCTCGGCTTGGCGAGCCAACGAAAAGCGTGTTGTCTCGCCAACCAGCCGATCTTGCAAGTCGAAGCCGGCGGCAATCTCCGCGTGTTCGCGGTAAGAGGCTCCTTAGGAAACACTAAGGCCCGCAGGCGGCTCACCCTTCGCAAAATAAATGGTAGCCAGCGAAGGCTGTTTCAAACATTTAATATCTTCTCATGTTCTATGCTTCTTTTATTCGTTACGGAGGTCGTGCCAGAAAAACACAGTGTGGAGGGGGAGCCGGGGCTGAAAAGATTTTTGCGCGATATTGCGAGGCTTCGTCGTACTTCTTAGGACCGCTTCGATGACAGGGGCAAAATGACATGGATGTCATTTTGAGCCGAACTGAGCATGGACGCGAATTGAGGCGGCCCCGTCCCGGGAATATGCGTAGTAAAGCGGTCCTTAGAAGTACAGAAGCCGAGCACTTGAGCGCAAAAAATTTTCAGTCCGGTTCTTTACTGCCTGCACTTCAGCCAAGGAAACACAGCATAGAGGGGGAGCCGGGGAAAATGAACTCTGCAAGGCCCTAATGCCGGCGACCCAAGACGAACACCTTGCAAATTCTGGATTGGCGCAAGACCAGAACAGCGCCGGCAGATTTCATTTTCCATCGACCCCAGGCACAATCCCACACTTCGGCCAGCCAATTAACCTCCCCCGATCGATGCGTGCCTGCGATTTGACATTTGAAGAGGGGCGGCTTAAAATACAGCTTTAGTATCAGATTAAGGTTTAAGCATAAGGAAGAAGCATGCACAAGAAAGTATTTCAGCTTTTAGTAGACAATACATCCGGCGTCTTGAGCAGGATTGCCGGACTTTTTTCCAGGAGAGGTTATAATATCGAAAGCATCACGGCAGGGGTGACGGCTGATCCGCTGCTTACCCGGATCACCATCGTGGCTTCGGGGGATGATGAGATCCTGGAGCAGATCGAGAAGCAGGTCAGGAAGCTTACGGACGTGCGGTCCATCAAGGAGCTGAAGCCGGAAAACTCGGTCTACCGTGAGCTTTGCATGATCAAGGTGAGGGCAGGAGCAGAGGACCGGCACCGGGTCATCGCTATTGCCAATGTGTTCCGGGCGGATATCGTGGATGTGGGGCCCGAGTCCCTCATTGTGGAGATCACCGGAAACCAGAGCAAGCTGGATGCCTTGATCACCCTGCTCAATGATTATCATATCCTGGAGATCGCCAGGACCGGGATCGCGGGGCTTTCCCGCGGCACGGAAGAGATCGTGCATCTTTGACGGGGAATTGTTCCTCGGTCATGATTTTGTAAAAGCGCAAAGCACCAAAGTCAATTTTTTCATCAAGAAAGGAATGAACCATGGAAGCAAACGACAAAAATCCAATCTATTACCAGTCCGACTGTAATCTGCAGCTGCTGGATGGAAAGACCATCGCCATCATCGGCTACGGAAGCCAGGGCCATGCACAGGCGCTGAACCTCAAGGATTCCGGCTGCAATGTCATCATCGGCCTTTATGAAGGCTCCAAGTCCTGGAAGAGGGCAGAGGAGCAGGGCTTCAAGGTCTATGTGGCATCTGAGGCGGCAAAGCTGGCAGACATCATCATGATCCTCATCAATGATGAGAAGCAGGCGGCTCTTTACAACGAATCCATCGCCCCGAATCTGGAGCCTGGAAACATGCTGATGTTCTCCCATGGATTCAATATCCATTTCAAGCTGATCGTACCTCCCAAGGATGTGGACGTGACTATGATCGCCCCGAAGGCACCGGGCCATACCGTGCGGTCCGAATATCAGGCCGGTAAAGGAACTCCCTGCCTGATCGCGGTGGAGCAGGACTATACCGGAAAAGCAAAGGATCTGGCGCTGGCCTATGCCCTGGGCATCGGTGGAGCCAGGGCAGGGGTGCTCGAGACCACATTCCGTACAGAGACGGAGACGGATCTTTTCGGCGAGCAGGCCGTGCTTTGCGGAGGAGTATGCGCCCTGATGCAGGCAGGCTTCGAAACCCTGGTGGAAGCGGGATATGACCCCAGGAATGCTTATTTCGAGTGCATCCATGAGATGAAACTCATCGTGGATCTGATCTACCAGTCCGGATTCGCCGGCATGCGGTATTCCATTTCCAATACGGCAGAATACGGCGATTATGTCACGGGACCGAAGATCATCACGGAGGAGACCAAAAAGACCATGAAGAAGATTCTCGCAGATATCCAGGACGGCACTTTTGCCAAGGATTTCCTGCTGGATATGTCCTCTGCGGGAGGCCAGGTGCATTTCAAGGCTCTGAGGCAGAAGGCGGCAGAGCATCCGGCCGAGAAGTACGGCGCAGAGATCCGCAAGCTCTACAGCTGGTCGGATGAGGATAAGCTGATCAATAATTGACGGACGGCTCAATAATTAACATAATACTTTACCTACATCGGCCACTTGTGCTACAATAGCACGGGTGGTCGAATAATATGTAAACGGGAGGCTGAATCGATGGGGATGACAATGACCCAGAAAATCCTGGCTGAGCATGCGGGACTGGAAGAGGTCCAGGCAGGACAGCTGATTGAGGCAAAGCTGGATCTGGTGCTTGGGAATGACATCACCACGCCGGTGGCGATCGGGGTCATGAAGGATTTTAAGTCCGGGAAGGTATTTGATAAGGACAAGATTGCTCTTGTCATGGATCACTTTGTTCCGAATAAAGACATCAAATCTGCAGAGAACTGCAAATGCTGCAGGGAATTTGCAAAAGAGCATGAGCTGACGAATTATTTTGATGTGGGCACCATGGGGATCGAGCATGCTCTGCTTCCGGAGCAGGGGCTTACGGTGCCGGGGGACTGCATCATCGGTGCGGATTCCCATACCTGTACCTACGGAGCCCTGGGGGCATTTTCCACCGGGGTCGGCTCTACGGACATGGCGGCGGGCATGGCCACGGGAAAGGCTTGGTTCAAGGTGCCACAGGCCATCCGGATCAATCTGAAGGGCAAGCCTTCCCGGTATGTGTCCGGTAAAGATGTGATCCTTCATATCATCGGAAGGATCGGAGTGGACGGGGCGCTTTATCAATCCATGGAATTTGCCGGAGACGGTGTTTTGTCCATGACCATGGATGACCGCTTCACCATTGCAAACATGGCCATCGAGGCCGGCGGTAAGAACGGGATCTTTCCGGTGGATGAAAGGACCGAGGATTATGTCCGGTCACACTCCGCCAGGAAATGGACTGCTTACGAAGCCGACAGTGACGCCCATTATGAGCAGGAGATCACGGTTGACCTTACGGAGCTGAAAAGCACCGTGGCCTTCCCGCACCTGCCTTCGAATACGAAGACCATAGACGAGATCACAGATCCCGTTTCCATAGATCAGGCTGTGATCGGCTCCTGCACCAACGGCAGGATCTCCGATCTGCGTGCCGCCGCAGAAATCCTGCAGGGCAGGAAGGTGGCCAAAAACGTCCGCCTTATCATCATTCCGGCGACCCAGGCCATCTATCGGGAGGCCATCCGGGAGGGGCTGATCGAAGCCTTCATCGACGCAGGAGCAGTGGTATCGACTCCGACCTGCGGGCCCTGCCTGGGAGGCTATATGGGGATCCTGGCCGAGGGCGAACGGTGCATTTCCACCACAAACCGGAATTTTGTGGGCAGGATGGGACATGTGAAATCCGAGATTTATCTATCGAGCCCGGCCGTGGCCGCGGCATCAGCCCTGACCGGATGCATCACGGATCCGGCGGCGTTATAGGAAAGGCGGTACGGCATATGAAAGCAAAGGGAACCGTGTTTCGGTACGGAGACAATGTAGATACGGATGTAATCATCCCGGCAAGGTATCTGGCGATCCAGGATAAAAAAGAGCTGGCATCCCACTGTATGGAAGACATTGACACAGACTTTGTAAAGAAGGTCTCGAAGGGGGATGTGATGGTGGCCGGAAAGAATTTTGGCTGCGGCTCATCCAGGGAGCATGCTCCCATGGTGATCCTGGAATCCGGCATCAGCTGCGTCATTGCGGAGACCTTCGCCAGGATCTTTTTCCGGAATGCCATCAACATCGGGCTTCCCATCGTGGAATGCGCGGAAGCCTCCCGGGAGATCGGGGCCGGAGACACGGTGGAGATCGACTTTGATACGGGAAGGATCACCGATGTCACCACCGGAAAGGAATACCAGGCAAGGCCCTTCCCGGAATTCATGCAGAAGATCATTCAGTCCTCGGGACTTGTCAATTATATTAACGGGGAACAAAAATGACCACGCTTCAGGCAATCTTCCTGGGGGTGATCCAGGGACTCACCGAGTTTCTGCCCGTATCATCCTCGGGCCATCTGGCCATCGCAGAAAACCTGCTGCACATCCGGACGGACGGCGGCATGCTTTTTGATGTGATGCTCCATGTGGGTACGCTGTCCGCGATCTTTATCGGATTCCGGAAGGATATCGGGATGCTGATCGGGGAATTCATCGGCATCCTGTCGGATCTGGTAAGAAAGATCCGGGAGCCGGATATCCTGGTGATCAATTCCGCATACCGGCGTTTTGTGCTTCTGATCATTGCAAGCACCATTCCCACGGGCATCCTGGGGTTTGCCGCCAAGGACTTTGCAGAATATGCGGGTTCAAGCCTTCTCCTTCCGGGCATCGGCCTCCTCATCACATCTGCCCTGCTTTTTCTGGCAGACCGGGTGGGGGATGGACGTAAAAGCGCACGGAGCGCTACCTTTCTGGATGCATTTGAGATCGGCATGGCCCAGGGCATAGCCACTCTTCCCGGGATCTCCCGGAGCGGCGCCACCATCACGGCCTGCCTTCTTTGCGGCTTTAAGAAGGAATTTGCCGTAAAATATTCCTTCATCATGTCGATCCCGGCAATCCTTGGGGCACTTATCCTGGAGCTGAAGGATATCCCCGGGTCAGACCTTCCGGCTTCCCTCATTGCAGACTGTGTGGTGGGGATGATTGTATCCGGAATCGTGGGATTTTTTGCCCTTAAGTTTATGGTCACCGTGGTCCGGCGCAGGAAGTATATGATGTTTTCGATCTATTGCCTTGTGATCGGAGCGATCTCCATCGGGGCATATTTTATCATGAAGTAAGAAATGGCACAGAAAAAAACAGAAACGAAAAAGAAAACAGGCGCCGGGACCGGCACAAAGACCGGGGGCGCTAAGAATAATACAAAAACAAAGAAAGCCACATCTTCAAGGCAGGCTTCCGCAAAGAAGACAGGCACCGCACAAAAAAAAGCACCGGCGAAAAAGACCTCCTCCCAGAGGGGTTCTTCTGCCCAAAAGCAGGATGACCGGGAGCTTGAGCTCATCGGAAAGGGTGAGTCAAGAAGGAAAAACAGTGGCGGCTTTACCTTCGGCGAGGAGGTCTTGATCCTTTTGACCCTGGCTTTTCTTGTAATCGTTTCTTTGGGATATTTTGGCCTGACCGGCGCCATCGGCTCGGTCATCAACAATGTGGTCTTCGGCCTTTTCGGTTCGGCGGCCTTTCTCTTCCCTTTTGCCTTGTTTCTGATCGTGGTTTTTCTTGTGGTGAATCACTACAGCTATGCCTCCATCATGAAATCCATCTCCATCTTTTTGCTTTTCCTCGCCATCTCCATGTTCTTCCAGCTTTTTGTCAGTGCAGACTTTGAGGCGGCAAGGGAAGGGCTTGAAGGAGACCCCTTTTACCAATATGCAGTCCTCAATAAGCAGGGGGGAGGCTTTATCGGCGGAAGGCTTCTGGAGGGGCTGAAAAACCTCTGCGGGGAGGTAGGGGCGGTGATCATCCTGATTACCCTTGCCTTGATCAGCTTCCTGATGCTTACCGGGAAATCCCTGATCCGCCTTCTCACGGATGGCTCCAGGGAGGCCGTGGAGTCGGTGAAGGATACGGCTTATGATGTCTATGAGGAGCTGGAGGAGCGGAAATACCAGAAACGCCGGGAAGAAAGAAGGAAAAGGAACATCCGGCGCGACCGTCCGAGGGTAGATGAGGATTGGCATTATATGGAAAATACCAGGCTGGAAGAGGAAAGAGGGCCTGGGGATGAGATGCATGAACTTTTGGCAGAGCCTTATCCGGAGGACATGGCGGAGCAGCCGTCCCATCCCGTAGAAGAAAGAAGGGATGGGGGAGGGAAAGATCTTCATGAGATCTATCCGGAGGGATCGGAGATCGTCCTTCCCATGAGAAGGCCGGTGCGGGAGGTACGTGCGGCAGAATGGCCGGAGCAGGATCATGATCCCCGAAGCAGGCTGGAGGATGCCCGGGCGGAGTTTGCCCGGATGGAAAGAGAGAAGAATATGGGATCTTTCTTCCCGGAAGAGGATCCCTTTTCGAATGAAGAAGCCTTCTCGGAAGCGGAGCCTTACCCGGAGCATGATCCGGCGGCGGAGCCTTATCGGGAGCCTTACCCGGAAGCGGAGCCTTATCGGGAGCCTAACCCGGCACCAAGGCTTTACCGGGAGCCCCCCAGAAGAGAGCCGGCCCGTCAACCGGAAAGGCCCGCGCCTTTGCCGGAGGAGAATACGGGACATAAGCGGATCGTGGCTTCTGCCTCCCTTCCGGAGGGGATCCGGCCGAATGAGGATATGGATGCCTCGGATTATCAGCTTCCCAGCCTTGATCTCCTGAAGAAGGGAAAGGATTTCCAGAATACGGTCACGGCTGAGCACAAGAGGATCTCAGACAAGCTGGTAAAAACACTGGGAGATTTCGGCGTCAGTGTAAAGGTGACGGATGTAAGCCAGGGACCCACGGTGACAAGATATGAGCTGCTTCCCGATGCAGGGGTGAAGGTATCAAGGATCCTTAGCCTTTCGGACGACATCAAGCTCTCCCTGGCCGCTGAGAATATCCGCATCGAGGCACCGGTACCCGGGAAATCCGCGGTGGGGATCGAGGTTCCGAATCAGGACGTGCATCCGGTGATGCTCCGCAACCTCCTGGAACGGGATGAATTCCAGAAAAGCCCTTCCAAGCTTGCCTTTGCCGCCGGAATGGACATCGGCGGGCATGCCGTGGTATCCGATATCGCAAAGATGCCGCATCTTCTCATTGCAGGCTCCACAGGCTCCGGCAAGTCCGTCTGCATGAATACGATCATCATGAGCATCCTCTTTAAGGCAAGGCCGGATGAGGTGAAGCTCATTATGATCGATCCGAAGGTGGTGGAACTCTCGGTCTATAACGGGATTCCCCATCTCATGCTGCCCGTGGTGACCGATCCCCAGAAGGCCGTGAACGCCCTGCAGTGGGGAGTGGGAGAGATGGAAAAGCGCTATAAGACCTTTGCCGAGCTTAGGGTAAGGAAGATCGAGGAGTATAATCAGAAGGCGAAGGAGCTTGGCATGCAGAAGATGTACCAGCTGGTCATCATCGTGGACGAGCTGGCCGACCTCATGATGCAGGCTAAGGGAGATGTGGAGCAGGCCATCGTGCGGCTGGCCCAGAAGGCCAGGGCCGCCGGCATCCATCTCATCATCGCGACCCAGAGACCCTCGGCTAATGTGGTCACGGGACTCATCAAGGCCAATATGCCGAGCCGGATCGCTTTTGCCGTGACCTCCGGCATCGACAGCCGGATCATCCTGGACATGAGCGGGGCAGAAAAGCTCCTTGGAAAGGGCGACATGCTCTTTTATCCCATGGGCAAGGCAAAGCCTGCCAGGGTGCAGGGTGCCTTCGTCTCAGATGAGGAAGTCTCGGCGGTAACGGATTTCGTCCGCGCTCAGAATAAGGAGGAAGAAGGGCAGGAGGAGATCATGAAGGCCGTGGAATCCATTTCGGGCCCGGGCGGCTCCGGCGCTTCCGGTTCGCAGGAGCCGGATAATGCAGAGGATGAGCTTTTCATGGATGCCGCGGATTTTGTGGTGAACCTGAATAAAAAGACCATTTCCACGGGAGCCCTGCAGAGGAAATTCCGCCTTGGCTGGAACAGGGCGGCAAGGATCATGGAACAGCTTCATGATGAGGGCATCGTAGGGGATGAGGCCGGCACCAAGGGAAGAGACATCATCATGACACCGGAACAGTTTATGCAGTACCGAGAAGAACATGTATAGCCTGAGGAGCTGGATGCCTCGGCGGCCGGTGTGAGCCGGACAAAAATATGCATTAATGAAGGAGCTGGATGCCCCGGCGGCCGGAGTGAGCCGGACAATAATATGCATTAATGAAGGAGCTGGATGCCCCGGCGGCCGGAGTGAGCCAGACAATAATATGCATTAATGAAGGAGCTGGATGCCTCGGCGGCCGGAGTGAGCCAGACATAAACATGCGCTAATATAAGGAGAAGAGAATGCGGACAGATATTGAGATAGCCCAGAATGCAGAGATCAAGCCCATAAAGGAAGTGGCAGGCGCCTTAGGCATCGGAGAGGATGACCTGGAGCTTTATGGGAAATATAAGGCGAAATTCACGGAGGAATTTCTTGCGGGCCTTGAGGGGAGAAAGGACGGGAAGCTGATCCTTGTGACCGCCATCAATCCCACTCCGGCCGGCGAAGGCAAGACCACTACCACCATCGGACTCAGCGAGGCCTTCGGCAGGCTGGGGAAGAAAGCCGTGGCAGCCTTGAGGGAGCCCTCCCTGGGCCCCTGCTTTGGCATAAAGGGCGGGGCGGCCGGAGGAGGGATGGCGCAGGTGCTTCCCATGGAAGACCTGAACCTGCATTTTACGGGAGATTTTCATGCCATTACCTCTGCGGTCAATCTCTGTGCCGCCATGCTGGATAATCATATCCACCAGGGCAATGCGCTAAAGATCGATCTGAGGCAGATCGTGCTGAAGCGCTGCGTCGACCTGAATGACCGTGCCCTGCGTAACGTGGTCGTGGGGCTTGGGGCAAAAAGCGACGGCTTCGTCCGGGAGGACCACTTCACCATCACGGTGGCTTCCGAGGTCATGGCGGTCTTCTGCCTGTCAAAGGACATCCACGACCTGAAGGAAAGGCTTTCCCGCATGATCGTGGCCTATGATGTGGAAGGAAAGCCCGTGACGGCAAAGGATATCGGCGCCGTGGGCTCCATGGCGGCGCTTTTGAAGGATGCGATGAAGCCCAATCTGGTACAGACCCTGGAGCATACTCCGGTCATCGTCCACGGCGGGCCTTTTGCCAATATCGCCCATGGCTGTAATTCCGTAAGAGCCACCAGGACGGCTCTGAAGCTTGCGGATTATTGCATTACGGAGGCCGGCTTCGGCGCGGATCTGGGCGCGGAGAAGTTCTTTGACATTAAATGCAAGCTTGCCGGGCTGAAGCCGGAAGCCGTGGTTTTGGTTGCCACGGTCCGCGCTTTGAAATACAATGGATATGCGGCAAAGGAAGATCTGGGAAAAGAAAATCTGGAAGCGCTTAAGTGCGGCATCGAAAACCTGGGGAAGCATATCGAGAACCTGCAGCTTTACGGGCTTCCCGTGGTCGTAGCCCTGAATGCCTTTTCCACGGATACCGATGCAGAGAAGGAATATGTGGAGAAGTATGTCAGGGAAAAGGGAGCCGACTTCAGCATCAGCAATGCCTGGGAAAAGGGCGGCGAGGGAGCCTTGGACCTGGCGGAAAAGGTGATCCGGGCCGCGGATTCGGGGGAGGCCGCATTTTGCCCTCTCTGTGAGGATCTTTTCCATATTGAGGATAAGATCCGCCGGATCGCCCAAAAGATCTATGGCGCAGGGGATGTGGCCTTCTCCAAGGCGGCGCTCAATGCCTTGGGGCGGATGGAGGAGCTGGGGCTTGGACAGCTTCCGGTCTGTATGGCAAAGACCCAGTATTCCCTTTCGGATGATCCCGCTCTTTTAGGGAGGCCGGAGGGCTTCACCCTTCATGTAAGGGATATCTATCCTTCGGCCGGGGCAGGCTTCATCGTGTCGCTGACCGGGGACATCCTGACGATGCCGGGGCTTCCGAAGCGGCCCGTGGCTTTTGACATTGATGTGGACGATAACGGAAAGATCAGGGGGTTATTCTGATGGCGAAGATCATAGACGGAAAGAAGATTTCAAGCGAGATCCGGGAGGAAGTCCGGGAAACCATCGAAAAGCAGGGGCTTTCCGTGACCCTGGCGGTCATCCTCGTGGGTGACGACCCGGCATCCAGGGTATATGTGGGAAATAAGAAAAAGGCCTGCGAATACTGCGGGATCCGTTCTCTGACCTTTGAGCTTAAGGCGGATACCACGGAGCAGTCCCTTTTGGAGCTGATCCGAAGGCTTAATGAAGACAGCTCGGTAAACGGGATCCTGGTACAGCTTCCTCTGCCTCCCCAGATCCATACGGAAAGCGTCATAGAAGCCATTGATCCGAAGAAGGATGTGGACGGCTTTTCCCGTGCCAGCGTGGGTGCTCTTTCCATCGGCGCGAAGGGATTCGTTTCCTGCACCCCTGCCGGCGTGATCCAGCTCTTAAAACGGAGCGGCATCGAGATGGAAGGAAAGGAGTGCGTGATCATCGGGCGGAGCAACATCGTGGGAAAGCCCATGGCCATGCTGATGCTCCGGGAAAATGCCACGGTGACCGTCGCCCATTCCAGGACGAAGGAGCTTAAGTCGGTCTGCAAAAGGGCGGATATCCTGATCGTGGCCGTAGGAAAGCCCAGGATGGTGAACCATGAGTACGTGAAGGAAGGAGCCGTGGTGATCGATGTGGGGATCCACCGGCTCGATCCTTCGGAAAACAATGGAAAGACCCTGTGCGGGGATGTGGATTTTGAGGATGTGGAAAGCCATGCTTCCTTTATCACCCCCGTTCCGGGAGGCGTAGGCCCCATGACGATCGCAATGCTGATGAAGAATGTGCTGGAATCGGCGATGGAGGGAGGAAATGCTCTGTGAACATTGCGGAGTTGAAATCCCCGAGGGCAAGCTCTACTGCCCAGGATGCGGTCAGCCATTGCAGATCGTGCCGGATTTTGACCCGGGATTCGATGATCAGATCGAATTATCAGAAAGTGATATCGAAGGCGCCATAAACGGTGATCCGGAGGTGATCAACCCGGATGCCCTGCTGAAGGCCAGGACAAAGGAATTAGAGCATTCCGAGGAGATCGCCATCACGAAGAGGATCGTCCCGGAGGAGCCGGCGGAGGAGCCAGCGGAGGAACCCAAGCCGGAGCGGAAGAAGAAGGCGGTAAGACGGGCTTCCAAAAAGAAATTCCGGGTTTCTGCCGGATTTGTCATTGGTTGCGCCATCCTGGCGGTATGCCTTATCGCATTGATCATCTATGTCGTCACGGCGGGTGGGGAATCCTACGACCGTCATATGAAACGGGCCGGGGCGGCCATGGATAGACAGAACTATGTGGCGGCCGCAGAGGAATATATCAAGGCTTCCGAGGTGGGAGACCATGATCCGGAGGCGCTCTGCCTTGCGGCTGAGGCACTGATTTTAAGCGGGGATGCGGAACGCGCCCTGCATTATCTGAGTGCCGTGATCCAGGCCGATCCGGAAAACCCAAAGGCTTATGCGGACATGATTCAGATCTATCAGGAAAGCGGAGATGAAGAGGCCTTAAAACGGCTTTTCCGCCAGCTCCCGGAGGATAGGGAGGCGGAATGCCTGGGGTTAGCCAGATCCGAGGAAGAGAAGAAACGCTATGAGCAGTACCTGGTGGAACCGCCGGTCTTTTCCGAGCCCGGGGGAACCTATGACCATGAGCTTTCCCTGACCTTTTCTACGGAAAAGGATTCGGATCGGGTATTCATTACGACGGACGGCAGCATCCCGGATGAGAATGCCAAGGAAGTGGTGCAGGATATCCTGATCCTGGACGGGGAATACAACATCACGGCGGTATGCATCAGCAGGGAGGGATATGTCAGCGCTCCGGTACAGGAGACCTATGTGGTAGCCGCACAAGGCCCTGCCCTGCCAAAGATCGAGCCGGAAAGCGGGGAATACGAAGAGCCGGTAAATATCAAGGCTTCTGCAGAAGAGGGACTGGAGATCCTTTATTCCGAAGACGGGACGATCCCGGAAGAGAATGCCAGGCGCTATGTGGGAGAGCTTCCCATGCGGTTCGGGAAGAGCACCCTTCTTTTTGTCACCGTGGATGAAAACGGCCGGAGAAGCAATCCGGTGCAGGTGGATTATGACCTGAAGTTTAACGGGGCCATCGGGCAGGAGGAGGCAGCGGCCTTCATCATGTCCGCCCTGCTGAATAAGGGCGTGATCACGGATGCGGAGGGACATCTTCCGGAGGGAGGCCAGTATCAGTTTTATTGCAAGAACTGCTACAAGTCCGGGAGCCGGCTGTATTATATCATCACGGCGGCTTATTTCAATCCCGACGGCACGGAAGACAGGGATAAGGATGCCTTCTATGCCATGGATTACAAGACCCTTGACCTGTATAAGGCCGGGCGGAATGCAGACGGAAGCTTGACCTTCGAGCTTTTGATGTGAATATTGGAATGAAAATGCCTGGGCTTTGGCCCAAAAGGAGGGAGCATGCAGCTATTAAAGGACAAGATCCTGTCGGAGGGCACCGCAGTCAATGAGGATATCCTGAAGGTGGACAGCTTTCTGAACCATCAGGTGGATCCCAAGTTCATGGAAGTACTGGGAGATGAGATCGCCCGCCATTTTGAAGGCTCCGGCATCACCAGGGTGGTGACGGTGGAAAGCTCGGGGATCTCTCCTGCGATCTTTACCGCAAAGGCGCTGGGCGTGCCTATGGTGATCATGAAAAAGCAGCCCTCCAAGGTGCTGAATGATCATCTTTATCAGACCATGGTCACCTCCTTTACGAAGGGAACCAATTACGAGCTTACCATGTCCCAGAAGTATGTGGGAGAAAGCGATCACGTGCTGGTGGTGGATGATTTCCTGGCAAACGGGGAAACGGCCGCCGGGGTGATCCGGCTGATCCGCATGGCTCATGCCACGGTGGCGGGAGTTGCCGTATTGATCGAAAAGGCGTTCCGGCCGGGAAGGGAAAAGATCGAACGTGCCGGGATCGAGGTGTTCTCCCTGGTGAAGATCAGCAGCATGTCCAAGGACAGGATCCTGTTTGCGGATGAGGAGGATCCGGAATGAAGAAAGTAGTGAAATTTGGAGGAAGCTCTTTGGCCAGCGCCGAGCAGTTCCAGAAGGCGGGGGAGATCGTAAGGGGGGATGAAAGCCGCAGGATCGTGATCCCCTCGGCCCCCGGCAAACGCTTCGCGGTGGATACGAAGGTAACGGACCTGCTGTATACCTGCTACGAGCTGGCAGAAGAGGGGCAGGACTTTTCCATGGAGATGCAGTCCATAAAGAAACGCTACCAGGAGATCATCGACGGCTTAGATCTGAAGGAAGACCTGAAGGACGAGTTTGCGGCCATCGAAAACCGCTTCTGGGAGAAAGCCGGGGCGGACTATGCGGCATCCAGGGGCGAATACCTGAATGGAAAGCTTATGGCGGCTTACCTGGGATTTGAATTCGTCGACGCCGCGGAGGTGATCTTCTTTGACGAAGAGGGCGCCTTTGACAACGATAAGACCAACAAGGTGCTCTCCAAACGGCTGGAAGGGAATGCGGGGGTAGTCATTCCCGGCTTCTACGGCGCCATGCCCGATGGGCGGATCAAGACCTTTTCCCGGGGCGGTTCGGATATCACGGGTTCCATCGCGGCCAGGGCGGCCAGGGCAGATGTCTATGAAAACTGGACCGATGTGTCCGGGGTCATGGTGGCAGACCCCCGCATCATCCACAATCCCGAGGTCATCGACGTGATCACCTACAGGGAGCTTCGGGAGCTTGCCTACATGGGAGCCTCCGTCCTGCATGAGGATGCCATCTTCCCGGTGAGGATCGAGGGCATTCCCATCAATATCCGCAATACCAACGACCCGGAGGCCCAGGGTACCTGGATCGTGCAGAGCACGGGGCAGAAGTCCAAATATACCATCACCGGCATCGCCGGGAGGAAGGGCTTCTGCTCGGTAAACATCGAAAAGGACAAGATGAACTCGGAGATCGGCTTCGGGCGGAAGATCCTGCAGGCCTTTGAGGATAATGAGATCTCCTTTGAGCATATGCCCTCCGGCATCGATACCATGACGATCCTGGTGCATCAGGACGAATTCATGCATAAGGAGCAGAATGTGGTGGCCGGGATCAACCGGCTGACCCATCCGGACAGCATCGAGATCGAGGCGGATCTGGCCCTGATCGCCGTGGTGGGGCGCGGCATGAAGTCCTCCCGGGGTACCGCAGGCAGGATCTTTTCGGCCCTTGCCCATGCCAATGTCAATGTGAAGATGATCGACCAGGGCTCCTCTGAGTTGAATATCATCATCGGGGTGCGCAATGAGGATTTTGAGACGGCCATCCGGGCGATCTATGATATCTTTGTTACGGCAAGCATCTGAGCCGGGTTTGTGTTTTTGGGAATATCGGGTTAAAATAAGCTGTTGGCCTGTGGCCGGAAACCCATGGCGGCAGGCATAAAAGCATCAGGAGGAGGCAGGGGCAATGTTTGAGATACTGGAAGCAAAACTGCTTGCAGAAAAGATCTACCGTATGACGGTCAAGGCACCCAATGTGGCAAGATCCTGCGAGCCGGGACAGTTCCTGATCGTCAGGACGGATGAGAAGTCCGAGCGGATCGCACTGACCATCTGTGATTATGATCGGGAAAAGGGCACGGTAGTCATCGTGCTGCAGGCTGTGGGCGCATCGACCATGAAGATGCTGTCCCTTAAGGCGGGTGACAGCTTCGCGGATGTGGTGGGGCCTTTAGGACGTCCCTCGGATTTTGTATCAGAGGACCTGGAGGAAGTAAAAAAACGCAGATATCTCTTCGTGGCCGGCGGTCTTGGCACGGCTCCGGTCTATCCCCAGGTAAAGTGGCTTAAGGAACGGGGAGTGGACGTGGACGTGATCATCGGCACGAAATGCCATGATACGCTGATCATGGAGGATGAGATGATCTCCGTGGCCGGAAAGGAGCATGTCTTTATCACCACGGACGACGGATCCTACGGAAGGTCGGGCATGGTCACCGCCGTGGTGGAGGACCTGGTGAAAAACGAGGGAAGGAAATACGACATCTGCGTGGCCATCGGGCCCATGATCATGATGAAATTCGTATGCAAGCTGACAAAGGAGCTGGGGCTTCCGACCATCGTCTCCATGAATCCCATCATGGTGGACGGCACGGGAATGTGCGGAGCCTGCAGGCTGGTGGTGGGCGGCAAGGTGAAATTTGCCTGTGTGGACGGCCCGGAATTTGACGGCTTTGAGGTGGATTTCGACGGAGCCATGAAGCGGATGGCACTTTATAAGACGGAGGAAGGCAGGAAGCTACTGGAACTCCAGGAGGGGAATACCCATCATGGATCCTGTGGCGCCTGAATGGATGGCTTTAAGGACAAGAAAGAAACGGAGAGGAAAACCATGCCGGAAATGGATATGATGAAAAAAGTGCCCGTCAGGGAGCAGGATCCGAAGGAACGGGCAAAAAACTTTGATGAGGTCTGCTTAGGCTATAACGAAGAGGAAGCAAGGCAGGAATCCTTAAGATGCTTAAACTGCAAGAATCCGCTCTGCGTTAAGGGCTGCCCGGTATCCATCAATATCCCGGCCTTCATTCAGGAGGTCAAGAATGGGGACTATGAAAAGGCGGCTCAGATCATTGCCAAGGACAGCGCCCTGCCAGCTGTATGCGGAAGGGTCTGCCCCCAGGAGACCCAGTGTGAAGGAAAATGCGTGCGGGGCATCAAGGGAGAGGCCGTGTCCATTGGCAAGCTGGAGCGGTTTGTGGCAGACTGGGCCAGGGAAAAGGGCATACGTCCTGTCCTTGAGGCTTCGAAAAAGGGAAAGAAGGTGGCCGTCATCGGCTCCGGTCCTGCGGGGCTTACCTGCGCCGGAGACCTGGCCAAGATGGGCTATGACGTCACGGTCTTTGAGGCTCTGCATAAGCCCGGCGGAGTGCTGGTCTACGGGATCCCGGAGTTCCGTCTTCCCAAGGACGGAGTGGTGATGCCGGAGGTAGAAAACGTAAAGGCCCTGGGCGTGGAGATCCGCACGGATGTGATCATCGGAAAATCGGAGACCATCGACGAGCTTTTGGAGGAAGAGGGCTTTGACGCGGTATTCATCGGCTCCGGCGCCGGACTTCCCATGTTTATGGGGATCCCGGGGGAGCAGGCCCTGGGGGTATTTTCCGCTAATGAATTCCTGACCCGGAATAACCTGATGAAGGCCTACCGGGAGGATTATGATACGCCCATCAGCTGCGGGAAGCAGACCGTGGTGGTGGGCGGAGGAAATGTAGCCATGGATGCCGCAAGGACGGCGCTCCGGCTCGGATCCTCCGTTACCGTAGTCTACCGCCGTTCCGAAAAGGAGCTTCCGGCCAGGGCAGAAGAAGTGCATCATGCAAAGGAAGAGGGCATCTGCTTCGAGCTTTTGACCAATCCAGTGGAGATCCTTACGGATGAAAAGGGCTGGGTAAAGGGCATCCGCGTGATCCGGATGGAGCTTGGGGAGCCGGATGAATCCGGACGCAGGAGACCGGTGGAAATGCCGGGCTCGGAATTCGAGATCCCCTGCGATACCGTGATCATGGCTCTGGGGACATCTCCGAATCCCCTGATCTCTTCTACGACGAAGGGGCTGGAGATCAATAAGAAAAAATGCATCGTGGCGGATGAGTCAAACGGAGAGACTTCGAGGCCCGGGGTATTTGCGGGCGGGGATGCCGTGACCGGCGCGGCCACCGTGATCTTAGCCATGGGCGCCGGAAGAGCGGCGGCAAAAGGCATAGACGGATATCTTAGCTGAAGGGGAATGCCATGTTTTGTCCGAAATGTAAATGCGAATATGTAGAAGGGATCACGGTCTGTCCGGATTGCAAAGAAGAGCTGGTGGAGTCCCTTCTTGAGATTGAGGCGGAAGAAGGACCGGAGCTTTCAGAAATTCCTGAGCTGGAAGAAGGGCCGGAGTCTGAAGAAGAGACGGCTTTAGAACTCAAAGAGGATGGGGAAGCTTCGGAAGAAGAGGAAGAAGGACGCACAGCGGAAACGAAGGGGGAGCCGTTAAGGCAGGAGACCAGGACCTTAGAGGAAAAGGCCCAGGATCTTAAAAATTCCGGCTATACCCTGCTTTTCGTGGGCTCGATTGGTGTCATATGCCTGATCCTCATGATCGCGGGAGTGATCCCCTTCTATATGAGCGGCATCATGAAGATCATCGGATACGGCAGCATGGGATTTTTGTTTGCGGTATTTCTTTATTTCGGGGTCACATCCCTCCTTAAGGCCAGAAGCGTTTCAGAGGACGCGGTAAGGGAGAGGGAGAAGCGGGAGGAGATCCTGAATTGGTTTTTGGATTCCTACGATGCGGAGTCGGTGGATCTTGCCGCCAATCCGGAGGAGGAAGACAGCGACCTTTATTTTGACCGGGCGCTCTTTATCCGGGAAAAGATCGGGGAGAGGTTCGTGGAGCTGGATGAAGCCCTGATGAATGACCTGATCGAAACCATCTATTCCAGGCTTTTTGAAGAATGAGGATCAGCATCGCGGCCGTCGGCAAGCTGGGAAAGGATTTCTTCCGCGAGGCGGCCGGAGAGTATGAAAAAAGACTGTCGCGGTTTGCCAAGGTTGAGATCTGGGAGCTGGGAGAAGGTCCCGACCCGAGATCGGAGGGAGAGAGGATCCTGAAGCGGCTCCCGGAAGGTGCCTATGTGCTGGCTCTTGCCATAGACGGTACCCCCATGGACTCCCTGGAGTTTGCGGGGATGATCGAGGAGCTTGCCCTGTCCGGGAAAAGCCATCTGGTTTTCCTGATCGGGGGATCGGATGGGCTCAGCCGGGAGGTACTGGACCGGGCAGACCGAAGGATCAGTTTTTCGAAAATGACGTTTCCGCACCAGCTTATGAGGGTGATCCTTCTGGAGCAGATCTACCGGGCCATGAAGATCATCCGGCATGAGCCATACCATAAATGACAGATTGGATTGAATGCAACCACATGACAGCCGAACAGGTAAAGACCATGTTTGGCGAATTCGACCGCTATGAGGCTCTGATCGAAGACCGCTTCCGGGTTTCCATCCGTTACCGGGACGGGAAGGTGGCCGTGATCGGAGATCCTGGCCAGGTGAAGAAAGCCTCCCGGGTCATCGGGGAGCTTTCCCAGCTTTCCCTTAAAGGAAAGGCGATCGAGGAACAGCAGGTGATCTACGCCATGGATCTAGCAGAAGAAAACAGCCGGGACAATATGGAGGAGCTTGAGGGGCAGGTGATCTGCCATACGGTACAGGGGAAGCCCGTAGAGCCCAAGACAGCCGGCCAGCTTAAATATACGGAATCCATCCGGAAGAGGATGATCACCTTCGGCATCGGGCCTGCGGGCACCGGCAAGACCTATCTTGCCATGGCCATGGCCATCACGGCCTTCCGGAATGAGGAGGTATCGCGCATCATCCTGACCCGGCCTGCCATAGAAGCCGGAGAGAAGCTGGGCTTCCTGCCGGGGGACCTGCAGAGCAAGGTGGATCCGTATCTCAGGCCGCTTTATGATGCCCTCTATCAGATCATGGGCGCGGAAGCCTTCCTGAAAAACATGGAGAAGGGCCTGATCGAGGTGGCTCCTTTAGCCTATATGCGAGGAAGGACCCTGGATCAGTCCTTCATCATCTTAGATGAGGCCCAGAATACTACGCCTGCCCAGATGAAGATGTTCCTTACCCGGATCGGCTTCGGCTCCAGGGTGGTCATCACCGGAGACAGGACCCAGAAGGACCTGGCCTACGGCACGCTTTCCGGTTTGGACGTGGCAGAGCAGGTGCTCTCCGGCATCCCTGAGGTGGGCTTCATCAGCCTTACGGCCCAGGATGTGGTAAGGCATCCCCTGGTACAGAAGATCGTCCGTGCCTATGAGGAGTACGAGGCGGCAAAGGCGGGAGAGAAAAAGAAGAGAAAAACCAGAGTTCGGAACGGAAAGAAAGCATGAATCTGACATCCACGGTACTGCTTCGGGCAGTCGTCGTTTTTTTGATATTGATCTGCGGAGGGATCACGGTCTATGGGAAGGAAGCCCAGGAGGGCGCCATCCGTCCGGAGATGAAGGAGCATCCGCTCAGGTTTTTCCTGGCTTTTTTCCTGGGAAGCCTGCTTGCGGCCGCATCTGCTCTGCTGCCGGAGCTGATCTTTCCCATGGCGGGGATCTGCATGATCCTTGCCCTGCTGTCGGATTTCCATGTGGGCATCTATACCGCCGTCATGCTCAATGCCCTTCCCCTTCTTCTGGTCCAGAAAAGCTATGAATACTATCTTTTCGGGGTGGCCACCACGGTCCTCTTCCTGTTTCTTTTGATGCGGAGCAATGAGAACGTCAAGATCGTGGAGCCCCTTCTGATCTATGCCCTTCTGTATGTCACCTTCTATACGGCGCTTATCGTGCTGAAGAGGCAGACCGTGGTTCCTTCCCTGATTTTAAACCCCTCCGTGGGGCTTCTGCTGAATATGGTGATCGGCGGATTGTCGGCCTTCATTGTCCGGCAGAATATCGTAGAGGAAAAGGATACGGTATCGGCTATCGTGGATCCGGAGTTTTTCCTCCTGCTGAAGCTGAAGGGGGAGAATAAGCTGGAGTACAAGAAGTCGATCCATACGGCGTATCTCTGCGACCGGATGGCAGACCGGCTGGGGAAGAACCGCCTGCTCTTAAAGGGAGGCGGCTTCTATCACAGGATCGGCGTACTGGATCCCGAAAGGGGAGACCTGAAGGAGGCCACCTTAAGTCTCATGGAGGAGGCGGAATTTCCGGAGGATCTGGTGGAGCTGGTCCGGGAATATCACGATACGGAATCCGAATTCATCTCCGCGGAGGCTTCCATCCTCTACCTGTCAGACTGCGTGATCTCGGAGATCCTGAAGCGGTTTGAGGAGGGCGAGGAAAACATCAATTACAACAAGATGATCGACAATATGATCGGGAGCATGGTATCGAAGCCCGGGGGAAGGCTGCAGAAATCCGGCCTTTCCATTCACGACCTTTATCTTGTCCGGACTTATCTGAAGGAGGAGAAGCTTTATTATGACTTTCTTCGTTGAGACGGAAGAGGGGGCGGGGGAGCTTGGGATTGATACGGAAGGGATATTCCGGCTTGCCGCCCTTGCGGCGCTTGAATATACCGGCTGTCCCTATGAATGCGAGGCAGACCTTAAGATCACGGATGATGCGGGGATCAAGGAGATGAACCGCACCTACCGCGGGATCGACCGGGAGACGGACGTGCTTTCCTTTCCGATGCTTGATTTCCCAAACCCCGGAGACTTCAGCGGGATCGGGGAGGATGAAGCCGGAGCCTTTGATCCGGAAACCGGTGAGCTTTTGCTCGGGGATATCGTGGTCTCGGCCGACCGGGTGAGAGCACAGGCAGAAGCCTACGGCCATTCCCTGAAAAGAGAATTTGCTTTTCTTATTGTACATAGTATGTTACACTTACAAGGGTTTGACCATATGCAGGAGGAAGAGCGGATGCAGATGGAAAAAGCCCAGGATGAGATCCTGAAAGGGATCCGGATCGGGAGGAATGATCTTGAAGAATAAAATCGTGCCGGCCGTCATCGGGGCCGTGGTGATCATCGGGATCGGCGCTTTGATCGCCGCATTTTCATTTAAGGGACGCAAACCGGAAGAGCCCGCGGCGCCGCCCACAGAGGAGATCGAAGATGTGACGGATGTGGTGGAAAATCCCAACGCCTATGAGGAATTCCAGCAATCCGTGGAAGAAGGAGTGACAGAGGAAAACCTTGGGGGAGCTGGCTCGAGTGGCATTTATGCGGAGTATGATTATACCTCATCCATGGATACGGAGAGGGAGAGGAATGGTGACCAGGTAAGGAGCTACCTGACCGGGAAGTGGGTTCCCGCCTCGATCGGAGACCGGCGTCCCGTGGCGGTCATGCTGAATAATATCATCGATGCCCAGCCCATGTGCGGCGTCACCGCGGCAGATGTTCTCTATGAATGCGTGGTGGAAGGAAGCCTCACCAGGATGATGGGGATCTTTGAAAATTATGACGACTTAGAAAAGATCGGCTCTGTCCGCAGCTGCCGGAATTATTTCGTTTATTTTGCATTGGAATTTGATGCGATCTACTGCCATTACGGCCAGTCTGCTTATGCCATGCCCCTTCTGGAGCAGCCCTTCGTCAATAACTTAAGCGGGCTTTCCGCCGAAGGCGATACGGTATATTACCGGACCACGGACCGGGTGGCTCCCCACAATGCCTACGCCAGCGCAAAGGGCATCAAAAAGGGCATTGAGGATCTGGGCTATGACAATGCCTATCCGGCGGATTATCATGGAAAATTCACCTTCGCCAAGGACGGGGACATCATCGTGCCGGATTCGCCGGATTCCTACGATGCCACCCGGGTGGAGCCGGGCTATCTGATCAATAAGCCCTGGTTCGAATATCATGAAGATGACCAGAAGTATTACCGCTTCCAGTATGGCGGCCCGCAGATCGATGAGATGAACGGACAGCAGCTTGCGGTAGACAATCTGATCCTCCAGTATTGCGGCTGGGAGCATGTGGATGAGAATTATCTGGGCTTTAACTGCCATGCGGGGGGCAAGATGACCTATATCACCCATGGAAAGGCAAGGGACGGCAGCTGGATCCGGTTTGGCGGAGACCAGGGCCATGTACGGTATTTCGATGCAGAGGGCCGGGAGATCGTCCTGAACCAGGGCAAGACCTGGGTGGAGATTGTCCAGGATACCGAGGGTGACAAGGTAGTCGTCCAATAAGCGATGGCTGTGAGGTCAGAAAAAAAGAGCTCGAATTTCATTGTCCAGGGAGGCATCCTTGCCACGGCCGGGATCGTCACCCGGCTGATCGGGATGATCTACCGCATTCCCGTGACCAATATCATTGGCGACAAGGGCAATGGATATTATGCCTCGGCTTATTATGTATATAACATCATGCTGCTGATCTCCTCCTACAGCCTGCCTCTGGCTGTATCCAAGGTGGTCTCTGCAAGGCTTTCCAAGAATCAATATCATAATGCGGTCCGTGTATTCCGCGGAGGGCTCATGTTTGCCGCCATGACCGGAGGCGCTGCCTGTCTGGCGGTTTTTTTTGGCGCAGACTTCTTTGCCCGCTTCTTAAATGAGCCGCTAAGCGCCATTGCCCTGAGGATCTTTGCCCCCACCCTTCTGGTGGTGGCGGTGATGGGGGTATTCCGCGGATATTTCCAGGGCATGGGAACCATGGTGCCCACGGCCTTCTCCCAGATCATCGAACAGATCGTCAATGCCGTGATCAGCATCATCGCGGCGAAGGCACTTTTTGATTACGGCCGCAAGGTATCGGCCCTGCTCCGCAACGAAGACCTGGCTCCGGCCTACGGGGCGGCGGGCAGCACCCTCGGGACCAGCATCGGTGCCTTCATGGCCCTGCTTTTCCTTGTGGTGCTCTTTCTGTTTCTTTCCAGCAGGATCCGCCGGAGGTTCGATAACGATAACAGCCGTTACGTCGAATCCTACGGGGCAGTCTTCCGGATCATCCTTTTAACGGTCTTTCCCGTGGTCTTAAGCACTGCGATCTACAATATCAATGATATCCTGGATAATTACATATTCAATCATTACATGACGGTAAACGGGCTTGGAGCAGAAAAAACGGCCATCTGGGGGATCTATACGGGCAAGGCCAAGCTTCTCCTCAATGTCCCCATTGCCCTTTCCAATGCCATGAGCGCCTCCACCGTGCCGGCCCTGGCTTCCTGCATCGCGGCAGATAATATGCGCGGGGCCAGGCGGAAGGTATCTGTGGCCATGCGCTTTACGATGATCATTTCCTTCCCCTGTGCCGTGGGGCTTCTTGTGCTGGCGGAGCCCATCGTCAGCATCCTCTTTAAGGGAGATCCGGCCATGGCGGCGGCACTGATCCGCTCTGCGGCCGTGACCGTCATCTTTTATTCCTTGTCTACCCTGACCAACGGCATGCTGCAGGGCATCGGACGGATGGTGGTACCGGTGATCAATGCGGTGATCTCTCTGATCCTGCATATCACGGTTCTGGTATTCCTCATGTCGAAATTTAAGATGGGGATCTATGCGGTGGTCATTTCTACCATCGTTTTCTCTTTATCCATGAGCATCCTGAACGGATATGGGCTGAAGCTCTGCCTCAAATACCGGCAGGAATATATCGCGACCTTTGCGATCCCGCTGGCCTCCTCCCTTGTCATGGGAGTGGTGATCTTCGTGCTGGATAAGCTCCTGAATACCGTGCTCGGGAATCTGGTGACCACCCTGCTGTCGATCCTTTTGGGCACCGTGGTTTATTTTATCTGCATCCTTCGGTTTGGCGGAGTCCGGGAAGAGGAGATCTATGAAGTCCCTCTGGGCGGCAAGATCGTACGCGTGGCAAAGAGGCTGAACCTATTATGAAAAAAGTGGCTGTCATCGGGGGAGGAGCCTCCGGGATGAGCGCTGCCATTCATGCAAAGCGTGAAGATCCGGATGCAGAGGTTACGATCTACGAGCATGGCGACGCCCTCGGAAGGAAGCTCTTGATTACGGGCAACGGAAAATGCAACCTGACCAATGCCGGGATCTCTCAGGAATGCTATCACAGCCGGACGGATAATGGGATCATTTCCCATATCCTTTCGCGCTTCGGCACCGGGAAGCTCCTGGATTTTTTTGATGGACTGGGGGCAGACCTGAAGGAAAGGAAGGGCTGCTATTACCCCAGGACCGATACGGCGTCTACGATCCGGAACTGTCTTGTGCTTACCATAAAGGAGATGGGCATCGGCATCCGGCTCGAATGCGGCCGGACTTCCCTGGAAGAGCTGTGCTCCGATCATGATGCCGTGATCCTCTGCATGGGAGGAAAGACGAGCCCCAAGACCGGCTCCGACGGGTCCGGATATGCGCTTCTTCAAAGCCTCGGCCTTTCCATGGTGCCGCTTTTTCCGGCCCTGACGCCCATCGAGACGGAAGAGGATCTGTCGGCCCTGAAGGGGGTGCGGTGCGAGGCCGGGCTTTCCCTTTTGGTGGACGGGGAAATCCGGGCTGTCTCCAAAGGAGAGCTGCAGCCCTTTGACCGCGGGCTTTCCGGGATCCTGGCCATGGATATTTCCGGAGAGGCGGCAAGGCAGAAGTCTGCGGGGAAAAATGTGCAGGTCCTCTGTGATTTTGCTCCATTTTATCCGGAAGAGGAGTTTCGGGCCGCCATCGCCAAAAAGCAGAAGCAAAATCCCGCCCGGGGGATTTCTGACGTCCTTTCCGGGATGCTCCACCGGAAGCTTGTCCATTACCTTCTCCATGACCTGGACAGCAGAGAGCCGGATTTCATGGAAAAGTTTACGGATACCATAAAGCGCCATCCCTTTACGGTGAGCGGCAGGATGATCCAGGATTATTCCAGGGCGCAGACGGTAAGCGGCGGACTGGATCTTAGGGAGGTCACGAAAGAGCTTGAAATCAAGAAGCTCCCGGGAGTCTATGTCTGCGGGGAGCTTTTAGACTGCGACGGCATCTGCGGGGGATATAATCTCCACTGGGCCTTCGCCACCGGTGCCATTGCCGGGAAAGCCTCGGTTTCTCGGAGAAAGGGGGAAGGATGATCCGGATTTCCCAGATCAAGCTCAGCCCGGGAAGCGGACTCGGCCTGGCAAAGGAAAAGGCCGCAAAGAGGCTTCGGATCGAGGAAAAGGAGATCCGGGAGCTTACCGTCCTGAAAAAATCCCTGGATGCCAGAAAGAAGAATCAGATCCTTGAGATCTATACGGTGGCGGTCAGCACGGGACTTTCTTCTAAGAAGGAAGAACAGCTTGTAAAACGGCTGAAGTCTGCCGACATTTCCCTTTACGAACCGGTCCGGTATGATTTTGCCTCCTATGTCCCCGCCGAAAGGAAGGATTCAGGCCGGCCCGTGATCTGCGGATATGGCCCCGCCGGGATCTTTGCGGCCTATCTTCTCGCCGAAGCCGGGTTTGCCCCGCTGGTGCTGGAAAGGGGGAAGGAGGCCGGGGCAAGGCAGGGCGCCGTGGAGGAGTTCTTCTCTAAAGGAAGGCTTGATCCCGACTGCAATATGCAGTTTGGGGAGGGGGGAGCCGGGATGTTTTCCGACGGCAAGCTCAATACCCTGGTGAAGGATGAAAAAGGCCGGGGACGCTTTGTGCTGGAGACCCTTGTAAAATTCGGCGCACCCTCCTCGATCCTTTATGATGCAAAGCCTCATCTGGGGACGGACGGCCTGATCAAGATCATCCCCAGGATCCGGGAAGAGACCTTGAGGCTTGGAGGGGAGATCCGGTTCGGACACAGATTGACCGATGTACAGATCCGGGACGGAAGGCTTCAGGCGGTAGTGGTAAATGGGAAGGAAGAGATCCGGACCGGAAGGCTCCTGCTCTGCACCGGGCACAGCGCCAGGGATACCCTGGGAATGCTTCACGGAAGGGGGATCCGGATGGAAGCCAAGGCCTTTGCGGCAGGAGTCCGGATCGAGCACAGCCGGCAGATGATCGATGCAGAGCTTCAGCATGAAAGCGCATCCTATAAGCTGACCCACAGATGCACTGACGGAAGGGGGGTCTATTCCTTCTGCATGTGCCCGGGAGGCTATGTGGTCAATGCCTCCAGCGAAGAGGGGCATCTTGCCGTCAATGGCATGAGTGATTCCCAAAGGGACGGGATCAATTCCAATTCTGCCATCGTGGTCACCCTTAACCCGGCTGATTATGGCGGAGATCCGGCAGATCCCCTTAGGGGCATCGCATTCCAGAGGCTTTTGGAAAAGAAAGCATATCAGGCGTTATCCGGGAAGATCCCTTATCAGCGACTTGAGGATTTCATCAAGAATATCCCTTCGGCCAAAGCAGGCACGGTAAGCCCCCAATGCAGGGGAAGCTGCGGTTTCGGGAATGTCCGGGAGCTGCTCCCCCGTTTTATGGCAGAGGATATTCTGGAAGGGATCCTTGCCTTCGACCGGCAGATTAAAGGCTTTGCCATGCCGGATGCCCTGATCTCCGGAGTGGAATCCAGGACCTCCTGCCCGGTAAGGCTTATAAGGGGAGAAACCCTGGAGACAGAAGGAATAAAGGGGATTTATCCGGCAGGAGAGGGGGCAGGCTATGCGGGCGGGATCATGAGCGCCGCCATGGACGGCATGAAGTGTGCGGAGTCCTGCGTACGGGAATACATGGAATAAAATGTGCGGAGTCCTGCGTAAGAGAATGTATGGAATAAAATGCGCGGAGTCCTGCGTAATAAAGTGAGGAAAGAAAGGGAAAAAATGAGACCGGATTTTAAGAACTATAAGAGGATCATCGTAAAGATCGGATCCTCCTCCATCACCCATAAGGAAACCGGGGGCGCAGACCTGATCCGGCTGGAAAAGCTGGTCAGGGAGCTGACGGACCTGCATAATGCGGGGCATGACGTGATCCTGGTATCCTCCGGAGCCATTTCCGTGGGGCTTAAGGCGGCTAATATCAAGGACATTTATTATGACGGCTCGGGACAGAAGGAAGACGGCCCGGACGGGAAGCTGAAGATCAAGCAGGCTGCCGCCGCCATCGGACAGGCCAGGCTCATGATGATCTATCAGAAGCTTTTTGCCGAATATAACCAGCTGACGGCACAGGTATTGATGACGAAGCGCACGGTGGTGGATGACCTGAACCGCTTCAATGCCCGCAATACCTTCGATGAGCTGATGAAGCTGGGGGTCATTCCGGTGGTGAATGAAAATGACACCATTGCCACCTGGGAGATCGAATTCGGGGACAATGACACCCTGTCGGCCATCGTGGCAGCCCTCACCGAAGCAGACCTGCTGATCCTGCTTTCGGACATTGACGGGCTTTATACCAACGATCCCCATATCGATGCCCATGCCTCCTTTATCTCGGAGATCGAGCACCTGAATTCGGATGTGGAGAAGTTCGCCAAAAAGACCACCGGGAGCCGGGTGGGCACCGGGGGGATGGCCACAAAGATCCACGCGGCCCGGATCGCCTCTTCTGCCGGAACGGCCATGGTCATAGCCAATGCAAATGACCTGGGCAATATCCACAGGATCATAAACGGGGAAGAGATCGGCACCTACATCCATGCAGAGAAAATGAAGGATTTCTTTATCGAAGACTGCCTGGAGGAAAAGTGACCGAAAAAGAAGTGATGCGGAAAGAGATCCGGGAAAAGCTGGCCCGGATGAGCGGGGAGCGGCTTAAGGAGGAATCCCTCCGGATCGCCTCCCGGATCCTTTCGATGAAGGAATACCTGGAGGCGGAATGCATGGCGGGCTATGCTTCCATGAAAAGGGAGGCGCAGTCGGATGAGATCCTTGAAGATGCTTTAAAACGCAAAAAAAGCCTTTTCCTTCCCAGGGTCACGGGGGATTCTGCCATGGAATTCATGCGGGTTACCTCCATGTCCGGGCTCATCCCTCAGGGAGCCTTTGGGATCCGGGAGCCTTTGGACGGGGAGGCTCTGAACAGGATCCCGGACCTCGCGCTGATCCCGGGACTTGCCTTTGACCGGAAGGGAAACCGCCTTGGCCGGGGAAGGGGATATTACGACCGGATCCTCCGGGAATGGAAAGGGAAATGCCTCCTTGCAGGCCTTTGCCTGTCCGCCCAGATCATGCCGTCCGTACCCTGTGAGGAATGGGATATTCCCGTTGATTTTGTGGTGTTTCCGGAAGGTATATCTTGTGCCTTGGGGGACATAATATATTAAATGTTGCGTGATCTTGCGGAAATCCCGTGAAATGGTATACATAATTTAGGAACATAATAACGCGACATAATATCCTTACGGTCAACCTTGACAAAAAAATAAATGTTTTTGTGGATTTTATTGTGATTATGTGATACCATGAAAACAGTTTTGGAGTCGAAGAGCGGCTTCACATAAAAATCTATGTATCGGGAGGTACGAACAAAATGAGTGAAAACGAAAAATCAATGGACGAGCTTACCAAAAAGCTGAACGACAAGCTGGAAGACATCAGCAGCAAACTCGGTAAGATCGCCGAGGCCAACAGCAAACGTGCAGACAGCGCAAAGTTTTCCATGATCGGAAATCTTGCCCTGCTCGTAGTGCTGGTCATCATCTTCGCTGTCCTTACTTCTAATATAGTAGGACTGCTGAAGAATCTGGATGGCACGATGGCTGCAGTGAACGGCACTGTGGATCAGGTGAACGGCCTGGTCGGCAGCGTGGATTCCACTGTTCAGGGCCTGAACGGCGTGGTGTCAAGCGTTGGCGAAGACATCAACGGCACTTTCGATGAGGTGGAAGGCCTTATGAAGAGTGTGACCGCACAGGTTGACGGCCTTGGATCCATCGTAGAGGGCGTGAACAGCACCGTGGCGAACGTCGATCAGACGATTGCCGACAATACCAAGAATATCAACGAGACCATGGAGCAGGTCGCAGCGATTGATTTCGACAGCATCAACGCAGTGATTGCAGCCGCATCGACGATTGACTTTGACGCCGTGAATAAGACCCTGGCAAATGTAGCAACCATTTCCAGCGGACTGGACGGAGTCGTGAAGGATGTACAGTCGACAGTCAATACCACAACCAAGGATCTGGACGCTGTTATGCAGGGCGTACAGAAGACGGTAGATACCGCCACTGTGGCTGTGGCTGATGTGGACAACACGATCAAGGACCTGGATAAGACAGTTGCCGGCACCACCGCAGTTGTCGATAAAGCATCCTCTATTGTGGAATCTGTTGATGTAGCTACGGTAAATAGTACGGTTGCACAGCTGCAGTCTATCGCACAGGAAGCAAACGGCATCGTGAATACCATTAACGATACGGTTGCCCTGCTGAATCAGGCTGTGGAGCAGACCACCGCTACCGTGAATGACACGCTGAAGACCGCCAGTGAGACCGTAAATGATACGATTACCGCGACTGGCGGCACGATGATCTACAAGACGGCTGAGACCTATGATGCAATCGACATCGAGGCTCTGAACGAGACCATCCGCCAGCTGGAAGCAGTTGCGGCTGAAGCAAGCAAGATCGCAAACAATGTAAATGATACAATCGGTTCCGTGAACAACACAGTACAGCAGACCGGAACTGACCTGAACAAAGCAATCGACCAGGTTTCGGAGACCGTAGCAGAATCCGTGACCGATGTCGGCAAGACAGTAACTGAGAACCTCAACAGCAGGCTGAAGTAATTTGGGGACAGAGACATTATTCTTCTAAGCATAGTGAATGTGACGCTCTGAGACATGTTATAAAAAACCGCTTCGGGGAAACCCGGGGCGGTTTTTTATTGACAACCCGGGAAGATTTCGTTAATATAAGTATTGCTGTGAATCATCATCCGACAAGATCATTCCGGATGAACAAATATAATTTCAAGAAAGAAAGAGGTAATGAAATGGCAGAGATCAATCTGGAACAGTATGGCATCACCGGCACGACGGAAATCGTTCGCAACCCTTCGTATGAATTCCTGTATGATGAGGAGATGAAGCCTGAGCTGACCGGCTACGAAAAGGGAGTCCTGACGGAGCTGGATGCAGTCAACGTCATGACCGGCGAATTCACCGGACGTTCTCCTAAGGACAAATACATCGTCATGGATGAAAACTCCAAGGACACGGTTTGGTGGACCACTCCGGAATATAAGAATGACAACCATGAGATGAGCGAGGAAGTCTGGGGCAAGGTCAAGGAGATCGCAAAGAAGGAGCTCTGCAACAAGAGACTTTTTGTCGTGGATGCCTTCTGCGGAGCCAATAAAGATTCCCGCATGGCTGTCCGCTTCATCATGGAAGTGGCATGGCAGGCTCATTTCATCAAGAATATGTTCATCCAGCCCTCCGAAGAGGAGCTGAAGGACTTCAAGCCGGATTTCGTCGTATACAATGCTTCCCTGGCAAAGGTGGAGAATTACAAGGAGCTGGGTCTTGGTTCAGAGACCTGCGTGGCCTTCAATATCACCAGCCGTGAGCAGGTCATCATCAATACCTGGTATGGCGGCGAGATGAAGAAGGGCATGTTCTCCATGATGAACTATTATCTGCCTCTGAAGGGCATTGCTTCCATGCACTGCTCTGCCAATACCGATATGGAAGGCAAGAATACGGCCATCTTCTTCGGTCTTTCCGGCACAGGCAAGACCACCCTTTCCACCGATCCCAAGAGGCTGCTCATCGGCGATGACGAGCATGGCTGGGATGACAACGGCGTCTTCAACTTTGAGGGCGGCTGCTATGCAAAGGTCATCAATCTGGACAAGGAATCCGAGCCCGACATCTACAATGCCATCAAGAGGGATGCCCTTCTGGAGAACGTCACGGTGGACCAAAACGGCAAGATTGACTTTGCCGACAAGAGCGTGACGGAGAATACCAGGGTTTCCTATCCGATCGAGCATATTGAGAATATCGTGAAGAAAGTCAGCCCGATCTCTGCCGGCCCGGATGCACAGAACGTGATCTTCCTTTCGGCGGATGCCTTCGGCGTGCTGCCGCCGGTCTCCATCCTGGATCCGGAGCAGACCCAGTACTACTTCCTGTCCGGCTTTACGGCAAAGCTGGCCGGTACGGAGCGCGGCATCACCGAGCCGACCCCGACCTTCTCAGCCTGCTTCGGCCAGGCCTTCCTGGAGCTGCATCCGACCAAGTACGGCGAGGAGCTGGTAAAGAAGATGAAGAAGAGCGGAGCCAAGGCTTATCTGGTCAATACCGGCTGGAACGGCACCGGAAAGAGGATCTCCATCAAGGATACCCGCGGCATCATCGACGCTATCTTGAATGGCGACGTAAACAAGGCTCCCACGAAGAAGATCCCGATCTTCAACTTCGAGGTTCCTACAGAGCTTCCCGGCGTGGATCCCGCTATCCTGGATCCGAGGGATACCTATGCGGATGCCTCCCAGTGGGAAGAGAAGGCGAAGGATCTGGCAGGACGTTTCATCAAGAACTTTGCGAAATATGAAGGAAACGATGCCGGCAAGGCACTGGTGGCAGCCGGTCCGAAGCTTTGATCAGCCGATAATAGGCAGAATGAACGGTCAGGGGCGGGTTATGCCGCCCCTGATTTTCTTTCATTACAAAGCCCTTCGGGCATCTGCCGGAAGGGCAGGTTAAGATAACAATTGTTTTTAAAACAGCAAAACAGGATCGAACAGATTGGAAAAAGGATTTATATGACAGAGCTTGAAAGGCAGAAAGAATATATCCGGAAGGCGGCCGGACTGGTGCAGGGAAGAGGGCTTCGGTATTTCGTGGTCACCTTTGGCTGCCAGATGAATGAGCGGGATTCGGAAAAGATCGCAGGGATCCTGGAGGAGATGGGATACCTGCCGGCCCTTCAGGAGTCGGAAGCCGATCTTCTGCTGTACAATACCTGCACGGTCCGGGAGCATGCCGACAAGAGGCTCTACGGCAGGCTGGGGGTGGCCAAGCAGATTAAGCAGGATCGGCCCGGGATGCTCATTGCCCTTTGCGGGTGCATGATGCAGGAGGCGGAGGTCAGAGAGAAGATCCGGACATCCTACCCCTATGTGGACCTGATCTTCGGAACCCATAATCTATACCGGTTTGCCGAGCTGCTCTACGAGAGGCTGAGCGAAGGCAGGAGGGTCGTGGAGATCTGGGAGGAGCACAGGGATCTATTGGAGGATCTGCCGAAGCGGAGAAAATATCCCTTCAAGAGCGGCGTCAATATCATGGTGGGCTGCAACAATTTCTGCTCATACTGTATCGTGCCCTATGTGCGGGGCAGGGAGTACAGCCGGGATCCGAAGGAGATCCTGAAGGAAGTGGAGGCCCTGGCAGAAGACGGGGTGAAGGAAGTGATGCTTTTGGGGCAGAACGTGAATTCCTACGGGAAGGGTCTCGACCGGCCGGCGGACTTTTCCGGGCTCCTGTCTGAAGCAGCACAGATACCGGGCATCGGCAGGATCCGCTTCATGACTTCCCACCCAAAGGATCTTTCCCCGGACTTGATCCATGTTATCCGCGACCACGAGAAGATCGCCCGACACATCCACCTGCCCCTGCAGTCCGGGTCAAGCCGGATATTGTCGGCCATGAACCGGCATTATACGAAGGAAGCTTATCTGGATCTGGTGGCAAGGATCCGGGAGGAGATCCCGGAGGCGGCCATTACCACGGATATCATCGTGGGATTTCCTACCGAAACGGAAAAGGATGTGGACGATACCATCGACGTGATCCGGAAGGCCGGCTTCGACGGGGCGTTTACCTTCCAGTATTCGAAACGGACAGGCACCCCTGCGGCCTTGATGGAGCAGCTCCCCCGGGAATTTGTCCAGGAGCAGTTTGACCGGGTGCTGAAATGCGTACAGGATACAGCAAAGGAGAGGGCAGGGCGTTTTACCGGCAGGATCATGGAAGTGCTGGTTGAAGGCGTGAATGAAAAGGATCCGGCCATGCTTACCGGGAGGATCTCCCAGAACCATGTGGTACACTTTCCGGGAGAAGGGCAAAAACCCGGTGAATTCATTGAGGTAAGCCTGGATGAATGCCATGGGTTTTATTATACCGGACATGTGGTAAAGCCCACAGGAAAATCCTGCTGAATCCTGGCCGCCCCCGGCTTTCCCGAAGCTTCGTAAATCCTGTGCTGAAACAAAAAAATAAGCGCCTTCATTGACATAATAGTGTTGTTTTGAAGTCCTGTTTAGAGTATCATGGATGAAGTGGAGTATATTCTTGAAAGTTAGGGGGCAGAAAGATGAAATCCATACGTTTAAAAATCATACTCGGCATATTGCTTTGCTCGCTTCTGACCGCCGGGATCATCAGCGTGCTGTCTATCCGGAGCACCATGCGGATCGCGGAGGAGGATTCCACCGAAAATATGGTGAATAAGACCGCCGCGGTAGCCAACGAGCTGGACTCCACGATCTCCAGGGTGGAGCAGTCCGTGAACATCCTGTCGGATATCGTCCTGAGCGGACTCAGCGAGCGCCGTTTCTTTTCCGATGTCAATTATGCGGATGCCTATACAAGCCAGGTGCTGGAGCAGGTCCACCGGTTTGCTGAGCATACGGACGGAGCAATAACCGCCTATATCCGCTATAATCCGGAGTATACCAATCCTACCTCGGGATGCTTCCTCACCAGGGACAGCCTTTCGGATCCTTTTTCCGAGGTGGTGCCTACGGATTTTTCCATGTATGAACCGTCGGATCTTGAGCATGTGGGCTGGTATTATATCCCGGTCCAGCATGGAGAGCCCATCTGGATGGATCCCTATCTCAACAGCAATATCAATGTATACATGATCTCCTATGTGGTGCCCCTCTATTCCCAGGATGGCACCTCCATCGGCATCGTGGGCATGGACATCTCCTTTGACCTGCTGACCTCTATGGTGGATTCCGTCAGCCTTTTTGATTCCGGCTACGGCTTCCTGACGAATGCGGCCGGGGACATCGTATATCATCAGGGCGAAGAAAACGGAAAAGCCCTTGCGTCCCTGGATCCAAGCCTTGCGGGAGTCTCGGCCTTTGCGGACAGCGAGGAAAACCGCGGCAAGACCTATGCTTATTCCTATAAGGGCGTAGACCGTCTCATGGTATATCAGCCGACGAAAAATTCCATGAAGCTTTTCCTGACGGCTCCGAAGTCGGAGATCTATGCGGAGGCCTATACCCTGCTGTATACCATCCTGGGTGCAGTGATCCTGGCCCTTTTCGTCTGTGCGGTGGTTGGATTCTTTGTCGGCAACGGCCTGGCCAAGCCGATCCATTCCCTGACGGACATTATCGACCAGACCGCGAAGCTGGACCTGACTTCCTCTAAGAGCGGCGGAAAGCTCATGTCCCAGAAGGATGAGATCGGACAGATGGCTGCGGGAGTGCATGGCATGAGGACGGCCTTCCGGGGGATGGTGGATTCCTTCAATGACGTGGAGCGGGCCATCAACGGCAGCATCGATAACCTGGACAGCATCATGAAGGAAAATAATGCCCGTACCGACGACAATACGGATGCCACGAGAAACCTGGCGCAGGGCATGGCAGAGGCTACCGAGAATACCTCCCAGATCGTACGCCATGTGGGCGATGTGCGAAACCAGATGCAGGAGATCAACGACCTGGCAGTCCAGAGCGAGGAAGAATCCAAGCGGATCCAGGAACGCGCCGGGGATATGCAGAAGAGAAGCGGGACTTCCAGCGACAAGACCCATAAGATGTATGATGTGATGAAGGTGAAGAGCGCGGAAGCCATCGAGCAGAGCAAGGCCGTGGAGCGGATCCACGAGCTCACCGACGACATCAAGAGCATTTCCGGACAGACGAACCTTCTGGCCTTAAATGCATCCATCGAAGCCGCCAGAGCCGGGGAAGCAGGGAGAGGATTTGCCGTGGTGGCAGACGAGATCGGCTCCTTAGCGAACCAGACCATGAAGACCGTGGACAATATCAGCGGCATCGTGGAGGAAGTGGGGAATGCCGTCCAGAATATGAACGACTGCATCACCCAGCTCATGGATTTCCTGGAGGAGACCGTACTTACGGATTACCGGATGTTCCAGGATTCCGGGGAGCGCTACCTGGCGGATGCGGACTACTTCATCGACATCATGTCCAGAGTGCGGACAGGCACCGATTCCCTGGAGCATTATATTGAGGAAATCCTTACCGCGGCAGACGACATCAATGGCATGACGGTGAGGTCAGCGGACAGCGTCAATGACATTGCTTCCCGCTCGGATGAGATGCGGTCGGCCAATGAGGACGGCTATCAGAAGCTGCAGGATGCCAGGGAAGCCGTGGAGGAGCTGGTGAGGATCACGAAGAAGTTCAAATATAACGGACAGGAATCGGAATCCTAAAACGGTTGCCCGGAACAATATGCACAGAACAAAACCGGCACGTGCTTCAGCCTGAAGGGAGATCCTGTGGGAGCTGCATGCCTGGGGTACGGGGTTTTGTCTGAAATAAACAAAATGGGGGGAAAAGCTATGGAAAGGAAAAACGAAAACAAAAAAGATGGGAAAAAGCTGAAGGGCTTTCGGACACTGGCCGCACCCATCATGATCGCCGCGGTGGTGGCGATGCTGATCACGGCTGTATTGGCGGAGACGGTCACCATCACGCAGTTTCGAAAGAAATACATTGAGACGGTACAGAATGACATGCTTTCCCTTACTATCCAGACCGGACAGCTGTTGAATGCAAAGGCCATCCAGATCATGGCGGATCCTTCTTCCCTGGATGGAATGATCGGCAATGTGCAGGTGTCTGATTTCACCTCCAGCTATGCATACCTGGTCGATGAAAACGGCATCATGCTCTATCATCCCACGCCGGAAAAGATCGGACAGCCGGTGGAAAATGCCGCTGTGAAGGGGATCGTGGAACAGCTAAAGAGCGGCGTGGCTCCGGATCCGGATATCATCACCTACAAGTTCAAGGGGAAGAACAAATATGCGGCTTCCTATATCATGCCGGGCTCCCATAATATTCTGATCATCACCGCGGATGAGGACGATGTGGTATCCCATATCAAAAAGACCATCCTCAGCAGCATCTTCACCCTGGGCATCGCCTTTGTCATCCTTGCCCTTCTGATCCTGCTTTATACCAAAATGCTGCTGCGTCCCATCCGCCCGCTGGTGGGCATGGTGGAGCGCACAGGAAGGCTGGACTTCACCCATAATCCCGAGGCAGACGCCCTGGTGGCAAGAAAGGATGAGCTGGGACATATCGCCCGGGCCATCGGTGAAATGAGGGCAGTGCTCAGAAGCACGGTCCATGAGCTGGATGATGTGGCCGACAATCTTTCCGCAAAGGCGCAGAGGCTGAAGGAAATGACCCTTACCATGAATGACGACTCCTCGGATGAGTCGGCTACCTCCCAGGAGCTGGCGGCCGGAATGCAGGAAACCGCAGCCACTACCGAGACCATCAACAGCAATGTGCAGGGAATGCTGGATCATGCATCCCAGATCCACAGCCTGTCCCAGGACGGCACAAAGTCCGCTTCCGACATCCGCAAGAAGGCTTCCGAGATCAAGCTGCAGGTCAATGCTTCCGCACAGAAGACCACCCAGATCTTCTCCGACGTAAAGACCCAGTCGGATGAGGCCATCGAGCAGAGCAAGGCCGTGGAAAAGATCAACGAGCTGACAGAGCAGATCCGCAGCATCGCAAGCCAGACGAACCTCCTTGCCCTCAATGCTTCCATCGAGGCGGCCAGAGCCGGAGAAGCCGGGAGAGGCTTTGCCGTGGTCGCAGAAGAGATCGGACATCTGGCCGGACAGTCCTCCGATACCGTTACCGGCATCAATGAGATCGTGGCGGAGGTCAATACAGCCGTGCAGAACATGTCCGGCTGCCTGACCAGGGCGCTGGAATTTGTAGACCAGAACGTCATGGCCGATTATGCAGAGTTTGATTCCGTGGTAGAGCAGTATGCCAGCGATGCCAGCTCCTTCGAGGTCAGCATGGACAGCATCAACGAATCCGTGACCAACCTCAACGAATCCATCGATGTGGTATCTACCTCCATCGAGGGCATCAATGCCACCATCGGGGAATCCGCGAAGGGAGTGACCGATATCGCCAACAAGACCACGGATATCGTGACCATTGCCTCGGAGACGGATGTCATCGCAGAGGAAACGGTGCACTTTGCAGAGGAGATGAAAGAGATCGTGGCGAAGTTCAAGATGGAATAAAAACGGATGTTTTCTTTTCCGGGGGCGTGGCAGAAGCTGCGCCCCCTTTTTCTTTGACACCCGATTTTTCAGCAGATATAATATAACCTGTGCAAAAAAAACGATAGGCTGCGTGGCTATGGTGTTATGTACGGACCCGGGTCGCCCTCCACGCTGCATGGGATGTCGCATGGCTGTGGTGTTATGTACCAACCCGGGTCGCCGAAAAAATGATATCTGCCAGGCGCTCGGTCGTTTCTAAGCTCGCCCGTCGCCGCATGACAAAATTTCGCTCGGCGCTGTTCTGGTCTTGCGCCGATCCGGTTTCATTGCATGACAGAAGGTTATGAGGCGCAAGCCCAGCCTTCGCACTCGCGAAATTTATGCGTCTCGGGCTCGCTAAGAAACGCCGGCATTAGAGCCTCTGCAGATATCATTTTTCCCGGCTCCCCCTCCACGCTGTATTACGTTGTTCTGGCTGAGGTGAAGACGGGTACGGAGCCGGCTCCCCGATCCGCGTTGGTCAGGGGACGGTTCCTTGATCGAAAAAAGAGCTATGATGGAAGTCTGGGGTTTTATGGGAACTTTGTCGTGCTCAAAACGAATAAAGGAAGTGTATACCGGGATATCGTACTGTATACTTTGGGATGTCTATGCCATGCTCACATGTGTTCTGCGAAGCGTGAGCCACCAAGGAGCCTTGCGTTTCCTAAGGCGCCTCTTACCGCGAACACGCGGAGATTGCCGCCGGACGGAGACTTGCAAGATCGGCTGTCTGGCGAGACAACACGCTTTTAAGTTGGCTCGCCAAGCCGAGATTGCATAGTCGCAGTAGGCGGGAAGCTCCGCATTAAGTGAGCGGTGAGGCGGTGTGGAAATGCAAGGTCCGCAGGCGGCGCAGCTTTAATCGAAGCATAAGACTTGAAAACGGCGCAGCTTAGTCTGTTAGTAAATATTATTTAGATAAGGTGGATTATGACTGAAGTAGATCCGAATAAAGTTTCTCCGATGATGCAGCACTATCTCCAGACCAAGGAGAAGTACCCCGACTGCATCCTTTTTTATCGGCTGGGGGATTTCTACGAGATGTTCTTCGAGGATGCGAAGACCGTATCCCGGGTACTGCAGCTGACCCTCACGGGGAAAAGCTGCGGCCTGCCGGAGCGTGCGCCCATGTGCGGCGTCCCCTTTCATGCGGCGGAGACCTACATTAATAAGCTGGTATCCACTGGGCTGAAGGTGGCAGTCTGCGAGCAGCTGGAGGATCCGAAGCTGGCAAAGGGCATCGTCAAGCGGGATGTGATCCGAGTGGTGACCCCGGGGACCAATACCAATGTCTCGGCCATGGAAGAAGATGCCAACAGCTATATCATGTGCATCTTTTACGAAGCAGATCTCTTCGGGGTTTCCATAGCGGATGTGACCACCGGGGATTTTCTTGCGACGGAGCTTTCCGAGAATGCAAAGCTCATGGATGAGATCGCCAAATATTCCCCGAAGGAGATCCTGGTGAACGAAGCCTTCCCATTAAGCGGGATCAGCATGGAGGACATGAGAAATACTCTGCATGTCATGGTAAGCGCTCTCCCCAGCCGGCATTTTGATCCGGGAGAGTGCAGCGAAAAGCTTCTTTCCCATTTTAAGGTCATGAGCCTGGAAGGATTGGGACTCGGAGGAATGGAGGCCGGTGCTTTGTCTGCGGGGGCTCTTCTTGGTTATCTCCTTGAGACACAGAAAAACGACCTGGGAAATATCACGAGGATCACGCCTTACCAAACCGCCCAGTCCATGATCATTGATTCCTCCACCAGGCGCAATCTGGAGCTTACCGAGAGCATGCGGGAGAAGTCCAAGAAGGGCACTCTGCTATGGATCCTGGATAAGGCAAAAACGGCCATGGGCTCCAGAATGCTCAGGCATTTCATCGAGCAGCCCCTTACCCAGAAAGAGGCCATCGAGGAGAGGCTTGATGCGGTAGGAGAGCTTTCCGAGAAGCTCATGGACCGGGACGAGATCCGGGAATATCTAAGCGGGATCTATGATATCGAACGCCTCATGTGCCGGGTGTGCTTTGGCACGGCAGGCCCGAGGGATCTCATTGCCCTGAAGAATTCCCTGTCCCAGCTTTCTCCCATCCGCATGACCTCCAGCGGCTTTCAGAGCGCCCTTCTTCAAAGGAAGAGGGAGGAGATCGATGAGATGACGGATCTGATCGGGCTCATTGACCGCTGCATCGAAGAGGAACCTCCGGTCTCAGCCAGGGACGGCGGCGTGGTGAAGGACGGGTATAACGAAGAAGTAGACCGCCTCAGGAGGATCAAGACAGAAGGCAAGCAATGGCTGGTAAAGCTTGAAGCAGATACCAGAGAGAGGACCGGGATCAAGAACCTGAAGATCAAATTCAACAAGGTCTTCGGCTATTATTTTGAGGTCTCAAATTCCTTTCTGAAAATGGTGCCGGAGGATTTTATCCGCAAGCAGACTCTGACCACAGGGGAACGCTTCACCACGGATGAGCTGAAGAAGATGGAGGATGAGATCCTGAATTCCGAGGAGCGGCTTTTCTCCCTGGAATACCAGCTCTTCTGCGAGGTGAGAAAAACTGCGGCGGAGCAGATGGAAAGGCTTACCAGAACCGCATCCGCGGTGGCAGTCTTGGATGCCTTGGCTTCCCTGTCCTATGCGGCGGAACATTCCGGCTATGTGAGGCCGAGGATCAATGAGGAAGGCGTGATCAACATCAAGGACGGCAGGCATCCGGTGGTGGAAAAGATGATCCGGGACGGCTCCTTCATATCGAATGATGTCTATCTGGATCAGGATCAGAAAAGGATATCCATCATCACGGGCCCGAATATGGCGGGAAAGTCCACTTATATGCGGCAGACGGCCCTCATTGTGCTGATGTCCGCCATCGGTTCCTTCGTACCGGCGAAGGAAGCGGATATCTGCATCACGGACCGGATCTTCACCCGGGTGGGAGCCAGCGATGATCTTGCATCCGGCCAGTCCACCTTTATGGTAGAGATGACGGAGGTGGCGAATATCCTCCGGAATGCCACTGCCAACAGTCTTTTGATCCTGGATGAGATCGGCAGGGGAACCTCCACCTATGACGGGCTGGCCATCGCATGGGCTGTGGTAGAGCATATCAGCAATCCGAAGCTCTGCGGGGCCAAAACGCTTTTCGCCACGCATTACCATGAGCTGACGGAGCTTCAGGGAAAGATCCCCTGTGTCAATAATTATTGCTTTGCGGTGAAGGAGCATGGGGATGATGTGGTTTTTTTGAGAAAGATCGTCGAGGGCGGAGCAGACCGGTCCTACGGGATCCAGGTGGCGAAGCTGGCAGGAGTGCCGGAGAGCGTCATTGAGCGGGCCAAGGTGATCGTGGAGGAGCTTTCCGATAATGACATCGCTGTGCGGGTGAGGGAAATGGCGGTCTCCGGAAAGGCTTCGCAGAGGCAGAAGAGGGCTGATGAGGTGGAGCTTTACCAGATGTCTCTTTTTGATACCATGAAGGATGACGACATTATCACGGAATTGAAGAACCTGGACCTGCCGCACATGACCCCCATTGATGCGCTGAATGCACTGGCCAGACTCCAGAGCCTGGCTTCAAACCGGTATGGGAAGGATAAATAAGCATGCAGAGGATACAGGTTCTTAGCGAGGATACGATTAATAAGATCGCTGCGGGCGAGGTGGTAGAAAGACCGCTTTCCGTAGTGAAGGAGCTTTCCGAAAATGCCATTGATGCGGGAAGCACGGCCATTACCATCGAGATCAAGGGCGGAGGGATCGACCTGGTGAGGGTCACGGATAACGGGGGCGGCATCGCGGCCGACCAGGTAAGGGATGCTTTTCTTCCTCACGCCACAAGCAAGATCACGAAGGCGGAGGATCTTTTTTCCGTAAGGAGCCTGGGCTTTCGGGGAGAGGCTCTTTCCAGCATCGCGGCGGTATGCCAGGTAGAGGTCATCACCAAGACCCCGGAGGCTTTGACCGGCATCCGTTACCGGATCGACGGAGGACAGGAGGTTTCCCTGGAGGAGGTGGGTGCTCCGGAGGGCACAACCTTTATCGTAAGGAATCTCTTTTTCCATACCCCGGTAAGGCGTAAATTCCTGAAGTCCGCTGTTACCGAGGGAGGCTATATCACGGAATTCGTGCAGATGCTGGCCATCGGCTATCCGGAGATCGCCGTTAAGTATGTGCTGAACGGGCAGACGAAATTCGTGACCACCGGAAGCGGCAACCGGAGGGAAAACATCTATAAAGTCTATGGAAGGGACATCGCCGATGCCATCCTTACGGGGAAGGCTTCCGACCTTGGGATGTCCATGGAGATCTACGCCTGCCGGCCTGTTGTCGCCAGATCCAGCCGGGAATATGAGATTTTCTTTGTGAACGGACATTATATCAAGGATAAGATCCTGCAGAAGGCATTGGAGGAAGCTTATAAGCCTTATCTCATGCAGCATAAGTTTCCCTTTTCCGTGCTTGTGCTGAACCTTGATCCGGGCATGGCCGACGTGAATGTCCATCCGAGGAAGACGGAAATGAAGTTTGCGGAAAGTGCCGCTCTTTTTGAATTCATCCGGACGAATGTGGGTTCTGTCTTAAAGCAGGCCGAGCTCATTCAGGATGGCGGATTGAATCCAAAAGAAGAGCTTCCCCTTGAAGTGCCGAAGGATACCCCGGAGCCCTTTGAGGTGAACCGCATGAATTTAAGAAGTGCCGCAGAGCAGGCCAGGATCATCCGTGAGGAAGCGCTTTACCGGGAAGAAAGGACGGACGCACGGATTGCCGGAGCCGGGGTAAGGGAGGCTGCACCGGCCTACGGGGAAGCGGCGAGAGCGGAAGACAGGGTCTATGCCGCGGAAGGAGCGGCGAGAGCGGAAGACAGGGCCTATGCCGATGAAGGAGCGGTAAGAGCGGAAGACAGGGCCTATACCGCGGAAGGAGCAGCGCCCAGGGAAGAAGTGGATGGAGGGCTTAGGGAAGCAGGCGGTCTTGCCGGAATTGATCCGGAGATGCCGGCTCCAAAGCAGATGGACCTTTTTGAAGAAAAGATCATCAGCCCCGGAAACCGCCCATATTTCAGGATTGTGGGACAGGTGTTCAAGACCTATTGGATCATAGAGTACAAGGAAAGGATGCTTCTTGTGGATCAGCATGCGGCCCACGAAAAGGTGCTGTATGAGGAGTTCGTGGAGAAATACCGGAACAGGCAGGTCGTATCCCAATATGTCAGCCCGCCCCTTGTGTTTACGGTAAATGGCCGGCAGGAGCAGACCCTTCTTTCCTTCCGGGATGCCTTTGCTTCCATGGGCTTTGAGATCGAACATTTTGAAGGAAACGATTATGCCTTGAGGGCGGTACCCTCCGGCTTCATGAGCCTTCGGCAGCAGGATGTGTTTCTCAGCATGCTGGATGAGCTTTCCGGGGAAGCAGGGCTTGAGGATGTGGGGATCATCCATGACCGGCTGGCCCAGATGTCCTGCAAGGCTGCCGTGAAGGGTAATACGGAGCTTTCCTATGCGGAGGCGGAGGAGCTTTTGTCCCGGCTTCTTTCCCTGGAAAATCCCTATCATTGTCCCCATGGCCGTCCTACCATCATTGAATTCACCAAGACGGATCTGGAAAAGAAATTCAAGCGGGTATTATAGGAGATGAAGGATCTTGTGATCATAGCCGGACCTACGGCCGTGGGAAAGAGCGCATTGGCGGTGGGCTTATGCAAGCGGATCGGGGGAGAGGTGGTCTCTGCGGATTCCGTGCAGGTTTATCGGGGCATGGACATCGGCTCGGCCAAGATTACCAGGCAGGAGATGGAGGGAGTCCCCCATCATCTCTTAAGCATCCTGGAGCCCACGGAAGAGTTCAACGTATCCCTTTTTCAATCCCTCGCTAAGGAGGCCATAGGAAGGATCCGGGACCGGGGGCATCTGCCGGTGCTTACCGGGGGTACCGGCTTTTATATCCAGTCGGTGCTTTACGATATTTCCTTCAACGAGGGCGAAACGGATCCGGAGGTCCGGAAGGCTTTGGAGGAAGAAGCAGAGAAGCTTGGCACAAAAGCGATGGAAGAGCGGCTTTTCCTGATCGACCCGGAGTCTGCGTCCCTTTATCACGGAAACCGGAAAAGGATCATCAGGGCATTAGAATATCATGCCCTCACCGGTCTTTTGTTTTCGGATAAAAACCGGCAGGAGAAGGAGAAGCGGCCGGCCTATGATGCGGCTTACTTTTGGATCAATATGCCGAGGCAGCTGCTCTACGAAAGGATCAACGAGAGGGTGCGATGCATGCTTGAGGCAGGACTTGAGGAAGAGGTGAAAAGGCTTCTTTCCTCCGGGGTACCGGCATCAGCCCTATCCATGCGCTCTCTGGGGTACCGTCAGATGGCAGAGTATCTTGCCGGGGAATGCACCCTGGAAGAGGCGGAAGAGAGGATCCGGCTTGAAACCAGGCATTTTGCCAAGCGGCAGATCACCTGGTTTAAGCATACGGCGGAAGCGATAGAGATCAACCGGGCGGATTTCTCCGGGGAAGAAGAGATCCTTGCCTTTATGGAGGAGATCTGCCGGTCTGATTAAGGCGCCCATACCGGAGCCGCCAGAAGGCATTGGCAAAGAAGCGCCGCCGGCGGGCCTTGCATTTCCACGTCGCCTCACCGCTCACTTAATGCGGAGCTTCCCGCTGGCTTCGACTATGCAATCTCAGCCATGCGAGTGGGCGGAAAGCATGTTGTCTCGCATAACGGCTGATCTTGCAAGTCTTCGCAGGCGGCAATCTCCGCGTGTTCGCGGTAAGAGGCTCCTTAGGAAACACCAAGGCCCTTGGCGGTATTTCTATGCGAGCGCCGGCAGATATCCTTTTTCCGGCGAACCCAAAGCGGACACGCAGCAATTCGGAGGAAGACAAAAGTAGGACTTAGGATTCAGGCAGATCAGAAGGGAAAATGACGATGGAAACAGCAGAAATGTATGATAAGATGGGGGTTTCCCGTGAGGTTTATGATTTCACGGAGCATATCATCGGAGGGCTTAAGGAACGGTTTGACCGGATCGACGATACGGCGGAATACAACCAGCTGAAGGTGCTGAAGGCCATGCAGGACAATGGGATCGGTGAAGCACACCTGAGCGGCACCACGGGCTACGGCTATAATGACATTGGAAGGGAGGCGCTGGAAAAGGTCTATGCAGATATCTTCCATACAGAGGATGCCCTGGTGAGGCCCCAGATCGCCTGCGGGACCCATGCCCTTTCCCTGGCTCTTTTTTCTGCCCTGCGGCCCGGCGATGAGCTGCTTTCTGCTTCCGGGAAGCCGTACGACACCCTGGAGGAGGTCATCGGCATCCGCCCCTCTGGAGGAAGCCTTGCAGAATACGGGATCACCTACGCGCAGGCTCCCCTGGATGAAAATGGAAGGATGGATCCGGAAGCGATAAGGACGAGGCTTAGCCCAAATACCAAGCTGGCAGCTATCCAGCGATCCAAGGGCTATCAGACAAGGCCTACTTTTTCGGTAAAGGAGATCGGGGAGATCGTATCCTTCATCAAAGGAATCCGGCCGGATATCCGGATCCTGGTGGATAACTGCTATGGGGAATTTGTGGAGAGGATCGAGCCTTCAGAAGTGGGGGCAGATCTGGTGGCAGGCTCCCTGATCAAGAATCCGGGAGGAGGCCTTGCTCCATGCGGCGGATATCTTGTGGGGAGGCGGGACATGATCGAGGCCGCATCCCATGCCCTCACGTCTCCGGGACTGGGAAAGGAAGTAGGCGCTTCCCTGGGCGTGCTGCCCTTATTCTACCAGGGTCTTTTCCTTGCCCCTACGGTGACTGCATCTGCCCTGAAGGGAGCGATCTTTGCGGCTGCGGCTTATGAAGCCCTGGGATTTCCGGTCTATCCAAAGGCATCGGAAAAACGCCATGACATCATCCAGGCCGTGACTCTCCAGAGCGCGGAAGCCGTGATCTCCTTCTGCAGGGCAATCCAGGCGGCTTCTCCCGTAGACAGCTTCGCAGCTCCGGAGCCCTGGCCCATGCCCGGTTACGACAGCGACGTCATCATGGCGGCGGGTAATTTTGTCTCCGGCTCATCCATTGAGCTTTCTGCGGATGCCCCCATCCGGGAGCCTTATACGGTTTACTTCCAGGGTGGCCTCACCTGGCCGCATGCGCGCTTCGGGATCACCCGCACGATCCAGCAGCTTCTGGATGACAAAATGATTGACCGTGGTGCTTTGAAATGCTATCATTGATTAGGGAAAAAGGATTATGATTTTAGCTATGCATGGATGACCTGCCGCAGAAAGCAGGTGTGAAATGCATGAATCGATAAAGGATTTACCGGAAGACGAGCGGCCGTATGAAAAAGCCTTGAAATACGGCGCAGAGTCTCTTACGGATACGGAACTGCTGGCGGTTTTGCTTCGCTCAGGCACGGCCGGGATGAATGTAAAGGAATTAGCCGACCGGGTGCTTAAAGCCGCTGGACAGGAGCGTTCCATCGGACATCTGGAGAATCTTTCCGTAAAGGAGCTGATACAGATCCGGGGGATCGGTCCTGTCAAGGCGATCGAGATCCGGTGCCTTCTGGAATTTTCCAAGAGAATGTGGAACCAGAAATACGCAGGCAGGTCTTCTGTGACCAGCGCCTCCGAGGCTGCCGGATATTATATGGAGGAACTTCGCTATAAAGACACGGAACATGTCTGTGTCATGCTTCTGAATACCAGAAATGTCGTGACAGGTGATTTTCTGATGTCGAAAGGGACAGTCAGTTCTTCTCCGGTGTCTGTGCGGGAGATTGCCCGAAAGGCTCTTTCCATGGATGCTGTCCGCGTGATCCTTGTACATAATCATCCAAGCGGTGACCCATCACCCAGCAGCGAGGATATCGCTGTCGCCCGGAGCCTGAAGCAGGCCCTGTCGCTGGTGGGCATCGAGCTGCTTGACTCCATCGTGATCGGAGACGGAGTCTATGTAAGCCTTCGGGAAAAGAGGATCAACTTTTGAATAATCATGTTTTTGGAATAGATCTGGGTACAGGCAATATCAAGATATACAGCCTGGCGGACGACAGCATATTGAGTGAAAAGAATATGGTTGCCGTCATGAGAAAGAATACACTTCTGGCCTATGGCGATGCGGCCTTTGAGATGTTCGAGAAGGCTCCCGCCAATATCCGTGTCTCTCATCCGCTGAATAACGGCGTTATCGCGGATATCAACGACATGCAGACCGTCCTCAAAAACTTCATCGGGGAGCTGACGGAGGGAAGGAACAGCAGTCCTGACTTCTATGTGGCCGTGCCCACCGACGTGACGGAAGTGGAAAAACGGGCCTTTTATGACCTGATCAAGGATGCCAATGTCAAAGCCCACCGCATCATGATGGTGGAGAAATCCATCGCCGACGGCCTGGGGATGGATATCGACGTAAAGAATTCCCAGGGGATCCTCATCGTGGACGTGGGATATGAGACCACGGAGATCTCCGTGCTGTCCCTGGGCGGCATCGTGCTGTCAAAGCTCATTAAGACCGGCGGACGGAAATTCGACGAGACCATCCGCGGAGTGGTCCGGAAGGAATTCAGCCTTATCATCGGAGAGAAGACGGCTGAGCAGGTGAAGCTCAATCTCTTGGACCTCGAAGCGCAGAAGCTTCCGGCTGTGGTATATGGCAGGGACATTGTCACGGGCCTTCCCGTGGAGAGATCCGTGCCCACAGACCTGATCGATACGGCGCTGGCGGAGGTATCCTCCGGCATCGTGGACCATATCAAGCTGATCCTGGAGCGGACGCCTCCCGAGCTCGGAGCGGATATCTACCGCCACGGCATCTATCTTACCGGCGGCTCGGCCCAGCTCATGCATCTGGACGAGCTCATCGTGCGCGGCACCAATCTGAAGGTGAATAAAGCCGTGGATTCCCAGAACTCTGTAGCCCTGGGTCTGGCCCGGGTCATCAAGGATGCGGCCTTCCGTACCCTGGCTTATTCCCTGACGGATATGTCAGAGGAATAAAAAGCCATGGCAAGGGTACAGCTCAAACGAAGGAAGGTGGTCATTCCCACCCAGTATGTGCTGGTCATTCTCACCGTGCTCTGTCTTGCGCTGATGATCCTGACCCTTTTCACGGATGTGGTATCCTCCCTTCTTTCCGGGATCGGAGGCTATACCATCGTGCCCTTCCAGAACGGCATGACCCAGGTGGGGACGGGCTTTACGAAGCAGATGGAAAACCTGAGGCAGGTCAAGACAGTGCTGTCCGAAAACGAGGCTCTGGCCGAGCGGGTGGCCGAGCTGGAGCAGGAGAATAACCAGCTTACCATCGACCGGTATGAGCTGACGGAGCTGCGCCAGCTCTATGCCCTGGATGAAGAATATTCTTCCTATAAAAAGATCGGAGCGCGGGTGACCGGAAAGGATCCCGGAAACTGGTACTCCGTTTTTGTCATTGACAAGGGGACCGACGACGGGGTCAAGCTGGACATGAACGTGATCAGCGGGGGCGGCCTTGTGGGGATCGTGACAAAGGTCGGTCCGAATTGGGCCCAGGTCCGTTCCATCATCGACGACAACAGCAAGGTAAGCGCATCCGTGCTTTCCACCGCAGACAACCTCATCGTGGCCGGAAACCTGAAGCAGATGGAACACGGCGACATCGATTTCGGCCAGCTCCTGGACAATGCTGACCGGGTGACGGTAGGGGATAAGGTGGTAACCTCGGATATCTCCGACCGCTATCTTCCGGGCATCACCATCGGCTACATCAGCCAGATCCAGATGGATCCCAACAACCTGACAAAATCTGGAATGCTGACTCCCATTGTGGACTTCGAGCATCTGGACATCGTGCTCATCATCACCCAGGTCAAGGAACATACCGGGGCAGGAGCTGGGGAGCAGAGCGGACTATGAAGCGGCTGATCGAGCTGATCACGATCGTTTTGGCCTTTCTCCTGCAGTGCACCCTGTTCCAGTCTCTTTCCTTTGCAGGCATCGTGCCGAACCTCCTGGTCGTCCTGACCAGCGCCTATGGCTTCATGGGAGGAGAGAGGGAGGGCATGTTTGCCGGGATGATCAGCGGCCTTTTGATGGATCTGTTTTATGCTCCCTTCGTCGGCCTGAATGCGCTGATCTTTCTGTACATCGGATATGTGAACGGCATGGCCAACCGGCTCTTCTATCCGGAGGACATCAAATTTCCCATTTTCTGTATCAGCTTAAGCGATGCCTCCTGCCTTATCCTGCAGTATATGCTCGGTTTTCTTCTGCGTGCCAGGCTGGATCTGCCTTATTATGTGCTCCATGTGATGATACCGGAGCTCAGCTATACCATCCTTACAGCCATCGTTCTGGCCCGTCCCCTCCTGAAGCTCTTTGGATTTGCCCAGAGGCTTAGCCGCGGGGATGAAGCCTCGGAGGATTTTTAACGTGAGGGACAGACAGTTTTGGAAACAATTCCGGGATAAGCTTGTAGGGCTCATGACCTCCAGGATCTTCCTCCTGGGTGCGGTGATCATGATCCTGATGCTCCTTTTGATCCGCAGGCTTTTCGTGCTTCAGATCGTCAACGGACAGACCTACCAGAATGACTTCACCCTGAAGATCGAGCGGGAGCGGACCATCAAGGCCACCCGCGGCAGCATTTATGACCGCAACGGGCGGGTGCTGGCAAAGGACAAGCTGGCATATTCCGTGACCATGGAGGACAATTACGACTCCACCTCCACCAAGGATATGGAGATCAATGATACCATCTTCCGGCTCATCAGCATCATCGAAAAGAACGGGGATAAGCTGGATAATGATTTCAATATCGTCCTGGATGAAAACGGCAATTACCAGTTCACGGTTACCGGGACGGGGCTGCTGCGCTTCCTGGCCGACTGCTATGGCAAGCCCTCCACAGATAAGCTCCTCATCAAGGAAAAGAATGCCACCCCCGATGATGTGATCGCTTTCCTCTGCGGTCCCAAGATGTTCGGCGTCGGAAGGTATGTGCAGAATGAACGAGGGGGGTACGACCTGGTTCCCATGGAGGGCTATACGAAGGAGCAGATCCTGAAGATCCTGCGGATCCGCTTCGCCATGTTTTCCAACAATTACCAGAAATATATCGCCTCCAATGTGGCTACCGATGTCAATGAACGCACCGTGGCGGAGATCATGGAAAACCTGGACAGCCTCCGCGGGGTCAATATCGCAGAGGATACCGTGAGGGTTTATATCGATGACCCCAGCCTTTCCCATATCCTGGGATATACAGGCAAGATCTCCAATGAAGAGCTGGCCGAGCTGAACCAGGAGGAGGCCGTCAATACCTACCATCATGTATATGAACTGAATGACATGGTGGGAAAGGCCGGGATCGAGCAGGTCATGGAGCGTGCCCTGCAGGGGACCAAGGGGCGGCAGACCATCTTCGTGGATAATCTGGGCCGGGTCACGGAGGCAGGCACGGAAAGCGCACCGGTGGCCGGAAACGACCTTTATCTCACCATCGATGCCGACCTGCAGAGCGCCATTTATAAGATCCTGGAGCAGAAGATCGCCGGCATCGTGCTTTCCAAGATCCGGAACGTAAAGGAATTTGATGCGGAAGCGGTAAAGAGTGCGGCGGATATCATCATTCCCATCGATGACGTCTATTTTGCCCTCTTCGACAATAACGTGATCTCCCTGACGGAGCTGGCGGCAGGCAGTGTCGGAAGCAGCGAGGCCGCGGTTTATTCGGCCTATCTGACAAAGCTTGGCCAGGCCATTTCCGCCATCGACACGGATCTTCGGGGAGAGGGCTTGCGGCCTCATATGGAACAGGATGAGGAAATGAAGGTTTATGAGGAATACATCCTGGATATGCTGAAAAGCCTGTCGGTACTGGACATGAGCGGATCGGACGAGGCATCTTCCCTTCAGGAGGAATGGGATGGGGGAGAGCTTTCCATTGCAGAATTCCTTCGGTCTGCCATTGCGGCCGGGGCGGTAGACATCGCAAAGATCGGCGCGGATAAAGGATATTCGGATTCCGGCGAGATCTATGGGAGGCTCGTAGATTATACCGAGGAGAAACTTCATTCGGACAGCGAGTTTTCCAAAAAGCTCTTCCGGTTCATGATCAGTGAAGGCTCGATCCTTCCGGCACAGATCTGCCTCTGCCTTTTCGAGCAGGGGATCATTGCGGAGGACGAAGCGGCAAAGGCGGATCTTCTGAACGGCGTTACGGATCCTTACGACTTCATGCTTTCCTGCATCAAGACATTACAGATCACCCCGGCACAGCTGGCCTTGGATCCCTGCTCCGGCTCCTGCGTGGTCACGGATCCGAATTCCGGCGAAGTGCTGGCTTTGGTAAGCTATCCCAGCTATGACGACAACATGATGGCAAACTCCGTGGATGCGGATTATTTCAACCGCATCGCCCACGATAAGTCCCTGCCGTTATATAATTATGCGACCCAGGAAAAGACTGCCCCGGGCTCCACCTTCAAGCCGGTATCTACCACGGCGGGGCTGGAGGAGGGAGCCATCCGGCTGGGAGAAAAGATTGAGTGCGTGGGCGTTTTTGAAAAGATCGATTCCGAGACCAGGGCGCCCCGCTGCTGGATCTATCCGGGAAGGCACGGACAGCTGGACGTGGTAGGCGGAATCCAGAATTCCTGCAACTATTTCTTCTATGAGGTGGGCTACCGCCTGAGCACCGGCCTGAACGGGCTCTACGACAACCAGACCGGCCTGGACAAGATCCGGAAATACTGCGATCTTTATGGGCTTACGGATAAGAGCGGGATCGAGCTGACCGAATCCGAGCCGAAGGTATCCGACATCGATGCGGTCCGCTCTGCCATCGGCCAGGGCTCCCATTCCTATACCACGGTACAGCTGGCACGCTATGTCACTACTGTGGCCAACCGCGGCGTATGCTATAATTTAAGCGTGGTGGACAAGATCACGGATTCCAATGGGAGGCTGATCATCGATTATACTCCTGAAGTAAGGAACAACATCAATATCTCCTCCTCTACCTGGGGAGCGATCCATCAGGGCATGCGGGCCGCGGTGACCACCTATCATGCCTTCGATGATTTCCCGGTGCTCCTTGCGGGCAAGACCGGGACGGCCCAGCAGGTTACCACCCGGCCGAATCATGCTCTCTTCATCGGCTTTGCCCCCTACCAGAATCCCAGGATCTCCGTGGCCTCCCGTATCGCATACGGCTATACCTCGTCAAATGCCGCGGAGGTTACCAGGGACGTGCTGAAATACTACTTTAAGCTGCAGGACGTGGGAGATATCGTTACCGGAAAAGCAGAGCCGCCGGACAGCGCGGCCATCGGAGATTAACTATGATCAAGAGATATCATGTCAAGGATTATCATTTCGGACTGGTGATCACCTCGATATGCCTTTCGCTGTACGGCATCTTTGTCATCGGAAGCGCCAAGGAAAGCGTCCAGAAAAACCAGATCCAGGGTCTTGTGATCGGGTTCTTTGCCATGCTTTTGGTCTCCCTCATCAGCTATGAGTTTCTGCTCCGGTTCTATTATGCATATTATGCCGCCGCCATCCTGCTGTTGGTGGCCGTAAGGTTTTTCGGCCGCGAGGTCAATCATGCCAGGCGGTGGCTTGTGGTGGGGCCGCTGCAGTTCCAGCCTTCGGAGGTGGCGAAAATCTTATTGATTTTATTCTTTGCACAGTTTATCATGAAACATGAGGAAAAGATCAACAAGCCTTCTGTGCTGTTCAGTTCCATCGCTCTTGTGTCCGTTCCCTGGTATCTGATCTATAAACAGCCGGACATGTCCACGAGCATTGTTGTCCTGGTCATATTCTGTGCAATGATCTATATCGGGGGGCTGTCCTACAAGATCATCGGAGGCGTGCTGGCGGTTGCGGTTCCGGCCTTTGCCATAGCCCTGTTTCTGATCCTTCAGCCCGACCAGGAGATCATCGAGACCTATCAGCAGCTCCGCATACTGGCCTGGCTCCAGCCGGATAAGTATGAAAATACCCAGGGCTATCAGCAGCAGAATTCCATCACGGCCATCGGTTCCGGGCAGCTTCGGGGCAAGGGCTATAAGAATAACGAGGTCGGGTCGGTGAAAAACGGGAATTTCATCTCTGAGCCGCAGACCGACTTCATCATGGCGGTGGCAGGAGAGGAGCTGGGATTCTTCGGCTGTGCCCTGGCCGTCCTTCTTTTCGGCGTGGCCACGGGGATCGTGGTCCATATCGGCATGAGGGCGCCGGATCTGGCCGGGACTCTGATCTGCGCGGGGGTGGCTTCCCATATCGGCTTCCAGAGCTTCGCCAATATCGGCGTGGCCACAGGGCTTCTGCCTAATACGGGACTTCCGCTTCCCTTCATAAGCTACGGGTCTACTTCGCTGGTGGCTCTGCTGGCCGAGATCGGCATCGTGCTGAACGTGGGGCTCATGGCGGGCACCGTCAAGCAGTCCCAGGGTTCCTTTGCCCTGGATTTGGATTTGGATTAACAAAAACGGCTTGGTAAAGCCTATATGGATATCACACAAACGGGGGCGGATCATTGCCGGGTCCCGCTTGCAGGCAATGAGGGAGGAAATCATGAATATCGGCCTGGTAGCGCATAATGCGAAAAAGAAGCTGATGCAGAATTTCTGTATCGCCTACCAGCGGATCCTTGCCAAGAATACGCTGTATTCCACCGGCACCACGGGAAGGCTGGTCGAGGAAGCCACAGGCTTAAGCGTGCACAAATACCTGGCCGGGCACCTGGGGGGAGAGCAGCAGCTGGGAGCCCAGATTGAAAATAACGAGATGGATCTCCTGATCTTTTTAAGGGATCCCAATGCCAGAAATGAGCTCCATGAGCCGGATATCAATAATATCACCAGGCTCTGCGACATCCACAATATCCCCATAGCCACCAATCTGGCGACGGCAGAGCTTTTGATCAAATCTCTGGACAGAGGAGACCTTGAGTGGCGTGAAATCTATAAATAGGATCAAATGCATAGGCCTTGTGCCGCTCCTCGTTCTTCTTTGCGGCTGCAATGCTTCGGAGGAGCCCGGCTTTCCCTACGATGCCAATACGGGAAAGAGCGCCTTTCGTTTTGAATTCAATGACATGAACAATACGGCGCCGTCCTTTGCCGCTTCCCTCTGCATCCCGGATGGGGACTCCCCTTCGGACAATGAGATCGAGGCCGGGCCGGAAAGCTATGGCTCAGCCGCCTTTTTCGATCTGAAGAATAAAAAGACGGTATATTCCAGAAACGCCTATACCGCCTTTTATCCGGCAAGCCTCACGAAGATCATGACGGCTCTGGTCGCCATGGAGAACTGCGACATGGACAAGATCCTCACGGCTGACAGCAGCTGCGTCATGACGGATAATGATGTGCAGAAGATCTCCCTGAAGGAGGGGGATACCATGACCTTGGACCAGGCCCTCCATATTTTGCTGATCTATTCGGCAAATGACGTGGCAAACCTGATCGCGGTCAATGTGGGCGGATCCGTGGAAGGCTTTACCACCCTGATGAATGCGGAGGCGGAGAGGCTTGGCGCGACCAATACCCATTTCATCAATCCCCACGGGCTTCATGATGAAAACCATGTGACCACAGCCTATGATATGTATCTGATCTTTAATGAAGCCATAAAATATGGAAAGTTCATCGAGATCATCGGACAGGCGGAATATTCCACGGTCTATAAGAGCGCACTGGGGGAGCCGGTGGAATTTTCCTGCAAGTCCACCGACCGGTACTTAAACGGCAGGGTCTCTGCCCCGACCCAGGTCAATGTCATCGGGGGAAAGACGGGCACGACCCAGGCCGCAGGGGCGAATTTGGTGCTCCTTACCAAAGACTCCTCCGGCAATCCTTATATTTCCATTGTCATGAGAGCCAAAAACGCAGAGGTGCTCTATCAGAAAATGAACAGCATGCTGGACCTGACCGGATAGGCAGGGTTTGTGTTTTAGGCGTTTTTATACTATAATGAACACACCAAATTCATTTAGGAGGTACATGCCCATGATACAGCTGATCATCGGTGAAAAAGGAAAGGGAAAGACCAAAATCCTGCTGGACAAGGTAAACGAGGCGGCGAAGAATGCAAAGGGAAACCTGGTATTCGTGGATAAGGATTCTTCGCATATGTTTGAGCTCAAAAATTCCATCCGCCTGGTCAATGCCAGCGAGTATTCGGTAGCTTCTGCTGAGGAGTTCACGGGATTTATCAGCGGGATCATTTCCGCAGATCATGATCTGGAGCAGCTTTTCCTGGACGGCTATATGATCCTCGCTTCCGCCGAGAGCCATAACATGGAGGATTCTCTGCTGAAGATCGACGAGGTCAGCTCCCGGTTCAATGTCACCGTGACCATCAGCATTTCTGTCACAAAGGATGAGCTTCCTGAGCAGCTGAAAGATAAGGTCATCGTCTCTCTTTGAAACAGAAATTTCATTTCAATCCGGGATATCTGATCTTCGGATCGATCTTCATCTATATTCTGGTGATTTTATATGCATATTTGCATACGACCCACCTGACGGGCTACGAAGTCACGATGGGCTCGCTTGCAGTCAATTCTTCCTTTCGGGGCGTTGCGCTCAGGGCCGAGGAGCCGGTCAGCGTCAACGCCTCGGGATTCATCAATTATTACGCAAAGGAAAATGAACATACCAGCAGGGGCGGTCTGGTTTATTCCATCGATGAAAGCGGGGTGCTCTCCGAAATGATCGAGGATTCCCGGGCGGTGAATGCCGTGCTGTCGCCGGATGACCTGCAGGAGCTGCGCTCGGAGCTTGTGGGCATAGGCATGACCTATGAAGACCGGAGGTTCAAGGATATCTACGGGGAAAAAGAAAGCCTCCTCGGCACCATCCGGAAGCTGGCCAACCAGAGCGCCTTAGAAAATCTCCAGAGCCTTTCCGGAAATTCCTCGGCCGATCTGATCAACCTTGGCTATTCCCCGGACTCCGGGGTGGTGTCTTATTATACGGACGGGCTGGAAAAGCTCTCACCGGCAGACATCAGCAAGGAAACCTTCGAGGAATCCGCCCATACGAAGACCCAGCTGATCGACGGCCGGCTGGTCGGCCCGGGAGATCCGGCCTTCAACCTGATCACGGATGAGAACTGGTCCGTTGTGATCCCTGCGGATGAGGGATTGGTAAAGATCCTGGAGGATGAGGAATATGTCCTAGTCAAATTCCTGAAAAACGATTATGAATCCTGGGGAAGGGTGAGGCTTTTTGAAAATGAGGACGGCACTTACTGTGAGCTCAGCTTCACCAATTCCATGATCACATTTGCCCAGGACCGGTATGTGGATATCGAGCTTTTGATCTCAGAGACCATCGGGCTCAAGGTGCCGAATTCCGCCATCGTGAAGCGGGAGTTCTATCTGGTGCCGGAGGATTACAAGACCCAGGGAGCCGGCGGGGCTTCCGGCTTCATCCGGAGGACCACCCTGGAGGATGGGAGCGATTCCACGGAGTTTGTGGCGGCGGATGCCTACAACAGCATAGACGGCATGCTTTACATTGATACGGATGTATTCCAGGCGGGAGATGTGCTGCTGAAGCCGGATTCGGCCAGCGCCTACACCGTTCGCGATAAGGATATGCTCACCGGGGTATATAATATGAATAAGGGCTATGCGGATTTTACCAATATCCAGATCATCGCCCAGAACCAGGAATATGCCATCGTAAGCTCCGCTTCCCAGTACGACTTGCAGGTATATGACTATATCGTGCTGGACGGGGACGGGGTCAAGGACGATGATTTTGTGACAAATACAGACGTGAATTTCAGCATTGGCGCAGGTGCGCAGCAATAGGAGAGGGGAGGAAAAATGAGCGGGATCAGGGAAAATCTGAATAAAGTGCAGGAAACCATTGAGGCCTCCTGCAGGAAGGCGGGAAGGGATCCGAAGGAGGTCACTTTGATCGCGGTAAGCAAGACGAAGCCGGTATCTTCCATCCAGGAAGCCTATGATGCGGGGGTGCGGGATTTCGGGGAAAACCGGGTGCAGGAGCTCATGGAAAAGATGGACCTTCTTCCGGGGGATATCCGCTGGCACCTGATTGGACACCTACAGAAGAATAAGGTGAAGTATATCGTGGGAAAGACGGCCCTGATCCACAGCGTGGATTCCCTGGAGCTGGCAAAGGAGATCGACCGCCAGGCCGAAAAAAAGGGGGTGGACCGGGTAGACATCCTCATTGAGGTCAATATCGGGAATGAGGAATCCAAGTTTGGGGTGAAGCCGGAGGATGCTCCCGGATTGGTTGACAGAATCCTTTCTGAAACCAGCCGGATTGGTTTACATGGAATTATGTGCGTGGCACCATATGTAGTGAATCCCGAGGAAAACAGACAATATTTTGTCAAAATGAGAAAAATAATTGTTGACATAATGAATGAAGTAGGGCATAATGTTCATGTCGATGTTATGTCAATGGGAATGACGGGTGATTATCCGGTTGCCATCGAAGAGGGTGCCACGATGATCCGAGTCGGAACCGGAATATTTGGGGAGAGGGACTATCCTGTGTGAGCGGGATGCTTGTGATTGCCATGCAGATAGCCCTAAATGCCAACATTAGGAGGGTATGTTCATGGCGATTGCTGATGTACTGGAGAAATTTTTTACCATCGGACCGGACGACGACTATGAGGACGATGAGTATGACGAGGAGGAGGAAGCGGTAAGCCGCAGGCGTTCATTCCGTGCAGTAGAGAATGATGACGATGATGAAGAAGACAAGCGTTCTTCGTCTCGCTCCAAAGTGACAAAGATGCCCAGGACCAGAAGGTCAGCCTTGAGCCAGGCCGGCATGGAGGTATGCGTGATCAAGCCCACGACGGCAGAAGACAGCAAGGTCATCGTGGATACGCTGCTGGAAAACCGGACAGTGGTGGTCAATCTGGACGGGATCGATCTGGATGTGGCCCAGAGGATCATGGATTATACCTCAGGAGCTAATGCGGCACTGGATGGACATCTGCAGAAGATTTCAAAGAATATCTTTATTGTCACTCCCAGGACCGTGGAAATATTTGGGGACTATCAGGAGCTGACCAACGGTAATTTTGAATTATAAAGAGAGCCTTATGGTTTCCCTTCCTTAATTTGAGCTTTTCTTGCTTTTTGCTGCCCGGAGCGCCGGGCAGCTTTTTTTCTTCCTTTTCGGATTGTCCGAAACGTGATAATATGGTACAGGATTGGATCCGGGAAGGAAAATACACCGGGCTTAAGAAGGAGGCTTCACGTTGTCAGACCGGCTTACCGTCAAAGCGGGAAACAAGGAATATGATATCTTTTTGGAAAGAGATTTCCGGGCTCTCCCTGATGCAGTGGAAAAAGCCGGCCTTTCGGGGCGGAGGCTATGCATCGTCACGGATTCTAATGTGGAAAAGCTTTATGCGAAGGAGGTTTCCGGCCTGCTTTCCGGCATTGCCCAAAGCGTCCATATATTCTCCTTTCCGGCAGGCGAGGAGAATAAGACATTAGATACCGTAAGAGAGCTTTATGCATTCCTGATTGAGAAGCATTTCGAGCGCAGGGATGTGCTTGTGGCCCTTGGAGGCGGAGTGGTGGGGGATCTTGCCGGCTTTGCCGCCGCGACCTTCCTTCGCGGCATAGATTTCATCCAGGTCCCGACCACCCTGCTTTCCTGCACGGATTCCTCCATCGGCGGGAAGACGGGAGTGGATTTCGATCAATATAAGAACATGGTTGGGGCATTTCACAGCCCCAGGCTTGTCTATATGAACCTTGCCGCCTTATCTACGCTTACGGCCAGGCAGTTTGCCTCAGGCATGGGAGAAGTCTTAAAGCACGGGCTTATCCGGAATGAAAGCTTTTATGAGTTCCTGGTGAATCATTTCAGCGAGATCAATGACCGTGAGCTGGATGTCCTGATCCCCATGGTGAGGCAGTCCCTTGAGATCAAGAAGGACGTGGTGGAAAAAGACCCGACCGAGAAGGGAGAGAGGGCCATCCTGAATTTCGGCCATACCATCGGGCATGCCATCGAGAAATATATGGGCCTCAAGCTGATGCACGGGGAATGCGTGGCTTTAGGCTCCATCGCCGCCTGCTATATTTCCTATCGCCGGGGATATCTTTCCACGGAGGAATATTATGAGATCCGGGATATGTTCCTTCCTTTTTTCCTGCCCATCACCCTGCCGGATGAGGCAGATGCCGCAGAGATTCTGAGGCTGACAAAATCAGATAAAAAAATGAACTCCGGAAAGATCCGCTTCATCCTCCTGAAAAAGGTGGGAGAGGCATATATTGATACCGAAGTCTCGGATGAGGAGATGCTTTCGGGAATTCAGGAACTAATATTAAAGGATGAGTGAATGAGGATATGAAAAAGAGAGCACGTGTGTTATTTTTTGTGATCGACCTGATCTTCATGGGCCTTTTGATCGCGGCCGACCGGGTAAGCAAGGATATGGCCGTCCTAAGGCTTAAGGGCCAGCGGGCCTATGAACTGTTTCCGGGGGTCTTTGAATTCCGGTATCTGGAAAACCGCGGAGCAGCCTTTGGGATGCTGCAGAACCAGCGCATCTTTTTCATTGTCATCGGGATCGTATTTATTCTCGCGGTCCTGGCCGCCCTGATCCGGATGCCGGCTACCGGGAAGTACCGCCCCCTGCGGTTCTGCCTCTGCCTTATCGCCGCCGGGGCCGCCGGGAATCTTTATGACCGATTTACTTTGGACTATGTGATCGATTTCCTTTATTTCGTCTATATCAATTTCCCCATCTTCAATGCGGCGGACTGCTATGTGACCATCGGAACGGCCATGCTGATCATCCTGATCCTCTTTGTCTATAAGGAGGATGACCTCAATATGAAGAAGGCAAATACGGTAAAGATCCATTCTTCCATGCTTCCCGTGGGGGATGATCCCAATATCGTCACGGATTCCGATGTGCTGAGACAGATCGCCCTCAGGGAAGTGGTGCCGGAGGATGAGGAAGAAGAAAAAAATGCTCCCGTGAAGAAGGAAGAGGAAGATGCTCCGGCAAAGAAGGAAGAAGCTCCGGAGGGAAAACAGGCAGAATGAATCCCGGCAGAGACTGCTCCTTTGAAGTCCCGGAAGACCTGGACGGCCTTCGGGCGGATAAGGGGATTGCGGAATTTTATGAGGAATTCACCCGAAGCCGGATCGCAAAGGTCATCAAGTCCGGGGAGGTATGCATAAACGGAAAGCCCTGCGAGGTGGATACGCGGATCGCCCAGGGGGACCGGATCTCCTTTTCTATGCCGGAGGATGTGATCCCGCAGATCCTGCCGGAGGACATCCCCTTGGACATTCTGTATGAAGATCCGGACCTGCTGGTAGTGAATAAGCCGAAGGGGATGGTTGTGCATCCTTCCCCCGGCCATTATCACGGCACTCTGGTCAATGCCCTGATGCATCACTGCAAGGATCTGTCCGGGATCAACGGCGTGCTCCGCCCGGGGATCGTGCACCGCATCGACAAGGATACCACGGGAGCGCTGATCGTCTGCAAGAATGACCGGGCGCACCAGCTGATCGCGGCGCAGCTTAAGGAGCATTCCATCTTAAGGCTCTACCGGGCCATTCTTGTGGGCAGCTTGAAGGAAGAAGAAGGAACCGTGGACATGCCCATCGGGCGGCATCCCACGGAACGGAAAAAGATGGCCGTGAACGCGCCCCATGCCAAAAGGGCAGTCACCCATTACCGGATATTGGAGCGTTTCCCCGGCTTTACCTATGTGGAGTGCCGGCTGGAGACCGGAAGGACCCACCAGATCCGTGTCCACATGACCCAGATCGGGCATCCCTTGCTTGGGGATCCGGTATACGGAAGCGTAAAGACTAAGCTCAAGGCAGAAGAAGGACAGATGCTCCATGCCTATCTGTCCGGCTTTATCCTGCCATCTACAGGAGAATACCTGGAGGTTGCGGCACCGCTTCCAAAGGAGTTTGAAGCCGTGCTTGAGAAGCTCCGGAAAATATAGGATTCATACAGTAATTCAAAAAAGGAGGAACGGCTTATGAATTCAGTGATCACGATCGGACGGCAGTTTGGCTCCCAGGGCAGGGAGATCGGCATGCGGGTGGCAAAAAGGCTCGGCATCAAATGTTATGACAAGGATCTGCTGGCCAGGGCCGCAAAGGACAGCGGGCTCTGCAGGGAGGTGCTCGAAAACCACGACGAGATGCCCACCAATTCGTTTCTCTATAATCTGGTCATGGATACCTACTCCTTCGGCTACAATTCTTCCGCCTTCGTGGACATGCCGGTAAGCCATAAGGTATTCCTGGCCCAGTTCGACGCCATCAAGAAGATCGCGGAGGAGGGACCCTGCATCATCGTGGGGCGCTGCGCGGACTATGCCCTGGCCGAACGGGATAACGTGATCAACCTCTTTATCTGCGGCACCTATGAGGTAAGGCTAAAGCATATCATGGAGCGCTTCGAGCTCACGGAGCAGCAGGCGAAGGACATGATCAACAAAAAGGACAAGCAGAGGAAGAGCTATTACGATTATTATTCCTCCAAGAAATGGGGACATGTGGATACCTATGATCTGTCCATCAATTCCTCCATCCTGGGGCTGGACGGCACGGCGGACCTGATCATCCAGTACGTGGACCTGGTAGAAAAGAACCGGGCCTGAATGGTAATGGCTTGATCCGAAGCAGGAACGAAATCCTTGTCTTGGCTTCTGATCTGTGGTATGATGTGTTTAGGGTTACATAACATCACCCATAGGAGGCCTGAAGCATGGCGCAATACAAGGATCAAAAGGAATACGAGGCAAGGATCCGGGCGGACGAGATCAACCGCGGGATGCCGGGCTTCGTCCGCAGTTTCTTCATGGAAGAGGAAAACCATCTTTCCGGCATGACCCTTTATTCCTATGCGACCCAGATCCATACCTTCTTTGAATTTCTCCAGCAGAGCAGCCCTTATTTTGCCAGCAAGGAAATGAGGCAGATCACGGTAGAGGACATCAACCACATCAATGATGCCGATGTGGCAGAATTTCTCCATGACCTGCGGATGCCCAAGGAGCGCCGGGGAACCCAGGGGCTTTCGGTCTGCACAGAGACCACCATCATGCATTACATGGTCTCTCTCAACCGGCTCTGGGACTATCTCCATGTCAGGGGATGGACGGACAGCAATCCCGTGGAGATGATCAAGCGGGGGAGGGTGAAAAAGAAGGAGATCGTCTATCTGGAAAAGGATGAGAAGGAGCAGCTGATCCAGACCGTCCAGACCGGAGACGGCCTCTCGAAGAACCAGAAGAAATTCCATGACGCCAAGGCATCCTTAAGGGATACCGCCATTATCACGATCTTTCTCGATACCGGCGTCCGTGTCTCGGAGCTTGTGGGCATGAACCTGACGGATATCAATTTCCAGAAGCACGGCATCAAGGTTTACCGCAAGGGAGGGAATTTCGATACCGTCTATATGTCCGACAAGGCCGAAGCCGTGCTGCAGGATTACCTGAACGAGGGCAGGCCCTCCTATGAGCCCGAAAAGAACGAAGCCGCCGTCTTCCTGAATAAGAGCGGGAAGAGGCTCAGCGTCCGTTCCGTGGAGAAGCTGGTGAAGAAATACATGCTTTCCTCGGTGCCGGACAAGGCAGACCGGGTCACTCCCCATAAGCTCCGCACGACCTTTGCCGAGACCATGCTCTTAAAGACAGGGGACGTGGAAAAGGTCCAGAAGCTCATGGGGCATTCCTCCATTTCTTCCACTATGCATTATGTCACAAGTACCGAAGCTTCGATCGAGGCCGTGCGCAATCTGAGCCAGGACTGAGTCTTAAGCCTTTTCTTCCTTACGGCCGCAATTCTGCCGCATCAAGGCCGCAAAACATTCGTTGGAAAAAATTCCATTCGTAAGATAAGATAAATAGCGGATTCAATCTTGAAAACACAGTTCCGAAAGGAGGTTCTAATCATGGAGCTGCGTTACCGTCATGAATGGAAGCATCTGATATCATATTCTGACCTGCTGGAGATCCGGATGCGGATGAGAGCCGTCGCCAGGCCGGATCCCCATGCGGCAGACGGGAAATACCATATCCGGAGCCTTTATTTCGATAATGGAAGGGACAAGGCTCTCAGGGAAAAGATCGACGGGGTGAACCGGAGGGAGAAATTCCGGATCCGGTACTACAATCTGGATCCGAGCCTCATTAAGCTGGAAAAGAAAAGCCGGCAAAACGGCCTGGGAACGAAATTCAGCGCAGGGCTTACGGCTTCGGAAGCACAAAGGATCGTGGAAGGCGACACGGAGTGGATGAGGGAATCCGATTCCTCCCTGATCCAGGAGCTTTTCTTCAAGATGCGGAATCAGGGGCTGGCTCCTAAGACCATCGTGGACTATACCCGGGAGCCCTTTGTCTACGGTCCCGGCAATGTCCGGGTGACCCTGGATTACGATATCCGTACCGGGCTTGCCTGCACGGATTTCCTCGATCCGGACTGCATCACGGTGCCGGCGGGGGAACGGTCCATGCTGCTTGAGGTGAAATGGGATGACTTTCTGCCGGATATCATCCGGGATGCGGTACAGCTCAGGGATACAAGAGTCACTGCGTTTTCAAAATATGCACAATGCAGGATTTATGGTTAGGAGCCGGATCCCGATGGCGGCTGTATTTTGGCCGGTTAGGGTTCCGCATCCGGCCGGTGTAAATCAGAGTGAAACATGTTTTTATGGAGGAGGGAAAAAATGACATTCAATGATATTTTCAAATCCAGCTTTCTGGAAAATGTAACAAGCATCACGCCGCTCGATATGGCATTGGTTTTGATCTTAAGCTTTCTTATCGGGCTTTTCATCTTCTTTGTTTATCAAAAGACCTATTCCGGGGTGATGTATTCGCCAAGCTTCGGGGTGACGCTGATCGCCCTTACCATGATCACGAGCTTTGTGATCCTGGCCGTGACCAGCAATGTGGTGCTTTCCTTAGGTATGGTGGGTGCCCTTTCCATCGTCCGGTTCCGTACCGCCATCAAGGAGCCCCTGGACATTGCTTTCTTATTCTGGGCTATCGCGACGGGCATCGTGCTGTCCGCCGGGCTCATTCCCCTGGCTGTATTGGGAAGCGTATGCATCGGGGTGATCCTGATGATCTTCGTCAACCGCAAAAGCCATACCAATCCTTATATCGTGGTGCTTGCCTTAAACGGCACGGAATATGAAAAGAATGCGGTGGATTACCTGAAGGGCCATACGAAGAAATGCATAACCAAGAGCAAATCCGCCCGGAAGGGAAGCCTGGAGCTCAATATGGAGGTACGGCTTTCGGGAGACGATACGGATTTCATCAACGAGCTCTCGGACATGCCGGGGGTGGAAAGCGCTGTGCTTGTAAGCTACAACGGAGATTACATGGGCTGAGGAGTTGAGATCCATGAACATATGTGCCTATGAGCCGGATCAGGGATTACATGGGCTAAGGGGATACGGGAATGTCATCAAATAAGATAATGGACAAGATCTGCATCGCCGGGATCCTGATCGCCGTTCTTCTTACCCTGGCCTTTATCCAGGGGAGGAAGCTCGGCATCACGGTTAGTTCCGATGAGGATGCGGAATATTATGAAGGAACGGAGTATTTCACCTCCAATGACTTGAATGCAAGTGAGGATACCGGCTCAGGCGTATCCATCGCTTTGAATGGAACCGGAGGCAGGGTGAAGGGGAACGGGGCTTATTTCCTGGATGGAGACCTGGTCATCTCCGGCGGGGGCAGATATGTGCTTTCCGGGGAGCTTACCGACGGCAGCATCATCGTGGATGCCTATTCCTCCTCCAAGGTCTGGCTTGTCCTGAACGGGGTGGATATCCGCTGTGAGGACGATGCGGCCATTAAGGTCAGCCAGGCAGACAAGGTATTTATTACCTTGGTGGAGGGAACGGAAAATATCCTTTCCTCAGGGGAGGAATTTTCGGAGGAAGCCCAGTCTGACGGAGCGGGAGGGACGGTTTTTTCCCACGACGACCTGACCATAAACGGATCCGGAGCCTTGAAGATCGAAGGAAATTATAAGCATGGCATCGATGCCAACGATTCCCTCCATATCACCGGAGGAGAGCTGGAGATCACTTCCGAAGCAGATGGGATCCATGTGAATGATGAGTTTAATTTCACCGGAGCAAGCCTTACGATCAAGGCCGGGGACGATGCGGTACACAGTGATGAAGCCATCCAGGTTCTGGGAGGCGTGATCCGCATGGAGGAATGCTATGAGGGCTTCGAGGCTCCTGCCATTTCCATGCTGGATGGGGATGTGACGGTATATCCTTCTGATGACGGCTTCAACGCCAATGGAGGCAGTGCCGGCGGTTTTGGCTTCGGCTTCGGCCAGGACAGGAAGGAGGAGACCGCAGAGCCGGAAGCAGAAGAGGACGGGGAGACCTATATCAGCATCAGCGGAGGAAACCTTACCATCGTTAATTCGACAGCCCGGGATGCCGACGGACTGGATTCCAATGGGAACATCTATATCAGCGGCGGAGTCATCCGCGTCAGCATGACCGGGAGCGGCGGGAATTGCGCCATCGATTATGCCAGCGAAAGCGGAGGAAAGCTGGTCGTTACCGGAGGAGAGATCATCGCCTGCGGAAGCGCCTCCATGGCGGAAGGGTTTTCGGAGGAGTCCACCCAATGTGCGGCCCTGGTCAATCTGGAGGAAACGGTTCCGGAAGGGGAGTTTCTTACCGTAGAGGATGAGGACGGTAATGTGATCTTATCCTATGAGGTGCCCTGCAGTTTCAATTCGGTAGATCTCAGCAGTCCTTCCTTCATTCAGGGAAATACCTATATCCTGAAGACAGGGGACGTGGAAGAAAAGATTGTTTTTGACGGGATCGCGGTATCGGCCGGGACCTCCTCCGGCTTCGGCCATGGAATGGGGCCGGAGGGTATGGGCGGAAACGGAGGCTTCCGTGGCATGCAGCCCGGAGTATCCGGAAACGGGATGCCGGAAGAAGGGGGATTTATGGGCGGAATGCGGCCGGGAAACCCCGGAGAAGAAGGCTTCGGAGGCGGGATGAAACCCGGAGTGTCCGGAAACGGGATGCCGGAAGGCGGCGGCTTCGGAGGCGGCATGCGGCCGGAAAACCCCGGAGAAGAAGGCTTCGGAGGCGGCATGAAGCCCGGAGTGTCCGGAAACGGGACGGGAAGAAGACATTCTGGTTTTGGAGGAGGCATGAAGCCCGGGGTATCCGGAAATGGGATGCCGGAAGGCGGAGGCTTCGGAGGCGGCATGCGGCCGGATGATCCCGGGAATATTGATTCCGCAGACGCTTCACCGGCGGGATTTCCGGGAACCTCTCTCATGGAGCTTGGCCCGGAAGTATATAAGAACCTGGGTATTGCCCTGGCTGCCCTCATTTTTGGGATCCTATTTGCCTTCACCTTCAAAAGAAGGGGCTGAATACCGTTAGCAGTCGTATTGGAGCCGGCTACGGGATTCGCATCCGGCCAGTTACGGGATTCGCATCCGGCCGGTTACGGGATCAGCATCCGGCCGGTTTGAGTCAAATTTTAAGCATGCATTAAAAGAGGAGAGAATAAAAAAGATCGATGTGGTAAAATGGGAGGGTATTGGAGGTGAAACCATGAGAGATATCGTATTGAGCAACAAAACCTATAAGCTGGAGCAGGATCCGTATATCTACCGGCTGCAGGACGTTCCCGAACCGGAGCTTTTCCGGGAAATGTTTCCCTATACCGAAACACCCAAGATCGCATTTAATTACCGGCGGGTGCCGGAGAATATGCCGGAAGATATATTTATCACCGATACTTCCTTCCGTGACGGACAGCAGTCCAGGACGCCTTATACCACCGAGCAGATGGTACATATCTATAAGCTGCTCCACAAGCTTGGCGGGCCTGCGGGAATGATACGCCAGACGGAATTCTTTGTTTATGCCGAAAAAGACCGCAGGGCTTTGGAGAAATGCATGGAGCTGGGCTATGATTTCCCGGAGATCACTACCTGGATCCGTGCAAACAAGCAGGATTTTGAACTGGTCCGTTCCATCGGGATAAAAGAGACCGGCATATTGGTCAGCTGTTCCGATTATCATATCTTCCACAAAATGGGTCTGACCAGAAAGCAGGCTTTGGATAAGTATCTGGGCATTGTAAAGGAATGCATTGAAGCGGGACTGCGCCCCAGATGCCATTTTGAGGATATTACCAGAGCGGATTTTTATGGATTTGTGGTTCCTTTTGCCAGCAGCCTCATGGAGCTTTCCCGTGAAAGCAATATTCCGATCAAGATCCGCGCGTGCGATACCATGGGATATGGGGTACCCTATCCCGGCGCTGCGCTTCCCAGAAGTGTTTCCGGCATAATATACGGACTCCAGCATCATTCAGGCGTTCCCTCGGAGATGATCGAATGGCATGGACATAATGATTTCTATAAAGGGGTCGTCAATGCGACCACTGCCTGGATGTATGGTGCCAGTGCGGTAAACTGTTCCCTGCTGGGGATCGGAGAGCGCACGGGGAATGTACCCTTGGAGGCTATGGTATTTGAATATGCATCCATACGGGGACATCTGAACGGAATGAACACACAGGTGATCTCGGAGATCGCCGATTATATCCGATATGAAACAGGCTATGAGATCCCGCCCATGACGCCTTTTGTCGGGGACAGCTTTAACCTGACCCGGGCCGGCATTCATGCGGATGGGATGATGAAGGATCCGGAGATCTATAATATCTTTGACACGGAAGCAATACTGGGAAGGCATCCGAAGGTATCCATCAACAACACCTCCGGCCTGGCCGGCGTCGCCTATTGGGTGAATGAATACCGGGCCAGGCGCGGCGAGGAAAAGCTTTCCAAGAAGGATGATCTGATCCGGAAGATATATGACTGGGTGACAGAGGAATACGAAAACGGCAGGGTCACCGTGATCAGCGAGGGTGAGATGATCGATCTATACGAGAAAGCAGTCGATCAAAGCTGAGACAGGGTGACGGTTCTTTTGTCTGCTGAAGTTGCGCCGTCCGCGGGCATCTTTTAGATTCTTTTTCTTTGCTTATCGAGATAAAGCTTCTTGTCCGCACGCTTCATACACTCGTATATCGTGTCGTCAGCTTCTTTCATCTCATCATAACCGATGCCTGTCGACAGTTCATACGGCAGATGGTTTTCCGTCTTTTTTTCCGACATGAGCTGCCTGATCTTATCCGCGATCTGCCCGGGATCCATATCTTTTTCGGGATTCGTGATAATGATCGAAAACTCGTCTCCGCCATACCGGCCGAGAAAAACCGATGCATTGATCTGCTCGCAGATCTGTCTCAATGTATCCGCCACGATGATCAGCGCATGATCCCCTTCAGCGTGTCCGTATGTGTCATTGATGCTCTTGAACCGGTTGATATCCACCATCATCAGGATGGTCCTTGCGTTTTCGTTGTAGTGGAGCTGCTCCATGTACCGGTTGATCTGGCCCCGGTTATTCAGGTGTGTCAGATCGTCAATGGAAATCAGGGACTGCGCATTCTGGATATAAAACCAAAGCCACATGATGGTGCATCCGAAGCAGAATGTGGGTGCGTTAAGGGCCACGACCTGGATCATTCCGAAGGCCATTACCACGATAGGGATGGTGCCGATCAGAAGATCCTGCCGTCTTTTTTCCTTTGATTCTTCCTTCCGGGCGTATTTGATCGAAAGGAGGAAACCTCCCCACAGATAGACCGACGGGAGGACGATCAAAAACGGATAATAAATGGGGTTGAGCTCATTGTTCTCATTGATCCAGAATATAGGATCTGCCAGATAAACAATGATGATGAAAAGCGTGGAAATCGCTATGGGAAGAAAGATCAGCCGCCTTTTCTTTATATCATGGCAAAAAGACATCCGTTCAGAAACTGCTATGAACATGAATACCCCGTGAGCCATGAAGCGTAAAAGGACATAGTTTGTGAAGTTGAACAAAACGACAAATGCGCGTACTGTCGTGAACTGTCCGCTCAATATGGCCGCCCAGCAGGCATCGGAAATGAAATACAGGATGAAGGCCATTATGGATCTTGTAAACCAGATCTGCTTTTCCTGCTTCGTATAATACATCCTGTCGTTGATCAGGATGATCGCCAGCATGAGGACACAGACGACGCTTGCTTCCGTATAAAACACAAAATAATCAAATCCCATTTTTATACCCTGCTCTTTGGGAAGGCTTCCTGAAATCCCGGCGTTGCGAATCCAATGCCGGGATTCATGATGCATGCCTTTTGGTTCATGGTAGCAATAGTATAATCCGTTTTTACAAAATTGACATTAAAAATTAAAATAAATTTCGGAGACAGGGGGCAGTTTTTTTGTCTTGCCTTGGATTTACCAGTATGCTGCAGATTGGTAAATAGCCATACTTAATCGAAGAAGATCCCGGTACAGGACTATTCAGGCCGGGAAATTAGACCGGTACCCGTGCTGACGGATCGAAACAGTAAACGAACACTTTCAGCAGATAAAGATTATGAGATTGTTTGCTATGGTCAAAATGTCAGCAAAGGGACAGCTAAGAGAATCGTTAAAGGCATCGGGAACTATAGCGGAGTGAAGACGGTAACTTTCCGGATCGGATCAAAATGGATGGCGTTCTGAAATGCGGGGTGGTTTAAGCGGCTGCTCCGGAGTTTATCGTTTTTTCAGATTTGTGAAGGAAAGGGAAGAAGAGGAAATTAAATAACATAACGTAAGTTATTACAGAACCGGCAGAGTGTGATTTTTTGCCGGTTCTGTCTTTTTACGCTGCATTATGTAATCCATGATCTGCTCCTCCGCTAGATGCTGCGCTTCTTCCCAAAGCCCCGAAACACTTGAAAATCACGGCATTTTATGCTTTAATTATTTTGAATGTGTATGTGAATTTGGGAAATCTAGGAAGGGATTTTCAGGTGCTTTCCGTAAAGGACATCATGTGTCCTGAGCGAAAAAGGAGGCAGAGATATGGGACTAAAAGAAAGATCCAGATTGTATATCACGGCATTTCTGGTATTTATCATAGTGATGATCACCATCGGGGGCGCGGCCATCGCGGCTGAAGTGCGGGTATCCGAAAACGAAACCCCGGCTACAGAAGAAGAACCGGTACCGGAGCCGGTCATGATCCCGATTGAGGAGCCGGAGGCAGGGGAGCCCGGCCAGGAGGAGCCCTCAGATATCCTTCCGGAAGGAGAAGAGGGCGGCGGGGAAGTGGTACCCATAGCGGAAGAGGATCTTTCGGAGATTGTGGCAGATAATACAGCCAAGGGTGGACCGGTGATCTCTGCTGCGGACGCCAGGATCTATGCGGCCGATCTGGAGGATACCGGAGCCGGGACCGTAAGCTATAATCTGGTATTGAGCGAAAATACTGCAAGAATAACAGATGGTACCTCGAAAGACCTGGAACAAGACCAGACTTGGACGATCTCGGCCAAGGTGATCGAGGTATCCACAAATAAGATCATCACTGCAAGCGCGAATGACATTACGTGGACTCCTTCCTCTGCGGCAGTTACACTGACGCATGGCACAGTGACGGACGGAGGAAAACCGGTCACCATCAAGGCGGTATCGGTTTCAAACAATGTGACCGTGACCGCATCCATCCATTCCCTGAAAGCCCAGGTAAAGATCAATGTCAAGGCAAAGCCGCCGGCTCCTACCCGGAAGGCATATATCCTGTATAACGGAAGCGTCGTAAACGGGAAGTCCTATTATCTGGGGAAGGGCCAGTCCATGCCCCTGACTGCCACGGTTTCCTTAAACGGCGCGGCTCAGAGCAGCGGAGTGACCTGGAGCGTTTCGCCCAATGGGGTTCTGACAAAGACCAGCGAGACCCTGTCTGCCTGCACCCTGCTTGCGGCCGCAGGAAGTGAAACACCCGTTACGGTCACAGCGACACCCGTGGGGGGAGGGGACTCTGCCAGCATCAAGATCTATCCCTTCTCGATCTCTGTACCGGCTGCGTCCTATACCCTGTATAAGGGAGGTTCCGGTCAGATCATCACGCCGACTACCGTTCCGAGTACCCTGCCTACCGGCATGAGCATCGTGCTCACGGTTCCGTCCGGATCGGATCCGACCGGCTATATCACGATTACCCAGAGCGGCAGCGGCCATAAATTTGTGGGAAAGAAGGTGACCACGAGTCCGGAATCCTACAGCTTCAACTATAAGCTGCAATATGCCAACAGCTATATCGCCTCCTCCGATACCTTTACGGTCTCCGTGAAGGCGCAGAAGAGCAATGTGATCGAGGTAGATGATTGGAGCAGCAAGCCGGTAAGCTCCACATCCTATTACAAGGTCAGCGGGATCAATTTCACCGGATGGAAGCTGGTCTTCAGCAGCGTGGACAGCACGGATTCCGAGGTGGAGGTGGTACAGAAGAAGGTGAAATCCACCAACCCGACCAACACCCTGTATACGGACATTTCCCTTTACGACATCTCCAACGGTTCAGAGGAGCAGATGTATGACAGCTTCGGCACCTGTACCATCGGGCTTCCCCTTCCGACCTCCTGGGATCTGAGGCAGGGCAAGGTAGAAGTCTATACCCTGCATCCCGATGACGATGAAAGGACCCAGGAGCTGAGCGCTTCTACGGGCTCCACCAGCAGCAGGCCCTATGTGAGTTTTTCTACCACTCATTTTTCGCCCTTTGGCATTGCTTATACGAAGACCTCCAGCAGCACTTCCAGCAGCAGCTCCAGCAGCAGGTCTTCCTCAATGTCCAGCAATTCCCTCAGCTCTTCCGGAAGAGCCTTGGACGGAGTGCCGAAGACGGGTTATGATTCTGAGCGCGGGATCCTGTATGATCTCTGGCATTTCATCACAGGGATTTTCAAGAAATGAGGGAAAAGAGGAGAGGAAACGATCCCATGCTCCTGGATGCGCCGGGGATGCGTCTTGGCATGATCACCCGGGGCATGGTACTGAGCTTTATCCTCGGGATCCTTTTTGCCGCGGTGGTCGTCCGCTTTGCCTATCATGCGGCAGACCAGCGGAAAGCTTTTCTGGCCCGGGTCACGGAAGCAGAACCGGTAAAGCAGAGGACAGAGGCAAATCGAACGGAGGCCTCTACCCTGCATAAGCCCGTCAGCGAGGTAGAGCGCAGTCTGGATCAGCCGGATCCCAATCATGTCCTTGGGATATATGAAGGCCTGGCAGAGGAGAATCCCGATTTCATCGGATGGATCAAGATCCCGGATACAGAGGTGGACTACCCGGTCATGCATACCCCGTCGGAACCGGAAAAATATCTGCAGTTATCATTCACTCAGGAGCATAACCAGAACGGGGTGCCCTTCGTGGATCACCGCTGCAGCGTACATCCCGACAGCGACAACCTGATCATCTACGGCCATAACATGAAAAGCGGAAAGATGTTTTCCTCCATCGTCAATTATAAGATGGAAAGCTATTACCGCGAGCATCCCCTGATCGAATTTGATTCCCTTTATGAGAAGAGGAAATACCGGGTCCTTGCGGCCTTTTATGACCGGGTCTATTATGAGGACGAGGATGTTTTTAAATTCTATAATTTCATCAATGCTCGGAATGAAAAAGAGTATGAGGACGCGGTCCGTGCCTTTAAGGAAAAATCCATCTATGATACCGGGGTTGAGGCGCGGTATGGTGATCATCTCATTACATTGGTGACCTGTACCTATCAGGTAGATAACGGCCGTTTTGTTGTCATCGCAAAACAGGAGGAGTAGGCATTTCTTTCCTGCTTTCAAGCAGCCGGCACTCAAAGTCAAACCATTTTCCTACAGACCATTCAAAAAAACATCCCCAAAACCGAAATATATAAAAAAGCTTGCTCTAGAGGCATTTGGCCAATGTCATAAAAAGAACGGAGCACTACGTTTCAGAAATCATAAGTATCCATCTCGAGTTTGTAAATAACCAAAGAGTTTAAGAGAGGCAGTCATGGGGAATTTTCTGCAGTAAAATGCCGGTTGATCCCTCGTTGAGGATTTGATGATGAAAAACTTAAGAAAATACAGAAAACGGATCGCGATCGCTTTGATCCTGTTGGTTATGACAATGAATCCCGGGGTTACCGCCTTTGCCGATACCCAGGGGGTTCTTGTGCTTCAGCCGGAAGTCATCTCGGCACACCAGTTCATTACAGAAGCCGTCGCAGAAGAGCAGTCCGTATCAGAAGCCGTCGCAGAAGAGCAGTCCGCATCAGAGGTCGTCCCGGAGGAGCAGGAAGATCTTCCCGCTCCGGAAGCCGTCCCGGAAGAATCCTCCCCTTCAGATATTGTAGAGATCGAAGAGGAGAGCTCCGGCCTTTGCGGCACGGCAGAGATCCCGGATGAAGAAGACCCGAAAAGCGTCACCGGAGACAAAGACTACAAAGGCACGATCGGTACTTCCGCCTTTTCTTCAAAAAGAAAAAACACCCGTATTTATTCTGCTTCTCCTTACCTGCCTGCTCCCGGCCCATCCTATAATGGAGTGGCTGAAGGGATGCTTCCGCCCCTGAGGAATCAGGCCAGCAACCCCAGCTGCTGGGCGCATGGCTCCATCGCGACGATGGAATCGGATCTTATCCATGACGGAAAGGCGGATGCCTCCATCGACCTTTCCGAGATGCATCTCTATTATTTTGCTCATAAATATAATGTGGATACGGTCGATCCCCTGGGAGGCACCAAAGGGGATTATCAGAATATCCGTATCGGCACGGGCCATCCTGTTGTTGGCCTGCAGGCTCTGGCCAACTGGACCGGAGCAGCCAGGGAAGAGGATTACCCCTATGTAAATTTTTCCTCGAATCCGGGCTATACCTATCCTCCGGAGGAGCAGTACGGGCCGGAGGCCTTTCATGTCCAGGGGGTCTATATCCTGCCTTACAGCAATACGGATGATCCGGAGGGAAACCGCACCCTGATCAAGCAGTATATCAAAGAGCATGGGTCTGTCACGACCACGTATTATGAAGGCTCGGCTTATTACCGTGCCGACACCAATTCCTATTATTGTGGCTCTGCCATAACGCAAAATCATGCCATTGCCATCGTGGGATGGGATGATGATTTCCCGGCCGGCAATTTCAAACAGACCCCCTCAGGGAATGGGGCCTGGCTCATAAGGAACAGCTGGACGGAGGGCGAAGCCAGATACAGCCACAACGGATACTTCTGGATCTCCTATTATGACAAGACCATACGCGAGACCCTTTATGCCACGGATGCAGAGCCGGCTTCCAACTACGATAATAATTATCAATATGATGGTACAGATTATTTATCCTCCTCTGGATACGGGATCCATGACACCTTCAAGGCAGCCAATATATTTACCGCGCATGCCAATGGCGAAGGCACGGAAACCATAAAGGCTGTCTCCTTTGAAACCTATGATACGGTGAATGCGGAATATACGGTTTCGGTTTATACCGGCCTTACCGATCCGGGGGATCCGGAAAGCGGCCAGCTGAAAGCCACAGTTTCCGGGAAGACCGAATGTGATGGATATTATACCGTGCCCATAGGATCCGGCGTGAAGGTGGAATCTGGAGCACTCTTTTCCGTAGTGGTGGCCATCACAAAGCATGGCGATACGCCCATGATCGCTATCGAAAAGAATATCAAAAACAGCTGGCTTGATATCCGCTGTGCGGCGGATAAGGGTCAGAGCTTCCTTTATAATAATGAAAAATGGATCGATTATGGAGAGTATGCCAATTCCAATGTCCGGATCAAGGCCTTTACCGTAAATGATCCCATCCCTCCGAAGCCGGATCTCTCTGACCCCTATCTTAAGGAGGAGAGCGAAAAATACCAATGGCATATCGATGCCGTACACGCCAGGGATGCCTGGGAGACCTCCACAGGAAGCGGAGTCACCGTGGCCGTGCTGGATTCCGGAGTCATCGATGAGGGAGATCTATCCGGGAAGGTAAAAGCGAAAGTCAGCATGACCGGAGACGCAGAGGAAGGAGACGCCCTGATCCACGGGACGCCCGTAGCCGGAACCATAGCTTCCGTAAGGAATAATTCCTACGGCGGAGCCGGCATCGCCCCGGATGCCCAGATCCTAAGCATCAAGGTGGTTCCCGGGGAAAATGTTTCCGGGCTTTTGAACGTAGACAATGAGACCCTCTGCAAGGCCCTGACGGAAGCCCTGAAGCCGGAATATGGCGTGGATATCATCAACATGAGCTTCCAGACGAAGAAAAAGAGCGCCAAGGTACAGAAGCTGATCGATGAAGCATATAACAAGGGGATCCTCTGCGTGGCTGCCGCAGGAAACAATGGAAATGCCCAAAAGGTCTATCCCGCGGCCTATAACCATGTGCTTTCCGTAGGTGCCTATACAGACAACGGGCAGCTGATGGACTGCAGTGATTACGGGAGCTGGGTTTCCATAGCGGCTCCGGGCAGCCGGATCTATTCCACGGGAGCCTATAAAAAAGACCCCTATGGCTATAATATGTTTGAAAAGACCAGCATGGCATCGCCCATGGCCGCAGGGACGGCGGCTCTGATCTATGCGACGGATCCCGCCTTTCTCGACCGGGAGAACCGGACCGGAGAGACAGCGGAAAAGGTAATGAAAATGATCTGCGGCGGGGCTGACCCCAGGAGCTATTTCAATGGCAAAGGCCAGGTATACGGCGGGCTCAATGCCTTATCCGCCCTTCAATGCGAGCCTTCTTCCGGGGAAGAAAAGGGAGAATTCACCCTCTGCAGGAGCTCAAATGGAAAAGAAGAGGAACTGCGGAAATTCACGGATTTTGCCGAGCTTTCAAAGGAACTGGCAAAGATCGACGACCCTGCTGGAGACTATCTGGTAAAGATCATGAAAAATCCGGAGCTTCCGGTGGCAGTCAGGCTTCCGAAAAAAGCAGGATCCCTGACCTTTGCGGGAGCAGGAAGCCAGAGGGCAGCCCTTCGGATAAAGAACAGCTTTGCGCTGACAACGGATGTTATTTTAAAGAATGTGAGCTTTTCTGCCATGAGCATGTCTCAGACGGTTTCCCTGAGATCAAGGAAGCTTTCCTTAGAGCATTCCACCATGGACGGCTTCGGGCAGATGACCGCAGGCTCGGTAAAGGGCTCCTCTGCCATTTCTCTATGGGATTCGGCTGTCCGGGGAAAGGACATCACCGGCATCGGGCTTCTTAGCCTTTCCCAGGATTCCCTGCTTAACGGCACAGGCACTCTTAAGCTGGGAAACATCCGCGGAAACGGCACGGCTCCGGGCAGGATTCAGGTAAATGCAAAAATCAAATATGATAAGAAGGGGAAGGCTGCATCCATCCGCATCCCGGCTTCCATAGCTGGCAGCTGCAGTCCGGAGGGGCTTCCGCTGGAGATCCTGTCCGAGGGGAAATTCCTGGATTTTTCATCGCCGAGCCTTTCCGGCCTTTTAAGCCAGGGGATCCGTCTTGTACAGGCGAGGCAGCTGACCTCCTTCTCGCTTCGGATGCCGTCCGCCAACCGCCTGCCTTCAGCCGCCGGGTATTATAAGGTGAAAGGATATCTGACCTGTCAGGATCCCGGGAAGGACAGCTTCCCGGAGGCAGTACTCCGTTATACGGTTTCTAGCACACAGGTAGATTCCAGAATGCGTAATATCCGGGAGGCTGTAGAAGAGATCAGCTCCTTGAAGGAGAGAAGGGCATATTCGATCCTGCTCACAAAAGATGCAGGATCCCTGACCTCTGCCAATCCGGCCTGCCTTCCCCAGCGCTTCCGCCTTCCCGGCAGCAGGTATTGCATAAGCCTGAATATCTGTCCTTATGACGAAAGAGTGAAGACGATCCGATATGTGGGAAGCATCAAGGCGGGAACAGACCTGGTCTTAAGAGACCTATCCTTCGTTCGGATGAAGGAAAAAAACCATTCCTTCTACGAGATGGGATGCTATGAGAAGGAATCCTTCTCAGCCGCAAACCACAGCATCACCATCCTGGGCCGGGTTTCCTTTGCAGGGCCGCTCCTGTTTTCTGGAGGCGGCAAAAAGAGCCGGCTTGTGGTATCCGGAAGCCTGAATGCAGGAGGGGTGAACCGCGGCATCGCACCGGCGGAAGCCTATCTGGAGGGAGGCTCAGCCATGGCAGGGCGGATCCGCTCCCTGGGGAGATTAAGCCTCGGCGGAAAAGTATTTGCACTCTGTGATTATAAGCTTCATTCCCTGGACGCGAAGGAGACAAAGGCTGAATTATCTGTAGGGGAAGCAGAGCTTTCACCCGGCCAGAGCCTCTATGTTTCCGGCAATCCCTACAAATAAGACAAGGGGACGGGTTCTTTTGTCCTGTAAATAATGACGTTCCCCGGGAAGCTTGAAGCAGGCTCCCGGGGAGTTTTAGGACGGATCAGTTCAAAATAAAAATTCAAAAGTAGAAGTATAAAAGCAGACAGTCTCAAAAGGGAGGCTGTCTTTTTTTATTTTCCTGTTGACAAATTTATATTGTCGAGATATCATAATGATATCAATTCAATAAAGGAGGAAGTAATGAACAATTCAGTACAGGAAAAAATCATTGAAGGGCATAAAAACGGAGGCATGGTTCTTATTCTTGTGATCGTAGGATACATTTTGGTGATTCCCGTGGCCGCCATAGCTGATTCGGCCGGGTTCTGGCTTATCTCGGTCCTTTCCATGATCTGGATCTTTGCAGGCTGGATCCTTCTTCTGGGACTCAAGGTGGTGAAGCCCAACGAAGCGCTGGTCCTTACCCTGTTTGGGAAATATGTGGGCACGCTGAAGGGAGACGGCTTTTTCTTTGTCAATCCATTCTGTACGGCTTTCAATCCCGCGGCCGGGACGAAGCTTGGGCAGAGCGGGGATGTAATGAAAAATGAAGGCATCATGGCAAATCTCAGCAGCCGGAATTCTTCTGCCGCCTCCATGGCCAGCAAGAAGATCTCCCTCAAGGTCATGACCTTATCCAACAGCAAGCAGAAGGTCAACGATGTGCTGGGCAATCCGGTAGAGATCGCGGTGGCTGTGATGTGGAAAGTGAAGGATACCGCAAAGGCCGTGTTTGAGGTAGATAACTACATGGAGTATCTGTCGCTGCAGTGCGATACCGCAGTCCGCAATATCGTAAAAATCTATCCCTATGACGTGACCGATAATGTGGATACCACAGGAGACGGGACGGCGGATGACGGAAGCCTAAGGGGATCCACCGAGATCGTGGCCGGGCAGATCAGGGATGAGATCCAGAGCAAGGTCTGCGATGCGGGGCTTGAGGTGGTGGATGCAAGGATCACATACCTTGCTTATGCACCGGAGATCGCGGCCGCCATGCTCCAGAGGCAGCAGGCTGCAGCGGTAGTGGATGCAAGGAAGCTTATCGTAGACGGCGCAGTGGGCATGGTCGAGCTTGCCCTTGAAAGGCTCAATGAGAAAAATACCGTGGTGCTTGACGAAGAAAGAAAGGCGGCCATGGTCTCTAATCTGCTGGTGGTGCTCTGCGGCAACCATGATGCGCAGCCCGTGGTCAATTCGGGGAGCCTTTACTAATGGCGGAAAAAAAGCAGGTTCCCCTAAGGCTTTCGGAAAAATTGTATCAGGAGCTTTCAGCCTGGGCTGAAGACGATTTCCGCTCAGTAAACGGGCAGATCGAATATCTGCTTACGGAATGCGTCCGGCAGCGGAAAAAGGACGGGAAATATGTGGGCCGGGAAATCGATGCTCCGTTAGAGATCGACCTTAAGCCGAAGGATCCTTCCGGCGAATAATCAAACCGCTGATCCGGAAAAAAAGAACCAGGATACAGTCCCAGGCAAAGATCAGCGACGATGCAAAAAGGAAGAGTCCCGGCACGTAATATGCAGGGCCGGCAAGATCATATAACGGCTCAAGCGGCGTGCCGGGCACCGGGGCAAGCAGGAACCAGTAATTGCATCGGAAATGGAGGTCGAAGGCATAGACCGGAAGTCCGAATATCAGAAGAAAGACCAGGTCCTGCCAGATCCGGGAAAGCCTTGGGCGATAATGCATACAAGAAAGCAGCAGCAATGGATAAAGCACCTGGGCGCCATGCCACAGGAAGCTGGTAAGGCTCATGAAGCTGATCAAGGGATACATGGTCCAGTCCGGAAGCAGCAGCGCAGACAGTCCCGCCGGAAACATCACACAGACGATGGCCTCATTGATGAAGCTGGAGAAAAAGCTGCCGGGCCGGCAAAGGTAAGCCGATATGGGATAAAGGAATATGGACAGGCTGCAAAGATGCAGCGGCAGATGCCCGATGGACATTCGGTGCCCCAGAATCAAAAATGAGACCTTCAAGACCTCCGTCAGTACAGGTATGAGGGCCAAAACGCGAACCAGACGATTTTTTAAAATCAGAGGAAGACGCCTGGCCGTCATCATGATCACGATACAGGCGGTCATGATCACGCCAAGCATGCAAAGGTGAGCAGCCCCGAACAATTCAAAACCGCAGCCAGGCGGCAGATCTCGTTCCTCAAGCCAAAATAAAGATTTCATTTCAAAACCCGAAAGCACATCAGAATCCAAAATCAGAATCATCAGAATGCCGGTTAGCAACCAAACCAAACAGCACACCAGAATCCAAAACCAGAATGCCGGTCAGCATCCAAATCAAACAGCACACCAGAATCTAAAATCAGAATGCCGATCAGCATCCAAATTCCAATAGCATTACAGAGTCTGATTTCAGAATACCGATTTGAATCAAAAAAGACAACAGCAAATCAGAACAAAGATTCAGAATAACGTAATGGATCGATATATCATTAGTAAATCTTAATACAGATTCGGAATAACAGGCAGGCCATGATAAAATCCATGAAATCCGCATATCTACTGGCTTTCCGTATCCCTTCTGAAAAGTCCCTTTAAGTTCGCATAATTTATATTATACGAACAAATATATCTATCTCCTCCTATCCTTCTACGTTAATTGAAGAAGTTATCGAGACTTTCATTCATTACGATTTCTTCTCCATAGGAACGATCTGAAGCTTGTAGCCAAGTGGAACAAGTACTTTCAGAAGACTGTCGATCTGCGGCGAATGGACTGCTTTCTCCATGCGGGCGATAAGCGGCTGCTTTACGTTACATTTGGATGCAAGCTCAGCCTGGGAGAGCCCCTGCTCTTCCCGGATGGCTACCATTGTCCGGATCAGATCCTTTTCAAGCTCTATCACATTCTCTTCTTCCGGAGTTATATTCAGTTCCTTTCTGACATCTTTCCATCTACTCATCGTCCTTATGCCTCCGTCTGTAATCTTCCACTTCCCGTTTCGCCTTCTCAATCTCTCTGCGTGGGGTTTTCTGGGATTTTTTTATGAAATGGTGTAGAAGCAGGAACGTATCATCCTTATAGTACGCATACAATATGCGGTTCGATAATGGTCTTAATTCCCATATCTCCCCGTCAAGATGCTTTGTTACAGGCTCTCCTACCCTCGTACCCATTTCTTCAAGGATATCGAGATAAGCCACTACTTTATTAAAATTTATCCGGGCATCCTTGCTGGTTTCGGATTTTTCCCTCAACTCTTTGATGAATTCTTCT
>JAILLN010000031.1 GCA_024693135.1 Lachnospiraceae bacterium | reverse complement strand
CTCAGGCATATATATTCTGGACAGAAACTGAGCCCTCTGATTATTGTTCGGACAGCACCAGCATCCAACTCTGTCATATCCAAGCCTGTATGCCTCATTGAAATCAACATTCTCTGCCAGTAAATAAAGCCATATGTCAATGTCGCGCCAAAAGAATATCGGTGACGCTACCGTTTGTTGCTGTATCTTCACAGACTCAGCATCATCTTCCACCCGGTTATACTTGCTACGGCTCACTGACTCTGACTTTCTGATTCCGTAAAATGTCAGAATCTGCTGGTTCCTATACAGGCTGTTAATTACTCGCGTTATCGGACCCGTGTTGAACATAGAGCAACACCAACGCATCATCCTCGCAGGTGGGCCTATATCCTCACATACATCCATAAAGTTCTGATCTTCATTCTTCGCGAACAGAAATATTGATTGGGGATGATTCCTTCTAAATCTTTCCGCATACTCTACAGTTGATGGAAACTCCAATGTGGTATTTCCGAAAATGTGAACAAGGCTCGGGTTGCTTAGCGCCTTAACCACTACATCTGCTGTTACCGTAGAATCTTTCCCCCCCGAAAAGGAAATTACTATTTTCTCTTCGTCAAACTTAGCCGCCGTATCACGGACAAACCCAAATGCTTCATCCTTCAACGCGTTCAACCTATCTCTGTTAGCTTTAACAAATCTTTCAATAATCCCATCGAAATACTCATAAGATATTTCGCTTTTATACTTCTCTATCCTCTGTCTAATGGCATTGACATCAGCAGTTTGAAATATATTACTTGGCATAGACATCCTCTTGCCGTCAATGTAATATCTGCTTTTTATACACCATACCGATTTTTTTTTAAGGGAATCTTTCTCTTTACCTAGTAATATTTCCAATAAGAGTTTTTCCTCGGGAAAAACGGGTCTTAAATCTGTTGTAAGATACTTTGTTTCCTTACCACAAATCGGGCAAATCCCTTTATCTGCCTGATTTGTGTTTTGAATAATAGGTATGTTGCAGTCTTTACACCAATATATCTCAAGCGGAATATCATCTATCGTAATTCCGCCACAAATCGGGCATACATTTTCATTTGTTTCACAATTACAGTTTCTACACCACACTCAGTTGCACTCCTTATAAACCAATGAAACTCAACAAACTATTATATAATAATGTATGGAACACCCCTAGCCGGTATCTTTATCAATTCTTAAAAGTGTGATATTTCACTATAATATGCGCATCCAGCCTAATTCTATCGCTACGTTTATAATCATTTTTACCATCTATTTCCACGCTTTCTACTGATCCATTTTTAACAATCCATCCCGTGCTTAAATCTGGTATAATCCTTACTTCTATATGGACAAAACCCGCACTTTGGAATAGTTCTATAACATCTCTAACCTGCTTCTTTCTGGCGCCTCTTGAAGTCAGAGGTGGCTCAACCCTAATCAATTTATGATAAAGTATTTTTATTTTTGCATTAATCGGAAAAAGTGTTACCGTCTCAAAGTTATTTAAATTATTAATTGTAACACTTTCAACAGTTCCTTCTTCAGATATGTGTTCATATGTTAAATCTTCCACAACCGCCGAACTAATATTATAAAAACCTTGGCCTGCAAAATGGCACACAGCCGCATCAAGTTCCATTCCCCTGCATCTTACAGCTGAAATACCTGCTTCAATCTTTTTTCCAGTTATTACACCCCAAATCCGTCTTATCTTTTCTTTTCGTTGTTCTGTTTTTATTCTCTGTTCTTCTGCAATCCTTTTCTCTTCTTCAGCTCGTCGTTGAGCAGCTTCCCGCATTCTAGCTTGATACTCTTCTGAATTAAAGTAATCGTCGTCATCGTCGTCGTCATCGTCGTCGTCGTCATAGAAGAACGAGGATTTTCTACTGTTTTGATAGGCTTCTTCCGATTCATAAATATCATCTTCGGAGATGGAGTTTACATATCCACATTCAGCACAAGTCCATGAATCAAAGTGATCCGAAAATCCTGGTTGCCTTGTAAGATATGCTCCACATCCTTCACAAAACCAACACACTTCTCCAAATCTACTATTTTCATCATAATCCTCTGGATCATATAATAATTGCCCACATTCAGTGCAAGTCCAATAACCGATGTCCGGATCAAATCCGTCTTGATCTTCTAAATCTGCTCCGCATTTTGTACAGTAATGTATTAGCATAGCCCATATTCCTTTATTGAAATATCTAATTCTTGTATTTCAGTACAGTGCCGGATATTATCAATCCTAGCTGTTCTGGCTTCCTATCATTCCTACTTTTACATTTCAAATCCTAAAAAACGTACTGAACCGGATCGCCATTGGGCTTGATCACTTCTCTCTATTGAACAGTGCATTCAGAATATCATTTACGTTAATCTTTCCTTCTTGCTTTGCAACAATGTCTGATATATCCTTTATTAACTTACCCATATGAGCTTCCACGATATTATCTATCACATTCAGATTGTCAGCATCAATTTCTCCTGTATAAACCTTTTCCATTATTACTGCAGATGCCTCGCCTATTCCGAACACAATGGTTCCGGCTACTATAGCATTCAGGATATCCGCAGCTATGTTTGCTACTCCGGGAATCAGTTTTAATTGGTTTAATAGGGTCTTTGCAACCATCGTTACAGCGCCCGCGGCAATAATCCTCTCCATTATTTTTCTCGATAGATCTTCTTTCTTTTCAAGACCATATATTTTTGAAACAATAGTTATCAGTCCTGTTTCCATAGGTGTTAATATCGCCGCATCCGGAAAATCTATTGGAACGACTCCCACAATCGAGGCTGTTGTCGCGGCTGCAATAGTGGCCACATGCGATTTGATCTTCTTGCACTTCAGTTCATATTTTTTTACTGCCTCCTCTGAAGCCTTAACTGCATCATCAATATTATCAACAGTAATTTCTATAAGGTCTTCTATCCCCCTAGCAATTATCCCGGCTTCCCCTTTTGGTGCTTCAGCCAAAACAGGTACAATAGCCAATGGTGAACAACCGTTTTTTTTACCAATTTTATCAAATGTTTCTTTAACCATGGCGATATTATCTTCATCCTCATATATGAAGAATGACTTAGTTAAAACAACTATTATCGGTATTTCTGGCCATTCCTTTTTTACCTGTTCCATAGTCTTTAGTGTTTTTTTAGTAAACCTTTTCGAAGTGGCGTCTACACAAAACCATAGCATATGAATCCTAGAGGATTCGTCCTTGAGACCCTTTTTCAACCAAGTATTCATATCCCTTACAGCTTTTTTTGTATTAAAAAAACTATATTCAAACCCTCTGCTGTCGATCAGTCGGAAATTTAGTTCTTCGGATTCATATGCCTGCATGTTTTCTGTTATATGTTTGCCGTTTCCCACCTTGGCCACTGGTTTTCCGATAACAGTATTAATCAGAGTGGATTTCCCCGCTCCAGATGTTCCTAATACCAAAATATTAGCTTTATCCAATGCACACCTCCTGAGTCTTCGCCAATAAGTCAGCCTTTGCGGTTTTCATCCCTTCCCCTTAGATCACTCCCTCATCTCAGATATCTTGCTCTTATACTCTTCTGCCAGCGCTTCCGGTGACAAAATCTTAACCTTTTTTCCAAACTGGAATATCCATCCCCAAAATGTCGGGCTCACCTGCAGCTGGACAGAAGCCACACATTTATCCGGTGATGTCCTGACAATATGAACATGCTCACCGAACTTATCCTGCACCGCTCCCATCAAACTGTCGTCAAATTCGATTGTGACATCCGTGACAGGACCGCCATACATTTTGAATGCCTGCTCGGTAAACCTGGCAATATCCGAATCATCCATGATCGCCTTACTGCTCACCGGTTCATTCTCTACCAGCACTCCTTCCATCCGGTCAACCCGATAATTTGTTATTCCGTCATACTTCGAAGAGAAGCACATCAGGTAATAGTTGTCCTCATGGAAGATCAGCGCCATGGGCTCTGCTTTGTACCGTTTCTTGTCCTTCCGGTAGATGCGGTTTCCCTGCTCATCCTTGTCGAAGTAATAAAACGAGGCTTTCTTCTTTGCCTGCAATGCCTCCTCAAGCACTTCCACATTATCGTAGATTTCTTCGTTAGAGTGCTTTCTGGTATTGAAGCATACAATATTGCTCTTGATGATATCCAATTTTCGGGTACCGCCCATTGCGGCTATCCGATTAACCAGATCTTCCGTCTTTTCCTTCGTTACAAAGGTGGCTGCTTGTATCGCATCGATCATGATCTTGAGCTCAGGGACCGAGAATCCACGTTCCTCAACATAGTATCCCTTCTCATGCCCGATCATCTTGGATCCGATCTCATAGCCAAAGTCTCTCAGTAATCCGATATCTTTGCTCAGTGTCCTCCGGTCGCAGGATATTCCCATTGTTGTCAATTTCTTACAGATGACCATCGTTCTCAACGGGTGGTCCGGATCGCTCTCCTGCCGAAGCATTTCAATAAGCTTTAATAATTTTATTTTCTGATAATTGCTCTTAACCATAGTCCAATCTCACGTCCGCCATACAACAACGGGCTTCGGGTGGGCATAACATGCCAAAATCAATTATACTATCCCCTAAGGAGATATGTCAAAATAAAGTAACGAAATATTAACTTTTGATCTGTTTATATATTTATCTTCTTTCTTTGGAAAATCAATGTTTGAGCTGATTATCAGCAGACAAGATAAAATGTCACATTTTCATGACTTTTTTATATGGGAAGTGGATGGGTCCTCCGATTAAATAAGCAGAAACTACACAACATGGGTTCTATCTTCAGACAAAACCCATGTTGCTTGATCATCTCAATCCAAAGGCAGGCAGCATCTGCCGGCGCCTATGCCTTTGAGAAAAACTCTGTGTAAAGCTCTGTGAAAAACTCTGTGTAAAACCCGGTGTAAAACCCGGTTTTGGATTGTGCGTATCACTTTATGCCGAGCACGGTCTTCGCCCTGTCCTCCGCAGGCACGCCTTCATCATCGATGAGCTTCAGGACGCTGTCCCAGTCGTCGTCGGGGCCGACACAGGTGACATTTCTCTGGATCACGTCCGTGATGCGGTACAGCCTGCCCATCACGCTCTCGCTGTGCCCGGTTCCTTCTGAGCCGTTGATTGCTCCCATGATGTCCTCGAGCTCCCGCAGGCCGTCATATGCCTCAATAAGTGCCGCCATATCTTTTACATCCATTTCTGAATCCCTCCTTTTTTCTTTCCATTCTGCCGCATTCCTTCAAAAAATGGAATAGTCTGAGGCGGGATCCGGGATGTGGGCCGGGGAAACCGTGCTTTGCCTACTTCCTGTTTAGCAGCACCACCTCAGCCAGGTAGCCGTCCCGTTCTTCCGGCGGGAGCGAATTGTACTGATACAGGAAAAGCTGCTCCATGATCTCCCGGGTGCTCTTTTTCCCGCAGTTTCTCAGTCCTTTAAGCTCTATGCCGCAGGAGACGGCGTCCACCACCTCTCCCACGGTATTATACCCGGCTCTCCGCAGGATGTTTATGGGCCTGGGTTTCAGGTCCAGCGTTTCTATGGATGCCCTTTTCATCCCCTGGGTCATGTACATCCGGAACTTAAACTGTCCGCCCTTCTTCTCATGGAGATTCACCCCCTCCATCTGGTTCATGATCCCCATCACAGTCTGACTCTGGTCTTGGTTCATATCTTATTCCTCCATATACGTCTTTGATGACCTCTTTTACGGCATGGCAATGGATCTCTGAAAGATCATCCCCGCACTTTTTCTGGATCATCTTGATCAGATACTTGAGGTCGGAGACCTGATCCGATACGGCCACGGCATGGATATGGTTCTCCTTCGTGGTACGGAAGATCTGCCGGATGTAGGCTGTGTGGCTGCAGAGCACATCGATCACATCCTCCATCTTTCCCGGAGCGGCTACGAGATCGATAAACATCGTGACCTCGTCCTCCCGGTAGATGCAGGTATTGTATCCCCGGATGATGCCCTTTCTCTCCAGCTTCTGCACCCGCTTCTTCGCCCCTACGCGGGTCATTCCCAGCGCATCGCCAAGCTCCTGATAGCTCATCCTGGCATTGCCCTTCAAAAGCTCCAGTATCTTTTCATCGGTCTTGTCCAAATCCTCACTCCTTCTCAGCGTCGACTCTGATTGCTTGTGATTATACAAACGGCAGGCCCGCCCTGCAAGAGGGGCAGTTACCATCCGAAACCATCCGGTATCGATGGTAAACTTCCTCCCTTTCCGGGTCAATAAAAAAACGGCCGGCGGAAAGCCCACAAGGCTCACCATCAGCCGTTATTCCCGTTTGCCTTCCTTAATAAAAATAGCCGGTTTCTTAACTGGCACCGCTTTCGTCCCGGCCCCGCCCCGCCAATAGCTCCTCATAATAATCATGGGTCTCCCTGGTGGCCGGATCCACTGCGCCGTCCTTCCTCCCGTTCAGATAATTCAGGGTATCCGAAAGGATCCGGTAAACCCCGGCATCCAGGTCCGAAAAGCACAGGCTGCGCACTTCTTCCAGATTGGGCGCCGCGTCCCGGTTCGGCTCGATATAATCCGCGGCGAAGATGATCTTCTGCAGCAGCGACATCCCGGGCGCTCCCGTGGTATGGGTCCGTACCGCGCCCACGATGTCCGGGTCCGTGATCCCGTATTCCTGTCCGCAAAGATAGGCGCCCAGCTTGGCATGGATCAGGGAGGGCACGGCTTTTTCCGTCTCGGAAAGCTCTATGTCGTACTTCCGGCAGAGCTTCAGCTTCTCCTCATTCGGGATGCACTTGGCGCAGTCATGGAGGAGGCCTGCGATATAGGCCTTTTCCATGTCTTCCCCGTAGCGCATGGCAAGGCAGGATGCGGTATAGGCCACCCCCAGGGTATGCTGGTAGCGCTCCTTATCCAGCCTGGATTTGATCTTCTTTTTTAATGCTTTCGTCGATTCCTTCATGCTTCCTTATGCGTATATAGACCGAGGGTTTTGATATACTCTTCCACTCCCCGGGGGACATACGCCCCGATGGGATGCCCCTCTGAGGCCTCCTTCCGGATCAGGCTGGAGGAGATGCCGACCGGTTCCATGGGAAGCAGGTAGATCTCCGCCTGAAAGCGCTCCTGAAGCTCCCGGATCTTGCCCAGAAGCTTTTCCCGGCCGAGGTCCTCCCTTACGGCCGCGAGGATCCGGCAGGCGGCAAAGATCCGCTCTGCATGCTTCCAGTTTTCCATGAAGAAAAGGGAATCCGCCCCCATGATGAAATAATGCTCAGTTTGCGGATAAAGCCGGTTCAGCTCCTCCATGGTCTCATAGGTATAGGTGAAGCCTCCCCTTTGGATCTCAAGCTCAGATACCCTTAATTCCGGCCTTCCTTCCACCGCCAGGCGGCACATGGCCAGCCGGTCTTCTGCCGGGGACACCCCCGTGCCCTCCTTCAGGTAGGATACCGCGCTGGGCATGATCCATACGAAATCCAGCCCCTGCTCCTTCAATGCGGAAAGGGCCAGGCTGAGATGCCCGTTATGGATGGGATCGAAGGTTCCTCCCAGAACCCCCACCCGCCTGCTCCTTTCAGGCATTGCTTTTCTTATCCCTCGGCAGCTCGATCATCGGCTTTTTCGCCGGGCGGTAGAGCACAAACCTCCGCCCGATGACCTGCACTACCTCCGAATGCGTGCGGCCCGCCAGGATATCGGCCAGCTCGTAAGGGTCCTCGTCGCAGCTTTTCAATACGGAAAGCTTGACGAGCTCCCGCTTTGCAAGGGCCTCGTCCACAGCCTGGGTGAATTCCGGCGTGACGGCATACTTGCCCAGCTGGAAGATGGGATCCAGCGGCATGGCAAGCCCCCGAAGATATGCTCTTTGTTTACTGGTAATGCTCATATGACCTCTCTTTATCCTGCTATGCTGATCTTACTTGTAATATTCAAATTCATGCCCGTACATCCGTACCGTATCCCCGTCCTGGATCCCAAGCTTCACGAGCTCATCCAGCATCCCGTTATCCTTCAGGAATTTCTGGAAGAAAAGAAAGCCCTTTTCCGAATCCAGGTTGGTATAGCCGAGCATCTTTTCGATCCTGGGACCCTCTAAGACATACACGCCTTCCTTTTCGTCAAAGGATACCGTAAAGGGCTCGGCGGAGAAGCGGTCGTTTTCCGGGAAGTACTCCTGCACAAAGAGGGTTCCCTCATGGGGATGCTCCTTGACGTACTTTTCTGCCTCGTAGAGGAGCTCCTTCACCCCCGCCCCGGTCACGGCAGAGATGGGAATGACCCGGATGCCCTTCGGCTCAAATTCGGCCTTGAGCCGGTCTATGGCATCGTTTCCTTCCTCCAGGATGTCTATCTTGTTGGCCGCGATGATCTGGGGCTTCTTGGACATATCCGACCCGTAGGCCGACAGCTCCTTGTCGATGGCATATACGTCCTTTACGGGATCCCTGCCCTCTAAGCCCGCCGCATCCACCAGATGGATAAGGATCCGGGTGCGCTCGATATGGCGGAGGAAATCATGGCCGAGCCCGACCCCCTCCGATGCCCCTTCGATGAGCCCCGGGATATCCGCGATGACGAATCCTCCCTCCGGCAGGTCCACCACCCCCAGATTCGGCTCCAGGGTCGTGAAGGGATAGTCTGCGATCTTCGGCCGGGCATTGGTCACCCGGGAAAGGAAGGTGGATTTGCCCACATTCGGGAAGCCCACCAGGCCCACGTCGGCTATGGATTTGAGCTCCAAAAGCACCTGCAGCTCGATCCCCGGCTGCCCGGGCTGGGCATACTGGGGCACCTGCATGGTGGAGGTGGCATAATGCTGGTTTCCGTTGCCCCCATGGCCGCCCTTGAGCGCCAGGAAGAGCTCGTTTTCCCCGGACATGTCCACGATGACCTTTCCGGTATTGGCCTCCCTTACCACGGTCCCTTCCGGCACGCTGAGGATGATGTCCTTCCCGTTTTTCCCGTGGCAGTTATTCCTTCCGCCCTCCATGCCGTCGGTGGCCGCATATTTTCTTTTATAGCGGAAGTCCCGGAGGGTATTCACGCCCCGGTTGATCTTGAAATATACGCTTCCGCCGTCTCCGCCGTCTCCGCCGTCCGGGCCTCCCGCCGCCACGTATTTCTCGCGGTGGAAGCTGACGTGTCCGTCCCCGCCCTTGCCGGAGCGGATGGTGATCTTCGCCTGATCTGCAAACATCGTTCTTCGCCTCTACAAAGAAAGCCCCGGAATACTCCGAGGCTTTCGGTTCGCTGTTACTTTGATTCTACGGCATATACGCTGGCCTTCGTCCGATACCTGTCCTTCCGCTCAAAACGGAGGATGCCGTCGATCTTGGCATATAAGGTGTCGTCTCCGCCCCGGCCTACATTGGCTCCGGGATGGATATGCGTGCCGCGCTGCCGGTACAGGATGTTGCCGGCTTTTACAAACTGTCCGTCTGCCTTCTTCGCACCAAGCCTCTTTGCCTCGGAGTCACGGCCGTTTTTGGTGGAGCCGACTCCCTTTTTGTGTGCGAAGAATTGAAGATCATATTGTAGCATCGTCTTCTCTCCTTTCTCGAATCCGGTCAGGCCAAGTATATTTCTTTGACCTTTAGGTACTTCCCGTGCTTCTCTTCGATCCCCCGTAACCCTAAAAGATAGGAATCCATCAAAAGCCCTGCTTTTTCCGAAGGCCTGCCCTTAAAGCGGAAGCGGATAAGCCCCGCCTCCCGGTCGGACACGACCTCCGCGAGCTCCTCCGGAAGAAAAGCTTCCACGGAATTTACCGTATTGATGGTGAGGATGGACACTGCCGCGCAGACAACGTCCTTTCCCGGCTTGTCAAAGAGGGCATGCCCCCTGACCTCAAAGCCTGTGATCTCCTCCCCTGACCGGCTGATCGTCACTGTGATCATTATGCGTTGATCTTTTCAATCTGTACTTTCGTGAATGACTGCCTGTGGCCGTTCTTTTTGTGATAGCCTGTCTTGGGCTTGAAGTGGTATACGATGACCTTCTTTGCCCGGCCCTGCTCCAGGACCTTGCCGGTCACGTTTGCGGAGGCCACGGTAGGATCGCCTACCACAAGCTTCTCATCGCTTACGGCAAGCACCTGGTCGAAGGTCACTTCCGCGCCCTCGTCTGCCTCCAGCTTTTCCACAAAGATCACATCGCCCTCGGAAACCTTATACTGCTTTCCGCCCGTTGCAATGATTGCGTACATCTATGGCACCTTCCTTTCTGCCGGAAAAAGCGGACTCCCTCCGGCTTCTCGCTGATACGGCGGCATCCTGATCCGATGCGCTTAAGCCTGTTCATGCGGCATACCACAATATATTAGCAAACCTGCGGGATCCTTGTCAAGAAAAACCTTTCCATGATGGGCCGGAGGGGGAAAGGGCCATAATCGAAAGACGGCAAGTTGCCTTGCCGTCTTTGAACAGGATTGTATAGGAAGGGATATTGTCCTTTCGGACAGTGTCAGACTAACACACGAAGTGTCACAAAAGTGTCACACAGCGCCAAAGATTAGCAACGGTTAACCAAAAATACAAGGATCAGCCGTTCTCCGTCCTGGACAGAAGCTCAGCCAGCGTCTCTTCCGCCCAGCTGTACTGGGACATATATTCTCCGTTAAAGAGAGACCGGCTGCCGTCCAGATATTCATAATAATCGCAGTCGATCCGGGAACGGTCTATGCCAACCTCTCCCCTCTTGCGGATGATCACGTCCTCCAGATGCGCTCCCCGGAATACCCGGACCAGGTCGGAAATAAGATTGCGGATATAGGAGCTGTGCTTCACGATATCCTCCTCCTCCTCCCAAAGGATGGAGATCAGCTTCCCGTTGGTGCACATGGCGCCCCGGTGGTCTATGAGCACGGCAAGGAGCTCCTTGGTACGGGCGTAGGAAAAGACCGCGGGTTTGCCGTCGATAAAGACCTCAAAGGCTCCGAAGGCCTGGATCTTCACCCTTTTTCCGATGGCCGGATCCTCCAGGGGGAAGCGCAGGTTTTCCAGCTCCTTCCGTATCCGCTCGGCCGTGACCGGCTTCAGGATATACCCGCTGGCGTACATCTGGAAGGCATCCTCCATATAATGCCCCTGGTCGGTGGTAAAGATGATATTGATCCGGGGATTGATGGCCTTGAGCTGATTGGCAAGCTCCAATCCGCTGATATTCGGAAGCTCCGTATTCAGGAATGCCACGTCCGGCATGAATTCCCGCGCCACGCCCATGGCATCCACGGGGTCCAGGAAGGAGTATAGCCGGGCATTGCCAGCAGCCTCCCTGATCACCTCCGAAAGCAGGGTCAGGGTCATCCGCTCATTATCCACCGCCAAAATCCTTAAGCACGTCATAGCAGGTCTCCTTACCAATCCTTGTCAGGGATTGATCCTGTATCAGCTGTATCTTGCGCTCTGGTCCTTTAGGAAAGCTTCGTCCGTAAAATAGTTGATCCGCATGGAATCCTTGACCCGGCCCAATGTGGCATTGGCCACTTCATTCGCCCTCCGGGTCCCTTCCTTCAGGATCTCATAGATCGCCGGGATATCCTTCTGCAGCTCCTGCCGCTTATTGCGGATGGGCTCCAGGGTATAAAGCAGGACGTCCCGGAGAAGGTTTTTGACCTTCACGTCGCCCAGGCCTCCCCTCTGGTAATGCTCCTTCATCTCATCCAGGTTATGATAATCCGGGCAGAAAAGGGAGAAATGCTCGTCCGTGCAGAAGGCGTCCAGGTAGGTGAATACCGTATTGCCTTCGAGCTTCCCGGGATCCGACACCTTCAGGTGGCCGGGATCCGTAAACATCATCTTGACCTTCTTGGCGATCTCCTCCGGCTCCTCGCTGAGATAGATGCAGTTCCCCAGGGATTTGCTCATCTTTGCCTTCCCGTCGATCCCCGGGAGCCTCAGGCAGGCGGCCGTGGAGGGAAGCAGGATGTCGGGCATCACAAGAGTCTCCCCGTAGGTCTTGTTGAAGGACTCCACGATCTCCCGGGTCTGCTCCAGCATGGGGATCTGGTCCTCTCCCACCGGCACCGTGGTGGCATCAAAGGCGGTGATGTCCGCGGCCTGGCTTACGGGATAGGTGAAGAAGCCCACCGGGATGGATTCCTCGAAATTGCGCATCTGCATCTCGGATTTCACGGTAGGGTTCCGCTTCAGCCGGGAAACCTTTACCAGGTTCATGTAATAGCAGGTAAGCTCGAATAAGGCCGGCACCTGGGACTGCACCAGGATGTGGCATTTCGCGGGATCGAGCCCCACGCTGAGATAGTCCAGGGCTACCTCCAGGATATTCTGCCGCACCTTTTCCGGATGCTCTGCATTGTCCGTGAGGGCCTGGGCATCCGCGATCATGATGAAGATCTCATCATATCCGCCGGAGTCCTGCAGCTCCACCCTGCGGCGCAAAGAGCCCACATAATGTCCTACATGCAGCCTTCCTGTGGGACGGTCTCCCGTCAGGATCACTTTTCGGTTTGATTCGCTCATTTCAGATACCTCTCCTTGATAAATCGGAATGTTTTCTTTTCCCCATAGACGGCATACATCCTTAAAAGCGCATACAGCTGGGCTTTCGTCTTCGGATGCATGAGGATCCGGCTGCGGGACCGCTCAAAATAGCGGAGCGGCGAGTCATTGCGGAAGGCTTCTCCGGAATAGACCTTGGAGGCCGACAGCCTGTCCATGAACATCTCCACCAGATACCGCTTCGGCATCTCCACCGGCACCATGCCTCCCATGCCGTTGTCCCTTTCGTGGACCTCCGCGCAGTAGTCCACCCAGTATTCATAATGGTGGCGGTTGCGCCCCTTATGGTGCAGCCAGGCGGAGGAATAGCCCTTTGCTTCCCGCTCTGCATTATTGGGGCTGCGGTAGCCCTGGAAATACAGGCATCCGGGGAGGAATTCCGTCGGGGAATACTTGCTCAGGTCATGGGTCAGCCCCTGCCAGTACAGCCCCACCGCAAAGCAGCCCTTCCTCACCAGGGCGCGGTGCGTGGCTACGGTTTTCAAATGCCCTAATATGTCCATGATCCGGTCAGGAACCTCCTGATGCTCACCAGCAGCATAAGATGCAGCGGGTAAAATAGATAGAAGAAATACTTCAAGCCAAACTTTCCGCGCTTGTCATTATACCCCTTTAGGGGAATAAAGGAAAGAAGGGAAAACCATTCGATCCGGCTCAAAAAAGGAACCAGGACCAGGACCGCAGAGACAAAGGCCGGGAGGCTTCTCTTCCGGTATACATAGAGGAGGGTGACGAGGCAGACGCCCACATAGCGGTAATCCGTATGGAGCTCCTGGGCCGTGAGCGCAAGGCAGGCCACGGATAAGGCCTGGAGGAAGAAGTTCCCCGAAAACTGCCTGACCAGCACAAGGGCAAGGAGCGCAAGAAACAGGGTGAAAAAGACGTTCTGGTAGTCCGGCGCGAAAAACTGCCCGCGGAAAGCCAGGTTGAAGGGAACTTCGGAGATCAGGGCGAAGACAAACAGGCGCAGCAGATATTTCTTTACGCTCCGGGTATGGACGAAGCCCTCTACGATGAAGAAGGCATAGATGGGAAACGCCAGCCTTCCGATGTAGCGCATCCACATCACCCCGGGGAAAAGCACGGCTCCGGCATGGTCGATGAACATGGAAAGCACGGCAAGGAATTTCAGCGTAAGGGCAGTCATGGCTTCTTCTTATCCGCGTTTTTCTTTGTGGCCACGTCGTTCTTTATAGCTGTATCGTTCTTTGTGGCTGCGTCGTTCTTTGTAGCTGTGTTGTTCTTTGTAGCTGTATCGTTCTTTGTGGCTGTGTTGTTCTTTGTAGCTTTCTCCTTCTTTGCGACCGCGTTTTTCTTTGGTTCCGCGTTTTTCCTTGTGTCCACGTTCTTCTTTGCTTCCGCGTTTTTCTTTGGTTCCGCGTCCTTCATGGGAAAGGCGTGCAGGATCAGGATGGATCTTTGCGGCACCGTGATCTCCCCGTCTTCCAGGGCTGGCTCCTCCGCAAAAAAGCCCTCCTCCGTGCTCATGATCAGCCGCCATTCCTTATTCTTCGGGGGCTTGGGCGGATGGAACCGGTGGTTCTGCCAATGCATGTTATAGGCCACGAAATAATCCCCGTCCCGCCGGCCCTCGGGCAGCTTCTCATAGCTTCCGATGTAAAGCACGCCGAAATGCCGGCTGTAATTGGCAAAATTCGGCGCCCAGGCCATGTCGCCGTGGAAGGAGGCGTCCGGATAGCCGCAGGAAATGTAGTCCATCATCTTCTTTTTCTGGGCGCTGCGGAATACGGGATGGCTCTTCCGGAAGCGGATCAGCTCCTTGGCAAACGCATAGTCATCCTTATGCTTCTCGAGGTTCTTCCAGTCGAGGTAGGAGATCTTATTGTCCTGGCAGTAGGGGTTGTTGTTTCCGCTCTGGGTATGCAGGAATTCATCTCCTGCCCGAAGCATCGGCACGGCCTGGGACAAAAGCAGCATGGCCAGGGCGTTTCGGATCTGCTTCCTTCTTAAGGTAAGCACGGCCTTCTTCCGGCTCTTCCCCTCCGCCCCGCAGTTCCAGCTGTAATTATAGTCGCTTCCGTCCTGGTTTCCCTCGCCATTGGCTTCATTATGCTTGCGGTCATAGCTTACGAGGTCCATCAGGGTAAAGCCCTGGTAGCTCGTCAGGTAATGGATCACGGCAAAGCGCTCCGGATTGTCCAGGAGATGATCCGCAAAGGCCGGGATCATGTCCTCGTCACTTTTCAGGTATTTCCTGGCATCATAGAGGAAGCTGTCCTTCATGATCCCGATATTTTTATGCTTCAGCTGCCTCTCCCCGAAAAGCCCGCCCGGATCCTGCATGGAAGTCAGGATCTTGGTCTCGGCAAACAGCGGGTCTGTGGCAAGCTCCTCTAAGGGGAGACTCCCCTCCCCCATGAGCTCAAAGCCGTCGATGCCATAGGTGAGGACCCAGTATCTGAGGCACTCCACGATCATGCTAAGGCAGATCCGGGCCGGGAAGTAAAACTGCAGAAGGACTTCGATGCCCTCTGCGTGCAGGGCATCCACCATCCGGAAGAATTCCATGGGCGCATCCCCTGCCGAATAGGCCTGCTTCGGCGCGAAATAATGGCCTGCGGCATATCCCCAGAGATTGCGGTGCCGCTCACCGGAGATCCCGGGCTCCAGGTTTTCATTAAAATCATAGCAGGGCTGCAGCAGCACCCCCGTAACGCCCAGGTCCTTCAGGTATCCGGCCTTTTCTGCCAGCGCCGAAAATGTGCCGGGATAGCGGGTATTCGAGGAGGGATCCTTGGTGAAGCTTCTCACGTTCAGCAGATACAGGACGGATTCATTCCAGGGGATCCCGGGCTTTTTGTGCTCGAATTGGTACTCCGGGAAATCCATCAAGGCGTAGGTCTTTCTCGTGCCGAACCGCTCGTTGCCGATAATGTTTTTCGCATAGGGATCCATGTATTCCTCGCTGCCTATGCGGAGCCGGTAGGCGAGGTCCTTCGTCGGGATCCCGGTGACGGTCATGGCGCAGATATCTCCAAGCCTGGATTCCTCGGGAAACAGAATGGATTCCTTTTTCTTTAGGGTCTTCCGGTCGAAGAGATCGAGGCGCAGAGGCCTTCCGGTATGGTTTTCGACGGCAATATTGAATTGGTCCCGGCCTGCCGTGATCCCCATCTGGGAGAAACGGCCGGGTCTTATCTCATATTCTGACATAGGCATATCATACCATATTTTTTTCTGCAAAAATACCCTGAATCATCGCGAGGGAGTTCCTTCTGCCGTACGGCTTCCCCATACCGCATGCCTTCCCTTTCTCATCGCGAGGGGGTTCCTTCTTCCGTACGGCTTCCCCATACCGCATGCCTTCCCTTGACCTGGGGGAATAGGTTGCCGGCCAGGGCGGACGCCGCCTCGCTTTCGCACCGGATCATCACCTTGGTATCCGGCGGATAGAGCTCCCCTGCCCTACGGATGGAGTAGATGATCATGCGGAGCAGGTTTTTCTGGGAATCCGGCCCCGAGGCAAAGAGGAGCTTCACCTGAAGCATGCCGGAAACCATCCTCCGCACAAGGAGGAGCCCCACCACCTTATGATCGAGCCTGGTAAAGGAAGAGACCTCCTTCTCATACCAGTCCATGGGAAGATAGGCAAGATAACGCTTGACCTGGGCGGAGGTCATGATGGATTCCCCGTTTCCCAGGGCCTGGATCTGCGTGTTTTTTACGGCTTCGAGGATCCGGAATTTTTCGCTGCTTTCCCCCAGAGCCGCCTCAGCCTGGCTGATCTTTCCCGATAGCTTTACCTCGTCCGAGGGGCTCAGGTTTCCTTCCCTCAGCGCAGACATATACAGGTTCAGGAGCATGGTATGCCGCTTGACTTCCAGCCGGGCCAGCTCGTAGGCTTCCGACTGGTTTTTTGTCCCGGAGGCCTTTACAGCTTGATCTCTCCTTCGATGATCTGGTTGATGGATTCGGAGGCATCCCCCACGGCTTCGGCCATTTTGCCGGCCTGCCTGTTGGCGGCCATGCTCTCCCGCTTCAGGGCGGCGTTTTTATAGGCGGCGGAGGCCTTTTCCATATGCTTTGTCCTGGATTTGTTGGTCCTCGAGCTGTCCAGCTTCGCAAGCTCCGCCAGATTTTTCTGGACCGATTCCTTTTCCTTGGCATAGGGATCCCGGACTTTTTTCAGGTTTACGTCCACATGGAACCGTTTTGCGGAATCCATGAGGTCCCGGCTCACGCTCTGGCCGCCGGTCCAGAAGCGCTCAAGCTGGCTCTTGCTTTCCCTTGCGATCAGGGATACGCCATCCCCGGCACGGTTCTGACCCGGAAGACGCTCTTCCTGATCCAGTCTCCGGGTCATCAGTCCCTGGCTCGACCTCAGTTTCTGGATATAGGATTGATCAGACATCTTCACCCTCCTCCTGTCTCACGGGACAGTCTTCCGTATTTGTCAGGTAGGCCTCCGGCTTTGAGCCAAAGATCTCACAGCCGTTAAGCCCCGTGTTGTATGCACAGGCGACACACTGGGGAACATGGATGAGCTCCATCCCTTCGCCATCCTCGACAAACCGCGCCATTTCTAATTCTACATTTGGGTTATCCATCTTCGTCTCCTGTTCTGTCAGTATATTTCAGAGCCTGTGGTTCCACTGGGCCGTCACGACTTCTCTTTGTTCCGATCCGCTTCCCACCAGCTTTTGTATGATCCGCTTCCCACCAGCTTTTGTATGATCCGCTCCACCCGTGCATCCACCGGCACCGCCTCCATCACGGAATCCTCGCAGAGTACGTCGAAGGTTTTTAAGGTCGTGCCCAACACGGCTTCGAAGCTTACGGGGTCGCTGCTGTAGACATAGGAAAGCGCGTACCTGGCTTCATTGGTTTTCTGCACGAAGGCCGCGGCCTTGATCTCTCCGTCCCTGCCCCGGATGCAGAAGCACAGATCCTCATCTAAGGCCGCCTCATCCAGGCCCTGGAGGAGATGGTCTCCGGCTGCGGCTCTTTTTTTCAGGAAGCGCTTCTTGGTTTCCGGAGGGAGCTCTGCCCAGAGCTCGCAGGAGCCGCCTGCTTCGGATATGAGCTTTCTATAGCCCGGGGACCTCATACGCCGGCTTGGGTCGGCCGCATACAGGGTCTGGGATGCTTCGGTGAAAAAATAGCCGCTATCCCGGACAAAGGCGTCAAATCCCGCAAGCCAGTCCTCGCGGATATAGAAGCAGTATACCGGCTTCAGCTCGCCGGCCAGATAGCAGCTTGAAAAGAAGCTTCCCAGCATCTTTGTCGCGATCCCGAGCCGGCGGTATTCCTGCTTTACCACGATCGACACGATCTCCAGGGCAGCTCCCCGGTCCGCCACGCACAATACGCCGGCAATGTCATTTTCTGAAACCGCCTTGAGCACCAGCTGCCGGTCTTCAAGCGGCTGAAAATCCGAGGGCAGAAGCCCCTCTTCCTTCAGAGAAGCCAGCTCCTCCGGACTTGCCGCAATCATTTCCAGATCCGTATCATTCCTCTTACTTTCTTCCCAAGACAAGGGGGCGGTTCTTTTGTCTGATTTTGTCTGTGTCGCCGCATGCGGGCTTCCCGCGATTCCTGCTCTGTACGCCGCATGCGGGCTTCCCGCGATTCCTGCTCTGTACGCCGCATGCGGGCCTTGCATTTCCACGTCGCCTCACCGCTCACTTAATGCGGAGCTTCCCGCCGGCTTCGACTATGCAATCTCGGCTTGGCGAGCCAACTTAAAAGCGTGTTGTCTCGCCA
>JAILLN010000025.1 GCA_024693135.1 Lachnospiraceae bacterium | reverse complement strand
GACCCCCCGTGGACTGCGGGGTGGATAGGGCGGATGTGGAAGCGCGGCGACGCGCGGAGCTGACCGCCACTAATAGGTCGATGGCTTGTCCTCGGCCGTATGTGCCGGAAGGCGCTGGATGCGTTCAATGTTCAGTTTTTGGGGTGTTATCCATGATCCTCGATAGCTCAATGGTAGAGCATTCGGCTGTTAACCGAAGGGTTGTAGGTTCGAGCCCTACTCGGGGAGTTTCATTCGCTGCCACGGAGGCAGGGCAATGGCAGTCCGTCAGCGGCCGGGTCATGGGCGGCGCGGATGACGATTCGGCCCGGTGGTCAAGAGGTTAAGACATCGCCCTTTCACGGCGGTAACACGGGTTCAATTCCCGTCCGGGTCATACTTTAATGGATTTTGATGCATGGCGACATAGCCAAGCGGTAAGGCAAGGGTCTGCAACACCCGTATCACCAGTTCGATTCTGGTTGTCGCCTTTTGAATCAAAGGAACCGATGGAAAACCATCGGTTCTTTTTTCATTTCAATATTCAATTCCTTTTCTGGCTTTTATTACCGGATAGGGATGCCGGATGGCTTGAATATCCGAAATATAATCGGCAAGAGAAAGAATCTCTTCCTTTGCCGATCTTCCGGTAAGGACCAGTTCTACAGAGGATGGCGTTTCTTTGATGAAAGAGAGCAGGCTTTCCAGGGGAAGAAGTCCCGCGGCTTCAGCGGACAGGGCTTCATCCAGTATGCAGACTTGAAAAATATCCTTTTCGGAAAAGCCGGTCTCTTCCGGATCCGGTTCTTTTTTGGATTCCTTCAGGTAATCAGAGATCTGCAAAAGAAGCTTCATATAGTCATTCTTAAGGATCTGCCGCTGGTCTGGGGTCAGGGTACGGGAGAAACCAAAGAAATGATCCGGCGTGAAAATGCTGACCAGGGGCAGAAGAGAAAACCCTGTCATCTCACCGGAGCTTCCGTCTTTCATGAATTGTGTATAGATCACCGGAATATCGTTTCCCACCGCACGGAGAGCCAGCCCGGCGGCTGCGGTTGATTTCCCTTTTCCATTTCCGATATAAAGCTCCAACATCTTATTATTCCTTCCGGATCAGAATCATATGCATAAATGGGTTAGGCGGCCGCTTTGGGACTTTCAGGGAAAAAGGTCCTTAAAAGCCGTTTAATGCTTGGAGCAGAAGAAGGGATGCCTCATGGGATCTTACCGCAATGCGGTAAAAGCCGGGGCTTAGACCGGAGTAATCCCTGCAGTCCCGGATCAAGATCCCTTTCTCGGCCAGTCTGGAGGAAAGATCCGGCCTGGATTCATTATAGAAAAGGATAAAGCATGTATCACTGGGAAATACAGTAAAGCCCAAGTTGACCAGATTTTTCGTCAAAAATTCCTTTTCCTTCTTGATCAGCCCCTTTGCTTCCGAAAGATATTGGCCGGATAAAGACAGGGCGGCAATGCCTGCTCGTTGTGAAAGGGTTGAGACAGACCATTCGGTCTTCATGGACTGCATTCTTTCCAGGATCATGGTATTGCTGCTATACATCATGCCGAGCCTTAAACCGGGCATGGCATATTTCTTCGTGAAGGAATCCAATACAAAAAGATAAGGATTATCTTCCAGCTGATCCTTAAGGCTGGTCTCTTCGTTTTCGCAAAGAGACAGAAAACACTCATCCAAAAGAAGAAATACCTGCTTTTCCCTGCATAACGAAGCGATCTCACATAATAAGGAACGATCCGTAAGTCTTCCGGTAGGATTATTCGGATTGCATAAGATAAGCATATCCTGTGGATGGGAGAAAGCTTTAAGCACGGGCAGAAAGGATGACGTCAGGGCAAATCCGTTATTTTTCTTCAATCGATAATATACAGGCTCCTGCCCGATATCCCGTATGGCCCGTTCATAGCTTGTATATGCGGGCACGGGAAGAAGGACATGACCCGGATGGATACATTGGATCAGGAGGCTGATCAGCTCAGAGGCGCCGCACCCGCATATGATCTGGTTTGCGGGTATCTTTTCTGACTCGGAAAGCCTGCTTCTCAGCTCCCGGCACTGCAGATCCGGATAAAGGGAGACCTTTTCCGCTTCGTCCTTTAATACGGCAAGAATCTCCGGAGGCGTACCCAGGGGATTCAGGTTCACCGACAAGTCAAGAAGAACCGGAACCTCTCCGTATACATCGCCGCCATGGTGCATTTCCATCGTTGAAACCCTCCTACATCTCATTTTAATATACCACATTTTGAAGTTCTTGGAAGGAATTACCAAATGAAGAGCTTCGATCCGTGTATAGTATGCACAAAACGGACTTAATTACGAAAAACCCATTTACAGAGAGGGAACGGATGGATATAATCGGATCATCCAAGGTCGTTCGACCGCATTTTTCCAAAGACAAACAAACGGAAGGTACTTGCAGGGCATGAAGAGATCGTTTTTTCACCGCCCTCAAACGAAAACAAAGGCAGAGAATGGATACGGAAATACTAGCACTGGCTGATCCAGACCGGGACTATCTGGAGAAATTTACCGGATATTTTAATGAAAATTACAACGGAACCTTTGAATGCCATACCTTCACGGGGGTAGACAGCCTTTTAAGGTATGGGCTGGAAAATAAGATCTCCATGCTTCTCATGGCTGAGGAACTGTATGAGGAAGCGGTGAAGCGGATCGATGCGGGAAATATCTTCCTGCTGTCAGAAGAGGCCGGCGAAGGGACAGATGGGATCCGCAGGATCGACCGGTATCGTACGGCAGATGGCATCATCCGGGAGATCATGAAGGCAAGGGCTGAATCCGGCGAGCCGGAGATACGCCGGCTTCTTCTGGAGGAAAGCAGGATCATCACTGTGTTTTCACCGGTATCGAGAGTATTGAAGACAACCTTTGCGATAGCACTGGGACAGATCCTGAGTGACAGGGCAAAGGTGATCTATCTCAATATGGAGCCGTTTTCCGGGTTTCATCAGATTTTTATGCAGAAATATGAGGCGGATCTGTCGGATCTGCTGTTTTATCTGAAAAACGGAAGCAAAAATTTTTCCTACAGGCTGAAGAGCATCACATTGACTTCCCAGGGACTGGACTATGTGCCGCCGGTCATGTCCCCGGAGGACCTCTTGTCGGCGGACAAAGAAGACTGGGAAAAGCTCATAAAGGAGCTGACACAGGCCGGATATGAAATAATCATACTGGATCCGGGAAGCTGTATGAATGGATTGAACCAGATATTAAAAAAAAGCGAAAAGATTTATGTACCGATGAGGAATGACAGCATGTCTAAAGCAAAGACAGCCCAATTTGAAGCCATGCTCCGCATCCGTGGGGAAGATGAGACGGCAGAAAGGCTGGAAAGGCTTCAATTCCCCTATTTTGAAGACATGGTTTCCATTGCAGGCAATCTAAGGGAAACCGGCTTGGGAAAGTTTATCAGGGAAAGGCTGGATATCATTCAATGACAGAAGAAGAACAGTTTGCCCTCTTAAAGAATCAGATCGTATCGAGGATCGATCTGTCCAGGGATGTGGATGATGATGAGATCCGGGGCATTATCGCAGATACCATCACCCAGCGGAAGAAGGAAGAATTCCTGACGCTGAAGGAGAGGGAAAGGCTGCAGAAACAGCTTTTTTTTGAAGTCAGGCGTCTGGGCATCCTGGAGGAGCTGGTATCGGATAGCTCCGTCACGGAGATCATGGTCAATGGTACAGAGGCGGTATTTGTGGAAAAGGATGGAAAGCTCTTCCAATGGGACAGAAAATTCGAGTCCAGGGAGAAGCTGTCGGATGTGATCCAGCAGATCGTGGCAAAAAGCAACCGGATCGTGAACGAAGCCTCCCCTATAGTGGATGCAAGGCTTTCCAACGGATCCCGGGTCAATGTCGTAATGAATCCCGTGGCATTGAATGGACCGATCCTGACGATACGGCGCTTTCCGGATGATCCGATCCGGATGACCGACCTGATCAATTACGGATCCATATCCGAGGAGGTGGCAGAATTTCTGAAAAATCTCGTCGTTGCAGGCTACAATATCTTCGTGTCGGGAGGCACAGGTTCAGGAAAAACAACGTTCTTAAATGCACTTTCCGCATTCATACCCAAGGGCGAGAGGATCATAACCATCGAGGATTCCGCAGAACTGCAGATCAGGGGCGTAAGCAACCTGGTGAGGCTGGAGACCCGAAATGCCAACGTGGAAGGCGCGGCAGAGATCACGATCCGTGACCTGATCAAATCTTCGTTAAGAATGCGTCCCGACAGAATCATAGTAGGAGAGATCCGGGATGGAGCCGCATTGGATTTTCTAAGCGCCGCCAATACCGGACATGACGGTTCATTGAGTACAGGCCATGCGAATTCGGCGAAGGATATGCTCTCCAGGCTGGAGACCATGGTATTGATGTCCGGAATGGAGCTTCCCTTAAGCGCGATCCGGCGCCAGATCGCATCTGCGGTGGATGTGATCGTGCATTTGGGAAGGCTCAGGGATAAAACCCGGAAGGTCCTGGAGATCGTGGAAGTCATCGATTTCTGTGACGGAGAGATCCTGCTGTCACCTCTGTATCAGTTTGAAGAAACAGGGGACAAGGGAAAGGATAAGGTGGAGGGAAGGCTTGAAAAGATCAACGACCTCAAACACACGGAAAAACTCAGGAAAAGCGGGCTCTAGGGAGTTATGGTTATCCTTTGCGGAGTTCCTCGTGATCGATGGAATGATCTCATTTATTTTCTATCGGAGCATTCTGCCCTTTTTTGGATTCTTTCTTTTCTTTCCCAAATATCAAAAATATCGGAAAAAAAGCCGCAGGGAAAAAAGAAAAAGGGAACTGGCGGCTCAGTTCAGGGAGAGCATCCAGGCCGTCAGTACATCCCTGAATGCGGGATATTCTGTAGAAAATGCCTTTGTGGAAGCCTATGGCGACATGAAGCAGACTTATGGAGAGGATGCCCCTATTGCCATAGAATACCGACGTATTGCAGAGCGCCTGAAAAACAATGAGGCTATTGAGGTGATATTGAAGGATTTTGCCCTGAGGTGCGGAGTAGAGGACATTCGTGATTTTTCCGATGTCTTTTCGGCGGCAAAGAGAAGCGGGGGAGATATGGGAAAGATCATAAGACGTGCATCCGGGAATATCAGTGAAAAAATGGAGGTGAAAAGGGAGATCGATACCCTGATCAGTTCGAAAAGATATGAACAGAGGATCATGGAGATCGTACCATTTGCGATCATAGCATATCTCAGCGTTATTTCACCGGGTTTTATGGACGGATTGTACCACAATCCCATCGGCATAGCCGTTATGAGTGCCTGTCTGGGGATTTATGCCGGAGGATTCTTTCTTGCAGAAAAGATCATGAGGATCGAGGTATAGGGGATGGAGATCAGGGGAATTGCAAAGATATTCCGCCGTCCCGCAAAAATGATCCTGTCCCTGCTGTCAAGGACAGATCAGGCTCAGATCCGGGAGAAGCAGATGCTCATGCATCCGGGAAAGGGAGGCCGGGAGCTGCTTGACGAATACTATACCGAGAAGATCTCGGTGGTGCTTTTGATCGTGACGGCGGGCCTAGTGATGGCACTTGTTTTTTGGATCCGGGATCTTGGAAAGGCAACCTTCATAACAAATAATGCCCTTGAACGGGCCGGCTACGGAGAGGGAGAAAGGACGGTTCAGGTAGATCTGTATGCGGATGATGAGCTTTATGAAAGAAACCGCGTGATCGAGGTAACCGAACGCCAGTATTCAGAGGAAGAAATAGCGGAGGTTTTTTCGGAGATCGGAGAAAGGCTGAGCCAGACCATTTTAGGGGAAAACCAAAGTGCAGATCATGTAGACCATGACCTGGAGCTGAAGACCTCTATGGAGGATTATCCCGTGGGAGTGGAGTGGCTGGTCAGTGATTATACTGTGCTGAATGGGGACGGAAAGATACAGGATGAATTCCGGGATGATAACGGGAGCCTGGTTAAGCTCACGGCGGCCCTGACCTATGGAGAAAGCCGGGCAGAATATGAGTTTTACGTCAATGTGTTTCCAAAAGCCCTGACAGAGGAAGAAGAGTTCAAACGGCTTTTGGATGAGAAGATCGATGATTACAACGGCCAGACGGTCTCAACCAATCATCAGCTTCTGCCTTCGGCGGTAGGCGGAAAGAATCTGAAGTATCGGAGGACCAGTCCGAAAACCGCGTTTTACATTCTGTTTATGACGCTGCTTGGGGCGGCTGCGATCTATGTGGGAAAAGACCGTGAATTAGACAAGGCGGTAAAACACAGGGAGAGAGAGATGCTTCTGACGTATCCGGAGATCGTAAGCAAGCTGACCCTTCTCCTGGGAGCCGGGCTGACCGTAAGAGCGGCCTTTGAAAAGACCGTATGGGACAGAAGGGAGACAGATTCAAAAAATATGCCGTTTGCATACGAGGAAATGCTGATCACGGTCAACCGTATGAAAAGCGGAATGTCAGAGTACGATGCATATCTGGACTTCGGGAGGCGCTGTGCCCAAAAAAGGTATATCAAGCTGGGGGCACTTTTGAGCCAGAATATCCGGAAGGGAAACCAGGGCCTGCTTCCGGAACTGGAGGCAGAGACAAAGGAGGCATTTGAGGACAGGAAAGCCATTGCGAAAAAGCTGGGGGAGGAAGCTGGGACAAAGCTTTTGGGCCCTATGGCAATGATGCTTTCTGTCGTGATGATCGTTGTGATCGTTCCGGCATTTCTGTCCTTCAAGTGATAAATAAGAAAAAGGAGGTAACCAAAAATGATGATGATCATGTATCTGAAAAGATTGCTGCTTCCGTTTGTCCCAGAAGAGGGAGACAACCGTGGCATCGGTACGGTAGAGATGATCCTGATCCTCGTAGTGCTGATCGGCCTGGTGCTAATTTTCAAACAGCAGCTGACAACCATCGTGAATAATCTTTTCAAGACCATCACCACCAGAAGCAATGCAATCTGAGGGGATGGGAAAACAGCCTAAGGGCGTGATCACGGTTTTCCTGACCCTCATCCTGACATTGGTGCTTTCCCTCATCCTGGCGATGGTGGAAAGCGCCGTGTACGGGGCCGCAAGGATGAAGACAGAGATGATCATGGGCATGGGAATGGATTCCTTGTTTGCAGAGTATAACCGCGAGCTCCTAAAACGGTATGATCTATATTTTATTGACAGCTCTTATGGGAGTGCATCGCCGGCTCTCAGCAATACGGAGGAGCATTTTAGATCATACATGGTTTATAACTGTTCTCCCGGAAAGGGGTCACTCCTGGGCGCAGGTGATCTTGTGGGCATGAGGCTTTTAGAATCCCATATCACGGAAGCCTCCTACGCTACAGACCATACAGGAAGAGTATTTAAGAGGCAGGCGATCCAGGCGATCAAGGATATCAAGGGAATATCTGCCCTGGAGGCTCTGGCTGGAAGGGCAAGGGATAATTATAACGAGTACAGGGATACCGGTTATGAAGAGGAAAACATGGACGCCAGGCAGGAGGAAATCCTTGCCAGGCTGGAGGATATTGACTATAAGATCCCGGAGAATCCAGCGGCAGAGGTTTTTGATGAACAGCCGGGAATCCTGGATTATCTGACGGAAACAGATGCTGTATCCCGTAAGCATATCGACGTGGCGAGGCTGGCCTCTCATCGGAGCCTTCAGAAGGGCTGCGGCATGAAGGAGGTGAGGGAAGACCCGGACTCTTTCATGAATGAACTGTTTTTCGATGAATATCTGGTAGAAAAATGCTCGGATTTTACACAGAATGATGGACATAATGCCATATCTTATGAGCTGGAGTATATCCTGCAGGGGCAGAATACGGACATCGCCAATCTAAAGAAGGTGGTAAAAAAGCTCCTGCTGATCCGGTATGCCGCTGATGCCGCATTTATCATGACATCGAGCACAAAAAAAGAAACGGTGGAAACCGTGGCAGAAGTGATCGGGGTGATTTTGGGAATCCCTCCGGAAGCCATGGATGCCATTGCAGATCTCATCCTTTTAGCCTGGGCATACGGCGAATGCGTATCCGACGTGAAGAGGCTGATGGCCGGGGAGCGGGTTCCGCTGAAAAAGACGGATCCGGACTGGAGGATGCCGCTATGGGGCCTCCTGACCCTGAAAACCTCTGCCAGGCCCACGGGAGAAAGAGGGAGCGGCTTCAGCTATGTCGATTACATCCGGGTATTTCTGCTGATGATGGATAAATCTACGAAAGTGATGCGTGCCATGGATGTGATCGAGGCAAACCTGAGAACGACAGAAGGGAATCACAGCTTTCGGATGGATGGCTGCATAGAATATCTGGATGCCTGGGCTGTATTCAGTGCGAAGGGCAAGTACGAATTTAATATCAAACGAAGCCAGAGCTATCTGGCACCGGCCGGAACTTAGGGGGGAGGAAACGTAAGGCTTCCGGAGGAGGACATTTTTTATTTTTTTGTTTGGGATCGGGTTGTATTGGGATGTAGACGCGGCAGCGTGATAATATGCATATGCTTTAATCATGACTTTTCTCCTTTCGAAAATCTTGAAAAAAATCCATTGGAAAATGTCCTCCTCCGGGAGTCTTACGACGGAAACCGCCTTTGTGCTCCCTGTTTTTCTGTTTGCCATGATCTCGGTCATGTCCCTGACAGAGGCCGTCCGATTTTCATCGGAGATGTCGTCGGCGCTCTGCGAGACCGCCACGGAATATGCGAAATATGCCTATGCTGTCAGGAACACGGTGGGCGGGCCAGGCGATCTGGGCGGCAGGCTGCTCGGGATCGCCGCCGCCCGGACCCAGGTCACGGGGATGCTGGGAGAGGAGTACATCAGCCAATCCCCTGTAGAGGGCGGCGCGGGAGGCATATCATTCCTCCGTTCCTCCGTGATGGGAAGTGATGACATGATCGACCTGGTGGCTTCCTACCGGATCGACCCGTATTATGATTTTCTCGGGATCATGCATCCTGCGGTCACAGACAGGGCCAGGATCCGCGGTTTTACAGGCTATGATAATGCAAGAAGGGGATTGGATGAACCAGAGGAAGAGGAGCTGGTGTATATTACGGAGCATGGATCCGTCTATCACAAGTCCAGAAGCTGCAGGCATCTTAATTTTACGATCCGTTCCAGGGATATATCCCAGCTGGAGCATGAAAGGGCAAATGACGGGTCAAGGTACTACCCCTGTGAGTATTGTTCCAGGGGGATACGGTCCGGCATGGTTTATCTGACCGATGACGGCAACCGGTATCATACCTCCCTCCGGTGCCGGTCCCTCAGCCGCACAGTCCGGGAGGTTCCGATCAGCCAGGCGGGAGGAAGGCCTCCCTGCCGCGATTGTTCAAGATGAAAATGGAGGAGGATATGATAAGGACATGGTTACTCATGATTTTTTTAAGCATTTGTGCTGCGACAGACTGGAAAACGAAAAAAATACTTCTGCCGGTACTGGTCTTTTTTGCGGCAGCGGGCATAGTCTGCTATATCATAGCGAGGCCCACCGGATTGGTGGACGAGATCCTGGGGCTGCTGATCGGATTGATCTTCATCGCACTGGCCGCCGCTACGGAAGGAAAGATTGGATTGGGCGATGCACTCCTCATGGTCGTAACGGGCATTTACCTTGGCGGAAGGGAAAATATGGCCATGATCATGGGAGCTATGCTGATGGCTGCCGGTTATGGGGCGGTAAGGCTCATGACAAAAAAGGCGGACAAAAATACAGAAATGGCATTTGTCCCTTTTGTGCTCCTTTCTTTTGTGATAAGGCAGGTATTTTTTCTTTAAGGGGATCTTTTACGGTAGAGGCGTCCTTTCTTTTTCCGATGATCTTGACGGTGATCGTTCTCCTGATCTATCTGTCGTTTTTCCTGCACGACCGATGCGCCATGAATACGGCAGCATACCAGGCGGCACTGAGAGGAAGCAGGATCCGTACGGGGGAGGTGTTCGGCACGACGGAAAGGGCGGCCGCAGATTTGATCAAGGATGCCTTGCTTGCTACCGGCAGCGTTTCACATGAGGTGAAGGTGACAGGGGAGGATGTGACGGTGGCTTACGAGGGAACCCTGTCCATCCCGGCAAATGTCTTATTTCTTCCGATCACGGGAAGCGGGGGCATACGGGTAGCCGGAAAGGGAACGGCAAAAAGAAAGGATCCCATCAAGTTTATCCGGGAATGCAGGGTAGTGGAAAATGCCATTGGCCATTTCAGGGGGGAGGAGTAAATGGAGGTCAGATATAAAAGCGATGCCAGCCATAATTATATGATCATTGCGAAGGATACGCAGAACCAGAGAAGCAGCCATGAGAAGATGGTGATCCGGAATCCGATTGCCGGATTATTAAAGCTGAAGCTCCATTTCATCGACAATGAGGCATTTTATTATTATGAGATCCAGTCCAGGCAGAGCCTTGTCCGGCTGTTTGAAAACCGGGAGCTTGGGAGAAAGGAAATGATGTGCCTCCTCAATGGGATCATTGCGATCTTCAGGGAACTGGAACGGTATCTTCTCCCGTCAGATGAGGTACTGTTTGATCCGGAGTTTATCTATCTGGAGCCGGATACCTTTGAGCCGGCCTTTGTATATTATCCTTGCGGTACTTCCTCGGAAAGGGGAAGGCGGAGCAAAGAGGATTTTGCATGCCTGGCACAGTTTCTGATCGATCATGCCGACAAGGATGACCGGGAATGCCAAAGGATCGCATATGATTATTACCTTGCAGTGGAGGAAGGGGTTTATTCCCCGGAGGGGATCATCCGGGCAGAGCCTTCTGCACCGAAAAAAGAAAATGAGCTGCCCTTTACAGATCCTGCAGAGGAGAAAGAAGAGACGGTGCTTCCTCAGGCGGAGGATTATTGGGAGATGGAGGAGGACCGTTCCAGCCTGGATTATTACCTGTCGGATAAAAAGGATGAGACTGTTGGCGTGGAGAAACCCTTGAGATTGGCATTATGCTGTCTTGGGATCATTGCCGTGGCCGCCATAGCCTATCTCTTTCTGGTCTGCAATCCTTCCATGATGCCGGTGACCTTGAATGAAACAGAATATCTGCTGGCCGGATGCGGGATTGCCCTGCTTTTCGGTGCGGCGCTGACCGGCGTGATCTTTACTTACAACAGGAGAAAGGTCCGGGAAGAAAATGAGCGCCAGGAAAAAAGAGAAGAGGAGATTTCCAGGGTGGAGACAGATCCCATGCTCCAGAAGGAGATCCTGCGGCAGGAAAAGGAGGTATATGGCATGGACAATGCAGAGGACGGAAAGACGGTACTGCTGAATGTACGCCACCGCCCGGATCAGGGAGCCAGGCTTTCCGGCAGGATCAGGGGGAGGGATACGGATCTTGCCATCGATAAGTCTCCCTATCTGATCGGAAAACGAAATGAAAGGGTAGACGGGGTCATACCGGACGGGAGCGTCAGCCGTGTGCATGCTTCGATCATGAACAGAGACGGCAGGTATTTTCTGTCTGATATGAACTCCACAAACGGAACCTTCATCAACGGGCGGCGCCTGGAGCTGAATGAGACAGCGGTGCTTGAGGATGGGGATGAGATAGGATTTGCGAATGTTACGATGACATTCCAAAATCGAATATCGTATCCAGCATACGGAGGGTCTTAAAATCTCCCTTGGATTTCATATCCCCGTCCATGAAAGCCTTTAGGAAGGTCATCCTTCCGGCAAGAATGTCATTCAGGCGGTCGGATTCCAGCTTGCAGACAACGGAAGGGTTTTCGATCGTGCCGTAGCGGAGATCCAGACGGTCGTCTGAAACGTCAATGATCAGGGGATTATGGATCTCCTTGATGATCATTTTGTAGATGGCGGAAAAATTCTTTTGCGGACGGAAATGCTTCCGAAGGTCAGATATGAGCTGTTCCTCAGGGCTTACCCCGTCATTGTCCAGAAGGGTGCGGAAACGGGAAGCAAGCTCGCGGATATCTTCCTTCTGGGTCTGGATATAATTTTCATCGGAGGCATACTTGGAAAGCTGCTCGGATTCCTGGGGAGTCAGATCGATGGTGGGAGCTGCGGAGACCATCTGGCGCACCGCCTGGTTCGAGGCCGGAAGGCTTACCGTTTTCTGGGAAATGGTACGGTAGATATTCTCCGTCTTTTTTTCGATCAGGGTCATGTAGGACTGGTTCAGCTCAAAAGAGACCGAATCCTTCACATAGCCGCAGATGCCGCTGCAGGGCTTGCCCCCGAGGATCTCCCATGCTTTTGTCAGATCCAGCTTGCCCTCTCTCTCACCATAGGTGGTGGACATCACAACCGGGCACATATAAATCTGGGAAATGCGTTCTTTATTGCCGTAGAGCCAGCAGGCATCCAGAAATTCATACATATAGCCGCCGATCCCATGCCATTCTACGGTGGAAGCCAGTATGACCCCGTCTGCGTCATTCAAGGTATTGGGCAGGGCGGTGATGTTTCTCTTTTCTTCATATAGATGGAACCTCTGAACCCGGACATTGATATCCTCCAGCACGCTCTGCATGCGGTTGAGCACAGAAATGGTAGGATCGCCGACGATGCCGCGTCCACCGTAATAAATATTGATCTTCATCGCTTCAGCTCCTTTGCCAGGGATGCAAGCTCTTCATCTGTGGGTTTGGAGGGGATCCATCCGATCGTCTGCCCGTCTTCCTTAAAGCGGGGGATCAGGTGGATGTGGAAATGAAAGACGGTCTGTCCGGCAGTTTCCCCATTGTTCTGTACCAGGTTGAAGCCGTCAGCATGAAGGACGTTCGTCATATGTCCTGCCATTTTTTTGGCAAGGACGAAGGCCTTGGCTGTAAGATCTTCAGGCATCTCATAGAGATTGGCATAATGCTCTTTGGGAAGGATCAGAGCATGCCCCCTGGTGGCAGGTCCTGCATCCAGGATGACCGAAAAATCATCATCCTCGTAGATCTGATTGGTGGGGAATACATGGTTGCTCAGCTTACAGAAAATACAGTTGTCGTTCATGGCGTCCTTTCTGTGATATGTCACAATGTGGGTTAATGGGCTGTTTCCTGGATGACCTCGAGTATTTTGCCTGCCGGATCCAGGGAAGATGCCTTTTCCATGGCGCTGATGTATTGCTGCCGGTTTTCAAAGACATTATCGATGGTATCGGCCAGATTCGTGCCCTTCAGGTCAGATTCCAAAAGAACCTTGGAATATCCCGCTTTCTCAAAGGAGGAGGCGTTCAATAACTGATCGCCCCGGCCGGTGGCAAGAGGGATCAGAATATGGGGCTTTTTTAATGAGACCAGCTCAAAGATCGCATTGGCGCCTGCCCTGGATACCACTACATCCGCCAGGCAGAACAGATCCGGAAGCTCCTTGTCGATATAGTCATATTGCATATAACCGGCTTGATGGCTGAGAGTGGGATCCACCTTTCCCCTGCCGCACAAATGGATGATATTAAATCTCTTGAGCAGGGAGGGGAGGGACTGGCGGACGGCTTCATTGATCCGCTGTGCTCCCTGGCTGCCTCCCATGACCAGCAGAAACGGATAATCACCCTCCCGCATATGCACAAAGGAAAGGGCTCTTTCACGGCTGGCGTTCTTCAGTCCGGAGCGGACCGGAGTACCGGTCAGCACGCCCTTGCCCTTCGGGAGCATTTTAAGGGTTTCCGGGAAGGAGCAGCAGATCCGGTCAGCAAAACGGAAGGATAACCGGTTGGATAATCCGGGGGTCAGGTCGCTTTCATGGGCTACCACCGGGATCTTTAAGGCAGATGCGGCCTTTACCACCGGAAATGCCACATAGCCGCCCTTGGAAAATACAACATCCGGAGCAAGAACAGATAATAGCTTCTTTGCTTCTCCGATACCCTTTGCCACCCGGAAGGGATCCGTGAAATTCTGCCAGGAAAAATAGCGCCGGAGCTTACCGGTGGCTATGCCATGGTAAGGAAGGCCTGCATTGACAGCCAGATCCTTTTCCATGCCGTTGTAAGAACCGATGTAAGCCGCTTCAAAGCCGGCTTCTTTTAACGCGGGGAGAAGGGCAAGGTTTGGCATGCAGTGCCCGGCCGTGCCTCCTCCGGTCAGGACGATCTTCTTCATGATGCGCTTTTGATGGTTTTTAATGCCTGGGCCAGCTGGTCAGGGCAGGAGGTGTCTTTCCTGCCGCATTTGATGCCGTCCAGCCTGGATATGGCATCCTCGATATCCATGCCTTCCACAAGCCGTCCGATGCCCTGTGTATTGCCGGAGCATCCGTTCGTAAAGGATACTGACCGGATGATATTTCCTTCCGTTTCAATATCGATGCCTGTAGAACAGACCCCCTTTGGTGTATAATACATAAACTGCCTCCTGTCTGTTTGATATCCATTATGATAGCACAAAATGCGGAATATGGATATAGTTGTGCTTTTTCCCGAAAAGCATTACAATAAAAGCCAGGATACGTCTAAACCGGTGATGATTGAATATAAGGAGTGAGATATGGCAAAGGTTTCGTATGATTATTCAAAAATGTCTTCTTTCCTCAGGGACGAGGAGCTGGAACTGATCAAGCCCTCTGTGTCAGCCGCAAGAGAGCTGCTTTTATCCAGGAAGGGCGCGGGAAATGATTTTCTGGGGTGGCTGGATCTGCCCGACCAATATGATAAGGGGGAATTCGAGCGGATCAAAAAGGCGGCGGCAAAGATCCAGGGAGACAGCGAGGTTCTGCTGGTGGTAGGGATCGGAGGCTCTTATCTGGGAGCCAGGGCCGCCATCGAATTTCTGAGGCATAATTTCTACAACTCTGTTTCAAAGGAGATCCGCAGGGCTCCGGAGATCTATTTCCTTGGCAATAATATTTCCAGCACCTATATTTCAAATCTGATCGAAGTCATTGGGGACAGGGATTTTTCGATCAACATGATATCAAAGTCCGGCACGACCACGGAGCCCGGCATTTCCTTCCGTATTTTCAAGGAGCTGCTTGAAAACAAATACGGGAAGGCCGAGGCGGCAAAGAGGATCTATGCCACCACGGACAAGTCCAGGGGGGCATTGAAGAGCCTGGCGGATTCCGAGGGATATGAGGAATTTGTGGTACCGGATGATGTGGGCGGACGTTTTTCCGTGCTGACGGCAGTAGGGCTTCTGCCGATCGCGGTTTCCGGTGCAGACATCGATGCGCTCATGGCGGGGGCATCGGAAGGCCGGAGGATGGCTGTGGAAAGCACTTTTGAGGATAATGATGCGCTGATCTATGCGGCTGTCCGGAATATCCTTCTGAGGAAAGGCAAATCCGTGGAGATCATGGCGAATTATGAGCCGTCCCTTCATTATGTGTCTGAGTGGTGGAAGCAGCTGTATGGTGAAAGCGAGGGCAAGGATCAGAAGGGACTGTTCCCGGCTTCCGTGGATCTGACCACCGACCTGCATTCCATGGGCCAGTTCATCCAGGACGGAGCCAGGATCATGTTTGAGACCGTGATCGATATCGAGAGGCCCAGGGTGGATATCATAATGAAAAAAGCAGATAACAACCTGGACGGATTGGATTATCTTGCAGGGAAGACAGTGGATTTTGCGAATAAATGCGCCATGAACGGAACGATCCTGGCACATACGGACGGAAATGTTCCGAACGGGCTGATCCATGTGCCGGAGCAGACAGAGCAGTATCTGGGACAGCTGTTTTATTTCTTCGAATTTGCCTGTGGGGTCAGCGGATACATGTTAGGGGTGAATCCGTTCAACCAGCCGGGAGTGGAAAGTTACAAGAAAAATATGTTTGCCCTGCTGGGAAAGCCGGGTTTTGAAGATATGACGGCTTCTCTTCAGGAAAGGCTGAAGAAGGGGTGAGTTATGGCTGAAATATGGATAAAAAACGGCTATGCCCTGATCGATGGGGCTGTAGGGCGCCATGACATCTACATCAGCGGTTCATTGATCGCCGGTATTGATGCTGCTCCCAAGGGCTTTCAGCCGGAGCAGACGATCGACGGAACCGACCGCCTGGTGATCCCGGGACTGGTCAATTCCCATACCCATTCTTATATGGCGGCGCTGCGTAATATTGCAGATGACCTGCCGTTTATGGACTGGCTTTTGAAGGGGGTGCAGCCGGTAGAAGACCGGATGTCCGGAGAAGATGCGTACTGGGGAGCCATGCTTGCCATGGCGGAGATGATCCGGTCCGGCACCACGACCTTCAATGACATGCAGATGCATATCCATCAGACCACAAGGGCGGCAAAGGAAGCCGGGATGCGTGCCGTGATCTGCCGGGGGCTTGTGGGGGATAAATATGACAGGGATGACGTAAGGATCAAGGAAGCCCTGGAGGAGATGGGGGACGGAAAGGACTGCGACCGGCTTACCTTTCTTCTGGGACCCCATGCCCCGTACAGTGCCGGAGCGGATTACCTGCGGTGCGTGGCGGATCTGGCAAAGGATAAGGGGATGGGCATCCACATCCATCTGGCAGAAAGCGTGGCAGAGTGCGAAAACCTGAAAAACGAATACGGCTGCACTCCGATCGAATACGCAGAGAAAGCAGGATGCTTTGATGTACCCTGTATAGCAGCCCACTGCGTACAGATCACAGACCGGGATATCGAGATCCTAAAGAAGCACGATGTATCGGTGGTGACAAATCCGGCCTCCAATATGAAACTGGGAAATGGCTTTGCCCCGGTGCAGAAACTGCTGGATGCAGGAGTGAACGTGGCGCTGGGTACGGACGGAGCCGCTTCCAACAATTCCCTGAACATGTTCCATGAGATGAATCTCCTTGCGCTGATCCATAAGGGCACAGGCAGGACGCCGGTATCCATAAGCGCCGGGGAGACTCTGAAGATCGCCACGGAAAACGGAGCACGGGCCATAGGGCTTTCCGGCATCACCGGCAGGATCGCGGAAGGACTGAAAGCAGATCTGGCTCTGCTGGATATCACGGAGCCTTCCATGATCCCGCATAATAACCTGCTGTCCTCCCTGGCTTATTCTGCCAACGGATCAGAGACCGACACGGTGATCATAGACGGGGAGATCGTGATGGAAGGCAGGCAGCTGAAGACTATCGACATGGAGCGCGTCCGTTTTGAGATTGGCAAAATGTGTGAGAGACTGGGAATTGGATGACCATTATTTTTGAATTATGAAAATTCTTGGTTGAAATCATTCATAATGGGTGATACAATAGCATTCAGCAAGAAAAATACTCATATTCTGAAGGGAGAAGTAGAACATGAAAAAGAAACTAGTTACCGTGCTGGCAGCTATCGCCATCACAATCGTTTCAGTCATCCCTGCTTTTGCCGGACCGGAAGAAGAAGTGAGAGCGGCAATCGCGGCCCAGGATGCCCGGATACAGCAGTATCTGACAGCACAGGCCAACATGGCGGCGTTCCAGGCTTCCGAGATCGCAAAGGGAGAGGCACAGAAGGCAGCGGGCGTTGCAGCTTACAATGAGTATCAGGCACGTCTTGCAGCATTCCAGGCATCTGAGATTGCAAAGGGAGAGGCACAGAAGGCAGCCGGTATTGCGGCTTACAATGAGTATCAGGCACGCCTTGCAGCATTCCAGGCATCCCAGATCGCACTTGGCCAGGCACAGAGGGCGGCAGGCATCGCGGCTTACAATGATTATCAGGCACGCCTTGCGGCATTCCAGGCATCCCAGATCGCACTTGGCCAGGCACAGAGGGCGGCAGGCATCGCGGCTTACAATGATTACCAGGCACGCCTTGCAGCATTCCAGGCATCCCAGATCGCACTTGGCCAGGCACAGAGGGCGGCAGGCATCGCGGCTTACAATGATTACCAGACACGCCTTGCAGCATTCTATGCAAGCCAGCTGGCACTCAGCGAAGCACAGAAGGCAGCAGGCCTTGCAGCATACAATGAGTATCAGGCACGCCTTGCAGCATTCTATGCAGCAAACCTCAACAAGCAGGCTGAATATCTTGCAAAGAGGGCTGAGCTTCAGAAGCTGATCAATGCATACCTTGCGAAGCTGTAAAAAAAACGGTATAATGTTGGGCAGGTCGCATCGCCGACCTGCTCTTTTTTATTGCAAAAATCAGGAGGAATATTTATGGCAAGTGAAATCAGGGATATCAATCTGGCTCCGTCCGGAGAAGCAAAAATAGAATGGGTCAGGAGACATTGCGATCTTTTGAGGACTCTGCAGGAGGAATTTGAAAAGACAAAGCCCTTTGCAGGGAAAAAAATTGCGCTGTCGGTGCATCTTGAGGCGAAGACGGCTTTTTTATGCCTGGTGCTCAGATCCGGCGGGGCTGAAATGTATGTGACGGGATCCAACCCCCTTTCAACCCAGGATGATGTAGCGGCAGCCCTGGTAAAGGCAGGACTTGAGGTTCATGCCTGGCATGGTACGACGCCCGAGGAATATGATAACCATATCCGTGCTGTCCTGTCGGCAGGCCCGAATATCATCATTGATGACGGCGGAGACCTGGTCAATATGATGCATACGGAATTTCAGGATCTGGTGCCCGGAGTGCTGGGAGGATGCGAGGAGACCACCACAGGCATCATCAGGCTTGAGGCGCTGAACCGGGAGGGCAGGCTTTTATTCCCGATGATCCGCGTGAATAATGCACAGATGAAGCATTTCTTCGATAACCGGTATGGTACCGGCCAGTCTGTATGGGATGGCATAAACCGTACCACAAATTTGATCGTAGCGGGCAAGACCGTGGTAGTGGCAGGCTATGGCTGGTGCGGTAAGGGTACGGCCATGCGGGCGAAGGGGCTTGGAGCCAGGGTGATCGTGACGGAGATCGATCCGGTAAAGGCTATAGAAGCGGTTATGGATGGATTCGATGTGATGCCCATGAAGGAAGCGGCCGCAAAGGGAGACTTCTTTGTGACCGTGACGGGTTGTGATGGCGTCATCGATGAGGAGGATTTTGCTGAACTGAAGGATGGAGCCATCCTTTGCAATGCCGGCCACTTTGATTGTGAGATCGACATGAAGAGGCTGAGGGAGCTTGCTGTAGAAACAGCGGAAATGCGGAACAACATCATGGGATACAAGTTTGCAGACGGAAGGTGGGTTTATGTGCTGGGAGAAGGCAGGCTTGTGAATTTGGCCTGCGGCGACGGACATCCCGCAGAGATCATGGACATGTCCTTTGCCATTCAAGCCCTCTCCGCCAAATACCTGGTCGAGCATGGAAAAGAGCTGAAGGAGAAGCTGATTGATGTGCCGGAAGAGGTGGATATGGATGTGGCCCGGAGGAAGCTGGATTTCCTCGGGAAGAAAATCGATGTGCTGACGCCAGAGCAGGTAAGGTATCTGAACAGCGCGGCGGTATGATTGCCGTAATGACCGGATCCCGTGTTTCAGCGTGAATAAAATTGAACCGATAAAGGAGCTGGATACCGTTAGCGGGCGTATTTTGGCCGGTTACGGTATCCGCATCCGACCGGTATAAGTCAAATATAAACATGCGATGATAAAGGAGCTGGATACCGTTAGCGGGCGTATTTTGGCCGGTTACGGTATCCGCATCCGACCGGTATAAGTCAAATATAAACTTGAATTCGGCAAGTAGCCGTAAAAAATTGCTACCAAGCCTATAACTACAACATTTTGTGTTTCAAAAAAATTTGAGACGATATCTGCCAAAATAAATAGAATCCTGCGCTATGGTGAAGTATAATGTAAGTACCA
>JAILLN010000028.1 GCA_024693135.1 Lachnospiraceae bacterium | reverse complement strand
CAGATCCCGGTCTTTGGTATGCTTCTCCATGGTCAGGATCTTGCTCCCGTAGGACTCCGACACCCCGGCGAAGGAATACACATCCTTCAGCTTGATGGCCTTCTCATCCAGCACATCTTTCATGTAATAATAAAAAGCCTTTTTCCCTTCCGCCAGATAGCGTTTATTTTTCCTATAATAATCTTCCAGCTGATCCGGTTTCGTACCGGCCAGGAGATCGTTCATTTCATTTGTCGGCTTTTTCTCCACTCAGTCTGCCTCCTGTATCTCATCTAAAGCATTGATCAGTTCCCTTGCCGAATAACGTTTCTGTGCATCCAGGCTGATGCATCGTTCGATGATCCTCCAAAGCGTGCCGGACGCCTTCCTCTCCCTGGGAAAGACACCGGTCAGCATCACGTTCAAGATCATCCCCACTGCATAGATATCGGATCTGTCGGAGGATGCATACAGCCCAAATCCAGCCTGCTCCGGCGCGGCATAATACATCGTGCCCATGGTTCTTGTGTCATTATTCTTCTCCGGATGATGCCACTTTGCCGCATTCATATCCAGCAGGAACAGCTTCCCCTCCGGGGTTATGATGACATTAGACGGCTTCACATCCCTGTGAATGATGGGCTTTGAAAGGGTATGGAGCCTGTCCAGGATGGAGCAGATCTCCTTTACGATAGAAACTGCTCTTTTCTCCGGGATCGTCCCCTTCTCCAGAATGGCTTCAAGAGTATTCCCTTCAATATATTCCTCGATCACAACAAGGCAGTTGCTCCCCTCATATATCTCGACAATCCCGGGCATGCCCTCCACCGGATTATCCTTCAGAAAGGAATAAATACTCCGGTCATAGAGCGTAATGAGTTTCTTGACATATCGCTTTCCGTCCTCTCTGCTCCGGACAAGAAATACGCCAGGCTTCCCGTCGAGCGGCCTTTCCTCCCGGTATACAGACAGGCTTAAAATATCCATGCCGCTTAATCCAAGATACGGATCCTTGAGATGTGTTTGGAATTCATCCTCAGAAACATAGATCTCGTCCGGCGTGATCTCATTTGCGAAGCCGCACTCCGTACAGATCCACTCTCCGCAGTTCTCATGAAAGCCCGGCTGGATGTTCAGCATCTTCCCACAGCCGTCACAGATCCAGGCGATATCGGAGTCGGTATCAATATCCGGATTTATGAGCATTTTTCCGCAGCCCAGGCAGTTCCAGAAAGGAAGGTCATTGCGGTATCCCTTTTGCAGGGTCAGATTTGCTTCGCACCTTGGGCAGAACTCGTAGCAGTCATTCTCTTTATTTATTGAAAGACCCCTAGGTTTTATGATGTTTCCTATTATCTGTAATAGCTTCAACTATTGTTTCTTCCCGCTCTGTTCGTTTTTCCAGGATTCATGGGATCCGCATATTTCTTTCCCGGCATGACGGCACATATATGTATCCCGTCCGCCTCGTACTCCTCCTTCAGCAGGCGGCCCCTTTTTCGTATGTCGTCAATCCGCCCCGCATCCGCATAGGGGATGACTTCCTCTATCCTCTCCTGTTTCATGAGCATGATATCCCTAAGGGCTTCCTTCAGCCGCTCCAGGCCTTCCCCTGTCTTCGCGGAAATCCTGAATGAAGCCTCCGCCAGAGGATCCCTTGCCGCGCCTCCGCCCTCCGCAAGGTCTGCTTTGTTAAATACGGTGATGACCGGCTTCCCCAAAGCCTCCAGATCCCTCAGCGTGTCATAGACTACCTTCATGTGCATCTGAATCTGCGGATCGGACAGATCCACCACATGGATAAGGATATCGGCATAAACCGCTTCCTCCAGTGTGCTCCGGAAGGCATCGATCAGGTTATGGGGCAGCTTATTGATAAACCCTACCGTATCTGTCAGCAGTATCTCCATGCCCTCGGGAAGGCTTAAGATCCTCGTTGTGGGGTCAAGAGTCGCGAAAAGCTTGTCCTCCTCCAAAACCTCTGCCGCGGTCAATGTATTCAGAAGGGTGGATTTTCCCGCGTTTGTATAGCCCACGATCGCCGCGATCGGTACAAGGCCGTTGATCCGTTTATGCCTTGTGATATCACGGGCCTGCTTCAGCCTGCCGATCTCCCCCGACAGGGCGGCGATCCTCCTCCGGATCACTCTCCGATCCGTTTCCAGCTTTGTCTCACCGGGACCTCTCGTGCCGATGCCTCCGCCAAGCCTTGACAAAGCCTTCCCCATTCCCCCGAGATGGGATGCCCTGTACCTGAGCTGGGCCATCTCGACCTGAAGCTTCCCTTCCCTGGTGGTCGCATGGGAGGCAAAGATGTCCAGGATCAGGATGGTCCGGTCGATCACCTTGATCTCAAGAATATCCGAAAGATTCCGCATCTGTACCGGTGACAGCTCATCATCGCAGATGATCCCGTCTGCCCCCAAATCCCCGGCGATCTCCCGTATTTCCTCCGCTTTTCCCTTTCCCACGTATGTGGCCGGATTGGGGTGCTCCATCAGCTGGATCACCCGGCCAATGCTTTCTGCACCGGCTGTCTCTGTCAGATCCGAAAGTTCTTCGAGGGAAGCCTCTGCCAGCTCTTCCGCTCCGCCATACACACATACAAGGATGTACTTTTCTTTTTGGATTTTCGTATCGATCATGCCGTTTCACACCTTTTAACTATGCCAAATTCTATATCTATTGCTCATATTTGACAAGGATCTGAATTCCTTCTGCCATTATCTTGATAAACGCTTTCACAGGTTCCACAAATTGCCGTTGGCTGTGTCATTCTTCCTCCTTCATTAAGTATACAACTCGCCTGACAGAATGGGAAATGGCCGCGCCGATATAACTTGAAAGCGGGCTTTTTCTGGACTATTATTTTTCTATCAAAACAGCGGAAAGACTTGCAGGTTCCGCGGGCGGCGCAGCTTTGCCGCAGCAGACAAAAGAATCGTCCCCTTTTCTTCAAAAGGGATCGAAAAAGGAGACCAGAAATATCATGAAAATCATAAAGGATCAGACATATGATGAAGAAAGAGCTTTATATGGAAGCAGGGATGTGGAGGCGGTCAACTGCCGCTTTGACGGACCGGCAGACGGGGAAAGCGCATTTAAGGAAAGCAGAAACATTGTCATACGGGACTGCTTTTTTAACTTAAGATATCCCTTTTGGCATGACAAGGGCCTTAAGATATCCGGAAGCGAGATGACCGGCCTCTGCCGCGCGGCGCTCTGGTATACGGAAGATGCTGAGATCACCGATACGAAGCTTCACGGGATAAAGGCATTACGGGAGTGTTCGCGTATTAGCATCCGAAATTGCGATATCCTATCCCCCGAGTTTGGATGGTCGGTACAGGAAATGGATATGACGGATACGGATGTGCAGAGCGAATACTTCATGATGCGTTCGAGCCATCTGTCCTTTGATCATGTAAGGCTTACGGGAAAATACTCATTTCAATATATCACGGACTCCATTTTTACCGACTGCGAGTTTGATACCAAGGATGCCTTTTGGCACGCGAAGGATACCGTAGTCAGGGACAGCTTAATAAAGGGAGAATATCTCGCATGGTACTGCGAGAATGTGACCTTTGAAAACTGCACCATCATCGGGACACAGCCCTTGTGCTATTGTAAGGGCCTGAAGCTCATCCATTGCCGCATGGTGGACTGTGATCTTGCCTTTGAAAAATCAGAATTACAGGCAGAGATCGTCTCGGATGTAGCAAGCATCAAGAATCCGCGAAGCGGAAGCATCATTGCAGAATCTGTCGGTGAGATCATCATGGATGATCCGGAGGCGGCCGGAAAGATACGAACGATCAAGGAGCCGTCCCTTTAATCGCCCAAAAGATGACCGCGCTTGCGGCGGCTACGTTCAGCGAATCCACACCCCGTGACATCGGGATCATGAGCTTATGATCACACCTTTGGATCAAATGATCCGGCAGGCCTGTCCCTTCTGATCCGAAAAAGACCGCCGTTCTCTCCCCCCATTCCCCGTTGATGTGGTCCAGTTTTACGGCATCATCAACAAGAGCCGTGGCAAATGTGGTATACCCGTATCCCTTCAGGTCATCAAACAGCCGCCCTTCACCATCCTTATCCATGATCGTCCAGGGCATCTGAAATACAGAACCCATGCTTACCCGTATGGATCTCCTGTACAAGGGATCGCAGGAATCAGACGAAAGAAGCAGCGCATCCATCCCCAGAGCGGCCGCCGATCTGAATATGGCTCCGATATTGGTCGGATTTTCAATATCCACAAGGACTGCGATCCGCTTAGAATCTCTGATCATGTCATGATGATCAGGAAGATCCCGTCTTTTCATCGCAGAAAGGATCCCCCCGGTCAGATGATATCCGGTAATCCCCGACATGATTTCTTCTGATGCGACATACACATCCACATCCGGGAATCTCTTGAGCAGGCTCCCGCATCTTTCCAGTTTTCCTTTTTCGACAAAGAAAGATTCCGGCCTATATCCCGCATCAGCCGCCCGGCACGTGACATTCAGGCTCTCCGCGATAAAGAGCCCTTCATACGGTTCATGGATATGCTTCAGCTGGTTTTCATTCATCCCGGAATACAGCGCAACTGACTTGTCCGAAATATCGATTATCTCTTTTATCATCTTACTCCCTTGAAGGTTCTTCTCTTATCCATGTCCCCAAAATACAGAGATCCAAGGCATTACTCCTCAGCAGGGCCATTGCCTTTGTGAAAGGAGAAGCATAAATCCATTATAAATAGGGCATGATCGGATTTCAATCCTTCCGGTTCCACATGGGAATTGAACACTCCGCCGTTTTGTGTTATCTTTTCATCAGCTACCTATCATTAAAGGAGGAAAACCCCAATGAAAAACGAATCGACGGACTCCTACATAAACCGGACCGCCCTGATCCTTTTTACCATACTTACATCCATCATCGCGGCAGCTTATCTGGTCCAGTTGTTTAAGGGCGAATTGGAATATTATAAGGTCATTGCCGTGGAGGTATTCGACCTGGTCCCCATGCTGGCCTGCTGGATCCTTTATAAGCGGGATACCGGCACCAAGCTCATCAAGCATATCATCGGCATAGGCTACGGCATTTTCTACGCTATTGTCTGCTTTATCACCACAAATACGATCCTTGTCTTTGTATATGCTATCCCTACGGTGCTCCTCACCTCTATGTTTGACGATGTGAAGCTTTCGGTCACTACCGGCATCGGGGTCTCCGTGATCTCCGCCATCCATGCCGTACGCTTCGCTTCCCTCAAAAACTGGGAGGGCGGTGCCGTGGCCGACCTGGAGATCGAGGTGCTGATCATGATCCTCATTTCCGTCTTCTCCATCACGGTCAACCGGGTCATCACAAAGATCAATACCGGCAGGATCAGTACCATCAATAGCGCAAGCGAAAAGACCTCAAAGATGCTGGGCTCCATCATGGAGGTTTCCCATCAGCTGGTCGATGATGTGGCAGAGGTATCCGAAAAGATCGACCAGCTGGCCCAATCCAGCGAAGAGACTCTCTCCGCCATGCATGAGGTCCAGTCCGGTTCCACGGATTCTGCAGAATCCATCCAGAACCAGCTGATCAAGACCGAGGAGATCCAGCGCCAGATCGAAAACGTGACCCATACCTCCGAAAGCATCGGCATCAACATGCAGGATACCGTAGATGCCATCCATGAGGGACGGGACAATATCGGAAATCTGATCCGCCAGGCAAAGGAATCCGAAACCGCCGGAAACGAGGCGGTGCGCGAGGTAGAGGGACTCCATGATACGACAAAGCAGATGGAGTCCATTGTAGAGCTCATCAATAATGTGGCCTCCCAGACAAGCCTCCTGGCCCTGAATGCGAGCATCGAGGCGGCCCGTGCGGGAGATGCCGGAAGAGGCTTTGCTGTCGTAGCTACCGAGATCTCAAATCTTGCCGGCCAGACGCAGAATGCCACCGGCAATATCAGCACGCTGATCGAAGGCATCTCCACGGACATCAATAAGGTGGTCAACGCGATCAATTCTCTGGTGGAGAGCAACCGCATCCAGAACGAGGCCGCAGAGGTGACCTCCCAGAGCTTCGATAAGATCGTGGAAAGTGCCAGAAGGATCCGCACGGATTCCGGAGAGCTCTCCAATTTCGTCTCCCGGCTTGCGGAAGCGAATAACGAGATCGTGGAAAGCATCCAGACCGTATCTGCCATAACGGAGGAGGTTTCCGCCCATTCCACCACCACCTGCTCCACCACCGAGACCAACCGGCAGATCGTAGATGAGGTACGTGCTCTTGTGGGAGATGTGACCGAGGCGGCAGAAAGATTGAAGAACGCACAGCTGTAATCCCGGCCGGTCCGGTTCCCTCATGGCAGGGCTCCTCATCCGGTTTTGAAAAAAAGATCATTCATATAAAGGAGGAAATAGAAACATGTTTAGTATTCGTGACCTGAAAATACGCGCAAAGGCGACCCTGGGCAAAGCCTACTGGAAGTGCGTGCTTGCCGCCCTGGTTCTGATGCTGGCTACCGGAGGCGGCTCCGGCGGAAGCTCCGGGAGCTCCTACTCCAATATCTTAAGGAAGGATTCCGGATCCTCCCAGTCAAGCATTGATTTCAGCACAGAGGGCATCGGCGCCGGATTGGGTGAAGAACTGGAAGAGGACCTGGAGGATGCAACAGATGATATGAAAGGTGCCATCGGCATGATGGCGGCCCCGGTCATCGGCATGGTTGCCGTCTTTATTCTGATCATCCTGGTGGTTTCCATATGCATCTCTGTATTCTTATTTGCGCCTCTGGAGGTAGGCTGCCGGAAATTCTTCATCCGGGGCTCCCGCGGAACCTTTGAGCTGGGAGACATGGGAGCAGCCTTTAATTCATCCTACATGAATGTGGTAAAGACCATGTTTTTGAAGGATCTCTACACCTTCCTCTGGTCCCTGCTCCTGATCGTGCCCGGCATCATCAAGTCCTATGAATACCGGATGATCCCCTATATCCTGGCGGAGAACCCAGATATCAGCACCCAGGAAGCCTTTGACCGGAGCAAGACCATGATGTACGGAGACAAGTTGAATGCCTTTGTGCTGGATCTTTCCTTCTTCGGATGGATCCTGCTCACCCTGTGTACCTGCGGACTGTTGGGAATATTTTATGTAAACCCTTATTATTACAATACGGACGCTGAGCTTTATGCGGCTCTGCTCCCCAAAGTAGGCGTAAATCCCGGCAATTACAATAATAGCGGCAGCTTTGGCGTCTATGGCACTGCCCAGGATCAGCCCTTCAGCCAGCCTTATCAGCAGTCCTATGCTCCGGCTCCCGGTCAGACCTATCAGCAGCCGGTAGGTCCGGCTCCCGGTCAGACCTATGGACAGCCTGTTAATCCGAATTTTACACCCATTGATGCCCCGTCCTATCCCACCTCCACGGATATCCCGGAAGGCCAGGGAAGCCCGGCAGATCCTGACTCCCCGTCAGGCTATGGGACCGGAATTGCCGATGAGCCTTCCCATGGAGCTGACAATGGCTCACCCTTCCACGTGCCCTATGGACAGGATGGGAGCAGCGGCGGATCGAACATCGACGATCCGGACAGATAAAGCCTAAATGCGTAGTCCCCGGGGGTAATGGTTATTGAGCCTTCCCCCGGCCTGCTTGGCAAAGCCTATGCTGATGCCATCCACCAGGACTAATGCCCAGCCGGCCCCGCAGTTTTCCGGGGCCGGTATTGTTTCTCCCCTAAGGTATCTTTGGATCTCATCCCCCTTTGAGGAAAGCTCCACGCTCCTTCTGGCCTCTCCGGCTTTGAGGGCAAGCGCCAGGGCATGCGCCGGCTCGAATCTTCCCTTCTTTATGGTTCCCAGCTGCAGCCCGGGCCGCAGTACCTTAAGCCCTTCCAGACTGGGCATTCCCTCCGGCGCAAGATACAGGCTCTCGCCAAAAAGAAAGATCCGCTCCCTTTCAAGCCAGGGAACCTCCTGAAGGAAATCCCCGGCAAAGCCCTCAAAAAGCCTTTCCCATTCCGGTGCCTTCCTGTGCTTTTTTCTTTCCGCTGATACAGCCCGGACAGGCCTGCTTCTTTCCCCATCCCGCTTCAACAGCGCATAAAACTGCCCCTCGCCCCGGATCTTATGGGGCATGAGCTTCTCCATCCGGATCAGCTTGAAATGATCGTGCCGGCCAAGGAAGTCCCAGACTGCCTCCTCATCCTCCTTATTACTGAAGGTGCAGGTGGAATAACACAATATGCCTCCCTCCTTCAGCATCACGGCGGCCTCATCCAGGATCTCTGCCTGCCTTGCGGCGCACATCGCCACGTTTTCCGGGCTCCACTCCCTGCGTGCCGTATCGCCCCGTCGAAACATCCCCTCCCCGGAGCAGGGGGCATCCACGAGGATCCGGTCGAAATACCCCGGGAAGCGGAAGGAAAGCGCCTTCACGTCCATGTTTATCACCAGGCCGTTACGCACCCCCATGCGTTCCATATTCTGTGAAAGGATCCTTGCCCGGGACGGATGCACCTCATTGGCAAAAAGGATGCCATCGTTCCCCATATGTGCCGCGATCTGCGTGCTCTTTCCCCCCGGAGCGGCACAGAGATCCAGCACCCTTTCCCCGGGCAGGGGGTCTAAGGCCGTGACAGGCGCCATGGCAGAGGGCTCCTGGATATAATAAGCCCCCGCCGCATGGAAGGGATGTCTGCCGGGAAGAGCCTCCGGATCCCCATCCGTGCGGTAATAATACCCATTCGCCTCCCAGGGGACCCTTTGCAGCTGCCATTCCTTTGGCATGAAAGAAACCCTGTCCATCTTAACAGGGTTTATCCGTAGCGATTTGATCTCCTCCTGCTCCAGGGCTTTAAGGAAGGCCTCGTATCCGCCCTCCTCAAGCTCCAGCCGCATTCGATGAAGGAAAGCCTCCGGCAGGGGAGCTCTTTTTTCTGTCTCTTCCATAAGCCCTGCCTACTGTGCCCTTGAGGTGCCGACAGCAAGGAGCAGCACGCCCACAAAGATCACCGAAATGGCAAGCACCTTCCTCTTCGTGATCTTTTCTCCCAAAAGCCGGTTGGACACAAAGATCGTCCATACATAGGTGAGGGAGCCCAAAGGAAGCACTACCGCATAGGGAAGCTTCTTCAGCAGATAGATATTGATCCCCGAAGAGATCACATACAGGATCCCGCCCAGATAAAACCATGGGGAAAGAAGGATCTTTGCCTTCTGGTCCGTGGATGAAGATTTCTTCAGAAAATAACTTGCAAAGGATGCGACTCCGGTTTCCACCAGGAGCGCTATGACGATCATGATCATTCGCTGCTCCCTCCGATCAATATGACTCCCGTAATGATGACAATGACGCCTGCCACCATCAGGGGCGTGATGGACTCGGTCAGAAAGATGGAGGACAGAACCAGGGCAAAGACATAGCTCATGGAATTCATGGGCTGGAGGATGGAAAGCTCCCCATAGCCCAGTGCGATGGTCATGATCACGGCTCCCACCGCATAGATGATGAATCCCGGAGCTACCGCCAGGGCAAGGGCTATGATGCCCTCCATGCTCTTTAAGCGGTCTCCCAGATTGCCGATGTCCGCCAGCTTCCAGGTAAGCTGCCCCACCGCCAGGCTCAATGCGGAAACCAGCATCAATATGATGCCCTTTCCGTTTTTCTTTAACGATTCCTTCAAGATACGATCCTCCTTACTCTTCCGCCCAGCTGATGGCGGCTTTTACGGCTCTTTTCCATCCCCGAAGCAGCTCTTCACGCCGCTCTTCCTCCATGGATGGGTGAAATTCCCTTCCCTGCTGGTAATTATCCTTAAGCTCCTCAATGCTCCGGTAATAGCCCACGGCAAGCCCCGAAAAGAAGGCCGCCCCCATGGCCGTGGTCTCGATGCATTTGGGTCTTCTTGCGCTGCAGCCTGTGATATCCGCCTGAAACTGCATCAGGAAATTATTGGCGCTGGCTCCCCCGTCCACCTTAAGCTCCGTGATCCCGACCCCTGCATCCTCCTCCATGGCGCGAAACACATCCATGGACTGGTATGCGATGGATTCCAGGGTCGCCCGGATGAAATGCTCCTTTCTGCAGCCCCGGGTGATGCCGAAGACGCTGCCCCTGGCGTAGGGATTCCAGTATGGCGCACCCAAACCCGTAAATCCGGGAACGATATAGACCCCTGCGCTGTCCCCTACCTCGTCTGCATATTCCTCGCTCTGGGCCGCGCTCTTGATCATCCGCATGGAATCCCGAAGCCACTGTATGGCCGCTCCTGCCACAAAGACACTGCCCTCCAGGGCATAATCCGGCTCCTTTGAAGCGCCGGCCGCGATGGTAGTGATCAGCCCGTTCTTTGAGGCTACCGGCTCCCTGCCCGTATTCATCAGGATAAAGCTTCCGGTACCGTAGGTGTTTTTCACCTCTCCCTTGGCAAAGCAGCACTGCCCGAAAAGCGCGGCCTGCTGGTCTCCTGCCGCCCCGGAGATGGGGATCCTGCCGCCCATGACTCCCTCGTCCGTATAGCCGTAGATCTGGCTTGAGGGCAGTACCTCGGGAAGCATGGAGGAGGGGATGCCAAAAAGCTTCAGAAGATCCTCATCCCAGGCCAGGCGGTGGATGTCAAAGAGCATGGTGCGGGATGCATTGGTATAATCCGTCACATGCACCCTTCCCTTGGTCAGCTTCCAAATCAGCCAGCTGTCCACCGTGCCGAAAAGAAGCCTTCCCTCCTCAGCCTTCTGCCTGGCTCCCTTCACATTGTCCAGGATCCATTGGATCTTGCTTGCGGAGAAATATGCATCCGGTACCAGGCCGGTCCTGCTCCGGATCATGTCCCCATGTCCTTCCGATACGATCTTATCGATCATAGGCGCCGTTCTCCGGCACTGCCAGACGATGGCGTTATATGCCGGTTCCCCGGTCTCCTTGTCCCAGACGATGGTGGTCTCCCTCTGGTTTGTGATGCCGATCCCCGCGATATCCTGCGGTCTGGCTCCCACAAGAGCCATGGCTTCGGTGGCCACGGAAAGCTCCGAGGACCAGATCTCCATGGGATTATGCTCCACCCAGCCGGGCTCGGGATAGTATTGCTCAAACTCCTTCTGCGCGCTGGATACGATCATCCCCTTTTTGTCAAAGAGGATCGCCCTGGAGCTTGTGGTACCCTGATCCAGCGCCATCACATATTTCGCCATAGTTCATCTCCTTTATACCATTTATGGGATTGATCTCTCTATCTCTTCAAAGCGCCGCCGTAAATCCCTTGCCGCGCTTCGCGCCGGAGACCTTCAAATTCACAGAAGGATCGTGCCGGTCGATAGGATATCTGCTCCGGTACCTGCCGCATCCTTAAGGATCACATCCCCTACCCGGACAGGAGGCTTCACCCTGATCCCGGAAATGGCACGGATGATGTCCGGGATCCTCCCCTTTGCAACCTCCCGGGAGGTCTTCACCGGAAGGGCTGCCACCTCGCGGCTTTCTATCCTTACGGTGCTGGTCACGGTGCGGTGGGGATCCGTCAGCTCCTGGATGGCATAATCCTTCCCCTTCGGACAGAGATTTCCCGAAACGAGGATGCTCCCGTCCTTTTCCCTTGATGCCGTCATGCCGCAGCCGTTGGGACAGCGGATGCAGGTTATCCGGTCTTCTGCCTCCCCCGGCCGGTATACGTTCTTTTCCGCGCTTTCGATGAAGCCCCCTGCATCCTCCGGGAGGCTTCCGTAACGAATCCACTCTGCCGCATTCTCCCCGGCATGGCAGGCTTCCTGGGTCACATGGTCTACGATGTCATGCACATGGAGCACGTTTCCGCAGGCGAATACTCCCATCCCTTTGATCTCAAGACCCCGGCTTACCACCGGTCCTCCGGTAGACGGATCCATGCCTGCTCCAAGCTTCCGGGTCAGTTCGTTTTCCGGGATCAGTCCGGTAGAGTAAAGCACGGTATCGCATTCCACCTCCTGCTCTGTGCCGGGAATGGGCTTCAGCCGCTCATCCACCCGGGCCAGGGTCACCCCCTCTACCCGTTCTTTTCCCTTTATGTCAACCACCGTGGTGCTGAGCAAAAGAGGGATATCAAAATCCTGCAGGCACTGGATGATATTCCGTTTCAGGCCTCCGGAATAATTCATGATCTCAGCCACCATCTGGACTTTAGCCCCCTCCAGGGTCATCCTTCTTGCCATGATGAGGCCGATATCCCCGGAGCCTACGATGACGGCTTTGCGGCCGGGCATCTGTCCCATTATGTTTACATAAAGCTGCGCTGTTCCGGCAGTATAGATCCCGGCAGGCCGGAACCCCGGTGTATTCATGGCTCCCCTGGGCCGTTCCCTGCAGCCCATGGCCAGTACCAGAGCCTTGGCTTCAATGGAAAGGATCCCCTCCTTCCGGTTCATGGCCGTGATGGTCTTGGTTCCATCCGCATGATAATGCAGATCGGTCACCATGGTATTTAAGAGGCAGGGGATCTGGTGCCTATGGATCATTTCGATATAACGCTGGGCATACTCCGGCCCCGTCAGCTCCTCCCGGAAGGTATGGAGTCCGAAGCCATTATGGATGCATTGGTTCAGGATCCCTCCGAGACGCATGTCCCGCTCCAACACCAGGATGTCGTCGATCCCCTTTTCCCTTGCCGCAACCGCCGCCGCAAGCCCTGCGGGGCCGCCGCCGATGACCGCCAGCTGTACTTTCCGTTTCAAAGCACATCTCCCCCGTCTATCGTCCATGTCCTTCTTCCTTATTCCGTCCCATGAGGATCCACGAGCCGCCTCCGCACTTCGTGATCTCCTGGGGATCAAGCCCCAGCTCCTGCGCAATGAGGTTCAGCACCCTGGGCGAACAAAAGCCTCCCTGGCAGCGCCCCATGCCGGCACGGACCCTTCTTTTTATCCCGTCTAAGGTTCCGGCCCTCGGCACCCTTCGCAATGCTTCCCTGATCTCTCCCTCCGTCACCAGCTCGCACCGGCAGATCACATTGGCATAAGCCGGATCCGCATCGATCAATGCTTTTCTTTCGGCGTCGGATGAAAGCGCCATACAGGGAATGCTCTTCCGGGTATGAATAAAGCCTTGCCGGAGGGGAACCGGACAGATCTGCATAACCATCTCCGATACGGCCTCTCCGATGGCAGGGGCGGCAGTAAGCCCCGGCGACTCGATCCCGGCCGCATCGATAAAGCCCGGGGCATCCGCAGGCTGGCCGATGATGAAATCCCCGTTTCTTTCATGAGCCCGAAGCCCGGCAAAGGAGGTGATCACCTTTTTTTGCGGCATTTCCCGGATGCTCTCGGCACCCTTTCCCAGTACCTCCGAAAGCCCCTCTGCCGTGGTATTGACGGCCTCCTTGTCGGAAAGGGTCTCCGCAGTGGGTCCTGCCATCAGATTGCCATGGACCGTGGGGGTGATCAGGATCCCCTTGCCCTTCTCGGTAGGCAGCCGGAAAAGGGTATGCTTTACGAGGTCTCCCGCTTCCTTATCGAAAAGGCAGTACTGGCCCCGGACCGGAATGATCTCCATAGGCTCTCTGCTTACCATGGCATGGATCCGGTCGGCATAGACTCCTGCCGCATTCACCACAAGCTTCGCATCAAACCGGGAGTTCTCTGTCTCTACGCAGTAGCCCTCCCCGGATCTTTGGATGGCTCTCACCTCTTCGCCGAAGCGGAATTCCACCCCGTTTGCGGCCGCATTTTCTGCCAGCGCGATGGTCAGCAGGAAGGGATCCGTGATGGCTCCCGAAGGCACAAAAAGAGCGGCTTCCATGCTTTCACTCACATTTGGCTCCAGCATGCGAAGCTGCTCTCTCTCTATGATCTCCAGGCCTTCGACCCCGTTTCGGATCCCGCGGGCCAAGAGCTCCTTCAATTTCTCCCTGTCTCCCCCAAAGGGAAGCAGCACAAGGGATCCATTCCTGCTATAGGGGAAATCCAGCTTCCTGGAAAGCGCCTCCATTTTCCGGCTTCCCAGGATATTGTATTTTGCCTTGAGGCTTCCGGGAAGCGCGTCATGCCCTCCATGGACGATCCCTGAGTTCGCCTTGGATGCGCCCTCGGCTACATCCCAATTCTTTTCCAGCACCAGGATCCGCCGGTCCTGCCTTGAAAGCTCCCTGGCGATGGAAGCGCCCACGACTCCGGCTCCGATGATGATCACATCCTCCACGTGATCAGAGCCCCCTCTCGTCTCCCCAGAAGAAGAGCGCCACCGTTCCTGGCCCGGTATGGCTTCCGATGGTGGTCCCGATATCGTATATCTCTATCTTCCCCTGAAGCTTCGGAAAAGCCTCTTCGATCAGAGCCGCTACCTCCTTTGCATCCTCGATGCAGTCCGACTGGGAGATATAGCATTTTCCGTCATAATCCGTTTTGCCCCTGGCATGCTCCTTCATCATTTCCACGGTCCGGCGGATGACCTTCTTTTTCGTCCGGATCTTTTCCCTGGGAATGAGCCTCCCTTCGCTGTTGACATTGAGGAGCGGGCAGATATTCAGCATATTGCCGAAGAAGCCGGAAACCTTGGATACCCTTCCTCCCCGGACCAGATAGGTCAGGTTGGAGGTAAAGAACCAATGATTTACCTGCCTCTTGTTTTTTTCCGCATATTCATAGAGCTCATCGATGGACATGCCCTGATCCCTTAAGTCTGCCAGCTGATCCAGAAAGAGGCCGAAGCCCGCCGATGCCGCCAGGGAATCCACGACATAGAGCTTCCGGTCCGGATAACGCTCCTTCAGCATATCCCGGGCGATAAAAGCAGAATTCACTGCGCCGGAGATCCCGGAGGATAAGGAAAGATGCAGCACGTCCTTTCCCTCCTTCAGAAAGGCTTCGAAATACTTCTCATATTCCTCCGCATTGGGCTGGGAGGTCTTGGTCATGGCGCCATCCCTCATGGCCTGGTAGAAATCCTTGAAGGCCATGGACTTCCCCAGATCGTCCGGGTAATCCTTCCCATCCAGCAGGAAATGAAAGCACACATATGAGATATTCCTTTTTTCAAAATGCTCTTTTGAAAGATCTGCCGTCGAACAGCCGCTTAATATATAATCCATGCTTTACTCCTTCATTGCATTATTATCCGATACTGATCTTTTCTCCCTGGACCAGAGGCTGCCCTTATAGGTGTCATATCCGTCCAGGAAGGAGATGGGAAGCCTTGAAATGGTATGGGAGATGACCTCATAGGCCGTCATGTTCTTCAGCAGCTTCCCGCTTTCATCCACGGGTACATCCTCATCCAGAAAGCCGTCCTTGAAATAGGCGATGCGGGTGGTATTGACCACCTCCACATGGTTGCTGCGCTTCTTCGGCTTCTCCTCCGTCACCTCAGGCACAGGCTCGGCTTCTGCCGGCTCTGCTTCCTCCACCGCCTCCGCAGGCTGCTCTTCCTCTACAACGATCTCCTCTATGATCTCCTCTGCGGGTTCCTCGAAGGCCTCCTCCTGGATATGGCTGAAAGATTCCCCTGCCGCAGGCTCTGAATCCGGAAGGACATCCCATGCCGGCGGCACCGGCTCTGATCCTTCTTCCGGAGTCTCCGGGGTTAAAGGCTCTGTCTCGGGATATATCTCCCCGCTGCCTTCCTCCGCACGGTCCCCGGACAGCGGTGTGCCATCCTCCACGGCGATCCCCTGTTCATCGTCATATACAGTCACCCGCTTGCGGCCCACGGAATTAATGCAATATACATGGGGCGGCTCCGCCTCGGGATCGATCCCCCCGATCAGGGAGTTGGCCTCCTCTGCGATCTTCGTGCCAAAATTGATGTCTGCCTCGGAGGCATCGGAATAATAAGCCACCCCAAACCTCAGCACATTGGGGGTCTCCTCCACCGTGACATAAGCCTTGCTGCCGTCCCGGACCTTTCCTACGATGCCCACGATATGCTTCTCCCAGGCAAAGATGTCGCCGGGAAGGAGGGAGGAGCCCATGGGAAGCTCCCAGAAGCACTCCTGATCCGTGAAATAGCGGGCCGCGGTATTGACCCTGTATTTGTCCGTGATCTGGTTAAAGACCCAGGACATGTATCCGCTGCAGTCCAGCCCGTCCAATACATGGGCATTTACCCCGTCGGTATAGTCCACGGTGGAAAGCATTTCTCTATATTTGGGATCCTTTAAGTCGATGCTTTCAAAAAGCTCCGACCTGGCATTGATGTATTCATCCAGGGAATAGATCCTTTCCCCATGGAAGGAGCCCAGCACCCGTCCGTGGATGGGACACCAGCTTCCACTGGGCTTGATGCATTTGCGGTAGCCTTCGTTCTTTACCCGGGCGAGTCCGTTTGCACTGACCTCACCGGCCTCATCCCCCGATACCGTGCTGTATGCCTCATGGGGATACAGTCTTTCCCACTGCTCCCATACCGGGTTGATGCCTTTGATATAGGACGCGCCGCTGTGGCCGCCGCCCCATACATATCTTACCTTGCCCACCAGGCTCATGGCCGCCGTCATCATATTCTCCCTGGTCGTCAGGCCGATCTCATAGGGAATATAATGGGAGCCCTGCAGAGCCTCGATGTCGTTATTCGCCAGAAGCCTCTCGTCATGGGAAAGAGCCACGGCCAGTCGGCTGATGGAGGAATCAGAGGAGACCCCGCTTTCCTCCAGGATCTGCCGGTAGGGCTCCTTCAGGGAACAGATGCCATTGCCCGTCTCCTCCACCACGCTTTCATTCTGCTCCTTTGTGGCAAGGATCCTCTCGTAGGCATCATAAAAGCGGTCTGCCGTATCCTCGCTCTCCCCGGAGCTTACCAGCAGCGCCTCGTAGAAGTCGATATTATCCATCACGTCTGCTTCCAGTGCCCCGTAGATATCTCCCCGCTTTGCCAGATTGTCGGCATGCCTTGCGATCATCAGCTCCCGGATCTCGCTGGCATATTCATAGAGCTCATCCCAGTTATTGTCGGACACAGAAGGAGCCGCTTCATCTTCAGATACGGTGCCCTCATCGTTCCCGGGATCCTGCTGTTCCTCTCCGTCCCGCTCCTCCTGCATCAGATCCCCAAGGATCTCCACGTGGGCAGGGTTTAAGAGGATGGCTCTCTGCACCACTTCCTCCTCTGCCTGATTCTCTCCGCTTCTTTCCTCCGGGTCAGCCTCGATGATGATCTCCAGGGGCTCGGGCAGCTCTCCGGAAGCCACGTCCCCCTTCGCTGCTGTCCCGGCCACGGATCCTGCATTGTCTTTCGGCATCATGAAATAAGCCGTGACTCCCAGCACCACCTCAAAGAGGATCAGGAATTCCAGCACATGAAAGAGTATGTTCAGTTTCTTTTCATATTTGTCCAAGACGGCTTCCCCTGTTCAATACTTCATAAAACGTCTCGCAAAGAAGGCGCCCACATGATATATGGGATTTTCAAGCCTCCTGCGCACCTTCCCCAGCTCCTCCCGGATCGGGATGTTCTGGGGGCAGTGCTGCTCGCATTTCCCGCATTTAACGCACTGTCCGGCATTGGAACGGTTCTTCCTTAAGGTCGTACACATCATATACTCCCGGAAGCCTGTGGCATAGCCGTCGGTATAGCTATGGTTATAGGCCGAGAAGCAATTGGCGATATCCACTCCCTTAGGACAGGGCTGGCAATAATTGCAGCCGGTGCAGCCCACCCGCTCGGATTCATTGATGGCCTTCAGCACCCTGCCGTAGAGAGCAAGCTCCTCTTCACTTAAGGATCCCGCCAGGGCTTCCCCTGCGATCCTTGCATTCTCCTCCACCTGGGCTATGTCATTCATGCCGGAAAGCACCACATTGACCTGCTTATGATCCCAGATCCACCGCAAGCCCCAGTCTGCCGGGCTCCTCTTTACGGGCATGGACTCAAATTCCCTGAGCGCCTTCTGAGGCAGGAAGTTCACCAGCCTTCCTCCTCTCAGGGGCTCCATCACGATGACCGGGATCCCTTTCTGATAGGCGTATTCCAGGCCTTCTATGCCTGCCTGGGCAAATTCATCCATGTAGTTGAACTGGACCTGGCAGAAATCCCAGTCATAGGCATCCAGCAGCTCCTTGAACTGCTTCGTGCCGCCGTGGAAGGAAAAGCCGATGTTTTTGATGGCTCCGCTCTGCTTCTTCCCTGCGATCCATTCCTGAATGCCAAGCCCCGAAAGCCTCTCCCAGGACAATGCATCATTCAGCATGTGCATCAGGTAATAATCCACATAGTCTGTCTTCAGCCTGCCAAGCTCCTCCGCGAAATACCGCTCAATGTCCTGTTCCTTTTTTACCAAATATTGAGGCAGCTTCGTGGCGATCCTGACCTGGTTCCTTAGGCCATAATGCTGAAGGAATTTCCCCAGGCACTCCTCGCTCCCGGAGTACAGATAAGCTGTGTCAAAATAATTCACACCCAGGTCAAAAGCCCGCTTCATCTCGCTTTCGGCTTTCTCCTGGTCGATGGCGCCGTTCTTTCTGGTAAAGCGCATGCATCCGAAGCCAAGGACGGACAGCTCCTCGCCATTTTTCTGATTTGTTCTGTATTGCATGAGAGATATTGTATCACACAGGCGCGAAAATGTCATCCCTTACGGGACTGCCGGTTCATATCTTCACTACCTTCATGATGCCGCATCCGGCCGCTTTCGCCGCTTCAAGCCCCGGCTCTGAATCCTCAAAGATCACGGTATCTTCCGCCAATACGCCGAAATGCTCCATGGCCATGAAAAAACCCATGGGATCCGGCTTCAGCTTTGGGATATCCTCTGCCGCAAGGATCAGGTCGAACTCCTCCTTCAGGCCGAAATAGGTAAGGATCCGGATCACATTGACCTTTGTAGCCGTGGTGACCATGGCCATATGATACTTTTCCTTGGCAGAACGGATAAATTCTGCCAACGGCTCATTCAGCCTCGCCTCCGGAAGATATTCCGGATAAAGCTCGATCTTTCTTTTATGCACCCGCTCCATGGCTCCCAGATCCCCCTTTACGATGGGAGGGATATAGTCCCGGTAGCCCTTGCCGAAGCATTCCTTCATGTAGTAGTCGTAGGTGAGGACGATCCCCTCTTCCTTCAGGGCCTTCTCGTAGGCCTTGAAATTGACCATGAGGGTATCGATCAGGGTTCCGTCCAGATCAAAGATCGCCAGCTTTTTCATTTCTTCCCTCCCTCATCCTGGCATCTTCTCCTTTTCTCCTGCCGGCACTTTTCGATCTCGCCGCAGTGATAGCAGAGCTCATTCTCACAAAAGCCGCCCTCCTCTGCAAGGCAGGCCAGAATGTTATTCACTGTGGTTTCGGCGATATTGGCCAGAGCCTCCTCCGTGAGGAAGGCCTGATGGGAGGTCACGATCACATTCGGCATGGAGATCAGCCGGGACAGGAGCTCGTCGTTTAAGATATGCCCGGATCTGTCCTCAAAGAAGATATCCGCCTCCTCCTCATAGACATCCAGGCAGGCCGCTCCCACCTTCCTCGCCTTGATCCCCTCAAGCAGGGCCTCCGCATCGATCAGGGCACCGCGGGAAGTATTTAAGATCACCACGCCCTTTTTCATCCTCCCGATGGCCTCTGCCCCGATCATATGCCTGGTCTCATCGGTCAGGGGGCAGTGGAGGGATATAATGTCGCTCTTTGCAAAAAGCTCCTCCCGGGAAACATATTCGATCCCGCTGTCCTTTGCCGGAAAAGCGTCATAGGCGATGACCTTCATGCCGAAGCCCCGGCAGATATCAATGAAGATCCTGCCGATCTTGCCGGTGCCGATGACTCCCACGGTCTTGCCATGGAGGTCGAAGCCGGTGAGGCCGCTTAAAGAAAAATTGAAGTCCCTTGTCCTGTTGTACGCCTTGTGGATCCGGCGCACCGAGGTGAGAAGCAGGGCCATGGCATGCTCCGCCACCGCATAGGGCGAATAGGCAGGGACATGCACCACACGGATCCGGCCATGGGCGCTCTTTACATCCACATTGTTGTAGCCTGCGCAGCGAAGGGCGATGAGGCGGACGCCGTATTCGCACAGCCTGTCGATCACCGCCGCATTCACGGTATCGTTCACAAAGACGCATACCGCATCAAAGCCCTTCGCCAGTTCAGCGGTATCCTCGGTAAGCTTCGTTTCCAGAAACTTAAACTCCACCTCCGGATTCTCTTCCAGCCTTCCGAAGGAATTGATGTCATATTCCTTTGCGTCAAAAAAAGCCACCCTTATCATATTTATACCTCTCTTTCTGCAGCCCATCCTTTATTCCGGGCTTATTCTTCCTGTCCCCTGCTTCTCAAGATATCAAAGATCATAGCTTAAATGATGCAATGCGCCTGTCTTTTTCAGGCCCTTAAACCGATTCTGCCTTAACAGCTCGTAGAGGATGATGGCCACGGAATTGCAAAGATTGAGGGACCGCCCCTCCTCCGTCATGGGGATCCGGATGCACCGGGCCTCGTTTTCCTTCAGGATCTCCTCCGGGATCCCCGCGCTCTCCTTCCCAAACAGAATGAAATCATCCATCCCGTAGGCCACATCGGCATAGGTCCGCCTGGCCTTGGTCGTCGCATACCAGATGGTACTTTGGGGATGGGCGTCAAGAAAGGCAGCATAGTCCATGTAGCGCGTCACGTCCAGCTTGTCCCAATAATCCAGCCCCGCCCTCTTTATGGACCGGTCGTCCAGAAAGAAGCCCAGTGGCTCGATCAGATGGAGGGATGCTCCCGCATTCAGGCAGGTGCGTCCGATATTTCCGGTATTGTAGGGTATCTCCGGCTCATGCAGCACGATCCCCGGCATGGCATTCCTCCTCTCCCTTTGTTTTATCTCCTGCCGGCCTTTTTTCCGGCCCCGGCTCTTTTCTCACCGGGACATAAGACAGGCTGCCGCCGCATCGTACTCCTCCGGCGTCCCGAAGCTCAAGGTTTCCTCCGCCTCAAGCACACGGATCCTCCTGCCGTCTCGGATCAATACATTATAAACCCCGCTCATGAAGTATTCCCTGTATTCGCATTCCTCAAGATACCGTCCCGCCGCATCCAGGAAAAGCGCTGCATTCCTGAAGCCATAGGCGCCGGTGATGGCATGGGAGCTGATCACCTGCTTTTCCGCGGTTTTGACTGCCAGGCCGTTTTCATCGCAGAGGACATAGCTGTACCGGTCCAGGTCTGAAGCAAAGGTCAGCAAAGTGCCGTCTGCTTCCAGCTCATCCTCCTCAAGCATTTCATAAAGCCTCCGGCAGGAAAAGGAAAGATCGCAGTCGCAGAAAAGCACCGGCTTCTCGTCAGCTATGGCTTTCGCTCCCTCCATGGCGGTAAGGACCGCGCCGTTCAGCACCTTTGGCAGGGCGATCACCCGGGCCTCGGGATAAGCTTCCCTGATCCTTTCCCCGATCCCGAACCGGTCAATATGCTCCTGAAGCACCACAAAGGTCAGGGATGCGAGAGCCACCCTCCCCCGCACCGAATCGCAGGCCCATTGAAAGAAGGGCTTCCCGCATAGGCTGATCAGAGGCTTCGGGCATTCGTAGCCTCCCTCCCTGAACCGTGTCCCAGCCCCTCCCATGGGCATGATCAGATGTACGCTCAATATTACCTCCTTGCTGCCGGTCCCTTTGGCTTCCCCGTCGCAGCCTCCTATCTTCCGGAGAGATCCTGCTCCAGCTCATTCAACGCCCCGATGAGCCCGGCATAAAAAAGCACCGCCCGCTTCCCATTCTTCTCCAGCTTATAAGGCATGAGCCGGAGCCAGTTTACGATCTCATGATACCGTATGGAACAAAGCTCCTTTGGCGTGAAGCGCTCCTTCAGGTATGCCCCGTATCTTTCATTCAGCCCGTCATAGAGCACCGACCTGGAGGACAGGAACCGGATCTCATTTCCCTTCACCGTCACTCCCTGGGTATTCATGTAAAATTCGTAGCCTCCCCTTAAGGACTGCAGGAGCTTGGCATAATCGATGGCGATGGAATCAAACCGGTCCGAGGGGTTCGGGTCGATAAGATAATATCCCCCGGGATGCCCCTCCCCCTTCGGAAGGGTAATGATATTTTCCACGGTAAGGTCGCCGTGGATCCGGGCAGTATCATCCTCTGCAAAAACGGGCCTCAGGTTTTCCATGGAAAGCATCCCTTCAAAATGCTTCAGGTTCTTGAGCCTCCGGCCGTTTATGATGAGCTCGTCGTATTTGAGGAGCTCCTGCAGGACATGTCCTTCATTGATCCGCTTCAGATTCCGCTCCACCTTTTCTGCCACATATTCCCCGGCTCTTTCCATGCCAAGCTTCCCTAAGCTCTTGGAATAGATCTCCCGGTCCAGATCCGCAAGGATCCGGCAGATGATCTCCCAGGAGCGCTCCATGGGATTGGAGTGGATGAAGCTGAAAAACCCGGAGGCCTCCGGGAAATAGGCCATGTCATAGCAGCAGATCTCCCCGGCCCGGTAGCGGATCTCCCTGATCTGAGCCAGGGGCAACCGCCCTCCCTCCTGCATGTTTTGGATCCATTGGATCTGTTCATTCAGCTTATCCGCCTCCGGCCCCACCACATATTTGCGAAAGACCGTGGTCCCCTCCTTCAGGCAGAGCATGGTGGTGGCATTGGAGCCGGAGGAATAATCCTTGATGATGCTGATGTCGCCCGTGACGGAAAGATAAGCCCGGATATACTCCACGGCATCGGCCTCGAAATAGCTTTCCAGAAACTGCAGCTTATCCTGGGGATTGATCTGGGGCAGAAGGTTCAGGGTCCTGTCCTGGTCCTGCAGCCCGGGCTTCAACATGAGCCTGCCGATGAGAAGGCCTAAAAGAGAGGTGATCAGCAGGTAAAGGGACAGCATTCCCGTCACGGAGGTCTTGAGCCCTCCCATCTTCAGCACCTGGAATAAAGCCCCCATATCCATGCTTCCGCTGGAAAAGAGCATGGAAAAGATATCCGTCATGGAAAAGGTGGCAGACTCCGTGGATATGGTCCTGGCAAAGACATAATAGGATCCAAGATAGGCGGCCCACATCCCGGCGGTCATGATAAAGAGACGGCTCTTGCTGATCCGCTTCAGCATATCCCGGAAGGCCGTGATCAGGGCCCAGAAAAAGACCATCAGGGTCAGCTCGATCCGCTCGTTGAAGATGCCGCAGAGGAATTTGATGATGCGCTTCACCGGCCTTTTCTTCGTAAGGCATAAAAAGACCAGAAGCACCAATGCACCGGCCAGAAGGGCGTAAAAAAGAGCAGAGCTTGCGTTCTCATTTCCCGGGGTGGCGGCAGAAGCTCCGAAAAAAAGAGCCCCATAGATGAGCCCCACGGCCACAATGTCCAGAAAACGGTCTGCGATCACCGTAGCCAGAGAAAAGGAAAAGCCGTTTTTCATCCTCTTCCCGGCAAGATAGGCTCTCAGGATATCCCCCAGCCGGAAGGGCAGGATGAAATTCAGCAGATATCCCGCCGAAAGCGCACTCAGGAAAACTCCTGCATCCACCTGCTCATAGGTATCTGCCAGCTGCTTCTGGCGGAAGGTCTTTAATATATGCCCAAGCATCAAAAGAAGACAGGCTATGGAAAAAAGCAGGACGGTCCTCATCTCCCATACTCCCCCACGGAACCCTGCCCTATCCGTTATCCTGCACGTTTTTCAGCAGGTTATAGGTTTCCTGATAGGTATTGCTCCTTCCCTCGGTAAGCAGGAATTCCAGATCCTGCTTCAGGTCTTCTCTTTTGAAAAGCTCCAGAAGCCAGGGGGCATACCGGGTACCGCCGCCCTCCTTCAGCTCCAGGATGAAGCTGTCCAGATCCTTCCCCCGGTTGTAGCTCCGGCCCACGGTATCCGTGGCGGCATCCAGGCAGTCCGCGCAGAGCACCAGATCGATGATGGTCTTATACCGGCTTTCCTTCGTCAGGAAATCCTCCGGATATCCCCTGCTGTCGTCATGCCATTTATGGTGTCCCAGAGCCACCTCGGCATATTCTCTCGTAGACTCATGGGAATTCAGCAATTCGAAGCCCGTCAAAGGGTGGGACTTGATGATATTGAACTCCAGATCCAAAAGCTTCCTGCCATATACAAAGATGGTATCGATGATGCTCACCTTCCCGAAATCATGGCAAAGAGCCGCATGGTAGGTATAAGATACGATCTTCTCCGCATGCTCCTTCACATCCTCCAGGGTTTCGATCCCCGGCATCCCGATAAAGCGTGACGGGTCGGTCCGGATCAGATAATAGGCCAGCCTCTCCGTGATCTGCCCCACCATCCTGGAATGCACATAGGTAGGCGGATGCATGGCGGCCAGGCACTGCAGCACAAATTCCTCGAAGCCCACTCCGCTGGGAACCTCGATGAAATGCTGGATGATATGCGAGAAGTATTCCAACAGGAAGGACAGAGAGCCGTTATTGGGGATCCGGAAGATATAGGCGCTCAGATTCTGGTAAAATCCCTTCAGGAGCCGCAGCTCCCTTGCACTGATATTCGTCGGGTCAATGGTACAGATTATCTCCAATGGAAGCAGCACATTGAAATAAGCCCCCTCCGTATTGAAGTCCATCTTATCCCTCTTATTGTAGATCGAAAGCAGCGTCTCCCGGTACCTGTCCCTGGAAACCCTGCCGGCCAGATAACGGCAGCGCAGGGCGTTCACCGGCACGAACTGGTAGCCGATGATACTGCCGAAGAAATCCGGATCTGCTTTGCAGAGAGCCTCCAGCTCCTCAGCCCGGTCTGCGATGCGGTCCAGCTGTCCGATGTTGAAGCCCCTGGCGTTGTGGATATCCGTACATTGCAGATAATATTCCAGGGTGCGGAAGGTGAAATAATCCCAGTCGAAGCCGGGCACCACCTTATGATAAAACTCATCCCGGGCGATCTCCATCATCCGGTCCAGGATGCTCAGATTCTGCTGGTTTGCCTCTTCATCCCCGGCAGAACGCTCGAAGAAGGAGGTCATGAAGCGGGAATCCGTAAGCACGATCTCCCGGGACTCCTGATCCGGGATGGAAAGGAAGACCTCCTTGGCAAGAAATCCCTGCATTTCCAATCCCAGGGCGATGCCCTTATCCCGGTATACCCTGCTGATCTCGGGATTGGCGGTGATCCGCTCGGTCATGTTCATCATGGAATAGCATACGATGATCTGCTCATCCATGCGGCGGATCCGCTCGGTTATGCTCCCGGTCTTTTCCGCATCCTTCAGGAGGCGCTCTGCAATAAGGCTTGCCACGGGAAGATCCAGGTTTTCAAATTCATCTTCATCTCCCGCCACATTTAAGAGCATGTCCGCCAGGGATTCCATCTCCCCGGCCAGCTCCCCCGAAAGCTCCCCCTCCTCGTCAAGCAGGGGATAGAGCATTTTATCCAGCATGTCCCGGTTGATGGCGGCCAGCTCCCCGATCTTCTGAAAATTGCTCCTCAGCCTTTCGCTGTAGGTATCGGCGCTGTCAAATTTCCATATATTGGGGGACGACAGATTGCGGATGATCGACATCCGCTCTGCGTACCTCAGGAATTCTTCTTTTACTGACGACTCTTTCTGCTGACTCATAATTTTCCGCTCTGAATTGTGCTTACAAAAAAATCAATATATTTTATCATACAATGCTGTCTGCGACAAGCGTTCCCGTCCCTTCGCATGCGCCCTTTGCAGGTCTTGTTTCTATTCACGGATTGTTTGCACCACTGATAGACCGGAGGCAGTGATCAGCTGTATTCAGGTACTGTGAACCATTTACCGGAACTTCTTCTCCTGCGAGCATCCGTATCACTGCATCCTTTGATCCTCTGTAATTTTCTTCCAGCCTGTCGCTGATCACCCGGTATGACGAGGTTTTCCCCCAGTAATTGGAAAACTTCTTATCAACCATACTCATAACTACCCACTTTTGAATTGATTATTCTGTCCAGGGAAGCTTTATATTCGGAAGCTCCAGCTTATTGACATCCTGAAGGTCGTATACAATTCCGTTGTCTTCCAACTCCTTCAGAAACGCATTTACAAAGACAGGGCTCGAAAAGACCTGTAGAAAATCGAGGGTGAACCGTCCGTTGACAGCAGATATTTCAACGGTCAGACCATTTGCCGCGGAAGAAGTCCACAGCCGGAAATCACGGATATACTGCTCGGCTTCCCTGTAATTTGCCTTACCCACATAGCTGACCGTTGCCGTGATAATCCTGCCCGCCAACGAATGGATATAACTCACTGCTCCCAACCGTTCCTGATCACTCTCCTTGGATAGGATCATGCGTGCAATTCCTGCCTGAGAAGCCACTCCCATCAGCACATTTTCCTCCTGGTTCTGGGCAAATACCATCCCTCGGTATGCGGTTCCCTGCTTCTCCAAGGGCCAATCGCGCATTTGGTTCTTATACTCCAGCATTATTCCACCAACCAGGCTCTGATGCGCCAGCGGCCTGTGAAGGGCGGTCCTCTGGTTCACGCAAAGGGTGATGCGAATAGGATCCTGGGAATCAGGATACAGCTTCGCAATGGCCCGGCTAAGGAGCAAGGAAACCATGGTTCCGGGACTGCCGTCATTGTCCAAATTGAATCTCATAAATTCGGATTCCGCGATGGAGATACTGTATACGGTATGCCGGTGATCATTCTCAAGGCCCGCAGATGCAATGAGATTCAGAGCGTTGGATATTTCATTGCGAGGAGGAATCGGAAGATCGGTCCTGTCTGCCACGGGGTCTGCCCACTCTTCTTTTGAGACCGCATCCCCAGCCAGACGGATGCCCTCGTCGTTCAACTTGATGTGATAGCGCTCAGAACAGTAA
>JAILLN010000023.1 GCA_024693135.1 Lachnospiraceae bacterium | reverse complement strand
CACATTGTACTCCGGAGCAAATTCTGAGGCGATGGCGCAGATCCCGGACACATATTCTTCCCCTTCCTCTACCTCGTCAGCGATAACCCAAACCGGTTTCCCCTTGATCAGCTTCTTTATGATCAGGGTCACTAATTGCTTTTCTATTCCTTTCTCTATTCCTTTCTCTATCCCTTTCTCTATTCCCTTCTCTATTCCTTTCTCTATCCCCCGCTTTTCTCCGCGTTCCTCCAAAACTTCAAATGCCCTGCACATCCTTACACTTCCTCCCTTCTCTGACCCAACAGTGATCTTTGAATTCGTAAAACAATTTATGATCTCTACGGCAGACCTGCTCATCGTCCATTCCATTCCTTTCTTTTCGAGCATGCTCTCTGCCAGGCCGGTTTCTTTCTGCCTTTTAATGATCTCGAGCACTTCACCGAGCTCGCTGTGGAATTTTTCAAAATCATCTATGTCATGCGGGGTGATCAGGTTGATCCGGTAATCACCGGCGTATTCCCTTATGCTGTCATCCATATCCGTATACATGTCCGACAGCTTTTTCGGCGCATTCCATTCCTTGTCGCCCCAGTAGATGACAAGCGTGATGACCGGCACGATCCTGTCCTTTGCCGTGAATCCTGACAGAAAGCCATCCGCTGAATGCACATCTCTATTCCTCGAATGGGCATCAGCCGTCCTTTTTACCTGGCCTGCATAATCCAGCGCATCATACAGCAGGTTCCTTACCGGCATTGCATAATGCAGGTCTGACTGGTTCTCAATCCCGAGAAGCACATAGGTCGCCCTTCCGTCACTTTTGATGACGCAGCCCCGCAGCAGATCCCGCTGTCTCCTGTATGCTGCGCTCCCGCGGGACTCACCTGCAAATACCATCTCCTCCGTATCCTTTTCCTGCAGATCGCTCCCATTGATTACCTGTCTGCCATCATAAAGGTAATAATTGAAGGCATCTGCAAAGCGCTCCGGGTTACGGAGAAACTCCTTTGCCTTTGCATCTTTTCTCATATGATCATCTCCTTTATGGTTATTTCAGGATCCATAAAGGCGGTGAGTTTAGAAATAATGCGGAAAAGAGAGCCTTAAGAAGATTATAAAGCAAATATCTTTTATGTACAAACATTTCCGGGAAAATCGGGCGAACGCCCCCGATGCCTTACAGGAATCCTGATATGCGGAAATGATACCCCAGGAGATCCTGTTTGTCAACCATAAAAATGTTGTTGCGCCAGCAATGACTTTATTTTTTGAGACCATTTTTTCCAGATAGCCAATGTCCGGCAGATGAGGTATCATAAAGCCCCGGAAATGACTCTTTCTCCATGCTTCTCTTTTGGAGCAGAACTTTTCAAGCTCCGTATCGGAAAGAAGTGTAAAGGGAAGACCGTATTTCTCTTCAAACCTTTACTCCTCCTCCCCAAGACCATAGTTCAGCAGCTCATTATATCTTGCATTTGCTTCCTCACTGGACTTTTTCTCTTTCCACGCCAGAATCTCGCTGCGGATTGCCAGCATCTCATCTACCACAAGTTCAACGCTTTTCGGCTTGACATTTATGAGATAGTCCGTCATCCGGCGCATAGCCTTAGGGCTTCCGAGGTTCTTCACGATCTCGTTTCCAAGTTCCTCCGGGAAACCAAGATCGACAATATTTCTCACAAGTTCGTCTCTTGCCCATGTCCATTCTCTCTGATCTGCGGTCATCTTCTATTTTTCCTTCTTTTCAGATCCATAGACAGGATCCGGTCACACTTAAAAGCAGCATCTCCGTCCTCATCCTCACCGATGAAGAAATCCATGATCTTCTTCTCTCTGCGGCTGGCAAGCCCATCCTGATAGTGGCTGTCAAAATCGCAGCAGGCCCGCCTGCAATTTGCAAAATAAGGCAGCCATTCTAGGCTTATGAACCCTGCCTTATTCGCCCGTTCTTTTGGGGAAAACACATGCCGGGCAAACAAAAGGGGCTCCCCACAAAAAGATGGGGAGCCCGTATATTTCAAGGGTTTATTTCGATCACCTCTTGATGTTGAAGGCGCTGAAGCCCGGAGCCACTGCGGCAGCTCCCAGCTCTTCCTCGATGCGGAGCAGCTGGTTGTACTTCGCCACACGCTCTGACCTGGAAGGAGCACCGGTCTTGATCTGGCAGGTATTGAGAGCCACGGCCAGGTCTGCGATGGTGGTATCCTCGGTCTCGCCGGAGCGGTGGGAGGTCACTGCGGTATAGCCGGCCTTGTGTGCCATCTTGATGGCTTCCAGGGTCTCGGATACGGAGCCGATCTGATTGAGCTTGATCAGGATAGAATTGCCGCATCCCAGGTCGATGCCCTTCTTCAGCCTCTCGGTATTGGTCACGAAGAGATCGTCGCCTACCAGCTGAACCTTGTCGCCCAGCTCGGCAGTCAGCTTCTTCCAGCCTTCCCAGTCCTCTTCATCCAGGCCGTCCTCGATGGAGTATACCGGATACTTCTCGATCAGGCTCTTCCAGTGGGCGATCAGCTCATCCGAAGTGAAGTCCTTGCCGCTCTTGGGCTGATGATAGAAGCCCTTGCCCTTCTCGCTCTTCCACTCAGAAGCCGCCGCATCCATGGCAAGCACAAAATCCTTGCCGGGCTCATAGCCGGCCGCCTTGATGGCCTTGAGGATCATCTCGATGGCTTCCTCATCGCTCGTCAGCTTGTTGGGAGCAAAGCCGCCCTCATCACCGACTGCGGTCACATCGTCTGTCTCTTTAATGAGCTTCTTTAAGGTCTGGAATACTTCTGCACACCAGCGGAGTCCCTCTGCGAAGGAAGGAGCTCCTGCCGGCATGACCATGAATTCCTGGGTATCCACGCCGCTGTCTGCGTGTGCCCCGCCATTCAGGATGTTCATCATCGGAAGCGGAAGCCGGTTGGCATTTGCCCCGCCAAGGAAACGGTAAAGCGGAATGTCCAGGGACTGGGCAGCCGCCTTGCAGGTTGCGATGGAAACGGCCAGGATCGCATTTGCGCCCAGCTTGCTCTTATCCTTTGTGCCATCTTCCTTCAGCATTGCCGCATCCACTGCATAGATGTCGGATGCATCCAGGCCGATGATGGCGTCTGCGATGACGGTGTTGATATTTTCCACGGCCTTCAGTACGCCCTTGCCGCCGAACTTGCTCTTATCGCCGTCACGAAGCTCCAGTGCCTCAAACTCACCTGTGGAAGCACCGCTGGGAGCCGCGCCCCTGCCTACCGTGCCGTCTGCCAGAGTCACCTCTGCCTCTACCGTGGGATTTCCACGGGAATCAATGATCTGCCTGCCGATTACCTTTTCAATCTCCAAATAATTCATACTACGTCCTTTCTAAGCCGCACGGCTCAATCTGAATTCAAACACCGTTATCGTACCACACTTCCCGGAAGAAATAAACCTTTTCATGACACTGTTTTTCTCATGTCCGTGAAACCGCTCTAAGCTCCCGGTGCCTGGCTTATTCAGTCGATCCACCATTCCGGGGTCAGTTCCCCCAGCTTCATGGCCTTCCCCTTGGAATAATCGATCATGATCTCAATGTCCTTATATTTTCCAGGCATGAGCTGTACCATCAGCTCCCTGCAGGCTCCGCATGGCGCCCCCTTCCCTTCATTCGGCGGGATGCAGAGCACCCTGTCGATCTCATTTTCCCCGTTGGTGATCATATTGAAGATCGCGTTCCTCTCCGCACAGATCCCAAGGGTCGAGCAGGTATCAATGCAGACCCCCACATAGATCCTGCCTGATTTTGAGCGGACCGCGGCCGATACCTCTCCTGCCGTAACATATTCAGAAATTGTTCTGCCGCCCAGCACGGCCTTCGCCGCATTATACATGTCGATCCAGGTCTGATCCATTTTTCCTCCTTTTTCCCCCTCTTTTTTTCGTATACTACAGCCATCCAAGCCCATGTCGTTTCCTCGTGACGCCTCTTCCTTGTGTTCTTATCCGCGACGCCTCTTCCTTGTGCTCTTATCCGTGACGCCTCTTCCTTGTGCTCTTATTCGTGACGTCACTTCCCTGTGCTCTTATCCTTACCGCTGTTTTTCGCGCAGGATCAGCCTTCTGGATAGGAATCCGTGCCGTGTACTAGGGCTGGGCTGCCGACTGGCTTTTTTGCTGGTTCAAGCCTGCCACGGACCGCCACAGGGAATCACGGAAGGCCTTCAGGTATCGCACATAGGCTTCCTGGCTGGGGAGCCGGGCTTCCTTCAGCGAAGCATACTGCATCTGAAGCAGGGCATACTCCGCCTCCTTATCGCGTCGGATCTTCTGAAACGCCTCCCCGTTGTAATACACTGTTCCCTTCATGGCCTGCTCAAGGTTCTTCAGATAATCCGCCTGGATCAGCTGGTACATGGTAAGGAAATCCCCGTAGGTTGCGATGGACTCGATGGTCGCATCGGAAAGGTCCTTTGGAGAAAAGGCCTTCGGTGCCGAATTTCCGGTCTTTTTTGAAGCGGCGGTCTGTCCTGAAGTGTCTTTCGGCTTCTGCGCTGGTTCAGCGCTCAAGCCTCCACCGGAACTCTGCGCTTCCGCTGTGCCGGAATTTCCATCAGCATTTGCTGTATCTCCTGCTCCTGAGCCTCCACCAGCATTCTGTGCTTCTGTTGTGCCGGTGCTTCCATCTGCATTCTGAGCTTCCGCTGTGCCGGTGCTCCCATCCGTATTCTGTGCTTCTGAAGTGCCTGAGCCTTCTCCGGAACTCTGCGCTTCTGCCGTGCCGGTGCCTCCGCCGGAACTCTGCGCTTCTGCTGTACCGGTGCCTCCATCCGCATTCTGCGCTTCTGCTGTACCGGAGCCTCCGCCGGAACTCTGCGCTTCCGCTGTGCCGGTGCTTCCATCCGCATTCTGCGCTTCTGCTGTGCCGGTGCCTCCATCCGCATTCTGCGCTTCTGCCCCGGAAGATTCATCCGGATTCTGCGGCATTTCCGGCTCCGGCAGGATCTCCGTATCTTCCGGCGCTTCGGATTCCGGTATGCCCACCGGCTGGGGCGCATCTTCTGGCCCAGGCATGCTTTCTGCTTCCTGTGGTGCTTCGGATCCCGGCATGGTTTCGGCATCTGATGGTGTTTCTTCCCCGGGCCTTTCTTCTTCCTCCAGGCTGCCCTCCGAAGCCTGTCCCTCCTCTGCGGCAATGGCATCGGCCGCAGACGCCTCTGCCAGCACCATCTGATTGGCCACGAAGGCAGAAAAGCCGAAGGAAAGGCCGATCAACAGCAGGTTTGCCATAATGCAGGCTGCAAGGAATATCCATGGCGGTACGCCCTTCTTAAGCTTCGGCTCTTCTCCGGGTCCTGCTTCGGCCGCACCGTCCTGTCCCGGATTCTCCGCCCCGGTCAAGCCGGCCGCCCCCGGGTTCTCCGCTTCGGTCAAGCCGGCCTGTCCAGGGTTCTCCGTCCCGTATTCCGCTTCGGTCGCACCGTCCTGTCCCGGGTTCTCCGCTTCAGCTAAATCCTCCTGTCCCGGATCCTCCATTCCCGGTTCCCCGGCGCCATTTTCTGCCGTGCCTATATTCTTTGTAAAAGAAAACCCGCAGGCAAAACATTCCCCGTCTTCATCGCTTACGATCAGCCCGCAGCCCGGACATTTTATTGTCGCCATACCGTCCCCTTTCTCATCCAATGCTTATCTATCGAAAATAATTCAAAGCAGAGCAGCATCATACAGCTTCTCGTGCCTGTAATACCCCTCTCCAGCCTTGTTTCCGTTCTTTGTGGCATATTCCGATGCCTTCTTCAGGATCCCTGCATCCGTATACACATCCCCCAGGCGGAAGGTGAAGTCCCCTGACTGGCGGATGCCGAAAAGATCGCCCGGCCCCCTCAGCTTCAGATCCTCTGAGGCGATCTTGAAGCCGTCATTCGTCTCATCCATGACCAGGAGCCTCTTGCAGGGCTTTCCTTCCTTCTGCCGGGACTCGGAGGTATCGATGAACATGCAGTAGCTTTGGGCATCTCCCCGGCCGATCCTCCCCCTGAGCTGGTGGAGCTGGGAGAGTCCGAAGCATTCCGCGTTTTCGATCATCATCACCGTGGCGTTGGGCACATCCACCCCCACCTCCACCACGGTAGTAGACACCAGGACGTCCAGCCTTCCTTCTGAAAAATCCTCCATGACCCGGTCCTTCTCCTTTGGCTTCATCCTGCCGTGGAGGATCCCGACCCTCGCCTCACTGCCCAAAATTTCCGCAAGCTTTTTTCCGTAATCCTCTACATTCTCCCTCTCTGCCCCGCCAAGGCTTCCCCCTTCACTTTCCTCCACCTTGGGGCAGATCACATAGGCCTGATGCCCTTCCCGGATCTGATCCAGGATGAAACGGTAAGCCTTCGGCCTCCACTCCTTTCCCACCACACAGTTCTTGATCGGAAGCCGCATGGCCGGTACCTCATCCATGACGGAGATGTCCAGATCGCCGTAAAGGATGATGGCCAGCGTCCTGGGGATCGGGGTGGCGCTCATGACCAGGACATGCGGCATGTCCGTTCCTTCCCCGGAGCCCTTCTCCATAAGAACCTTCCTCTGCTTCACCCCGAAGCGGTGCTGCTCGTCCGTGATGGCGAGAGAAAGGCTCTTAAATTCCACCTTGTCTGTAATGAGGGCGTGGGTGCCGATGACGATCTGGGCTTCTCCGGAGGCAATCTTCTCTCTGGCAAGCCTTTTGTCCTTTGCGGTCATGGAGCCGGTAAGAAGCATGCAGCTTATGCCAAGGGGCTGTACCATTTCACTGATCTTTTTCCTATGCTGGGCCGCCAGCACCTCCGTGGGTGCCATGAGGGCAGCCTGGTATCCGTTCTTTACGGCAGCCACCATGGCAAGGAGCGCCACGATGGTCTTGCCGGAGCCCACATCCCCCTGGATCAGCCGGTTCATGGCATAATCCCCGGCAAGGTCGTTCAGGATATCCCCATAGGCCCTTCGCTGCGCACCGGTGAGCTCATAGGGGAGAGATCCCGCCAGGGCTTTACATTCCGGAGGCTCTGCGATCGGATACGCATTTTTCATTCTGGCCTTGTTTTCCTTAAGCCTCTGTACGGAACGGATGAAGAAATGAAACTCATCAAAGACAAGCCTCTGCCTTGCCCGTATCATCTCCTCCAGGCTTTTGGGGGAATGCATGACCTTTATGCTCTCCCCAAGCTCCATGAGATCCAATTCCTTCCTGTCCTCCCCGGGAAGATAATCCTCCAGGCCCGTAAGCTCCGAAAACGCCTGGGAAAGCGCACTCTCCACAGCCTTTTCCGTAAGCCCTTTGGTCAGGGGATAGATGGGCTTCAGCTTCCCCAGCCCTGCCTCATACTCCCCCGGGGCAAACATCTGGGGCTGGCGGATGGTCAGGGCATCACGGTAGACCTCCGCCTGTCCGTAAAAAACCTTCTCCGTCCCCACCTTGAGCATGGATTTCAAGAAAGGAGCATTATACCAGGTAAGCAGTATGCTTCCGGTCCCATCCTTTGCCACAGCGTTCAATACAACCAGACCCTTGACCCGGAGGATGGACGGGGTGCTTGCGATCCGCGCCCGGACTGCCGCCTTTTCGGGAGGAACCAGTGCAGACACCGGCTTCACTGCAGGATAGCGCAGGTAGTCCCTGGGAAAATACATCAAAAGATCCCAAAAGGTATAGATCCCCGCCTTATGGAATAAGGCCGCCTTCTTTTCCCCGATCCCCTTCAATTCGGTTATCTCATCTTCCAGTTCCATAAATGATCCCATGCCCCATGAAAGAAAACCACAGCCTGCCCTCTCTGCCTCCTTCTAAACAATAACTGCCTGCTTTTGCGAGCCGCAAAATAAGGCAGTTATCCATTCAATCCGGTATTCCTGGCCGGAAGTTCCGGGGAAAATGCGTTTTCCCAAAGGCCCGGGCAATAGAGGAAATCAAGCCCGTCTCTTTAAGGGGGCTTCCTTCACTCCACGGATACGACGTAGTAATACACCGGCTGTCCGCCCTCATGCATTTCCACATCCAGATCCGGGTAGGCCTCCTCCACCTGCTGCAGAAGCTCCTCTGCTTCTTCCTTCTTCGTTTCCTCTCCGTAATAAATGCTGATCAGGCTGTCGTCATCCGTAACCAGCTTCGACAGCATATCCATAGTGACATCCATGATCCCGCTTCCCACGGAAAGGATGGCTTTGTCCCCGATGCCCATGATGTCTCCCACGCGGATCTCCATGCCGTCGATCATGGTATCCCGCACCGCATAGGTCACCTCGCCGGTCTTCACCCGGGCGATCTCCTCCTTCATGGTCTCCTCATTTTCTTCCGGCGAAAGATCCGCGATGAAATTGATCATGGCTGTGATGCCCTGCGGCACCGTCTTCGTGGGGATCACCACCACCTTTTTGTCCTCGGTCAGGGCCGCCGCCTGGTTTGCCGCCAGGATGATGTTCTTATTATTCGGCAGGATGAATATGGTCTCTGCCTTAACCCTCTCCACGGCCTTAAGCAGGTCATCTGTGGACGGGTTCATGGTCTGGCCGCCGGAGATCACCTCATCGGCTCCCAGCCCCTTAAAGATCTCCTCCATGCCGGAACCGGCCGATACGGTAAGGAAGCCGTACTTCCCACCGGAAGAAACGCTGGAAGTCCCAGCCCCGCCCTCTACCGGCTTAAAGGGATCTGCCGGCTCGTTCCTTATAGATCCGGGGATCGGACCGTTCGCTGTACCCGCAGGGCCGGACTGGTCCATTTCCTCGCCGGTCTTTTCCACATATTTGCCGCCATCCAGCTTAAAGAGCTTCTCCTGGTGCTCCTCCCTCATGTTGTCAATCTTCATGGAGGTCAGGGCGCCGAAGGTCAACGCCTTCTCAAAGGCAAGTCCCGGATGGTTGGTATGCACATGGACCTTTACGATGTCATCCATGGCCACGCATACGATGGAATCGCCGATGGATTCCAGATATGCCTTGAAGTCCTTCTCATTTTTCGAATTAAAGATGCGGTTCAGCATGATGATGAATTCCGTGCAATAGCCGTATTTGATCTCAGCATTTGCCACCGCATCCCGGTTGATCCCGGTAGAAGCCCCTTCCGACGCTGCGGATGTTTCCAGCTTGAATTCCTCGGCCTCGCCGAACATGGCCTTCTTTGCGCCGGTAAGCACCGCGATAAGCCCCTGTCCGCCGGAATCCACCACCCCGGCTTCCTTCAGCACCGGCAAAAGCTCCGGGGTTTTTGCCAGCACCTCCTCTCCGTGCTTCAGGATCTCCTCTGCAAAGCTTTCCAGATCCTCCGCTCCGTCACAGGCCTCAGACGCCTTCTCCGCGATCCCCCTGGCTACCGTCAGGATCGTTCCCTCCTTCGGCTTCATGACCGCCTTATACGCTGTCTCCGTTGCCTTATTGAAGGCTGCCGCAAGAATCTGGGCGTCCACTTCCTGGTACTCCTTCAGCACCTTGGTAAGCCCCCTCAAGAGCTGGGACAGGATAACGCCGGAATTTCCCCTGGCGCCTCTCAAGGATCCCATGGAGATGGCCTTGCACAGAGCCTCCATGCTGTAATCCTCCCCCAGGGACAGCACCTCCTTCGCCGCAGACATGATGGTCAGGGTCATATTGGTGCCCGTATCCCCGTCCGGTACCGGAAATACATTCAGCTCATTGATGGTTTCCTTCTGTGATCGAAGCTCCCCCGCTCCCGCCAGAAAAAGCTCCGCGATCTTCTTCGCATCCAAAGTCTTTGTAGACACTTTTCTCTCCTCCTGGAACCGACTAATCAATCACACGCACGCCTTCGACATAGACATTGATCTTTTCCACCGAAAGGCCCGTAAATTCCTCCACCCTGTACTTCACATTGCTGATGAGGTTATCTGCCATGGCGGGGATGCTGACCCCGTAAGCCACGATCACATGGAAGTCGATGGTGATCCGGTTCTTATTCAGGATCACGCTGATGCCGCGGGTCAGGCTTTCCTGCTTCAGAAGCTTCACCAGCCCGTCCTTCATGGAGTAAGAAGCCATGCCCACAATGCCGAAGCATTCCATGGCCTCCGTGCCGGCATACTGCGCGATGGCCTCTGTGTCGATCAAGATAGTACCCAGTTCCGTATTCATCCTGCCTTTCATATAAATCCTCCTCTAAATGATAGCAACGATGCTGACGCTCCGGTTCTGCATCAGATCGAATATCTGATCTCCGCATTTCACTACCGGCCTCGAAAGGTCGTTTTGGTTGTTCATCAAGACCTCCCCCTCCAGCCCGTTGGAGAGCCGGACCCGGTTGCCGATGAGCTCATCCACGATATTACGCAGGAAAGTGGAGATGAAAAACGTATCGTACTTCAGGAAGCTGTCCCCCTGTATGATCTGTATGGCCTGATACGGGCACAGAGGCTCCCGGTAGGTCTTGGCCGAGGTCATGGCTTCGTAAACGTCTGCGATGGCGACGATCTTCGCATAGGGATCGATCTGATCCCCGGTAAGCCCCTGGGGATAGCCCGTGCCGTCGCAGCGCTCATGATGCTGGAGGGTGGCATTCAGGATATGTTCATCCAGCGAGAAGCGGAACTTGGACAGCAGGTAATAGCCGTGGAAAGCATGGGTCTTGATCAGGTCGAATTCCATCTTGTCCAGCTTGCCCGGCTTCCAAACGATGTCATAGGGGAGCATGAACTTCCCGATGTCATACAGGAAACCGCAGCAGATCAGAAGGTCCGTCTCGGCAGGCGACAGCTTATACCATCTTGCCATAACCTTGCAGATCAAAGCTACATTCAGCTGATGGGAATAGGACATATCGTTTTCCCTGGGCTTCATCTGGTTCAGGTATGCAAAGAGAGTCTTGCCCATCAAGGAATCCGGACAGAGCCTTCCCGCAATGGTCTTCAGGTCGTCCAGCCGGAAGGGCACCTTCTTGTAAATAAAGGAATCCACCGCCACCTTATAGGCTTCCAGCTGTACCCTGTAGTCCTCCGTGAACTGTTTGAAGGCTTTGGACGCCTTGATCTTCTCATAATAGGTCTCCGCGAAGTCCTCGTCCTCCATGATATTCACCGTGACCAGATGAAAGGCTTCGATCTTCTTGCGTGTGACAGAATCCAGCTTGGTTCCCTTTTTGATCGCGATCTTGTCTCCCACAATGATGTCTTCGCCCAAAATCTGCCCATCTTTTAAGCCCATCACGGCAACTGTTTCCATAAGCCCCCCTGGCACACACAATATATAGCACAAAATAATCCATCAATAGTATATGTAGAATCCCTGTCAAAGTCAACGTATTTGTCATAAAGTATGCGGCACTGTCAAATTCCGCCGATCTGTGGTAAACTGGATGGCATGAGATTCATAAGCAAGCTCTATCTGGGAGAAACCGTACAAAAGAAGCAGGAAAGGCTGGTCTCCAGGCTGAAGAAGCACAAACTCCTGCCCGGCACCTACGTCATCTGCCTGCCGGAAGGAGGATCAGCCCCCTTGGAATACATGAAGGCCGGGGAGCTTTATAAAAGCTGGTATGACCGCCATGAACCATGGGTCATCGGCATCGCCGGGGATGAGGATGAAGCCATCGCTCTCATCAGCCAGATCATCAAGGACTGCATGATAAAGACCGGAAGCCTGAGCCTTCGCTCCTATGCCGTTTCCCTGCTGGACGCGGGAAGGGAATCCTGATGGCTCTGTTTCTGACTGCACTGAAGATCATAGGGCTCATTCTTCTGGGCATCCTTGTCTTTGTCCTGGCCCTGATCCTCATCATCCTCTTCGCACCGATACACTACAGGGCTGAAGGAGCCTATGACAAGGCCGATCCCGGTCCGGCTTATGTCACGGCAAAGGCGGGGTGGCTCCTCCATATCATAAGGTTCCGCTTTTTGTGGAATGCAGAAGGCCGGGACGTCTCCCTGAAGCTTTTCTGGTTCAAGCTCTATCCAAAAAATGAGCCGGAGGATAATCCCCCGGAGCTTCCCGAAGGATCCGGGGAGCTGCCCGGAGATACGCCAGAGGAAGCTTCTGACGAAGGAGGTTCCTTCGAGAATATGCCGGATGAAACTTCTGACGAAGAAGGTTCCTTCGAGAATATGCCGGATGAAACCTCTGACGGAGATCTTTCCGATGAACCCGGGAATTTCTTCGAGAATATGCCGGATGAAGCCTCTGACGGAGATCTTTCCGATGAACCCGGGAATTTCTTCGAGGATATGCCGGATGGGTCTTCTGTCGAAGGGGATCCCGGCGAAAAGCCTCCGAAGAAAAAACTTGCGGACCGCATCGAAGCCCTGAAAAAATCCATCCATATTTTTAAGTACAAAATCCGCTCATTCTGTGATAGAATAAAGACCGGCGGCAAAAATGCCTCTGAGTTTCTGGCAAAGCTTGAGGACGAACGCACGAAGGAAGCCGTCCGCGATCTGTGCGTGATCCTGAAAAAGCTGCTCCGCCATATCCGGCCCCGGAAGTTCAACGCAAATATCCTCCTGGGCTTTGAAGATCCTTCCATAACCGGCCAGATATACGGCATCTACTGGTCTTTTTGGGATCTGCACCATGGAAAACGGATCCGGCTGACACCGGACTTTGAAAATGACTGCTTTCAGGGCGACTTCATCATAAAAGGACATGTGATCCTGTTCTTTGTGCTGATCGCCGCCATCCGGGTCTATTTCAACAAAAAAATACGCCGGCTTATCGGCATCGTCAAAAACAAATAAAATGCGCCGCGGCGCGGAAATGAGGATTGTATGGCAAACGTAAATATCGACCAGATGATTGAATCCCTAATGCAGGGCATGAGCGGATATTTCTCCACCAAGACTGTGGTGGGCGAGCCGAAGAAGATCGACGACACCATTATCATTCCCCTTGTGGACGTGACCTTCGGCATGGGGACCGGAGCCGGAAATACCGACAAGAAGGCCTCCGGGGGTGGCGGCATCGGCGGCAAGATCACTCCCTCTGCCGTGCTGATCATCCAAAACGGCGTAACGAAGCTGGTCAATATCCGGAATCAGGATGCAGTCACCAAGATCCTGGACATGGTGCCCGACCTCATCAACAAATTCACGGAAAGCAAGGATCCCGCTTCCTCTGAACTCACAGATTCTGAGGCAGTAGACATTGCCTTCGACAATAAGGACGAGTGATCCGGGAAACGCCCTCCCCTTCTCCAAAAAAGAGCGACATACACGGGAATGCACTCCTGCAGAAAACAGGATGACCTGGAGGCGACTGTCCTGCAGTCAAAGAAAAAAAATAAACGGCGCTGTCTGATGTAGACAGCGCCGTCCTTTTTCGTCGATTATCGGATCATGCCCTTTCCACTGCGCCGGAACGCAGGCACCGGGTGCAGACGTACATCCGCTTTGCCGCTCCATTTACCTTGCACTTGACTCTCTTGATATTGGAGTGCCAGATCCGGTTGGACCTTCTATGAGAATGGCTGACGTTATTTCCGAAATGCACGCCCTTGCCACATACTGCACATTTTGCCATGATTCACACCTCCCTTACCAGAATAATCTGCGGAACCCAAAAACCCACAGCAAGAAATATTTTAACAGATGCGCAAAATAAAATCAACCCTGTTTTATCCACAAAATCATAATCGCCAGTTCAAGCTTGTCGAAAACGTTGTCATAGAACCCATAGAGACAGGGGGACGATTCTTTTGTCTGATGTGGCAAAGATACGCCGCCAGCAGGCCTTGCATTGTGGCAGGTCTGCGCCGCCGGCGGGCCTTGTATTGTGGCAGGTCTGCGCCGCCGGCGGGCCTTGTATTGTGGCTAAAATGCGCCACCGACGGGCCTTGCATTGTGGCAGGTCTGCGCCGCCGGCGGGCCTTGTATTGTGGCTAAAATGCGCCACCGACGGGCCTTGCATTTCCACGTCGCCTCACCGCTCACTTAATGCGGAGCTTCCCGCCGGCTTCGACTATGCAATCTCGGCTTGGCGAGCCAATGATAAAGCGTATTGTCTCGCCAAACAGCCGATCTTGCAAGTCTACGCAGGCGGCAATCTCCGCGTGTTCGCGGTAAGAGGCTCCTTAGGAAACACCAAGGCCCTTGGCGGCTCACCCTTCGCAAAATAAATGGCAGCCAGCGAAGGCTGTTTCAAACATATAATATCCCCTCACGTTCTATGCTTCTTTTATTCGTTACGAAGGCCGTGACAAGGAAATGTTGTGTGGAGGGCGACCCGAAGCGAACACATTACAATCGGGACGATGGTCGAGCAGAGATCCGACCGAGCGCCGGCAGATATCATTTTTCCGGCGACCCCAGCGCATACCTACAACTAAGCGTACAATCCCCTGATCCGTTCGGCGATTTTGTCCGCCATGATCCTGTGGCCTTCCGCGGTGAGATGAAGCGAATCCTCCTCAGACGGCTTCACAAAGGCAGCCGCATCAAAGAAGATGCAATTCCTCCTGTCTGCCGCCTCCTTAAAAAACCGCGCCAGCTCCTTCGATCTTTCTATGGCACTCTCCGTAAATCTCCCATAAAAGTCCGATGACCGGATCCCCTCTCCGATCTTTGGCGGCGATACGAGAATGATCCTCGGCGCAAAGCCCTGGTCTTCTTCCGTAAACGCCTGAATGGTTTCCACCAAAGTCTCCGCTCCGTTTGCAATGTCCTTTGGAGACGCATGAAAGACCTCCTTCAGGTCATTGCTCCCAAGAGCCAGGATCACGATATCCATGGGTTTATGCGAATGCAGGCACGGCTTCAGATATCCAAGTCCATTCTTCCAGCCGTCTATGGGATCATCAAAGACTGTGGTCCTCCCATTGCAGCCCTCCTCCACCACGGCATAATCCTCTCCAAGAAGCAACTGGAGCCGGCCCGGCCATCTCACCTCTTTCGGATACCTCATTCCGGATCCCGGCATATAGCCGTATGTATTCGAATCCCCGTAGCAAAGAACCGTTTTCATTTTTGCCCTAATCATCCTCCAGTGAGGTATCCACATACCTCTTTTCCTCGCCGATATAGCAGCTGTCCCTCTCGTCCTCCTCAGCCCCCGTCAGCGGATCGCCGTAAGGATCATAGGAAGTCCTCCTTCCCCCGGTAAGAGCCACCTTCGACATGCGGATCGTGGAAATGGAGAAATAATCCCCCTCCGGATTTCCTTCCTCCGTATTTGCCACCTCGTATACCCGCGCAGGCTCGTGATAAAAGCCGTCCATGCAGTACTGTGCCCCGTTCACGTATCCCGGAAGAACGCTTCCGCAGGGAATGTATTGCTCCGGATCCTTCTGGCTCCGCGCCTCATAATCAAAGAGCATCTTTTGCAGGAAGATAAGCCCCGGATCTTTTGCGCTTCCAAAGCACTTTTTCTCAAAGTCTGTCGTATCGGCATAAGCAGGCTCTCCTGTCGAAGGATCCCTGGAAATATCCGCGATGACCCGGTCAAGGGAGTTCCCTTCATGAATCCGCACCAGGATATCATTCAGGCCGTAAAAAAGCGCCTCGCTGTTGAGCATTCCGTTCTCGTCAAATACCTTGTAGCCCAGCTTCTCTCCGGCAAAGGAGCACAGGGCAAGAGTCGCGACATATCCCATATTATAGGTATTTTCCTCAATGGTCACCTGCGCCATGTTGACGATCTCCCCATCCTCATATTCCGGATTCAGCGCCTCCGTCGCGCTTTCGGGCGTAGACAGGATCGTAAGATATTCCTCATCGTAATGGTCGACGCCAAAGAAATCCCTGAGCTCCTCGCGGCGCGTATTGTATCCATCCTCCACCGTCATGGCAAGCCCCTCCTGGAGCCATCCCGGGATCTCATCCACAAGCACAGGCCGCCCGTCCTCTCCTTCCCGGGGCTTCCCGTCCGCATCCCGCTCTAATACCCTGGCTCCGTCCCTTCCGGTCCCCAGGGACATATTCATGAGATAATCTGCCATGAAGGCATGCATCAGCTCATGGATCATGGAAGATTCCAGAAACCGGAGCCGCTCGGGGTCATCCACGCTCCCCGGCCCGAAGCTGTTGAGGTTGATCAGGATCTTATGGCCAAGATAGTACATGGGGGGAGTCCCATTCCTCGATCCCATGCCCGTCCTTTCCCAGATAGCAGGTCTCCTCCATGGCTCCGAACTGGTTGACGTCATTGTTGGTGACATAGACGGAAATATACCTGCTGATCTCCCCCAGCCTGGCCGCCTCCGCCAGGGCCGGGATCTTCAGGAGCTTATTTACGGCCTGGGGCTCTACGCTGTTTACCGCATAGTCCGCAAGCCAGAGCAGATGATCCCGGCAGTTTTTCTCTTCCGCATAGGCAATGGCATAATCGTCGCAATAATCCTCGACCGTAACCTCCACAGGGGCATAATTCAGCGCCCCCAGTTCACCCGTCTCGTTTTCGGTGTCATAGTCCGCAGGACGGTTTTTCATCTTCTCCACCGGATTTTCTTCCTCGTATCCGGAAGCATCATTTCCCTCTGCGGCTATCTCCTCTTCTTCATCGCCGGGATCCTCGTCTCCATAGTCTTCGTAATCGTCGTAGTCCTCATAATCGTCATATTCCGCATAATCGTCATATTCTTCTTTCGCTCCGCAGCCAGCAAAGGAAACCGTACAGGCTAACACAGCCGGTATCATAAGCAGCGCCCAGAGCCTCTTTGACCCATTTTTCATCGCTTCTTATCCCCTCCTGTCTTCCCCGGAATGTACTCCCTTCCGTTTTTCTCAGCTTGCATAAGGCATGTTGTCAAAGAGGTCGAATTCGGGGACGCCGTCCACGATCCGGCCGGCTCCGTCCTCTTCCTTCTCATACCGGAAATAGCCTTCCTTCCGGTCCTCCGTCACAAAGGTGATCTGTGAGCCGGTATCGGCAATGGGATAGATCACGCTCCCCTTCTCCAGGAGCTCGTTTTCCTCCCCGTCAGGATCCGTGCTGTACTTCATGTCCTTCTTTAAGGTGATGCCTGTCGCCTGCTCCTTTGTCCTCGGGTCATTATCGATCCGGTCGATCTCCTCCAGGAAATGGAAGCCGTCCGCATCATAGGCGCAGGGCTTCACCACCTGCCAGGTGCCGAAAGCATCATGCCGGATATAAAGCTTCATTTTTCCATCCATGATCTTTCCCACCGAGGCATCCACCTCGCCCACCTTCTTCAGGCTGGAATCATAGAGGTAAAGCGTATGCCAGTCGCTTTCAAAGCTTTCGTTAAAGAGGAAGAAATTCCCCTTGCTGCTGTGGATGAAGTAGGGTTCACAATAAAATCCCGGCTCCTCCAAGGTGATGGTGCCTTCCCCTACATGAAGGGTATATTCCGAATAATAGCCGTCCTCATCTGTCTTGCTCGTAAGGTAGACTTCTTCCTCCCTGCCGTCGCCATCCGTATCAAAGTGATCCGAAAACCCGGATTCGGACAAGCCGGCAAAGTAGAATTTCCCGTCCGGGATCCATTTCTCCGGGAAACCCGAAAGATCGCCGTAGGGCACGGTAAACCGGATGATCCCGGCGGCATAGGGGGCTATGTCATACTGCTGGAAGCAGGTCACGAGGCCGCGGTAATCAAACCAGAAGTCCACTCCCTTAAGCCCCTGGGCAAAGTGCGCCTCCACCGTATCCATATATCCCGGAAAGAGCATCTCCTTCACTTCCTCCGTGGATTCCTCCAGATCCCGGACCACGCTCTGCTTTACCGCATCCGCCACGCTGGCCGGCAGGCTTTCTCCCTGGATGATCTCGCCGGTAGTGGCATCAAAGTTCACCCCATATACCGTAGTCATCCCATGGGCGCCGCCGCCATACAGGTATTCCGAAAAGCAAAGGCTCAGCATCCCCTCGTCCGCCCTTGTCACCTCCACGGAATAATCCAGGCTGTGATACATCCTGTAATCATCCCCTTCAAGCTCTGCATTGTCTTCTACGGCCTCCTTCTTATGAAGGGCGCACTCTTCATCAAATTTTTGGACATAGCCTTCAAACCATTGATCTACGGCCTTCTTCAGCTCCGGATGGTCCTCATCCACAACCTCTACGACCTCGCAGGAGCCGTCCATATATTCATAATCCGAATCATAGGCATGCTTTTGGATCCGGACTTCCATGCCCTCTTCGTCCTCATCCCGGTCTTCCTCTTTATCCTCCTTCTGCTCTTCCCCGGCCAGGATCTTTTCCGCCTCCTCAAAGACCTCATCCATTACCTCATCCACCGACTCCTCAGGAATCTGGGAGATCACCTCCTCGGTAAGCTCCGGCAGCTTCTCCAGATCCTTTCCGGTACAGCCGCCAAGCCCCAAGGAAAGCACGACAACGCCCATGAGCAGCAAAGTTTTCTTTTTCATTTCGTTTCTCCTTTCTATAAGCGCCTTTTATTTAGAGGTCTTCAATCTTTTCACGGTAAAGCTTCCGGAAGAATACTAGCGTCATGGTAAGGGAGACGACCTCTGAGATCATGAAGGCCCACCATACGTTATTCACATTTCCGGTAAGCGACAGAAGCCAGGCCGCCGGGATCAGCGCCACAAGCTGTCTGGCTATGGAGGTGATCAGGGAATAGATGCTCTGGGCAAAAGCCTGGAAGGTGGATCCTATGATGATGGCCGCTGCCGCCACAGGAAAATGAAGCGAGATGATCCGGAGCGCCGGCACGCCGATCCCCATCATGTCCTGGGAAGCATTAAACAGTCCCAAAAGCTCCTTCGGAAACAGGTTCATCACCAGAGTGCCGGCCGCCATGATCACAAGGGCCAGGGTAACGGAGAATTTCAGCGCCTCGATCACCCTGTCCTTTCTCCTGGCCCCATAATTATACGCAAGCACCGGGATCAGGCCGTTATTCAGGCCGAAGACCGGCAGGAAGAAAAAGCTCTGCAGCTTGAAATATACCCCAAATACAGCCGTTGCCGTGTTGGAGAAGGCGATCAGGATCTTATTCATGCAATAGGTCATGATGGAGCCGATGGACATCATGAGGATGGAGGGAACCCCCACCGCATAGATCTTCCGCACCATCTCCCCATTCAGGGAGAGCACCTTCTTCAGGGAAAAGCGGATCTCCTTATTTACCCTGAGATTCATCATAAGCCCCAATGTGGCCGCCACGCTCTGCCCGATGACCGTGGCAAGGGCAGCGCCCCTTACCCCCAGGGCAGGCAGGCCGAAAAGCCCGAAGATCATGATGGGATCCAGGATGATGTTCGTCACGGCACCCACGATCTGGGAGACCATGCTGTATAGGGTAAGCCCCGTGGACTGCAGCAGCCGCTCAAACATCATCTGGAAATAAAGGCCATAGGAGAAAACGCAGATGATCCCCAGATACTGCTTTCCATAGGCGATGATCTCCGGATTGCCCGTCTGCGTCGCGATGAAGGGGCCGGAAAGGAACAGGCCGATGAACATGAACACAAAGGCGCTGATGAAGGTCAGGAAGAGGCCGTTGTTCGCCGCCAGGTCGGATTCATCGAACTTCTTCTCTCCCAAGGCCCTGGAAAGCATGGCATTGACGCCCACGCCGGTGCCTGCGCCGATGGAAAACATGAAATTCTGCATGGGAAAGGCCAGCGTCACTGCCGTCAGGGCATTTTCACTGATCCTTGCCACGAATATGCTGTCTACCACGTTGTACAGAGCCTGCACCAGCATGGAGATCATCATCGGCAGGGACATGGAGATGATCAGCTTCTTGACGCGCATGACGCCCATTTTGTTTTCTTTCGTGCTCATTTATTTCGATTTCCCTTCGGCAAAAACCTTATTCAGTGTCTCCATCATCAGCGGGATGTCGACCGGCTTTGCAATATGCCCGTCCATCCCTGCGCTCTTTGCCGCCCTCACATCCTCCTCGAAGGCATTGGCCGTCAAGGCCACCACGGGGACATTGGAAAGGACAGGATCTTCCAATAGCCGGATCGCGGCCGTAGCTTCATATCCGCCCATGACCGGCATTCTCACATCCATCAGCACCAGGTCGAAATATCCCGGCTCGGAGCCCGATACCTTTTCCAGGGCCTGCCTGCCGTTTTCTGCTTCCTCTACCTTAAACCCATGCTCCACAAGGATCTCTCTTGCGATCTCCCGGCTGACGAGATTGTCGTCCGCGATCAGCACCCGCCTGCCCTTAAAGCTTAAGGATGCGGCCGCAGGATCGTGGCGGTGAAGCGCCGCCCCCGATCCGGCGTCCTCCTGGATCTTCAGCTCCAGCACGACCTCGAAATCGCTCCCTTCCCCGGGAGCGGTATCCACGGTGATGGTGCCTTCCATCATATCTACCAGGTTTCTGGCCACCGCCACCCCCAGGCCGCTGACATGCATGAGGCCTGTGCCGGATGCCCTCTCCATTTCAAAGACATCAAACATGCCCTCTGCAAAGTCCTTCGTCATGCCTTTTCCGGTATCCTTCACATGCAGCACATACCTTCCGTAATCCGGCTTTTGGCTCTTCCCCTCCTGTGCCAGGGTTACCTCCACCCTGCCTCCCTCCGGGGTAAATTTGATGGCATTGCTTATGAGGTCCAGCAGGATCCGGAGGATCTTTTCCCGGTCAAGGAAGACGATCCCCGACTCCACGCGGCTGGTATCCACGGTAAAACGCAGCTTCTTTTCCTCTGCCCGGCTCTCTGCCATGGCACAGGCCTCGTCCACCACATCCCGCAGGTCATGAGCCTCCTCATTGAGCTGGATATCCCCGCTGTCCATACGGCCCATTTCCAGGATATCATTGATGAGCGACAGGAGCTGCCCTGCCGAATCCTTGATCTTTTCCAGATGATCCCTTATCTTCTCCGGGTCATCTCCACTGGAAAGAGCCAGATCCGAGAAGCCCATGACGGCATTCATCGGCGTGCGCAGGTCATGTGCCATGCTGTAGATAAAGCGTCCCTCTTCCCGGATCTTTTCTTCCGCCTCGAGCCTCTTCTGGTTGAGCCTGTCCTCCCGCCTCACGGAAGAATGGTAGATCAGGATCAGGGCTGAGACGGTATAAAGGAATACGAACACCAACAGGAGGAAGGAGTTCAATCCCCCTACATAAGCATTCAGCAGCATGAAATAGAACTCATACAGGCCGAAAACGGCAGAAAAAAGCATCCCCAGGGCTCCCGTCCCCATGTATCTTTTGTTTTTCTCTTCCCTGGCCTTTTTGAATACGGCCACAGAGGTATAGAAAAATCCTACCGAAGCCCCGATGGCGCAAAGATCCACCAGCTGCTCCGAGACGGCCTCCCCGGACACCAGCAGGATGACCGTAAGGCTCATGATGAAGATGGCGCTCGCCCTGCGTTTCTTAAATACCGCCGGAAGGAAATCCTTCTCGGCCATGGCAGACAGCAGCCTCCCGGAAGCCATGCAGAAGCCGATGAGGCAGGACAGGATGGCCGATACCGCCGCAAAGATCAGGATCGCGACCCCGGTCCTTCCAAATAAGATCTCCGCAGAATAAAAAGCCGGAATGGTCCGGATCCCGGTAAAATCTCCCATTTCCTCAAGATATGTGACCCAGCTGCCATATTCCCCGGACATCACCGCCGCCGGGATCACGGTCAGGATGAGATAGGTCACGGCCGCCGCTCCGATGGACCTGGCCATGATGCGGAAGGTCTTTTTCATGTCAAATTCAAACAGGTCGGCCATATGGGACAGGGTGTCAAAACCGATATAAGCCCAGGGCATGATGGCCGTCACCATCAGGGTCTGGGTCAGGCGGCTCCCCTCCGGATAAAAGCCGGGCTCCATATGGCCCTCCATGACCTTCGGCTCAAAGATGGCCATACCGAAGAAAATAAGCACCCCCACAAAGAGCAGGAGCACGAGGATGCTCTGCAGTATCCCGGCAAGCCTGGGCTTCACGAGACAGAACACCACGCAGAGCCCTAAGATGACGATGGCAAGCATCAGGGAAAAGATGGCATTGTCATAGATCAGCCTCCTGGCGATGAAGGACAGGGCCGATGTATTGAGCGGCACCACGGAAAGATAGGCCAGAAGCAGATACCAGGCACAAAGAAAAGACTGGTCTGCGCCAAGAGCCTCATCCGCATAGGCGATGGCTCCCCCTGCCTCGGACTGCCGGTTCATCATGAAATAGTAATTGGCCGCGATCAGCATGGCAAATGCCATCCCCCCCAGGATCGCAATCCCGGAGCCCACCGGACCGGCCCCCGGAAGGAATGTGGTGCCGGGCATGACGAAGGCTCCCCACCCGATCATGCATCCAAAGGAAAGAGCCCAGGCCATGAGGGCGGTGATGCCCCTTCCCTTCTGCTTTTCTGCTGTATTATTCTCTCCCATCGGTCCTTTCTCCGTCCTCCCCAAGCCTTGCCAGGGCATCCCTGGTCTCCTTCATTCTCTCATAAATCGGCAGATAATCTGCATCCTCCCGCTTTCTCAAAAGCGCGGTCATTTCTCCAATGGGACCCGCGATGGGGGTCAGGGCCAGATTTCCCACCACGCCCTTCAGGGCATGTGCCTGTTCAAAGGCCTCGTCCAGATCCTTTTCCTCCAGCGCCTTCTTCAGGGATCCGAACCGCTCGTCCGCTATCCCCATGGCTACCATTTTGAGATAAAAGGCCTCATTACCCATGCACCTTGCCAAAGCCTCGTCTACGTCAGCCCCGTATTCTCTAAGGTTTTCAATCGTGAGTATTCCCATCCTCCCCAAAGCCCTCCGGAGTCCTTTAAGCACCCCCGGATGCGCCAGCTTTTAAGGAACAAGGATAGTATATACCAGGGTCCGGGGATTTGTAAAACCGTGATTTTTATGCTATCTTTACGATATGGTTAAGATTCTGATCGTAGATGATGAAAAGATATCCCTGATGATGACGGAGCATATCCTGTCTTCCCAGTATCAGACCATCTGCGCCCTTTCCGGGCAGGAGGCTCTTACGCTGTACAGGCAGGAGCGTCCGGACATGATCGTTTCCGACCTGAGGATGCCGGGGATGAACGGCTATGAGCTTTTAGAAAGCCTGCAGAAGGAATTCCATGAGACCATCCCGGTCATGTTCATGACCGCAGACAATGATGACCATGTGGAGGCAAAGGCCTTTGAGTCCGGTGCTGAAGAATTCATCCGCAAGCCCTTCCGCGCCGACGTGCTGCTGAAACGGGTGAGCAACATCATCAAGACCAGGGAGACGATCGAGGGGCTCACTCATGCGGCCGTGACCGACCCCATGACGGGCCTCTTAAACAAAGCCTCCTTCCAGGCTGAGCTTCAGACCATGCTGGGGAGAACCCCCGGCGCCCTCATGATGATCGACCTGGACTGCTTCAAGCCGGTAAATGATATCTATGGGCATGACAAGGGCGACGAGATCCTGATCCGCTTCGCGGAGATCCTCTGTTCCGCCATCCGCCAGAACGACCTGTCCGGCCGTGTGGGCGGGGACGAATTCATTGCTTTCTGCCAGAACATCACCGATGAAACGGTCATTGCGGAAAAGGCCTCCTATATCAATGAAAACCTTCTCTCCTCCGCAGCAGAGCTCCTGGGGGAGGATATCTCCATCCCGCTGGGCGCCTCCATTGGCTGCGTATTTACGCCGGAGGAAGGGACCGCCTTCCAGGATCTTTTCCAGAAGGCCGACAAGGCTCTCCGCAGCGTGAAGCAGAACGGCAAGCACGGATATGCCGTCTGCCGGGATTCCGAAAAAGAGGCCGAGCAGAAGGAATCCTACTCCAGCGTCCTCACCAACCTGATGCAGATCCTGGGAGAAAGGAACCAGCCCAGAGGAGCCTTCTGCCTTTCCTTCGAGCAGTTCCAGCTGGTTTACCGTTTCCTGGTGCGGATCCATGCCAACTATCAGAATGAAGCCTGGCTGCTGCTTTTCTCCCTGGACGAATCCGGCTTCCTTAATGAGGAAGGGCATGACCACAGCCCCTCCCTGCCCCTGAAGGATGCCATGGAGCAGTTCCAGTTTGCATTGGGTGCTTCCTTAAGGCAGAGCGACGTGATCGCCCAGAGCGGCAAGAACCAGTTCCTGGTGATCCTCCTCAGGCTCTCCCCCCTCAATATCGAGACCGTCACGGACCGGATCATAAAAAACTGGGCTGACGTCAACGCCAGCCGCTATTATGACATTTCCTATGAGATTGAAAAACTGACCTGATCTATTCTTCGTATCCCACCAGCTCATCGATGATCGATACCAGGCTGCCGATCTCCGGCTTCGACACCTGCCTGTCTGCCCCAAGCTTTTCCCCTTTTTTCCTCATTTCATCATTCACCAGGGAGGAGAAGATGATCAGCGGGATATGACTGGTCTTACCATTTGACTTTACCAGCTTCGTGAAGGTATGGCCGTCCATGACCGGCATCTCGATGTCGGTGATGATGCAGCCCACCCTATGGGCCAGCATGCCCTCATCCGCGCACTTGAGAATGAAATCATAGGCATCCTTCCCGTTTTCAAAATGACGTATATTGTCATATCCGGCAGACTCTAGCGACTCCACGATAAGCCGGTTCAAAAGCTGGGAGTCCTCGGCCAGGATGATGGGGATGTCATTCCGGCTCCTGGGACCCAGGCTTTCCAGCTGATCCATGTCCAATGTGGTGCTGGGAGAGATGACGCCCACGATCTTTTCAAAATCCAGCAGGTTGATCAGCCTTCCCTCATACTTGATGACGCCGATGGTGACGCTGTCCTCCCCGGTGCCCGTGGCGGCTCCCGGCTTCATGATGTCTGCCCAGGTCACGTCATGGATCCCCACGATGGAATCCACGTGAAAAGCAATGTGCAGCTTATTGAAATTGGTCAGGATATAAGAGCCTGTCGGCTCAGACTGGCCGATCCCCAGGCATACCTTCAAGTCGATGGCGGTAAGCATCTCATCCCTCGGCATAAAGATCCCCTCTACCCCGGGATGGGACAGCGGCACCGGAGTCGTCGGCTGATAGGTGATGATCTCCTTCACCTTGGCTACATTGATCCCGTAGCGGTATTCCCCCAGCTTGAATTCCAGCAGCTGGAGCTCTTTTTCTTCATGATTATTGGCCGATCCTGGTTCCATAGCCCGTCCTCCGTCATCTCCCATTTTATTAACTCACATTCCCTATTATATCACTTTTGCATCCGGTGTAACAACCGTCCGCGGGTCTTTCATTCCTCCCAGAAATGGGAAGGCCCGCGTTTTTTCTTCTCCGAAAAATGCCCGGTCTGTATCAGCTCCTCATCACATATCTTCGCTGCCGCCACCTGGACCGGCATCCCCGTATAGGCAGCTACGGAAAGGTCATTCCGGATCCGCTCCAGGATGTAGGGATAGGGCGCCGCGGCATTGAAAAACTGCCGGTAGGTGATACGTACCATCTCTCCGTCCACCACCCCCTCGAAGATCACATCCTCGGTATTGATCTCATGGTCTATGATGAAGAATTCCAGCCAGGAATCAAACGTACTCTGTACCTTGGATTCCTTCAGCATCTGGGCATTGGATTTTTCCATGGAATTGATCACACGCATGATTGGCACCGCCGCTTTCGGTCAGCTGTAATTTTTGGCTATGAGCCGCTTCTCAAACTCATTTCTGGGGAGCGGCCGGTCATAATAAAAGCCCTGGATCACATAGCAGCCCACGCTGTTTAGGAGCGCCAGCTGGTCTACCCGCTCCACCCCCTCGCAGAGGATCTCCATCCCAAGCTCCCCGGCCATATGGATGATATCCCGCAGGATGATCTCGTCCTTCCAGGAAAAATCATCGTCATTGACAAAGGACCGGTCGATCTTTAAGGTATGGACCCTGAATTCCCGGAGGGTAGCCAGGGAAGAATAACCGGAGCCGAAGTCATCGATCGCCGTCATAATATTCATCCGATACAGCTTTTCGATGAAGCCGGAAAGCTCACCATGCTCCTCCACATCTACCGTCTCCGTAAGCTCTACCTGGATCAGGCTCTTGTCAATCCCGGATTCCTCAATGATCTGGTTGATGTTTTCGGCAAGCCTGGGATCCTTCAGGTCTTTCCTGGAGAAATTTACGGATACCGTGACCGGGTCATACCCCTTCTCCACCCACTCCCGGATATCCCGGCAGGCATGGCGGAGCACATAATAATCCAGATCCAGGATCCTCCCATCCTCCTCCAGGGAAGGAATGAATACCCCGGGAGAGATCATCTCTCCGTCCCTGAACCACCGTACCAGCCCCTCTGCCCCGACCAAAAGGCCTGTCCTGGAATCCACCTTTGGCTGGTAATATACCTGGAATTCCTCATTCTCAAGGGCTTCCTTATAATACTTGATCACCGACTCCCGCTGGCGGATAAGCCGGATCATGTCATCCGAGGCATAGGCGACGCCTGCATGCAGGATATTCCTGGCCTGGTTCAGAGCCGTATAGGGCTTGGATACCACATCCTCCAGATCCTTCAGCCCGTCCTCGATCTCCCAGATCCCCACGGTAGCGGAAATACGTACTTTCTCCTCTATGCCGTCTGCATCAAAGCGTACCTCCATATTCCGGATGTGATGGAGGAAGCGCTTCTGCCGGCTTTTCCGGATCAACACGGTGAAATAATCCCAGCCCAAATGACCCAGGGCCTCATCCCCCCGCACGATCCCCTGAAGGATCCCGGCATACAGCTTCATGACCTCGTTGCCCTTTTTCCTTCCGAAGCGCCGGTTCACTTCCCCGAAGCCCTTCAGGTTGAAGCAGATCGCACTGTATTCCGAAAAATCCGCCCCTTCTTCCCTGAGGGCGGCCACCCTGGCCAGGAAGCCGTCCGTATTGGGCAGGCCGGTAACCGCCTGGCTTAAGGATTCCGAGCCCGCCCCGGTGCAAAAAAGAGACTCCTCCAGCACGAACCGGCAGCCTGCGGCCAGCATTTCCAGGGATTCCTTCTCCGTTTCCGTAAAATCCATCCTGTCCGCATAGACGTAGATCACGATGCTGTGGTCCGGATCCGGCTCATAGGTGAATTTCAGGGGCTCTCCATGGGGCATGGCCTCTGCCTTCTGGTAAAGGAGCAGCTCCTTTTCCTTCGCCGTGCCGGCCACGTCCCCCAGAAGCTCGGCTTCCACTCCGCAGACATGAAAATTGGGCAGGATCTCAGCCAGAGTCTTTTTCAACTCCCGGATTCCTGCCTGTTTCTTAGAAATTTCCCGCCAAAAGCGGAGCTCGTCCTGATGATCTGAAAGAATCATATTGGGAAACCCATATCCTTTTCCACATAAACAGCATCCTTGCTATCCCCATCATACATGATTCCCGCCCTCCCTGCAAGTATCAGAGGGCGGCCGCTTTCTGCCCCTCCGGAAGCTGCGATTCAGCGGACAGCCCATCACATTATAGACCGGCATCGAAGGCAGTGTGCTTATGCAGGGCCCATATGCCGGCGTCCCCTGAAAAAAGCCGCCCACTCCCGCAGGAGGGAAAGGCCCATCAAAAGATAGATCGGGGCAAAGATGAAAAGATCTGCCCCCCAGCCCGTAAAATACCCATAGAAGGGCACCGTAAAGATCAGGGCAAAAAGGATGCATTCCCAAAGCCCCTGGTCTTCTTCCTTTTCCCTGAAATAAAGGATCAGGGGGATCACCATATAGACCGACACATAGCGGTAGCTGTAGGGCACGTAAAGCGCCATGATCCCTGCCGTATAAAGCCCCTGCTTCCATTTCTCCTTTGCGATAAAAAGCGTGAGGATGCAAAGGAGCATATACAGATTCTCTGCGATCTTAAAGTACTTGACGAAATATGCGGAATGTTCATACTGCCCCAGAACCTTTGAGATGGAAAGAAGGAAATTGCGGATATTGGTCCAGCTGCAGTAGCCCTGGTTCTCAAAAAAGAAAAGCACCTTAAGATAGCGGATCAGGGCCGGGATCCCTCCCACGAAAAAGAAGGGAACGAGGAATACGACAAGGCCGTAGATCACAAGCCTCACCGTTTCCTTCCAGCGCCTTTCCTTCACATAGACCATCCCTACAATGGCCGGATACAGCTTGAGCCCCGCTGCCATGGCGATCAGGATCAGGGCAGTCTCCCGCTTCACCGGGCTTTCCGAATCCTTCCAGTACAGGGCGGCAAGGACCATGACCGCCGTCAGGAAGGAAATGTTGCCTCTCTCGATGGCTCCTGCCATGAAGGGTGCCGAAAGCATCAGGGCCGCGGTAAGGAGGGCTGCCTTGCCCGCCCCGGCATTTTCAAGCATCTTCGTGAGCAGATACTGGAAAAAGACCACCAGAAGGAGGGTCAGGATGATATAGGCCAGCATGTTGTAATTGTAGTCCCTGGCATCCCGCCATCCATTCACATCCCAGGGAGCCTCAGGGGGATCGATGCGCACCAGCAGGTAATACAAAAGATAGGCAAAGGCCGGGAATGTGGCATCGTAGGTATTGAAGTAAAACTGTGTCCGGTCTGAGGCAAAGGCGATATGGCGGAAATGGTCGGTAAAGGAAAAATCGAAATTATTCTCCATCGCAAGCCACTGGGCAGCCCTTCCCCCCGTGGCCAGAAGGAGCAGGAAGAAAAGCCCTGTGCAGGATAAGGAGATCCAAAGGAAAAGATCGATCTTCTTTCTTTCGCTTCGCATAGGCTTTTCCTACAGAAACCTGCAGCGATGCAGGCAGGCCGCGATCTCCTGGGGACGGACCATGGTCAGGCCCATGGCGGTATAGGAATGCTCATAGAGGGCATCGAGCCCCTCCTTTTCCAGGATACGAGCCATGTCCCCGGTGATCTCTCCCGGGGAGTGCTTCCCGTCCGCCATATGCCTCAATCCATAGAGCAGGATCTTGGAAAGGGCGCTCACCTGTCCGGACTCCACGATCTGCTCCAGATATCTCAGCTCCACATTCTCCCTCTCAATGAGGAAGCCGTCCCTTCCCATGGTCTTCGTCTTGATCCGACCATTGAGATCCCATCCCTTCACGGGCTGTATCTTCCGCTCCATCCGGGGAAGGGAAAAAGGCTTTGTGCTCTTTGGCGGCAGAGGATAATCCCGGGCCGCTTCCTTGGCCTTCTGCGTGATATCCACCGGCTCATAATGGTCCATCTGGATGATGGTATCGGCCACATGGAAATAAGCACCGAAGCTTCCCGCCACCAGGATCGTGGAGATCCCGGCATCCTTCAGGGCGCCGATCCGGTCCAGGTATGGCGTGATGGGCTCTTTTTCCTTCGCGATGACCTTCTGCATCAGCTCATCCCGGATCATAAAATTCGTGGCACAGGTATCCTCGTCGATAAGAAGCACCCGGCTTCCGCATTCGATGGCCTCCGATACATTGGCGGCCTGTGAGGTGGAACCGCTGGCATCCTCGGTATGAAAGCTCTTCGTATCCCGTTTGTCCGGCAGGTCATTGATGAACAGGGAGATATCCGTGCCATGGACAGACCGCCCGTCCTCCGAGCGGATCTTCACCGCCGTGGGATCCGTGATCACGTATTCCCTCCCGTCTCCCGCCACATGGTTATAGACCCCAAGCTCCAGTGCCTTTAAGAGGGTGGACTTGCCGTGATAGCCTCCTCCTACGATAAGGGTCACTCCATTGGGGATCCCCATGCCCTGAAGCTGCCCCCTATGGGGAAGGGTGAGGGTGACCTTCAGGGATTCCGGGGAAGCAAAGACCCTGGCCTCCTTCATGGGAAGCTCAGATACCCCGCTTTTCCTGGGAAGTATGGCGCCCTCCGCCACGAAGGCCGAAAGCCCCAGCTCCCGGATCTGCTCCCGGATCGCCGCCTGGTCGTCCGAAAGCTCCACCGCTTTTTTCAGCTCCTCGGCCATTCCGTTTCCATATACCAGCCCCTGCTTTACGCATACCGGCAGGAAATCATAGAGTATCCGGATCAGCTCATAGGCATTGATGCTTCGGCCATTGGCGGGGAAGCCCACCTCAAAGCGGTAATATACCGTGCCATTTTTCGGATCCACCAGGCAGGCCGTCCTCTCCAGGATCTCCTGTCCCGGGCTCACCACCGAAATACTCCCGCTCTTGCCGGAGCCCTTCGCCTGATGGTCGAACTTCCTGGAAACACCATGGAAGCGCCTGGTGAGAAAATCCTCCAGGGCAATGCGGCGGTGCTTCGGGCTTAAGTATTCCGAAGGAAAGCCGGCCTTTTCTCCAGGCACCTCGATGGTCAGGTGGGAGGGTGAGGCAAAGGGATCCCCCTGCACATGGTCGATATGGAGGATATATCCCCCGAAATGATAGGAGCCCCTGGTATCCTTATAGGCGGGATAGCCCCTCCTGTGGATGGATTCCAAAAGTGCCTTCAGGTCTTTTTCGTTTTTCATTTCCTGCTTTCCTTTCAAACGGTTTTTCTTTGTGCCCTCTGCCCATTATAAAGCAGGAAGGCATCCATGTTCAATCCGGAGAATGCCCGTAAAGGGTTTCAAACATCAAGCTCCACGACCTGCCCTTTGCTGATCTTCAGGGAAGCTCCGGTCTGCGCATCATCCATAAGCTCATCCAGCTCCTCTTCCGATATCTTCCTCCATTCGTTTTCCTGAAGGAAGTAGTAATCATCCGTGTCCGAATCCTCCCGGATCAGGTCAAGATAAATAAAGTATTCCCCCTCCGGCAGGGTGGCTGCGATCCGGCCGGTACCTGCCTCCGGATAGGTCTCATAATCCCCTTCCTCCGAAAGCCCCAGGATCTCGCAGAGCACTTCTGCATCCTCCAGAAGATCCCGGTTTTCCAGGCCGATCTTCAAAAGCCCGAGGTCCTTTGGCGGCACCCCGGGAAGGCTTCGGTCGCTGAGTCCCGTCTCATCAAGCGCCGCCTTCATGACGCCCACGTATTCCGGATACCCGCACCGTTCCATGGCCCAGGGCAGGATGTCCAGCATCTGGTCGAAATCTGACCTGGGGGTCATGGCAAAGCCCACATTCATCCAGAAATAGAATTCATCCTCCGGCTGCATCCCGGCTTCATGCAGGCGGTAGGAAAGGATATTGAGAAGGGAGGAATTCGTATGCACTCCCCCGTTGTCATTATTATCTGTGCTGATCTCCGCCTTGGGCAGATAGTAGCGGTCCCATACAAAGGCCGGCTGCCCTCCCTTGTTCGGATCCCCCATGTTGCGAAGCAGCATATCCGGGATCTTTTCCCCGATGATATAAGGCTCATCTGTCTCATCCGTCATTATGGCCGCCAGGTTCCCCATGATGTCGCTCATTCCTTCATTGATGGCGCCGTAATCATTGCTGTAGATATTCGTGGTCATGGCGGTGGTGGTAAAGCAGTGGGTATATTCATGGGCCATCACATCCACGGCCTCGCCGAAGGCCTGGGTCGTATCGAATTCAAAGACCTGGAAACCCTCCATCCTTCCGCTGTAGTAAGCGTTTTCCACCGGATCCCCGTTTTCTTCCACCGCATTGACCAGGATGAGGCAGGGCGTCCCCTCCCCGTCCGGCCCGTCCCAGCCGGTGGTATCATAGAAATCATAGATATTGATGAAATTGGCATAGGTCAGCATGGCCTCGTCGTCCCATCTGCCCTTTTTCGCCGTACAGTAATCCAGCGTATCCTCATAAATGAAAGCCTCCTGGTCGGCGCAGAGGATCTTCCTTTCCACATCCCCCAGGATCATTTCTCCCGTCTGGGGATCCTTCATGACGGGGATCTCGATCTCCTTCTTCGTCCCATCCAGGCACTTTACCGTCCCGCTCCAGACATCCGGCTCCATGGATTCAAAGGCAAAGGCCGCGCCTCCGGACCCGGCTTCCCGGCTCCCCGGCCTGGATACCGGCACGCTGTAAAGGAATTCCCCACTTTCATCCACATAATGGACAAGATATGCCGTATCCACATCGTCAAAGATGTTGTTGCTGTAGACTGCCCAGGCATAATAAAACTGGTCGCTCCCATCCTCCATGGGAAGGAGGATCTGCTCTGTGGCATCCCGGTAAAGCTTCAAGCCCTCCCCTTCATACTCATCCATCACCACGGCCTCGGCTCCGATGGCATCCACGGCCCAGCTTTCCAGCTCATCGGGATCAAGGTTTGGAACCAGGGAGCTGACCAGTCCCACGGCTTTGCCCTCCCTGTCGGCAATGAGCTTGACCGAGGCCCCGTATACCGATACATCCCCCGCCATCTGGCGGAAGGCATAATAGGTGGTGCCGTCCTCGATGGGCTGGATGGCTACGCACTCCAGATGGATGGAGGAATCCTCCCTCGCAAGATCCAGCACGCTTAAGACGGCCTTCAGGGCATCCTCCTCATCCCTGACCACCCCCTCGTAAAAGGGCTCGCCGATAAAGGTCTGTACGGCACCCTCCCCGGTATAGACCGGATCATCCTCCGCCCAGAAATCCTCCATCTCCGGATCATCCGGAAGCTCATCCCATGCGGCTTCCTCTTCCTCCTCCCCGTCTTGGATGCTCTGATTATAGAAGTCGAGAAAAAGAACCGTCACGATGATCACGAAAAGAATGCCGAAGATGAGGATGAACGGCCACTTTGAAGTCTTTTTTTTCTTCGCGGGCGCGGGGGCTGCGGGAGCCGGATTAAACACCGCAGGGTTCACATACTCCGGGCGCGGGCTGGGCGCCGCAGGGTTTACCGGCTCCGGACGGGGGGCTGGCGCCGCAGGGTTCACCGGTTTAAAAAGCTCCGTCCCGCAGACGAAGCACCTCCCCTCCCTGTCATCCACCCTGTTCCCGCAGCGCGGGCACTGTATCAAAGCCATATCCAAATCCTCCCGGCAGAGCCTGCCGGTTCCCTTCCCATGACCTTCGCTTGATGTTTCATGTTATCCATTAAGGCATGCCCCATTCTCAGGACGAAACGATATTGTTGATCCATACTCCCTTTTTCACCAGGATGAAGCCTAAAAGGCACTTGCTCCACTCCGCCACGTTCAGCGCCACAAAGATCCAGATCACGTAAAGATCCGTAAACCGGGACAGGCAGTAGGCCAGGGGCACGCTGACTACCCAAACAAAGGCACTGTCAAAGATGAAGGTGACAATGGTTTTTCCTCCGGAGCGCAGGGTAAAGTAGGTCGTATGAAGGAAGCCCATCTGCGGCATGAATACGGCAAAGGCCATGAGGAAATGCGCCGCCACCTGCTTTGCCTCGGGGGTGGTATTGTAAAGCCTCGGAAAAAGGGGAGCCGTAAAAAACATGAGGATCCCCATGAGAAGAGCGGAAAATATCGTGAAGGCAATGATCTTATTATCCTTATCCCTCGCCTCGCTGAACTTCCCGGCACCTAAGAGCCTTCCGACGATGATGGCCACCGCATCCCCCATGGCGACCCACATGATGTTGAACATATTATTGATGGTATTGGCGATATTCTGCCCGGCCACCACATTGAGCCCCCGCATGGAATAGCACTGGGAAAGCATGGCCATCCCCGCCGACCAGAGCGTCTCGTTGATCAGCAGCGGAAAGCCCGTAAAGAAAAATCTCCGGACCAGTAAAACGGGTACCCGCAGTGTGCGGTACAGTCCCTTCATATACGGGTGGGTCTTCGTATGGGTATGGGAGAAAATGACCACAATGAGCATCTCCACGATCCGGGAGATCACCGTGGCCAGGGCGGCTCCCCTGACCCCCATCCTCGGGAAGCCGAAATGCCCGAAGATCAGGAGATAATTAAAGCAGAGATTCACCAGCACCGCCACGATCCCGGCCTTCATGGGCACCATGGTCTCCCCGCATTCCCTGAGCGTACCGGCATAGATCTGTACCATCATAAAGGCAGGAAGCCCCATCAAGGTGATCTTCAGGTAATCCAGCCCGTAGCCCATGGCAAGAGCCGGGCTTCCCCCGTCTGCATCCCCCTGCAGGTAGAGGCCGATCAGCTCCCTCCCGAAGCAACAAAAGATCGTGACCGCAAGGGCCGTAAGGCAGACTGCCATCCAGAATTTATAGCGGAAGGTATGCCGGATCCCCTCATTATCCCCCTTGCCATAGTACTGTGCCGTAAAGATCCCGGCTCCGGCAAGTCCCCCAAACATACAGAGGAAATAAACGAAGATGAGCTGGTTGACGATGGCGACGCCGCTCATCTGCTCCGTGCCCACCTGTCCCACCATGATATTGTCCAGAAGGCTCACGAAATTCGTGATCCCGTTCTGGATCATGATGGGCACGGCAACCATGAGCACCATCCGGTAGAAGTCCCGGTCTCCGATGAATTTTTCCCTAAATCTTTTCCACATAGCCAATATCCTTAAACTGATCCTGCAGGACGAAAAGCCCGGCGATCGTTTCTATGACTTTAACATGATTATCCGGATTTTTAAACAACGACTTAAAGAGCCGGACAAATTCATCATACAGATTATCTCTTTCGTTCGGGAATCAACAACGTCAAGATGAAAAACGGCGGATCCGTTATGGCGATCCGCCGCATGCTGAACCATATCGATGCCCTGTCTCACAACCATGCCGATTTCCTCAGAAGATTGCTTCACGAACGGAAAACGGAACGGATGCAAAAGCCGGCTCCTTCAGCATTCAAATAGTTCAGAAAAGCCCATCGTATCCAATATTTCCCGTACCGCCGCATTCATATTGGTGAGCTTTATGCTACCATTCCCCTTCAGCTCCTTATGCATGATCAGCAGAACACGGACCCCCGCAGACGATACATAATCCAGCTCTTCCATATCCACCGTTATGGCCGTTATCCTCCCCTCTTCGGAAGCCTTGCGATAAGCCGTCAAAAGATCCGGCGAGGTGATGGTGTCAAGCCGTCCCGAAAGACGGATGTTTAAGGCATCCTTATCCCGGATTATTTCCGCCTTAAATCCGTTTGTTTCTATCCTGTCCTCTTTGCGGGCTTCTTCCTTCCGGACGGTCATGACCCAGAATCTCATTTCCCCGATCGCCCCGAGCACCGCATCCGCCTGCTCATTCGGCATTCCCTTAAGCGAGCTCAGTCCGCCGGGCATATGCTCTGATGCCGGGGTGAATTCCAGATCAAAGCCCATTTCCTTCACAAACTGCTCTGCCCTTAAAGGCCGGAAGAAATCATTGTCCGGTGTCGGCGGGGATGCAAGGCTGCCGGATATGTTCTCCCCGGCGATCGCCATCATCACCCTGTTCTGCGTCGTCACGATCTCATTGTCCGTGGTGATCCACCTGCCGCCATATTCTGCAAGTATCCTGCGGATATTGGAAAAAACCTCCTCCAGCTCGGATTGCGTAAGATACATCAAAAGCCCTTCCGTGGTGACCAGCACCTCTCCCCCGCCGGCATTCTTCACGGCCTCCTTCACCGAGGAGTAATTCGTGGCATCCACCTCGTGATACTCGATATTTGCGCTTCGGCCTGCTATGCTCTCAAACGCCGGCATCATAGCCCTGATCACCACCGGCAGGTCACATCCGTAGTACTTTACATCACTCTGCGAAAGCTTGATCCCCCTCGGGGTATATCCGCAGGGGAGATCCAGCACCTGCTTATATCCAAAATCCTTTATGATCTGATTCGAGCAAAGAAACCGTGCTTCAATCATGGCCTTGAAGCCGGGAGCCGCCTTATGCTCAAGAAATTCCTTCATCTCCGGGGTAAGATTATCCGCATCTGCCTTCCCTTCATTATTGAACCCCAATTGCCCGGCCAGCAGTATGGAGTCTCTGTCTCCCAGCCCCGCAAAGGTCCTTAGGCAGGATTGTGCCGTCGTGAATATCGGATTGACTTCCTCGAAGATCTTGATCCGTTCATCCATCTTCTTCCCCGTCCTTTTCTATCTATGGCGATTTACCAGCTTGCGGTTAAATTGATAAATCCTAAGCGTTTGTGCTCCGGTCTTTTAAGGCGCTGCTATGGCCTCCGGCTGTCTTTCTGCCCTTTCCTTAAGGCTCGCCGAAGTATTTATTCATCTGTTCGCTGAGAATGCTCAGATCATAGAAGTTTTCATAAGGATTTTCCCCATCGGTGGTCAGCTCCACGTCAACCGGGCAGCCATTATCCACTGTACCCCCTTCATCGGTGACGGTACAGCTGGAAGCAGAAGAGTTGATGATCTCGATGCCTCCGGCACTTGAAATCCGGATGGCGCAGGCACCTCCGCCGCTTTTTTCGCCCAGGATCATCGCCCCGTGCTCATGCATGAACCAGGGGAAGGCATTGCCGCAGGAGAAGGAACCGCGGCTGGTCAATATCCCATAGCGGAAACCGGTGTAGGGACTCTCATCGCTCTCATCGATCCGGCCGTCATGGTTCAGGTCAAAGACCTCTGTTTTTATGTTAAACTGGCTTGTGAGTTCATTCTTGTCCCGGATATATCCTTTGCCGGTCATCAGCCACTCAATCGCCAGCATGGCAATATCATTCCCTCCGCCGTTGCAGCTGTCGTCGATGATGATGTTCTTGATCTCCGGATTTTGGGAGGCGCGTTCAAGGCCGGCAAGAACCGTGCCCACGGTGTCCCCCTCCAGAGGGAGTTTCCCTTTTCCTGCATAAAAATCCTTCCATCCGTCCACATCGATCATAAAATCCGTCTCTAAAGAGATCATCGCCGTATCGCCCTGTTCCACATAAGTATTTCCCTTATAGACTGCTTCACGAGTCTCTTCGCGGATCACTCCCTGCGCAGCCCTCCCAGCCGTTTCATTGTAGGGACGTCCATAATCCTTTGCCCGCATGTCCTTATAGATCCCGGTGGACAGCTCAAATTCCTCATCGATCAGCGCATCGCATCCCATCCCGGTATGTCCCCCGTCAAACAGAAGCCCACTGAATAAATGGATAAGACCGGCATAGAATGTCTCAAAGTCTCCCGCCAAAAGCTTCTCCCTGATCTCCGGATATTGCTCAGTAAGTACCTGATCCAGCGGTTTATTCATCAGTTCATCATGGATCAGCTCCTGTCCAGGCCTGCCATACCACAGATCAATATTGAAACAGAGCTCATCATAGGTATACCGTGCCAGATCCTCCGGACGGTCTGCCTTCACTGCCGTAAAGTAATCCGGATCTTCGTCCATGACCGATTCGAAATAAAGCCCGACAAAATCCCTGACATAGATCTTCTCGCCGGCATATACGACATAGTAGCAGCTCGGCCCGGCAAAGATATCGGCAAGCGTGGGCAGCGGTGCAAAAACTCCCGTCTGATCCCCTTTCAGGTCGATGTGATAATCTGCAAGCGCAAGGACTTTCGCGGCCGCCTCCTCCGGATCAGAGGCATGGCTGAGCTTTGCGTATGGATAGTCCGGGTTCAGACCGTCGATATTTTCAGATTGAAGATCACAGGCCAGCACGATAAAACGCGCCATATTATCCATGACGATGGTGTCGGCATCCACATCAAACACAGCAGCATCCTCACAGAAATTGGTGACCGTATACTTATTCTCCTCCTGTTTGAAGGTCATGCCTTCGCTCAGGCTGGTATTCACCAGATAAAAATGGTTATAGAAATCCGTGACGCTCATATATGGCACATTGGGCAGATCCTCATAAAAACGGACGCCTACGGTTTCGGTATTGTCCAAGCTGTCCCACACGACCGGAATCTGCTTTTCCGTATAGGATGCTTAAGCTCCTGCCAAAGCCTGCGCCTCCTTAGCGGCTTCTGTTTCCGGTATGGCCTCTGTGGCCGCGGATACTGCTTCGGAGCCGGGAACCGTGCCCCCTCCGGAGACATAATCCGCACAGGCGGTAAGATTTAGAGCCATAATTCCTGCCAAAACCAAAGAAATCCATTTTTTCATAATCCTTCCTCCATTTCATCTATTCTGTAGCATGGTCTGGTATCTCGATCCATAAACCGTACCGGTGAAGAAAGCCTTGCCCTGCAGTCATTCCGTAGTTTCCCGGACTTCCTCAAGGGCTTGCTGTGTCTCTTCGCCGGGAATATCCTCTGCCCCGCCCTGCGCCTCATGCACAACGATCTGGTTGAAGGGGATCTCGATCCCATTGCGGTCAAAGATCAGCTTCACCTCACGGTTAAGGGCTCGGAGCGCAGGAAATCTCATGGAGCTTTCCACATAGATCGCGATCTGGAGCAGTATGCTGCTGTCCTCAAAGGAGCTGATGCCCTCATACTTCGGTCCCATCCGAAGGCCGGGGATCTTATCCGGACCGACTTCGGCAAGCTCCTTTTCCAGGATCCTCCCTATCTCCTGGATATCCGCATCATAGGAAACCGCTATCTTGATCGTTTGCCTGGATATCTCTTCGGAGCTTACGATATCCCGCATGGATGAATTGTTAAAGATCTTGACATTGGTCTCCCGCTTCACCTTGGTCGTACGCAGTCCGATCTCCGTTACTGTGCCCTTCCAGCTCCCCACCTCGATAAAGTCGCCCACCTTATACGCGCTCTCAAAAATGATGAAGAACCCGGCAAGGATGTCACTGACCATATCCTTCGCGCCAAGGCTGACCATAAGAGACAATATCCCCGCCGATGCGATCAGCGTCTGTGTGTTGACGCCGAACTGGGACAGGCCGTAGTAGACGAAAATGATCACACAGATATATTTGATGGCATTCTTCACGAGAAGGCATATCGTCTCCACCCGGGTGTCCGACGCCCTCGCGATCCGGTAAAGGATGGCGTCCACTAATACCGCGCCCACATACATGGCGCACAGCAGGAATATGCAGGAGGTGAAAGCAAAGATATTCACTCCCTTTTCCCACTTTCCGGAGATCACATAGGTGAGGTTGCTCAGCTTGCCGATATTCGTATCGGTGTTGATGCTGATATAAAGGGTAGGCAGAAGGACAAACAGGCAGAAAAGCAGCAGAAGCCGGTATACGATCTTCTTTACGCGCTTCTCCGGAGTCAGGCCGCTTCCATCCCGGTTGTCCACGTTCCAGCGGTCCTCGAAGCCTTTCTTTTCCCGTACCCGGTTTCGGATGCCGGAGAAAAGCCCCTCGCTTTTGACTTCTTCGTCATCATCGATCTCGATCTCCTCGTCATTGCTGCCATACGCCTCTGAGGGAGCGGCGTCGATCACATCCTTCTGGAACCGGAAAAGCGTCAATATCATGACCAAAAGCAATATACATGCCGCCTCCAGCATCAGGATCAGTGAACTGGAAAGCACCCCGCTGTTGCTGCTCCGGCGCATGACCGGTACCACATACTGATCCTCCGAGGCACTGACCCCAGCATAATACGACATATCATTGACCTCGATGAAGCCGCTGAAATTCTGCTCAAGATTCTCCTGGGATATGCCAAGCTCCTCTATATTCTCTCCGACATAGCCCAGTCCCGCGGTTTCTGAGATCGTAAGCTTCTCCTTGTCGACGGCGACGGCATAGTCCGGAAGTCCGATCACCAGGTTCTGCAGGACCTTCTCCAGCTTAAGGGCATTGAGAAGCTCATCCCGCAATGCAGGATCCACCGCGATCATCACGAAGCCGTTGCAGAGATCCTCCTCATTGCGGATACTGACTCCGATATACTGCAGATATTCGTTATAACGTTCCACCTTTGCCGGAGGAAGCACCACGCAGTCCGCGCCCTCCAGAAGCACGCTGAATTCATACAGCGGATCTCCCGGATCGTTTCCCACCCTGACATGATCGTAATTGGAGTTCGTGACGACCACGCTTCCGCTTTCGTCAAAAAGAAAGACATATTTCACGCCAAGATAATTTGCGTACATCTGCATGGCGGCGCGGTCAAGAGGCATCTGCCTTTTCTGGATCATCAGCGCGGCCAGGCGGCACTGGATCTCATAGAAAGAATCAAGCCAGCTCCCCAGTTTTTCGCTTTGCTTATCATAGGTCTCAAGTGTTTCCACGGCCACTTCCGCATGATGCGTCATGGTCTTGAGGTCATCCGCTACATTCGTCAGGGTCTGGAAATAGACGGAAACCCCGAAGGAGATCAGGCATACGATCAGCGAATAAGCGATCAGCTTGTTTCTCATCGTCTTTACCGTCTCGCTTCGGCTGTCCATCACGAGGCTGATCCACCGGATAATGAGCCAGATCAGGATAAAGAGGATGACCGTGACGAAAAAGGCATTGAAAAGGAAAGAAAGCCTTTCATAAAATGAAATCCCGCAGATGATATAATAATCCTCATATTCGATGATGCAGCCATAAAGCGATCGGTACAGATACTCATCAATATCCGGAAATTGCCAATTATCCTCATCCTTTGGATTATACAGCTCAAACAGGTTGAATTTGGCTTCCAGATCCTCCGCCCTTGTCTCCGATGATATTTCTCTGATGTCCAGCACATTTTCCTTCGTCAAAGACTCATTGGGAATCAGGCGTATCCCCAGCACGGCCTGATCCGGATGGGCGATCACGCTCATGGTCTTCTTGTCCAGTACCACTACGCTGCCGTCACGTCCTACCTTCAGCTTCGTCGCCCTGTCCATCCAGGAAAGGGTTTCCCCGATAAACTGCTCCAGCTTCGACCTGGTATCCGGGATATCATAGTCCGCTTCATCCAGCAGGTCGTCGGCCGCGATCCTGTCCCAGCTGTTGTTCATCTGGTCACAGACATCTCTCAGGGCCTTCTCGCTCTCTTCAAGCTGGGGAATGATCCTCGCCACCTGGATCACCGCACGACAGATCTGCGGCTTGAGGCGGGCCTTGTAATTTTCACTGTATGCTGAGATATTCCGGACAAGAATGACAAAAAAAAGAAATGAATAGCACAAAATACAGGAGGAACCTCCGGAGGAAAAGCCTCCGTCTGTACCTTCTGTATTCCGTGCCTCCCTGCTTCCTTCGATGCTTCCATTTATCCCATGCCTGACGAGGCGAGCTCCCCTTCCCGCCAGATAAACCTCCACCGTTTTTTTCCACCTTAGATCATCCGCTCCTTTTCTCAAAAATAAGCCTCCCATGCCTGAAGGGAGAAGCCGCCCTTAAAAGCGCAATATTCCGCCAGGGATAAAGCACAGTCTTTCCGGGTGCTGTCCCTCTCTTTGGCATGGGAAGGCTTTATATATGATCTATCGCAGATCGTTGATCATCTCCGTCAGCCCCTCCCGGTCATAGAAGGATTCCGGGAATGCCAGGAAGATGTCCGGCTCGGCGCCCTGATCTATGTCATAGAAGGATCCGTTCTTGGTAAATGCCAGACGGCTGGGGCCTGAGATCCGGAAGAAGGTACCATAGGCCGTGGTCAGCGGCAACACAACGCAGCTTCCGCCGCCGGAGGTCCTTCCGAGCAGCGTCACTCTCCCGGAATTCTGAAACACGCAGGGCACGAAATTACCACAGGAAAAGCTGCTGGCGGTTGTCAGGCAGAAATGCTTTTTGCCGGTAAGCCCCCGGTCTTTCTCATCAAAGTGATGGTCCAGGTTCACATCCACGTTGTATACCCCGGTAGCCAATGCACCGGTCATGGTATTCTTCAGGCTCCCATAACCATCCCCCAGGAAAGTGGATATGACGAAAACCGCCGTATCCGCATCTCCGCCGCCGTTGTTGGAAAGATCCAGCACAACATTCTCTATCGGGCTTCCCTCCCGCATGATCTGGGAATAGGCATAGATCATGATGCCTATGGTGTCCTTTGCCTCTGCCGTAGGAGCCGTTTCATAGTAATTCACTCCTTCCGGGATCGGGAGGAATTCATCAAAGGTGATATAAGCGGTATTTCCTACCTCCTGGTAAGCCGGTACTCCATCCGGGAAGGCTTCCGCCCGGGCATTATCATAAATCCTGCCCCCTTCGATGTTGCTGATGTAACTGCGTCCGATGCCGATCTGATCGAGCAGTTCCTTGCCAAGTCCGTCACGGCTCCAGGCGGACTCTGTCCCAAAGGTGCTGTGCAGGTCATCCAGATGCGTGAAGATGATGCGGTATAGTGCTTCATCCGCGGCATTGGGATCCGGCCCCATCAATATCTCTTTTGCCCCGGCCTGCTGTGCCAGGTCATCAAAGCATTTGATGCCATGGACCTCTTTCAGGCCATAAAGATAGTCGAAGACCATACAGAGTTCGTTGTAGCCAAACCCGCCCATCGCTTTGCTGATCTGGCGCTTTTCTGCTGAATAAAACAGATCCCCGAACGGTGTCCTCTCTCCGGACAAGCCATCCCCGAGACCGCCATAGCTCGCAAAGAAGATGGCATCGCCGTTATAAAACAGGTTGATATATTTTAGCGACAGCAGAAAATCACTGAGGGTCTGTATCGGGACATATACGCCCTTGTCATCCGCCACCAGATCGATCCCGTAGGCTCCAGCATCCAGTACCAGCGGATCGCCATAACGCTCATAGGATGCCCCGGTGCGGCGGAATAAGGATTCTTCTTCCTCCGAATGCGCACTGTCTGCTTCCAGCACGTCGATCAGCACGCGGTCTGCTTCAAGACGCTGGAACGCATCATAATCAAAGAAGGTGATCGTATCGGCATCGCAGTCGACGATCATATTATAGGGATCCCCGTCCGTCCTTGTCAGGGTGCCGGTCTCTCCTTCCTTGGAATAGCTGAGTCCATAAGCGAGTTCCTCGCTCCCAAGGTGGACATATTTCTTCAGCAGATAGGGATACAGCTCGGCCCAGTCCTCTAAGGATACATAAGGCACATCCGAATCCCCCGCAAAATAGACCGGCAGTGTGCGTGTATCTTCCATATCGCACAGATACCAGGTCATATCCTTTGCCGTGATCTCCACCGGTGCCTTTTCTTCGATGTCCGCCGGCTCTTCCGGCGCATTATCTCCGGCGTAAGACGCTTCCGAGAGAAGATCCAGGCCTTCCTCGGCCAGGGACCGGACTTCCCCTTCATCCGGAAGGACCACATTGCAGGCTGATAGGCTGAGGGCCACAGCCATGGCCAGGATCACCGAGATCATTTTTTCATTTTCATTGTCTACCTCCTATGTTTGATGTGCTTCACCCCTTGGTCCATATATATTCCAAACACAATGCCGCTGTGTTCGTTTTCGATTTAAAGATCGCCATAAAGGTCAGGAAGGCAGCTTGATCTTCGGCATATAGCGCGTATACCGCTCCGACACGGTATAAGGAACGCCCTCCTCCTTCAGCACCTCACAGAAGAGCTCCAGCGGCTTCCTGTCCTTGTTGACCAGCTGATAGGTGATGCAGAGCGTCTCCGTCGTGGCATTCAGCTCGATCATCAGGTCGCCGTCGGTAATGGTATAGAAGCCTTTGATATGCGCATCCATGCCGCCCCAGTCGGTCTGCCCCACATAGCTGATGACATAGGTATCCCTCGGGTCGCTCCGGAAGGTGCTGTTTTCGGACGCATGCTTCTTCTTGGCCTTCAGGTCCGGCTTGGCGTCGATCTCCTCATGGATCCGGCAGAGCTTCTTGAACCGCTCATAGCTCAGCTCCGGCTGGTTCTGGGAGATCACGGCTCCCCTTGCCCGCATATTGAGCTTTTGGATCGATTCGTCCTTCATGCTCCATTCAAACCGGGCATGGATGAAGCGCACAAAATCACGGTAGGATTCATCGGCGCCAATGTCCTTGCGATAATCCGCTGAGATCCTGGCGGAGATAAACGTCCCCTCCTTCTCCTTAAACAGCCGGGTGGAAACCTTAAACATCATCGCTGCCAGGATCGTATTCGGGCTTCCGTCGATCCTCGCCGCATATTCCATAAATGCCTTTACCGGGATATTGATCTGATAATAGTACGTATCTCTGGCGAAGGGATTGAAGAGGTATTTCAGCATCCGGCCCAGATGAAGATTGGTATCGCCTCCGTCATAACGGCTGATGGGCTCATCGTCCGGAAGCTGATCGGGATCAGGGAAAGAAACCTCGCCATCCTCTACGGGCGTCCCCGGCAGCTTGACATCCTTCGGTGCTTCCAAAGGCGCGTACTTTTTTAACATATATTGATACAGGGCGGCCTTTACCCAAAACAGCCCGCCCATGGCGCCACAGACCGCATGGGAATAATTAAACCAGATGCAGTCAGCCCTGTAGGTAACCGCAAAGAGATGCCCGTTCACCTCATCACTGCCCAGGGTCAGGCTCTCATCCTTTTCCGGCAGGACCGCGATAGGCTGGTCATTATGCTCCAAGGTGTAATTCTGCTTATCATCCAGACCGACCTTCACATTGAAATAGGGAAATCTTCCCATTGCTTCCTGTACCGCATCCTTAAGCACCGCTCCGTCCACCGGTGCATCAAGGCAGGCTTTCATCCTTACCGTAAACGGCACCTTTTTCATGTATTCATACAAAAGATAGATATCCGGATTCTTACTCATATGGCAGGCCCTCCTTCAGCTGTTTTTCGTGTGCTATTCATCCGGCCGGCTCCCAGAGATCCTGCTTTATTCCTTCCGGATCCATGAAGAGCCGTTCATGTCTTTTTATTGTAACCATTGAAGCCGGATAATACAATTTTTAAAATAAAAGCCGCCCTGGCACCTTGCCCGGAGCGGCTTTCCATTCCCTGTTCAGTTTAAGCCCTGCTTAAAACCTTACCGTATATGCAAAGCTCTCATACAGATCCTTCAGAAACATCTCAATCTTCTTCATGGTCTTCTCCTTTCCCGGCGTTTCCCGCCCTTTAAATCCATCCTTAAGCCCCTGTTCCGGCTCCTTTGTTTCCTTACAGCTATATCATAACCCCGTTGTTTTAATATGTGAAATACTTATATCATATCGGCTGACATACCTTGCAGGTATCGTATGATATCCCAGGTAAACATGCTGTCATACCTTGCAGGTATCGCCAGAAGGGATAAAAAAGACGTCCTGTGCAGCAGGCATCGCAGGAAAAGTCAGGAAAACAGGGCAGAGAAGAGCTCCGGAAGGGCGTGGATATTCAAGACCCATCCGCAGCAGAGAATGAATCCGCATACCGCGGGCAGTACGAAAAAAGGCCAGAGGAAAAGCTTCTCGAACTTTTCTTTCGGGTTTACATAAAATTCAGCCAGATCCAGGATCAGGAAGGAAAGATAGGGATGGAAGAAGAAGGGCCATACGGCCTCGTCCTGCCCTCCATAGAGAAGGTATACCGTAAGGATCAAAATGGCCATGAAAAGCATCATAAGCGGCAGCCGGTATTTCGGCCGCCGCTTTGTAGCAAAAAGATAGACCGCGGAAAACAGAATGCCTTCCGCTATGCTGATGATAAAATTCACTTAATCTCCCTGATCCAGCCCTCCGGAGCTTCGATCCGTCCCATCTGGATGCCGGTCAGGGTATCATAGAGCTTCTTCGTTACGGGTCCCATTTCCTCCATGCCGGCCGCGAAAACGAATTCCTCCCCATGATCCGTGATCTTGCCCACCGGGGAGATCACCGCCGCCGTGCCGCATAAGCCGCATTCCTTAAAGGCGCCGAACTTCACTTCAGAAAGCAGCACTTCCCTCTGGGTGACCTTGAGGCCGAGGACCGACTCCGCCACCACCATGAGGCTCCTGCGCGTAATGGAGGGCAGGATGGAATCCGACTTCGGAATGACCACATTGCCGTCTCCGTCAATAAAGATGATATTGGCCCCGCCGGTCTCCTCGATCTTGGTCCTGGTGCCGGGATCGAGATAGATATTCTCCGCAAAGCCCTCGTTGTGGGCCGTGACCAGGGCATGGAGGCTCATGGCATAGTTCAGGCCCGCCTTCACATGGCCCGTACCGTGGGGAGCCGCCCGGTCGAAGTCGCTGATCTTTACCGAGATGGGCTTTGCCCCTCCCTTAAAGTAAGGGCCCACCGGGGTCACGAAGACGCGGAATTGATATTCCTCCGCAGGCTTCACGCCGATGACCGCATTGCTGCCGAACATATAGGGCCGGATGTAAAGCGTGGCTCCCGAGCCGAAGGGCGGCACCCATTCCCGGTTTGCGGAAACCACCTGATCCACCGCATCCAGGAAGCGCTCCTTCGGGAAGGGCGGCATCTCCAGACGCTTTGCGGAATCGATCATGCGCTCCGCATTCAGGTCCGGCCGGAAGGTCACGATCCTGCCATCCTCGGTCTGATAGGCCTTAAGCCCTTCAAAGATGGACTGTGCATACTGCAGGACGCAGGCACATTCGCTGATGGTGACACAATCATCGCTGGTGAGAGTGCCCTCGTCCCAGCTCCCGTCCTTATAATTCGATACATAGCGCTGATCCGTTCGGATGTAGCCGAAACCCAGATTTGACCAGTCCATATCCTTACTCATAAATATACCCTCCTTATTTTCATAGCTTTACGCCGGATGCTCCTTAAACCGCCTGCCAAAGTATACGGTCTTAAGGAAAAAACGGAGCATCCCCTTCCCATTGGTTCTATTTTATTGCGTTATCCTTAATTTTTCAAGGACGGATCACAATTCTCCTTCCAAAGCCCGGCTTCTGCCATCCAGAGCAGGGGAAAGGACGAAGCGGCTTTATTTAAACAGGCTCCTGAGGAATGCCTCTGCCCGCTCTGCCAGGGAAAGCTTCCTCGAAACGATCTTAAAGGATGCCGTCTTGTAGCCTCCATACTCCCCGGTCCCATGAAGCAGCACCGTTCCCTTCCCCTTCTTGATATTCTCGCCGTAGGAGACGATCTCATAGTCCGCCTCCCCGATCGCCCGGTAGGGCTTCCTGCTCAATTCGATGTCCTTCTTCTCCGGCCGGATCGGATATCCCGTATATTCCTTGGACGGGATCACCGCCACGGCTGAAGCCAGGCTGTAGCTTACGATCCGGTAGTTCCCCGTTAGGGAGCCCTCGTAATTTCCGTTTCCGCTGACGGAAAGCAGAAGCTCCGTCCCCGCTTCCGGTATGGCATCCGGCAAAACCGCATTTCCGGAAAGATCCGTGATGTTTATCTGTCTTGCATAATCCGTGCCGGCTTTCAGCGTCTTTCCGTTCCGGTCCATCACCGTGATCTTCGGAATATATGCCTTCTGCTTATTCTTATAGACCGGATCGTGGATGTACAGGGAAAGAAGCCCAAGATCCTGCTTTGTGACCGTAAAGGAGGCCTGCACCTTCCCCTTGAAATTTCCCTTTCCGGCTAAGGTCACCTGAGCCTGCTCTCCCGCCTTTTTATTCTTTTTATAGCCCAGGGAATAATCCTTTCCATATTCCAGAAGCCTTCCGTCAAAGCTTACGCTGACCTCCGGCCTCGCCCCGCCCTTTTCATAGGGTGCGGATCCGTTGAGGGAAAGGCTGAAGATCCCGGCCTTATCCTGTCCGATATCATAGGGGGTGATCCGGAAGGACTTTTTCAGCACTCCCGTATAGCCTCCCATTCCGGTAAAGACGACCCTGGCCGTTCCCTTATTCACATTCCTTTCATAGGTCATCCTATAGTCCCGGTTTTCGCTTAAGACGCTCTTCTCTCCTTTTACCGTGATGGTAAGGGCAGGTACAAAGCCCCCGGCCTCCTTCCAGGCCTCGGTGCCGGCTTCGATGGGCTTCCCGCAGTAAATCACATTTTTCGGGATCCCGGAAACCTTGCAGGAGGCGATCTTATCTCCCAGGATCTTAAAGGCCACGGTTTTTGTCCCGGCATATTCATTTATTCCGGTAAGCACCAGGGATGCGGTCCCGACCTCGGTATTGTTGATCCATTCCGCTTTATAGTCCTCTCCCTCTTTCAGCTTTCCCTTTGCGCCAAAGGCCACGGTATATTCCTGGGTCAGGGGCTTTCCGGTATACTTCATGTTCTTCAGCTTGGATACCTTTGCCTTTAAGATGAGCGGCTTATCCGTAATGACCTCATTGACGCTTATGCTTCCGGTATAATTATTCTCTCCCGTGATCTGGATCGTCCAGGTCCCCGGCTCCTGAAAAGCACCTCTTACGGCTTCTGCCTCTTCCACATATTTTACAGTAAAGTCCTTATTCAGGGCCAGGGCTTTGCCGGCGTATTTGACGGCCGGGATCTTCCTTTGCACCTTTTTATTGTAAGCCAGATAGATATCCTCTGCGGACACATTTCCCATGAGGCTTACGGGAAGGATCGTAAAGGGGAGCTCCAGGGTTCCGCTGTAATTTCCGTTTCCCTTGATCACTGCCATAGGCGGTCTTGCGCTGTTCTTATCCGCCGCCTTCTTGTTGTTTTTATAGCTTACCTGATAATCCACCCCCTCGATCAAAAGCCTGGTGCCGTCATAGATCGTCACCACCGGCTTTATGGCCTTCCCCGGGCTGTAGAGCTGGTCCGGGATGGGCGCCGCCTGCATGCCGGAGGCCTCCTTCCAGATGGCATAGAGGGTAAGGCTTCCTATCACATCCTTTCCGGCGATCAGGGTTTCTGTGCCGTTATAGGAGACGCCGGTCCCGTCTTTTTCCGTATTCCATTCCGTAAAGCGGCAGCCTGCCCGGAAAGGATCGGCAGGAAATACAAAGGCTTCGCCCTCCTGCTTTACCTGGACCTTCAGGGCCGGGTCGATCTCATTTCCTCCGTTTGGATCAAAGGACAGGGTATGCTCCTGAGCCCCCTCATCCTTCACCGTAACCTTGGCATAGGCGATGATGGGCTCCTCCCCCTCTTCCGTCTTATTGTAGGAAGCCGAGATCAGGGCAGTCCCGGCCAAAAGACCGGTCACATTACCGAGGTTATCCACCCGCACCGTTTCCGGCTGATCCGACGAAAAGGTAAAGTCGCTGACGGGCGCCTCCGGCTGGGTGATCAGTTCAAGCTTTTTGCTCTGCCCAAGCCCAAGCTCCACCTCCTTCTCCGAAAATTCCGCATGCTTCACGCGGCTGTCCTTTACGGATACGATGCCGAAGGCGGACTTATTTCCGCTTGCCGTCTGGATCGTGGCCTTGATCAGGGCGATGCCTTCCTTCTTCCCATGGATTTCGACACGGCTTAAGACCTGATCCGGATCCCCTCCGGGAGCCGCCGAACGATCTTCTGATATGGAAGCCACATCCGGGTTTCCGTTTTCCCAGACCACATTTCCCTGGGGCTTTTGCGCCGTCTGTCCGGGGGTCAGATCCATCCAGATGAAGGACATGCTTCCATCCTCTCCCCTCTCCAGCTCGATCCCCTTGGGATTCATGTCGTAAACTATGCCGGAGGGATCCGGCCTTACGATGACCGGGAAAGTCTGAATGATGCTCCCATCTCCCGTTTCGGCCGTGATCTCGGCTTTTCCGCTGCCGGTCGCGATCAGATTGCCCTCCTCATCCACAAAGGCCACATTCATATCCGAAGAAGCATAATCTACGCCCTGATAAGCAAAGGAAGGCGTGATCTCCTTGGTCAGCTTGACGCTGTCTCCGGCATTCATCTCGTAAGCCTCCTCTGTGGAAAGGGGACTGCCGCCGGCCTTCACCACAAGGCTTTCCGGCGCGGCCGGCTCCACATAGAATTCTTCTGCATTATCCCCGTAATTTGCCTCAGCTCCTGCCGTTTCGGTACGGAGGAGCAACACCTTCGGCTCGAAGGCGGCATCCGGGCAAAGCTTCTCTGCGGAGATCTTTTCCGATATCACGATCGAACCGTTTGGATCCACGGCCTGCCCTTCTGCATGGTTAAGGATCTCTTCCCCGTCTTCCTTCCGCAGGATAAGATCCCAGGATACGCCGGAAAGGCCGGTATATCCGCTATTTTTAAGCAAAGCCTTCACCGTAACTGCTCCATCCGCATCCCGGACAAGCTTCCCGTCTTCCTCCATTTCCGTTTCGGATGCATCAAAGCAGAGATTTCCGAGACCCACCTGCGTATTCCCAGTCCGGTTATTTTCAAGATTCGTTTCCTGGATCTGCGTGCTTTCGATCTCCATCCGGTAGTTTCCTGCAAAGCCGGACATCGGCAGGGTATAATTGATGGAAAGCGGCAGCTCATTGCCCGGAGACCAATGAAGCTCCGTCAGGCTCTGGGATGATACAGGCTCCTCCTGTCCTTCCTTATAAAGCTTCACCGCAAGGCTTCCGATCTCCTGATCGGTATTATTCAGGGCTTTGCCGATAAAGGCGGTTTCACTTCCCGCTCTTACGGCCGCCGTATCGTGGTAAAGCTCTTCATAAAGCACCAGATCCCTTGCGGCAGTTCCGCTAAAGAACGCAAGCGTTGTGTTTTGCGGCTCGCTTTCCGGTCCCGGCCGGACCGTAAGCAGGGATATGCCGCCGCTTTCTTCATAGACCGCACCGAAAAGCGGGCTGATATTTTCCACTTCCACGGGAAGCCTTACCGGCAGGGTAAAGGTATCCCCCTTCCGGTAGGAAGCCATCATGGCCGTGCCCTCCCCGCTCCTGTCCGTGAATAAGACCGCATGCCCCATGGTGCCCTCCACAGGAAGGAACCGCCCAAATACCCGTACTCCCGCAGGCACCGGATCCTTCCCGGCTTCCTTTACATAGAGCATTCCGTCCGCATCATAATACAGGGTATCGCCGAGATAAAAGACCCTGAAGCCGTTTTGTTCCTTTGAGGTAAGCTCCGTGACCTTTCCTTCACAGACGGTCAGGATCCGGGAGCCGGGCATGTTTTCTCCCTCCTCCGGCAGATATTCCGTAAAGGCCAGGGAAAGCTTTCCTCCTTCCTCCCCAAGGGACAGGTCGTAGATCCCGTTCCGGCCGGAGATGAGGGTCATGGGATCCTTCACCGTCACGCCGTCATATTCCACCCCATAGACCGTATTCTTCCCGGACATCATATCCAGGTCGTTTTCGCTGTTTTCTACCCAGGCCGCCGTAAGTCCTGCCGAAGAAGCCCTGGCTTTAAGCACCATGGGGGCTTTTTCCCTGCCGGATGCCAATGTTACGGGAGTGCCGAATTCATGCGTAAGCGCATCATAGGCCGAAGCCTTGATGGAAAGGCTCTTCTTCCATGCTTCCTCATCCGAAGAGTCTGTCTGGGCATGGATCCAGACAAGGTAAGCCCTGTCCGGGCCTGTGGCAAGGACCGGATCGAAATCCGCCGTATCCGACTGGAAGACCGCTTTTTCTTCCCCGTCATCCACCGTATAATAAAGGTTCTCTCCCTTTAAGAAAGCCTTGATCAGGGTGCCGTCCTGAAGCCTTGCCATAACGGGAGACGAATAGGCATAGGCCGCATCCTCCGGCCCGGTCCCTGCCTCCGGGATCTCATTGCCAAAGACAGCCGTCATGGCGGAGGATTTGTTTTTCATCTTCTCCTCCAACGCCGGGCCGCTTGAGATCACCTCCTTAGTCGGATAGATCGTGGCATCTGCCTCAGCCAGGGTGCACTCGATCTCACGCTTCAATATCACCGCCTTCAGCCCGGTCTTCAGGTTCATATTTACCGTCATGTCATCATGGCTGCTAAGCCTGTGTCCCACCGTATGGGAGAAGGTTTCGGTAAGTGCCGCATCAAAGGTAATGCCCGCCTGCAGCAGGAAATCGGACCCCACCATGATCTCTCCGGAAAGCCCCTGCATCAGGGAGATGGAGGTGCCCGCGGTCATTTCCGAGGTCTTGGGGTCAATGGAGATCCTGAAGCCCCCGCTGGCGCCAAGGCTCACGGAGACGGAAGCCTCGGCCAGGCCGGCGGTGGATACGGGAGAATAGGTCGCTTTCACGGAGCCCGTCATCCCGATCAGGGCTCCCGATTCTACGACCTTACAGCTGCCGGTAGAATAATCAATGGTCACATAGCCTGTATAATAAACCGTTGCCTTGATGGAATTGCTGCCGATGGTAACGGTCTTATCCAGCCCTCTTCCGGCCTGGGTCACCACAGAGGGGACCTCATTTTTATTTCCGGATCTCAGGGCGCTTTCCGTCACATGCTTGGTCCAGTCGTAGCTGTCCTTAAAGCCGCTTGGCGCCCGTTTGCTGTTCATCCCGAAGGAGATCTTGACCTGCTGCTTTGCCGGGTCATTTTCCAGGGAGAAGGGAATGGCCGTTTTACGGTTTTCATCATATTTGGCAAAATTGGTCAGATCCAGCCCCAGAGAGGTATTGGCATCATAGAGGAAGGTATACTTCCCCATGGTCCGGGCGACATTTCCCTGCCACCGGTCCACGCTTCCGGCATCCAATGCAGGCGGCTTCAGCTTGATATCCTGCTTCAGCTCTGCCGTAAAGGGCTTTTTGGCGTTGAAATGTACCATTCCCGTCCAGGTCTCATAAAGGGGAGAGGTGATGGTGGTATATTGCGCCGCTTTACTCTTCATATAAAATCTGGCTATGCCGTTCCGGTCTGTCTTGCTTCCATAATCCGAAAAGGATACATAGGCATCCCGGACTCCCGCTTCCGTGCTCCGGTCTATGGCACGGAGCTTATAGCAGGTAAGCTTTGCGCCGTCTCCTCCCCATGCCTCCTGCAGCAGTCCGGCTCCCTCATTCTGCAATACAGGATAACGGTAAAGCCCGTAGCCAATATCCCAGGTATCCGTAAAGTCCCAGCCCGCATAGGTTGATCTCGTCCTAAGCTCCTGGTCGTTCTTTGCCGCGGCATTCAGCGTCCATCCATAATCCCGGTCATAGGGAGTCAGTTTCTTCCAGCTGTCCGAATAGTAGGAACCCAGGACCTTTATAATATCCTCCTGATTCCAGATGGCCGGCAGGTCCTTTTTCCGTGCCAGGCTGCCGAAGATCCCGCCTGTGACAAGCCCGGCTTCTGTCTGGAGCTTCGAGGCGTTATAGCAGTTTTCGATCAGGAGGGTCTGGCGGCAGGGGGTCGTAAGCAGGCCGGCCTCATAGGGGGTCGGGGACAGGCTGGCCGAACCCATGATCCCCCCAAGATCACCTGAAGCATAGTCTCCGTCACATTCATAATTGCCTGCAGCAAAGCAGTTCTGTATCCGGACAGGGTTATATTGCCCGCCAGGAACCTCCTCATAACTGGAGATCTCAACCATCCGGTCTCCTGCGATTCCTCCAAGTACCACATAGCCGGTCAAACCATCGGATCTTCTGCTGAGGGCAAGAGTGCCCGCATTGAAGCACCGGAGGATATCCCCCTTCATGACGATCGATACGATGCCGCCGCCTGTGCCGGTGCTTTCCACCCGGCCCAGGTTAAAGCAGTCTACGATCTTGGGCAGGTTCACTCCGGTCCCCTCATAATCCGCGAACTGTGTCCCCATCCAGGAGGCGACGCCGGAAGCGTAATAGCCATGAACCGTGCCGATATTATAGCAGCCGCTTAATGTCACATCCCCGTCAAGCCAGCCTACGATCCCGGCAGCTGCATCGGAGGATCCGCAGAATACCTCCCCGGCATTATAGCAGCCGGTGATGAGGCTAGGCTCCTCTCCCTCTTCATATTCCGCACGAAGCTGAGCTACGATACCGGCGGCTGCGTATTCTCCGGTAACCTTCCCCTCATTAAAGCAATCCGCAAATGTCATCTGGCCTTTCGAATCATTGGCGATTCCTCCCGCCTGGTATCCATTGACCTCGCCCTCATTGATGCATTCCGAGATGATGCTCCCCTGGACATTGACAGCGATCCCTCCCACTGCGGAGGTCTGGCCGGTGCCGTTTACCGTACCGGCATTGATGCAGGAAGAGACGGATCCTTTCCCGTAACCAGGGAACACCCATAGGGCAATCCCTGCGACAGATCCCCCTGCCTTTACGGTGCCTTCATTCAGGCAATCCGAGACCAGCCCCCCACTGATGTTGGAGGCGATCCCCGAAGCACTGGAATTGGTTTCTTCTCCCTTAATGATCCCCCGGTTGGTGCAGGATTCCACGATATTTCCCTTGTCTACATCCCCGATAATGCCCGCGGCCCTTCCCTGGTTCACCGAGATCAGGGAATGCTTCGCCGTCTCACAGTTCCGCACGATCAGATCCTGCTCCGAATATCGTGAGGAATAACCGGATCCCAGGATCCCGTAAAGACTGGCTCCGGTATTCAGAGCGGGATCTGCGGTCATCCTTCCCAGATATTCGCATTTTTCAAATAAGGCATTCTGCTCTGCTTCCCAGGCAATGCCTGCCGCGTATGTCCCGTTGCCGGACAGGGAAAGCCTTCCCTTTTCACCAAAGCTGCAATTCGTATATTGTGCATTCTCCCGCGCTTCATAAGCGACACCTCCGAAGTAGAGCTGATATGCAAAGGGAGTCTCCACATAAGCATTAAAGCAGCAGTCATCCGCGTTTTGGCAGCTATAAGCCATCCCGCCGATCCGGATCGATCGGTTCTCTACCTCCTTTTCGCATTCCACCCGGACCGTGCCGGTCACGGTACAGCCCCGGAGCGACTTCATGCGGCCTCCCATCAATCCCAGGGAAATATTGGCTGCATCACCCGTGATCCGTACCGTGACATTCTGAAGGGTCAGGTCAGAAATCTCCGTAAAATCCTCATCTGTTTTCTTAAACAGACAGCCCTCGCTATAAGAAGACCTTTCTACCGTCAGGTTCCGGATTGTTTTTCCGTTTCCATCCAGTCTCCCCTTGAAGGTATATTCTCCCCAGTCTACCCCCTTCAGGTCGATGTCATTCATCAGCTTAAACCAGGCCGTATGATAGTTGGACACGGCCTTCAGCTGTTCTGCATTGTAGATCTGGTAGGGATCCTCCTTGTACCCTTGTCCTTCCCATGCCTCACCGGTCTCCTCCAAGGATTCCTCTCCTGCTTCGGGCATGGGATCCTGAAGGCCGCCCTCCTTTCTCTCCGGTACGGGATCCTGAAGGCCGTTCTCCTTTGTCTCCGGCATGGGATCTCCTTCCTCCGCATCCCGGGAAATGCCCGTTTCCGGACCGGATTCATGGAATGCAAAAGCTTCTCCTGCCACAGGAGCCAGCCCTGCCGCAAGGACCCCTGCCTGCGGCTGAAATGCCATGATGAACGCCAAATAAAGTGCCAGTCTCTTCTTTCTCATTTTTCTCCTCCCGTACCGCTTGTTTTTATCTCACTAACCTCGGTCCGGATGCGAATACCGTAACCGACCAAAAAACGGTTTCAGACTTCTTATATCTTCAGCGCCCCCGGATCCGGTCCAGAAATGCTCCGGCGGATTTGGACAGGGGGCGGTCCTTCATCCAGGCCAGAAGATAGGAGGCTCTGGCCAGAGGATGCTTTATGGTCTTGATGGCCACATGCTCGTCCTCCGACATCACTCCCTTGGCCAAGGGAAAGATGCCGATCCCCACGCCGGCATGGGCAAGCTCCATGACATTGACCAGCTGCGCTACCCGGCATACCACGTTCAGCGGCTTCTCCGGATCCGGCATCCATCTCCGGATCTCATCACTGCGGGATGCCCGGGAAGGAATGATCAGCGGCTCGTCCTCCAGCTCCGCCGGATGGATGGAGCCGGTCTTCTTTTCGGCAAGGGGATTGGTCCTGGGGATCACGGCGGCCCAAGGCTCGGAGTGGACCTTCCGGGTATTGATGAAGGGATCGCTGAAGGGCTCCATGACCACGGCCAGATCGCACAGCCCCCTGGCCAGCCGGTTTACGATCTCATCGGTGCTCCCGTTCCAAAGGTCAAACTGGACATGGGGATTTTCCTGATGGAAATCCTGGATCCATTGCGCCAGAAGATGGGGGCCGTAGCCCTCCACGGAGCCCACATAGATCCGGCCGTGGAGGGACTGTCCCATTTCCGAGATCTCATCCCTGGACCTTCCTTCAAGCTCCAGGATCTGGGTGGCATACTGCTTAAAGAGGATGCCCTCCTCCGTAAGATGTATGGAATGGGAATTCCGGTCAAAAAGCCTCGCCCCCAGTTCCTCCTCCAGCTCCTTGATCTGCCTGGATAAAGGCGGCTGTGCGATGGCAAGCTTCTGCGCCGCCTTGGTAAAATTCATTTCCTCCGCCACCGCCATAAAATACCGGATATGCCTCAGCTCCATGATGTCCTCCTTTCCTTGTCCGCCTAAAGCATGGGATGAGTGGTAAGCTCGATCAGCATGTCAAGCCCGATCTCCCCCTTGTATTCCTCCACAAAGCCGGACAGCTCCTTTATGGCCTTGTAGGTCCTCTGTGCCGTATCCTCCAAGGCCTTTTTTTCTTCCTCCCCCAGGTAATGGATGAGCCTCCCTCCATGATAGCCTGCTTGATCCACCCCGAGAAAAAGTGCCGCCAGATCCGGATCATAACAGTTTACGGCCATCAAAAGCCCATACATGTCTGCCACCAGCTCATCCCAGAGAGGGTGCGCCAGCTCAGGACAGGACTTCCGGCACATGAAATGGCAGAGCTCATGGTATTTCCGGATCTTAAGGGAGGTAAGGAGCCATTCCTCCTCTCCCATCCCCGCCTGCTTCGCCGTAACAGCACTATAGGGTCCCGAAGAAAGCAGGATCAGCGTAGGCCTCTCTCCGGACTTTTCCTTCGCATACCGCTTTAATTCCTCCCAGTACTCCTCCTCCCCAAGTTCCCGGAAATCCTCCATATGCTTATGGAGATCGGCCCAGTCCCGAAGCCCGATAATGGTCTCGGCTCCCACGGAGGGAAGGATCTCTGCCGGCTTTGCCCGGTAAAGGATGATCTGCTCAAAGGTCTCAAAGTCTGCCCTTAAGAAAAGAGTCAAAACCTCCACGTCCCCTGCCCCGGTATGCACCGTTTCAAGACGGTCTTCCTGGCTTCCGGTAAAATGGGAAAGGCTTTTATCCTCCGGCTCCTCCCCGGCCTGTACTGCCCTCTTGTAGGCTTCCTCCGAATCCGGGGACGGCGCCACATAAAGCTGGGGATACCTCTTGGCCATGGATTGGATCACGCTTTTTTGCTCCATCATCTCCTGCCTCCTTTTCTCTATCTCCAAAGCCCCGGGGGAATCCGACAGGGCAGTCTCAGGCTCCTGCCGGGTTCAGAAGGGATGTACCACGAAAAGTACCACAGCCAGCGTCACCACGGAAAGCATGGTGCTCCAGGCGATGCCATAGGTCAGGGTCTTTGTGGGAAGCCTCATTTCATGGGAGAGCATCAGCGGCATATTGCCCGCAGGAACCCCGCAGATGATGGTAAGCACGGCCACCATCACCGGATCCTTAAGGAAGGCCTTCAGGACCAGGCCTATGGCGATGGGCAGAGCCACAAACCGCACGAGAACGAAAAGATGGAGCCTGAGATCCTTCAGCAGGCTTGCCACCTTCACCGCGGAAAGGGATACCCCCAGCACAGCCATGGAAAGGAAGGTCGTGGAATTGCCGATGGTCGTCACCGCCTTTGTGACCACAAGGGGAAGGGACAGATTAAACCAGTAGATCAAAAGGCTCAAGACGCTTAGAAGAAAGCCCGGGGTCATGAGGTCCTTCAGCCGGAAGCCGGGCTCTCCCTCCACCTTCCTGCCCCGCTTCAGGATCCATTTCCCATGGGTATAGACCAAAAGATTGAAATAAAGATTAAAGACCGTCACATAGATGACGGCAGAATTGCCCAGAAGAGCCTGTACCAGGGGGATGCCGATGAAGCCGGTATTGCCGTATACGCACATCATGTGGTACGCATTCCTCTCCTCCACGCGGATCCCAAGCAGGCGCGGGATCAAAAAACCCATGAGGATCAGGACGGCATAGATCACGGCCACCACGGCAAAGGTCAACAGGAGCCTTTCGTGGGGCACCCTCTCCTCCGCGTTCAGGATGCTGGCAAGCATCAGCATCGGATTGCATAGATTGGTAATGAGAGCGGAAATGTGCTTTGCCGTATCGTCCGTCAGGATCTCCTTCCGGTACATCAGATATCCCGTGGCGATCAGGATCACAAAGACCACAAGCTGCTCTATGACTGCCGCAGTGCTCATCGGTTTCCTTCCTTTAAGTAAAAATACCCCGGAAAATGCATATGCAGATTCCCGGGGTATCTCTTATTCGATCAAATGACGTCGTTCATCACTGCCCCTTGGCAGCCGCCACCTGCTTTGCCACCTCAGCGGCATAGTCCTCTTCCTTCTTCTCGATGCCTTCTCCAGTCTCAAAGCGGATGAAGGAAAGGATCTTTAAGTCCTTATTGACGGAGGCAAGATACTGCTTCACATTCTGCTTGCCGTCCTCTGCCTTGACAAATACCTGGTCCATAAGGCTGATATCCTTCACATGCTTCGATACACGCCCTTCCACAAGGCCGTTAAAGATCTTGTCCCCCAGGTACTCCGGCTTATGGGACAGGCCGATGCCCGCACAGACATTCTTTGCTTCCTCGGAGAGGAAATTGAAGAGGAAGTTCATATTGCTCTTCTTTTCTTCATAGATCGCAATATCCTCTTCGTTCCATTTCTTTTCGTTCACGGCCTCATCAATGATCTTCTGAAGGATGGGCTTCGGAAGTGTGGGCGGATCATTCAGCGCACTGTCGATGGTGATCTCACGGATCTTTGCCATCTCCTCATCCGGGATATCCTCCCTGCTCACATACTGCGGGCTCATGGCCGCGACCTGCATCGCGATATCCTTAAGCGCCGTCTTTACCGCATCGTCATCGGCTCCGGTGGCCGCCACCAGCACGCCGATCTTTCCGCCGCCATGGATATAGGAAGACACGCAGTCTGCCTCGATCCGCTCAAAACGTCGGACGGAAAGCTTCTCGCCGATGGTTGCGGTCTTTTCGATCAGCTGCTCCTTGATCCCGTGCTTTTCCAGAAGCTCTTCCACATCCTCTCCGTTCTTTCCGCCCTTCAGTCCGCTTTGGAGGGCCGTATCGGCTACCTTCTGGACAAACTCCTGGAAGATCTCATTCTTTGCCACAAAATCCGTCTCGGAATTCACCTCGACGACCACCGCCTTTTTGCTGTCGCCCGAAATGCGGCACAGGCCCTCTGCGGCGATCCTGCTGGCCTTCTTTTCCATCTTTGCGGCTCCGCTCTTCTTCAGGATCTCGACGGCCTCATCCATATTTCCTTCCGACTCGGTCAGGGCCTTCTTGCAGTCCATCATGCCCGCGCCGGTCATTTCTCTCAGTTCTTTAACCATTTTTGCTGTAATCTCAGCCATGTTCAAATCTCCTTCTATCATTCTATGATACCCGGCGCAAAACCCGCCTCATCTCCCTGATGCGTCATGGGAGATCAATGCATGAAGCCGCGCCCCGGCATCCCTTTTTGTCAAACCGCCGTTTCGATTACTCGGTTGCTTCCTCTGCAGGAGCAGCTTCCTCTGCGGGAGCCTCTCCTTCCCCTGTCTCTTCTCCGGTATAATCCGCGCCGGTCTCGCCCTGGCGTGCTTCCACTACGGCGTCTGCCATCTTGGATACGATCAGCTTCACCGCACGGATGGCATCGTCATTGCCCGGGATCACGAAATCCAGCTCATCCGGATCGCAGTTGGTATCGCAGATGCCGATGAGGGTGATGCCTAATTTCCTTGCTTCCTGGATGCAGATATGCTCCTTCTTCGGGTCTACCACAAAAATGGCATCCGGCACCCTTCTCATTTCCTTGATGCCGCCCAGGTTTTTCTCCAGCTTTTCCCATTCCTTGCGGATGCCCTGTACTTCCTTCTTCGGCAGCTTCTCAAAGGTGTCGTCCTGGGACATCTGATCGATCTCCTTCAGCCTCCGGATCCGGGACTGGATGGTCTTGAAATTCGTCAGCATGCCGCCAAGCCACCGCTCATTGACATAGAACATGCCGCAGCGCTCTGCCTCTGCCCGGATGGCATCCTGCGCCTGCTTCTTTGTGCCGACGAAAAGGATCGTGCCGCCGTTTGCTGCGATATCGCCTATGGCATTGTAGGCCTCATCCACCTTGCCTACGGATTTCTGCAGGTCGATGATATAGATCCCGTTGCGCTCCGTATAGATGTAGGGAGCCATCTTCGGATTCCACCGCCTGGTCTGATGTCCGAAATGGACTCCTGCCTCCAGCAGCTGTTTCATGGAAATAACACTCATACCAAAACCTCCTTATTTGGTTCAGCGCTCCTGCGCCATACTGCCATGCATACGGCATTTGGCCGCTTCCCGACCGGACATGCCGGCACCGTGGGCTTTGCATGGGATAAAATATGCACCGTTTCGCATTCTACCACAGATTCCCGTTTCATGCAATGCTTTCCTTGCAATTCACCCGGTCATTCCTTTCCGCATCATTCACGCCGGAATGATGGCGCATATGCCGTGAACCCGGGGCATTTCCGCACCGGGCAGAAGAAGCCGCTAATTTGCGGTTGTGATGATGACGGCAATGTCCGGTATCCCGGTCCCCCTCTTTATGGAATGCGGCCCCACCACCAGCTTTCGGTCATATCCATTGAGGCAGAGATAGGAATCAAATTGGGCGGCATCCAGGATCAGCCCCTCCTCCTCCAGGGTTTTGGCCACGGATGTGGAGGTTTCTCCCTTGCGGATCAGGATCATGACCGAATCCTCCTGGGACTCCTCCTCTTTCGCCTCTTCCTCCGGCTCCTCTTCTTTCGGCTCCGTGGGGGAAGCCTGTCCTGCAGTCCGGTCTTCTTTTTCCTTCAAGGCCGGGTCCGCCTCTTTCTCCTCCGGCTTCTCCTGGCCTCCGGTCTTTGCATCCGCCTTATCCTTTCCGGTATCCTCACTCTTTCCATTGCCGGATACCGGCTCCATGGCTTTGCTTCCTTTTTCATTGCCGGATACCGGCTCCATGGCTCCGTTCGGCTTTGCGTGGATGGGGCTTCCGTCGCTTTCCTCTCCATCGGCCAGCCTTTTTGCCTGGCTTAAGAGCACCTCGCTTTCCTCCGTCATCCCCAGCTCCTTCGCCCGGGCACGGACCTCCTCATCCGTCATCCGGACCGGCTTCGCCCCGGCAGAAAGGATCAATGTGGTGACCAGGATCCCAAGCCCCAGCCCCCTCAGATAGTATTTAAGCTTCATGCTTCATCCCCTCTTGCCTGGACAGGTCGATCTTGAGCCTTACCTCTCCTACGCCGATGCCCAGCTCCTTTGCGATCTCCTTATCCGACATCCCGCTTTCACTGAGCTCCAGGATCTTCTTATGAACCCTGGACTGGGATGCTGCCTTCTGGGGCTCATTCTGCTTTTCCTCCCCGTCCACTGCCCCGCTTTCTGCGGTTTTGGGCGCGAAGATCTTGGGGATCTTGATGCTCCGCTCCTGCTGCTTTCCGGAAGGCTGGGCCGCTTCCTTCTTTTCCTCCGGCATGCTTTCTTTCTTTTCTTCTGCCTTCTGCTCCATGGCCTGCCGGTTGACGCTGTCCACCTTGCGGACCGTATTTTTGATGTCCGCGCTTTTTTCATTCAGCATGTCATACAGGAACATGACCTCTTTATGGTTGCGCTCGATCTCGTCCAAGACGGTCTTCCCGTATTCATTGATGGCCATCATCTTGTCATTGGTGGCACGCTCCATCTCCCTCTTGGCATCGTCCTCGGCCACGCCGCACTCCATGGTCACGATATCGTTTAGCCTGCGCCTGGCATCCTCCAGGGTCTTTTCCGTCATGGCCTTCAGGTCCTCTCCCAGATGTCCGGGATCCGGCGGACCGCCCTGCTTCGATTTCATTTCCGGCACGATAAAACCGGCCGCAAAAATAACTGCTCCAATGATCAGGAGCAGTATCTCGGTTACACTCATATGGTAATGTCAAAGCCTCCCTTGTTTTTTACGATGACCCTTCCGTCTCCCTTCGGTTTTTTCCTTCTCTGGGCTCCGCCGTCTCCTGCATATTCATTGCTGCCCTTCCCGCTGGCATCAAAGCCTGCCGAAGGACCGTCGGCATTGTCTTTCGCCGTCACCGTATGCACCTTCTCATCGGCCAGCTCCTCCACATCATTTTCCGAAGCATTGGCCATCAATGCGGCCCTCACGTCATCCGGCTGCCTCACCGCCGTGATATCCGGGGTCGCCGAGATCATTCCATTCAGATAAACCGGAGAAATCGCCATAAAAACCTCCTAGATCGGAAACATCTTCACATCTCCGTGTTCCTTCTTAAACCTGCAATAATGATAACCTGTCTTGAGGGTAAGCGCCGCATCGGACACGATGACCTTTGTCCCCGGAAGCGCCTCCCCGAAGACCACGATGGCCGCATCGGAATTGCCGCCGATCTGCTGGGTGAGTTCCTTTTTTTCCTCCTCCAGCTCCGTAAGGCGCGCCTTTCCCTTCTGCACCATGCCGTTCAGCTCCTGCATCTTCTGGATCTGCTCCGGAGCCAGCTTCTCTCCCTTTTTCAGCCTCTGGGCCATGGCTAAGAGTACCGGCTCGATCCGGGAAAGATTTCCCCTAAGGTCTTCCTCCTCCTTATGAAGCCTGGCGCTCTTTTCTTTGATCTCCGGATCCACCCCGACCTCGATCACGGTATCCGTGCCCATGTCCGAGCCGATGATCTTGGCTTCCACCACATTGCCCGCACGGACGTGGCCTCCGCTGATGAAGCCCTTCTTACCCTTTACCACGATTGTATCCTTGGCGGATACGCTGCTGTTCAGGATCAGCTCGCTCTGCAGCAGCTCTCCGGCCTCCACCGTAGCGGAGTTGATGTATTTTGTCACCACACTGCCGCCGGCCTTCATCACACCCTTGCCCATGCCGTTGATGCCCCGCACGACGGTGAGCCTTCCTCCGGCCTCTACCTCGGCCGCCTCCACGATGCCCTGGATCTCGATATTGCCCGAAGCCTTCAGCTTATAGCCGGTGGCCACATTGCCATGTACCAGCACGTCTCCCTCAAAGCTCAGGTCACCGGTGGATACGTCCACGTCATTGATCTCCAGCACGCCCGATACAAAGATCGTGCCTCCCACCAGATCCACGTGCCCGTCTACTTCAGAGATCAGCTCCGTGCCGTCCTCGGAACGGGAGATGTCCTTGCCGCAGCGGACCTGTACCTTTTTCACTTCCTTGGGATAGACCACATCCCCATAGACATTAAAGCCAAATTCCCCGGGAACCTCCTTGTGGATCCTGGCCAGGACCTGTCCCTTCGCGCAGGCATGCACCAGTCCCAGGCTGTGGAAATCCACGGAGCCGTCCTCATTGGTCTTTGGCCTTGCCAGGGGATCCGTATTGAAAAGATACTCCACATAGCCATCCGTGCCTTCCTTCGGCGGAGTCCCTCTGGCGATGACATAATCCGTGCAGTAATGCCTGTCGGAGAAAAAGGCCTCTGCCTCCTTCTCATCCAGCTCCGCCTTGATGCCGGCCGCCTTCAGGTCTCCCTTAAGCTCATCGGCGGTTACCAGTCCCGCCCCCTCTGTGGGAGGATAAAAACGGGCGGTCACGGACATTCCATCCTGCGATACCCGAAGCACCGACGACTCCGGTACCGGATATACCTTCTCCCGGTTCACCCGGAACAGGCCTTCTGCCTTATCTCCAATGGCAGACAAAAGCGGCACCCTGTCGTGCTGAATCCGATGGAGGGTCAGATATTCCTCCATTTCCTTCAGATCGACCCTGCTGCCGCTTCCTTCCGGTGCTACCAGTTGAACCCAGGTTTCTGATCCCTTGGGTATGATACAAAAATAACCGTTTCTGTCAGCCATCCCACCGCCCTCCTGAGTACAGCCTTCTTATTTTCCGTCCGTAAGGTATCCCATATACCTCCCAAGCTTCGTCTTCATCTTTGACAGGGCTTTTACATGAAGCTGGGAAACCCTGGATTCAGACACTTCGAGGATGTTGCTGATCTCCTTCAACGTCAGTTCTTCATAGTAATAAAGGAGAATGACTTTTCTTTCCTTTTCCGTCAGGAGCTCCAGAGATTCCGCAAGCATCTTCTTCAGCTCCTCTTTCTCCACCAGCTCCTCCGGGCCGGCTTCCTTCGTCGCGATGGTATCCCGGCTGGCGCTTCCTTCGTCGCTGCTGTTTTCATTAAACTCATTCAGCGAGATGACATTGGTCACGGCCATCTGGGACTGCCACTCGGCATATTCCTCCACGGTGATCCCGAGCCTCTTTGCCACCTCCTCCTCGGAGGGAGTCAGCCCGGTCTCGGCCTCTGCGGCCTTCACCGCTTCCTCGATCTGCCTCTGCTTCTGGCGGATGGTCCTGGGGATCCAGTCCATCTTGCGGATCTGGTCCAGTATGGAGCCCCGTATCCTTAAGGACGCATAGGTCTCAAACTTCACGTCCTTCGCCATATCGAATTTATCGATGGCATCGATCAGCCCGAACACCCCGTAGCCCACCAGGTCGTCGTATTCCACGTTATAGCCCAGATACATGCTGAGACGGCCGGCTACCACCTTTACCAGGGGCGCATATTCGATTATGATCTTTTCACGAAGCTGGGGAGAATGGTTCTTGGCATATTCCATCCACAGCTTCTGCCTTTCGTTATCGTTCATGAACGAAAAAAAGCTCCTTTAAGACTTATTCGCGGTATTGCTCTGTCATGACGTCTTCCGTGCCGTTAAAGGCAGGTGCTTCCTCTGTGCCGGAGGCTTCTTCCTCCTCCGGTGTGCCTTCCCCTTCCTGGCCCCCGCCTGAGCCCTTCTCGATCATCTCTCCTTCGTCACTGACTTCCTTGGGGATGGGGATCCGGATCCGGTCCAGGATCAGCTTCACAATATCGCCGATCACCAAAAAAATGATCAATGTAGCTAAAATGCAGATCAGAGCCTTCCACATCGGGAATTTCTGGATATAGACATCGATCGCCACGGCGGCTCCCGCCAAAAGCGTCACTACAGCGGAAACCGGCTTGGTTTTCAGCTTTTCCGTCTCCTCCTGCTCTTCCTTCTGCTCTTCCTCTCCTGCCTGATCAGGGTCTGGATTCGCTCCGGTCTCGATATTTTCAAGCTCCCCGTCGCTCATATGGTCTTCACCGGCTTACCCACCGATTTAATGACGAAATCGCCGGACTCCGGATAGAACTCTACCGTGCGGCCGTAATTAAGTCCCGTGTCCTCTGCCTTGATGGGGATCCCAAGCTCCCTCAGCTTCTTCTTCACTGCCTCTACGTTGCGGTCTCCCACCCTCATCATTTGGGAATTATTCTGGAAGGCAAACATCTGTGCGCCGCCGGCGATCTTTGCTACCATCATCTTGCGCCTGGCTCCGGCCTTTTCCATCTGCCTTACCAGCTCCGCCACACCGGTGTCTGCAAACTTGGCTATATTTACGTTATTCTTGATCTCATTGCTGTCCGGCAGCATCACATGCGCCAGTCCGCCTACCTTATTTCCGGTATCCCGGATCGCCACGCCCACGCAGGATCCCAGACCGAGCGTCGTAATGCTGTTGGGGCTGATGCATAGTTTCAAATCGGCCATGCCGACCTTAATCATTTCCGCCATGAAACTCTCCCCTGTATCGTTCCTTCAAAATTACTGCATGACACCCAGCGCGCTCAAAAGCTTGCCGTAGGATGGCATGTCAGGCACGAGAATGAAAAACCCGTTCAAGGCCTCGTCCCCGGTAAATGCTGTCTGGATCAGAAGCATCCTGTCTCCAACCATGCCAAACTGGATGGCCGGCACGGAAAGGATCGCCTCCGCCATATCTACCGCCAGGGCAGGCACTGTGGGCAAAATCGTCATATTCGTGAAGGAAGCCAGGGAATTCAGGTAAGCTCCTGTCATGATATTGCTGATCTCCTTCAGCACAGACTGCTCCATCTCGTTAAACTCGCCCTCATTGCCCGTACCCACGGGCATTCCCATATGGGACATGAATTTCCCCACCAGGATATGGGCTGATTTTTCCTCCAGAAGAAACATGATGCTGCCGGTCAGGTCGCCCTCAATGCCTAAAAGCATTCCGGCCATGACCGTCTCTTCCCCGCCCATAGCCTCCCCGATCTCTTTGAAATCCAGGAGCTCTACCCGGGGAACCTTCATGTCGACCTTGGAATCGATCATGGAAGACAGCGCGGATGCCGCATTTCCGGCTCCGATATTTCCGATCTCCCTCAATGCATCAAAATAGAGATCATTCATATTGTTCAGATCAAATTCTGCCATATTTTACCTCATGATTCCTTTTCACCGATCACGGCAGCCAGATTGAGGATCGAAACCAGACCCCTGTCTGCCTTCCCCACCAGGCTGATATAGCCCAGCCCGTTTTCCGAATTGTCCGTAGAGGGCTTTTCCATCTGGGATTCCTTCAGGTCAATCACCTCTTCCACCTCATCGACGATCACGCCGATGGCCGCGGAAGGATCCAGCTTGATGATGATGATCCTGGTCTTTCCGGTATGCTCGATCTCCGGCAGCTCCAGCCTGAGCCTCAGGTCCATGACCGGGATGACCTCACCCCTTAAGTTGATCACTCCCTTGAAATAATGCTGTACATTCGGAACCCTGGTGATGGAGGGCACCCGGACGATATTGTCAATGTATTTGATGTCGATGCCAAAATGCTCCAGTCCGAGATTCACCACGATATACTGGGTGACGACGTCCTCCTTGTAAACTTCCACTTCAGCAGCCATATTATCCTTAACCTCCCTTTGTATGAAATGCCAGTCCCCTGATCTTAATGCCTAAGCTCCTCAGATCAGCGTATTCGCGTCGATGATCAGTGCCACCTCGCCATCGCCAAGGACGGTAGCGCCGCTGATCAGCCGGTCATTATTGATATACTTGCCCAGGGACTTGATCACGATCTCCTGCTGGCCCATCAGCTCGTCCACGATCAGGCCGGCCAGGGAGTCGCCCTTCTTTACTATGACTACGACAAAGTTTTCTGCATCCGCATTGGTGGACTCCACCCCAAGCACATCGGAAAGCCTGATGATGGGGATCACGGTGCCCCTCAGCTGGATCACTTCCTTGGACTGCACCAGCTTGATGTCATTTACGGACACATCCTCGATGGTCTGGATGGAATCCAGGGAAATGGCATATTTCTCTCCGCCCACGATGACCATCAAAGCCTGGATGATCGCCAGCGTCAGAGGAAGCCTGACGATAAAGGTACTGCCTTCGCCCAGCTTTGTCTTGACCTCCACATCGCCGCCCAGGGACTCGATATTGGACTTCACCACGTCCAGGCCCACGCCCCTGCCGGATATGTCCGTGACCTTCTTTGCCATGGAGAATCCGGGATCGAACAGGACATTGATGACTTCCTTGTCGGTCATCTGGTGCGCCACATCCTCCGAGGCATATCCCCTCTCGATGATCTTGCTCCGGACCGCTTCCACATCGATGCCGTTTCCGTCATCACCGACCTCGATGATAACGCTGTTGCCGTCCTGATAAGCATTGAGGAAGATGGTACCGGTCTCCGGCTTGCCTCTCTCGATACGCAGCTCCGTGCTCTCGAGCCCGTGGTCTGCGCTGTTGCGGATCAGGTGCTGCAGCGGATCGCCCAGCTCGTCCACCACGGTACGGTCCAGCTCTGTCTCTTCGCCGGTAATCGTAAGATTCATCTTCTTTCCCAGCTTCTTTTCCAGATCCCGGACCATGCGGGGGAACTTCTGTACGGCGCTCTCGATGGGCACCATCCTGACCTTCATGACGGCTTCATGCAGGTTGGTGGTCACGCTTTCCAGGTACTCGATGTTTTCGGTGATGGCACCATTGGTCTTCTGCGCATCGCCACCTCCGGTGGCCGCGGCCGATACGATGGTATTCTTTGCGATGATCAGCTCGGATACCAGGTTCATCAGGGTATCCAGCTTTTCGATGTCTACACGGATGGTGCGGCTGACCACGGGCTTGCCGGCTGCCTTCTTGGAAGGAGCACCGCCGCCCTGAGATGCGGGCTTGGATTCCTTCGCCGGGACTGCGGGAAGATTTTCCGATGGCTCATCTGCCTCGGCCGGCTTCCCTGCTTCCTCGGTTTCCCCGGACTCCTCTTCCTCAGGCTCGGCCTCGCCGCCTGCCTGCCTGGGACCTGCATCGATCATTTCCTCCGTATATTCCTCTCCCACCGCATCCTCGATCTCCGACACAGAGAGGATGGCTTCTTTGTTCTTTTCCAGCGTCTCGTCGCTGATGCAGAAAAGACTGAAGCAGAGATCAAATTTCTCATCCTCGATATCCTGTGAAGAGGGATCGGTCACGATGACATCGCCGTTTTCTTCGATGGCCTTGATGACCAGGAATGCCCTGGCCGCCTTGAGCAGGCAGGACTCCTGCACATAGACCGTAAAGCCAAAGACATGCTTTCCGGAAACGATGGCATCCTTCAGCACTCCCTTCTGGGTATCGTCCAGATTCAGGGTCTGATAGACCGCCTTCTCGTTGCCCGCATTCGGGGAGGCCGCCTTCTTGTCTGCCTTTGCCTCCGCCTTCTTGGCCGGCTTCTTTGCGGCATCTCCGCCGCCCGACGCCCCGCCGTTATTGATATAATTCTCCAGGTCCTGGACGATGTTTTCGTTATCGTTATCGCCCTCGTCGGAGGTTTCGCGGATGGTATCCACATAGCCTTCCACCGCATCCAGTGCCTGGAAGAGAATGTCCATCATCTCGCTGGTCACGCTGAGGGTGCCGGACCGCACTGCCGAGAAGCAGTCCTCCATCCTGTGGGTAAGCATCTGCATGCGCTTGTAGCCCATGGTACCGGCCATTCCCTTCAAAGAGTGGGCGGCACGGAAGATCTCATTCACCGCTTCCTGGTTGTCGGGCTCCTGCTCAAGCACCATCATCTGATCGGAAATGCTCTGGACATGCTCTGTTGCTTCATCGAGAAAGATTCCCAAATATTGGCTTACATCCATTTTTAACTCCTCCGTTTCTTATGAGGACCTGCCATGAATCCCATTACAGTTCCTTATCTCGTGCCTATTTCCCTGGTGATGGCATCTGCGATCTTCAAGAGCGGCTGTACCTCATTGACGAGCCCGGTATTGGCGATGGCCTTCGGCATGCCGTATACCGCGCTGCTCTTTTCGTCCTGGGAGATGATATAGAGGTTCTTCTGCTTGATCAGATTCTTGATCCCCTCCGTGCCGTCAGCCCCCATGCCGGTCAGTACCACACAGCAGACCTCTCCGTATGCAGTATCCGCCAGGGATTCGTACATATAATTGGCAGCAGGCCTGACGCCTTCCCGGGTTGGCTCCATGGTGAAGAAAATCCTCGTATGGGTTCCGCTCTTGGCCAGCTTCATATGCTTCCCGCCGGGGGCGATATAGACATGCCCCTTTTCCAGCATATCGCCTTCCTCCGCCTCCTTCACCGAGACCTTGCTGATCTGGTCAAGCCTCTCCGCCAGGGACTTGGTGAAGCCGGCAGGCATATGCTGCACGATGACCACCGGCGCGTTTAAGTTTGCCGGCAGAAGCGGGATTACGGACTGAAGTGCTTTCGGCCCCCCTGTAGAGCTGGCCAGGGCGACGATCTTTTCGCCTGTGGCCGGGGAAGACCTGGTCCGAAGCTGGACCGGCGCCTTGGACTCGGGCTTTAGATCCAGGGCCTTATGGGGGGCTATGGCGCTCCCCGCCCCGGATACCACCGCCAGGATATCCAGGAACTGCTTGGCAAATTCCTCTCCCGCGGCGTCCCGGTAATTATCCGGCTTTTTGATGAAGTCCATGGCGCCAAGCTCCAGCGCCTGGATCGTCTGCACCGACCCTTCCCCGGTCAGTGTAGAGAACATCATCACCCTTGTCTTGATCTGGGCCTTCTTCAGCTCCTTCAGCAGCGTGATCCCGTCCATCTTCGGCATATTCACGTCCAGGATCACCGCATCGTAACGCTTAGCCTTGATCATCCGGAGGGCCTCCTCTCCATCGTGGCCCATATCCGGAGCATCATATCTGCTGTCGGTTTTTATTATATCACAGGCAACCCGCCTCATGAGTGCAGAGTCGTCGACCACCAGTAACTTTTTACCCATTTCTTATTTTTCCCTCCTCATAACCACGCATGTTTAAATCCGACACACCGGCCGGATGCGAATGCCGTAACCGGCCAAAATACGGTCGCTAACGGTATTCAGCTCCTCTATACACACATGTTTATCTCTGACTTCCCCGGTCGGATGCTTATTCGCCCCGCTCCTTCTTACGGAGCCTGCGCTCCTCTTCAAAGATGAAGCGGATGATGCTTTCCCGTTCCTTAGCATCGATATTGATGAACTGCACGTGATTCTTGAATGCGCCCTTCCTTCCTTCGATCTCGGTGGAGATCAGCACCCGTCCGATCACCTCATACTCCTTGGATTCCTTTTCGGATTCCAGGGCAAATTTAAATAAGATCTTCGTATCCTTCTCATACTGCCTGGCGGAGATAAACCTGGCTCCGCCCCCGCTGATATCCACGATGATGCCGTTTTCTAAGGTCAGGTCCGTATTGATGAACTGCACGTCCTCCATTTCCGAGACCTGCTTGTATTCCTCTTCATCTACTGTCCGGCATTTCATGTTCAGCACACAGTTGAGCCGGTAATACTCCCTCCTTTGGAATTTCCGCAAAGGAGACGTCATCTCCAGGGTCAGGATATAGACATTGTTGGACTTATACCGGTCTGCCACCCTGCCATAGCATTGATAGAGCCCGTTTTTGGTATAAAAGCACAGATCGTATTCCCCGTCCACCGGAAGCAGGACCAGATGCCCGTTCTCCATCGGCATGTTCACCTTGATCTCATCTTCAGAGATCACGTCATATACCCTGGAGGTATAAGACTTCCGCTCGATCAGGCCCTGGGCGTTGACCCGCTCCTCGCTCCGTTTTTCCGTAAGCTCGATTTTATCGCCGGGTATTACGTAATCCGTCAGCATGCCACTTGCCTCCTCTTATACGCCCCTGCCGCAATGCGGGCAAAGGCTGAATAACGATCATAAGCACGTCACATGACGCGCCTTCCCCTTACCATGCTCGCAAAGAATCCGGCCATCCCCCTGCGGTATACCGTGGACTCATGAGGGATGTCCATAAGGGTCATGGAGATATCCCGGAAGGCCTTGGAGGATGCCGCATTGGGATTGGATATGCAGATGGGGCTCTGCTGCATCACGGCATCGGAAAGCTCCTTATCCTGGGGTATGCATCCCAGATACTCGATATTGAGCCTGAGATACCGCATCACCACCGTATTCAGCTTATTGAAGAGCTGCTGCCCCTCCGCGCTTGTCGATACCTTATTGGAGATGACCTTGACCTGGGAATTCTCCTCGCTGAACCGGTTATGCCTTTTCAGCGCCTTCAGCAGGGAATAGGAATCCGTGATGGAGGTGGGCTCCGGCGTGGTCACGAGAAGGATCTCCCCGGAGGAGACCAAAAATTCCATGACCGAATCCGAGATCCCGGCTCCGGTGTCGATGATGATTACATCCGCCAGGGAGTCCAGCTCCGACAGCTGCTGCACCAGGTAATTGATATAATCGCTTCCCAGGTTCGTCAGCCCGGCGATCCCGGATCCGCCTGAAATAAACCCGATGTCCATGGGCCCCCAGGTGATCACGTCCCGGATCCCCGCTCCCTTATAGATCAGGTCTGCCAGGTTGTTTTTCGGTACCGTGCCAAACATGACCTCGATATTGGCCAGACCGAAATCAGCGTCAAAGATGATGACGCGCTTTCCGATCTTCTTAAACTCCACCGCCAGATTGATGGAAACATTGCTCTTTCCCACGCCCCCTTTGCCGGAGGTCACGGTGATGACCCTGGCCGCCTGGGGAGGCGTCATTTGATTCTGTTTTATGATACTGCGTAATCTTTCGGCCTGATCCAACGGTCTGCCTCCTGCTTCTTATGCTTTCCTGCCTGCTCTGCTCTACTCTACTTCCGGACTGCCTTCGGCTATCCGGCTTCTCCCTGCTTTTCCTCCGGCCCCTCGTCCTGCCTGTCCTCCGGCTTCTCTCCCGAAAGCAGGGCCCTTACGATGCTCTGGGGATTAAAGACCTCGATGTCATCCGGTACGCTCTGTCCGTTTGTGATATAAGCGATCTCTGCCCCGGTATGCATCCTCAGGTTCAGCATGCACCCATAGGCATCCGTCTCATCCAGCTTCGTGAAGATCAGCCGGTAATCCGTCATCTTCTTGTACAGGTCTGAGATGTTCAGCAGATCCCTGTACTTGGTGGTGACGGAAAGCACCAGGTAGATCTCCGCCTCTGTCTTGGTGGCGGCCTCCGACAGGAGCTGCTTCATCTCCATCCGCTTTTCCTTATCCTTCGGCGAATATCCCGCCGTATCCACCAGGATGAAATCATAATCCTTATATTCCTGGATGGCCTCCTTTAAGTCATCGGAATTATAGGCCACCCTGAAGGGCACCTCCAGGATCTCCGCATAGGTCTTCAGCTGCTCCGCCGCCTTGATCCGGTAGGTATCCGTGGTGACCAATGCCACCTTTCTTTTCTCATTCACGCAGAACCGGGATGCGATCTTGGCGATGGTAGTGGTTTTGCCGACCCCCGTGGGACCCAGGAAAAATACGGTCCTTGCCCCCTTCTCGCTGATCCGGATCCTTCCCGGCTCCCCGAACTTTAAGATCAGCCTCTGATAGATATTGGACAGCAGATAGTCGATGGTCACCCCGGGTTTTTTCAGCTTTTCGATCTCGTCCACCATCTCATTGGCGTACTTCTCATCCACCTCATTATTGACCAGGGTGTTGTATATGAGCTTCAGGAAGTTCATGATCTTGCGTTCTTCCTCGCTCATGGGCTTATCCGCTGGCTCTCCGGCCTCGGCCTCCCCCGTTTCCATGACATTCTTCAGCTGCTGCTCGATCAGGGTATGCAGGTTATCGATCTTTTCCTCGATGGCCTTGTCTCCCTTGCCGTCCTCCGTCCGGGGCGGCTCCTCCTCGGGAAGGATGTCCTTAAACATGCCCTTCCCGGAGAAAACCGGATCCGGGAGCGGGGTGCGGGGGGCATTCTTGGGCTTGGGAGAGGGATTGTCTGATTCCTCCTCTACCGCCGCCGTGACCTCATAGAGCTGTCTTTTCATGAAGCCGAAAAAGCCCTTATGCTTGATCTTCCGGACATTCAGCGGGACCGCGGCAGGTCCCAGCTCTGCCTTTGCCGCCTTTGTCGCCTCTTCTTCTGTTTTCCCCGTAAACTTCTTGATTATCATGCCGTAATGATCCCGACGCTCCGAACGTCAACATCCGACACCACTTCCTGGTAGGAAAGCACGATGATGTCGGGATAATAATCCTCCACAAGCTTCTTGAAATAGATCCGTACGATGGGCGAAGAAAGGACGATCTCATTCTTGCCCATGTCGTCCAGCTTTTTCAGTTCCTCCCCGGTGGATGCGAGCACTGCCTTCACCCGGTCAGGCGCCAGCGTGAGATAAGAGCCCTGCTCCGTCTGCTTCACGGAACCCATGATCTCCTGCTCGATCTTTGGATCCAGGGTCACCACGCTTGCCTCCTCCCCGGCCATGAAGAACTTGGCGGAGATGGCTCTCTTCAGGGCCTGCCTGCAGTATTCCGTCAGCACATCCGTATCCCTGGTGGTGGCGGAATAATCGGCCAGGGTCTCAAAAATGGTAAGCAGGTCCCGGATGGAGATCCCCTCCGCAAGGAGATTCTGCAGTACCTTCTGGATCTCGCCCAGCCCCAGAAGCTTGGGCGTCAGCTCATCCACCACAGAAGGATTGGACTCCTTCAGGTTGTTGATCAGGTTCTGGGTATCCTGCCTGGTAAGGAGCTCGCTGATATGGCTCCGGATCACCTCCGTTAAGTGGGTCGCGATGATGGAGGGAGGATCCACCACGGTATAGCCCAGGGATTCCGCCCTTTCCCTCTGTCCTTCCGTGATCCACCAGGCCGGCAGATGGTAGGAAGGCTCCTGGGTAGGGATCCCGCCGATCTCCTCTTCCACATATCCGGGATCCATGGCCATATAATGGTCAAAGAGGATCTCCCCTTCCGAGACCTGGACTCCCTTGATCTTGATGATATACTGGTTCGGGTTCAGCTGGATATTGTCACGCAGCCGGATGATGGGCACTACGGTACCAAGCTCCAGTGCGATCTGCCGGCGGATCATGACCACCCGGTCCAGCAGGTCTCCGCCCTGGTTCACATCCGCCAGGGGGATGATGCCATAGCCGAATTCCAGCTCGATGGGATCCACGGAAAGCAGGGAGACCACATTCTCCGGCCGGCGGATCTCCTCCGCGCTGACCTCTTCTTCCGCGCCTGCGGCCTGCTCCACCTGCTCCACCTCCACCTGGTTCTGCATCACCCGTCCGCCCACGATGAAGAGGGCCCCGATGGTCACGAAGATGATGGGGTTTAAGGGGGTGATGATCCCCAGCAGGGCGATGACGCCTCCCGCCATATACATGACTCTCGCCGAGCCGAAGAGCTGCCCCACGATGGCCGGCCCAAACTCCGCCTCCTTCGCCCCCTTGGTCACGAGGATACCGGTGGCCAGGGAGATCAGCAGGGAAGGAATGGAGGATACCAGCCCGTCGCCGATGGTCAGGATCACGTATTGGTCCACCGCATCGCCGAAGGTCTGACCTCTTCGCAATACCCCCATGGCGATCCCGCCGATGATATTGATCCCGGTGATCAAAAGCCCCGCCGTGGAGTCTCCTTTTACGTATTTCACGGCACCGTCCATGGAGCCGAAGAAGGTGGCTTCTTCCTGGATCTTATCTCTCCGGCGCTTGGCTTCCGCATCGTCGATGGCGCCGGTATTGAGATCTGCATCGATGGCCATCTGTTTACCGGGCATGGCATCCAGCGTAAACCTGGCCGTAACCTCCGACACGCGCTCCGAACCTTTATTGATCACCACGAACTGCACGATCAGAAGGATGATGAAAACGATCCCTCCGATGATCAGATCATTTCCTCCCACGAACTGCCCGAAGGTCTGCACCACATTCCCCGGATCGCCGGTGGAAAGGATCAGTTTTGTGGAGGAGACGTTCAGCGAGATCCGGAAGATGGTGGTAAAAAGCAGGATCGTCGGATAATAGGACATCTGCAGCACTTCTTTGACAAAGAGCGTATTGAAGAGGATGGAGAAGGCGACCGCCATGTTCAGGGCGAGCATCACGTCCAGCAGGGTATTGGGCATCGGGACAATGAGAAATACAAAGGCCGCGATCAGATAGACCGCTACGCCGATATCCTGTATGGAAAATGTTTTCTTCGCTGCATCCATACGCCTGTCCTGCCTCTGTTATGCCTTAACCGCTTGCTGCTAAATGCCTATGCGCTGTTTCTGTCCTCACGGAGATGATAGACAAAGGCCAGCACCTCCGCCACCGCCTGGTAAAGCTCCGGCGGAATGGCCGCTCCCACATCCACATTGTGATAAAGCATCCTTGCCAGGGGCTTATTTTCCACGATCTCTACCCCGCCCTCTGCCGCGAGTTCCTTGATCTTCTGCGCCAGGAAATCCTGTCCCTTGGCCGTCACGAAGGGGGCATCCGAGATCTCGGTATCATACTTCAGGGCCACCGCATAGTGGGTCGGATTGGTAATGACCACATCCGCCTCCGGCACGGACTGCATCATTCTCCTTCTGGATGCCTCCGCCATCTTCTGCCGGATCTTGCCTTTGATCTGCGGGTCTCCTTCTGCGTCCTTATATTCGTCCTTGACCTCCTGCTTGGTCATCTTCATGTCTTCCCTGAATTTATGCCGCTGGTAGATATAATCCCCGATGCCGATCAGCAGGTAGATCAGGGCTACCCTTATGGCCACATCCAGCACGGTCTTGACCACAAGGCCCACCGCGGCAAGGATGTCGTAATCCGGCATCAGAAGAAGCATCCCCAGCCGGTCCCGCATATAGCTGTATACGATGTAGGAGATCAGCCCCACCTTCAGGATCGACTTCAAAAGCTCCACCAGCTTTTCCTTCGAAAAAAGCCGCTTCATCCCATTCACCGGGTTCAGCTTGGAGAACTTCGGCTGCAACGGCTTGGTAGTGACCTTCCATTTGACCTGAAGGATATTGACGACCACCGATACCAGAAAGCCCACCAGAAATACCGGGAGCAGCATGATGATCATCCGAAGCATCACCGTGATCATCAGGCGGTCCACCTGCTTTACGGGAATATCTCCCGCCCAGTAGGTGATGGAATCCGGTATCCCCTGGTAAATGAACCGGAATATATTGACAAAGTTCTGTCCCATCATCAGGCCGAAGATCCGTATGGTAAGAAAGGCGGCAAGGAGGGCGATGGCATTGGTCAGCTCCATGCTCTTGCAGACCTGTCCTTCCTTCCTTGCATCCTCCAGCTTTTTGGAGGTGGCTTCTTCGGTCTTCTCGCCTCCCGGCCCTTCCTTGGCGAAGAACTGGAGGTCATATTCCAATCGGCAAAGCATACCAGGCACTTCTTTCACAGCGAACCCATCCCTCCGGCAAAGAGCCGCATCATCTCCTTCATTTCCTCGAAAAGAAAATCCGCCAGCCTCGGGATCAGGCTCACCGTCACAAAGAGCGTCCCAAGGCCCACCATGATCTTGATCTGGACTCCCACCGTAAACATGTTCATCTGGGGAGCGGCCTTGGCCATGACTCCCAGTACCACATTCAGGATCAGCATGGCGCCGAATACCGGCAGGAAGATCCGGAAGCTGATGGAGAAATACTCTCCCATGAACCGCACGAAGGAATTCACCAGATGATCCATATTGAAAGCGATCCGCCCCGTAGGGATCAGCTCATAGGAATCGATGAAGGCCCTGAGGATCCAGTGGTGCATATTGCTCGCCAGAAGCATCAGCATCAGCGCATTCTGGTAGAGAGTGCCGGAAAAGCCCATGGTCTGCTGGGTCAGGGGATCCATCATATTGACCATGGAAAGCCCCACATCCATGTCGATCAGGGAGCCTGCAAACTGGAGCAGGTACAGGCAGAGATTCCCGGAAAATCCGAGCAGGATGCCGGCAATGGCTTCCTTCAGTACCAGGATCCCGTATCCGATGACCGTATTGTACGGCAGCACCAGATGGGGCACCACGAATTGATACAGAAGGAAGGCAAGGAGCACCGAAAATCCTACCTTGACCCGGCGGGGCACGTTATTCGTCCCGAAAAAGGGAGCCGCAAACACAAAGCAGGAGACCCTCACCACGATCAGCAGATAATATTCCAGGTCCTGCAGCGAAAAACCGGTCTCGATCAAGACTCATCCTTCCTTTCCGCCCCGTTGCCGGCTGCCCGCCGAAACCGGGGAAGATCCGGATTGCTTCCCCCTACCGGATATAGAGGGCAAAATCCGTCCAAAGCTTCTCCATCAGCCCGATGATATTGCCCAGCATCCAATGCCCCATGACCATGATGCTGATGAAGATCGACAGAAACTTGGGCACAAAGGTCAGGGTCTGCTCCTGGATGGACGTCACGGTCTGGAAGATGGATACCAAAAGCCCCACGGTAAGGGAGACTAAGAGCATCGGAGCCGCCGTGATGATGACCAGATATAAGGCTTCCGCCGTAATGTCCGTAACCGTGCCGATATCCATAAGCTCCCCCTTTCACTAATAAAACGTTCTGACCAAAGACCCGATGACCAGATTCCATCCGTCCGCCAGCACAAAAAGCAGGACCTTGAAGGGCATGGAAATGGTCGTGGGCGGCAGCATCATCATGCCCATGCTCATCAGCGTGGATGCCACCACCATGTCGATCACGATGAACGGAATATAGATCAAAAAGCCGATAATGAATGCAGTCCGAAGCTCCGAGATCACAAATGCCGAGATCAGCACAGCATTCGGAATGTCATCCAGTTCTTCCACATCCTCTATCTCCGCTATATCCAGAAAAAGCCTCACATCCTTGGTCTGTGTCTGGCGGTACATGAATTCCCTCAAGGGCGCCATGGCCGTTTCGAAGAATTCTTCCTGTGTCATGTCTCCCGCCTCAAAGGGACGCACAGCCTCGGTATTGATCTGGGTAATGATGGGCTGCATGATAAAGAATGTCAAAAATAAAGTTAACCCGACAAGAACCTGGTTCGGAGGCGCCGTCTGCGTCCCGATGGCCGCCCTGGTGAAGTGGAGGACGATCAGGATTCTGGTAAACGAGGTTAACATGATAAGCAGGAGCGGCGCCATCGCCACGAGGGTCAGGATGATCAAGATCCTGAGCGCCCCGGAGAGGTTTCCGTTCCCATCCCTGTAGGTAATATTCAGATTGTTCCCTATGTTCAGCTCCTGGAGATCCGAACGGGTATCGGCCGTGCCCGGCTCATTGATGACCGTGGCCGCATTATAATCATTATCAAAGATGCCGATGCTGTTGTAGTCCCCTACCCTGGTCCCCGGCGTATCCTCCGTAGTCTGGCTCGCGATCCCCCCGCTCCTGGCTGTAGCGGAGTCATTGGCATATACCGGAACTCCTCGGCTTGTAATTGCCAGGACATAGAATAGAAGCAACAGCCTTAAGACATAAGAAGCCGCCCTTCTCATTGCTCGCCTCCGTCATGATCCTCGCCGCCCTTTTTCCCCAGGCGCTTCATCGCCCCGTCGATCATGGCCTTGAAATCCGGCGTCCTGCCGGGGCCTTCCTCCTCCGCTCTGTCGGAGGATTTCAGATCCAGCTCCTCCCTGCTGATCTCCGCAAGGAAGGTGATCTCATCTTTTCCCACGCCTATGGAAAGGTAGCGCTCGCCCACCCGGACGATCGCCACGAACTTGGACGGAGCTACCCGGACTGTCTCGATCAGCTCGATATTCTTATTCGTAACCTGCTTTTTTGCGAATCCCGCCGCCCACCTGGTGGTGATCCAGGTCAGGAAGAGCACGAAGGCAAAAATCAGCAGAACCGTCAAGAACTGGGCAATCCGTTCCAAATCAGCCTACGACCTTCTTCACAGCCTCCAGAACACGTTCTGCCTGAAACGGTTTGACGATGAAGTCCTTTGCGCCGGCCTGGATCGCTTCGATGACCATCGCCTGCTGGCCCATGGCCGAGCACATGATGACGAGAGCAGCCGGATCGCTTCCCTTGATCGCCTTCAGAGCCTGGATCCCATCCATCTCCGGCATCGTGATGTCCATCAGTACGAGATCTGGCTTGACTTCTGCGTACTTCTCCACTGCCTTCGCTCCGTTTTCTGCTTCTCCTGCGACATTGTACCCGTTTTTCGTAAGAATGTCCTTGATCATCATTCTCATGAAAGCCGCATCATCACAGATCAGAATGTTCTTCGCCATAATTTTTCACTCCTATTTTATGATTTCTGTTACTCTGACACCAAAACTCTCTTCAATGACTACTACTTCTCCCTTGGCCACGTTCTTGCCATTGACCAGAACATCGACCGGCTCTCCCGCAATCTTTTCAAGCTCTATGATCGTCCCGGGCGAGAAATCCAGGATATCGCTGATGGACTTGTGTGTCCTGCCAAGCTCGACGGTAACCTCAAGCGGCACATCCTTGATCAGCTCTATATTTTCCTGCGTCTGAAGCGGATTCAGATCGCTTGTAAAGGTGGTGAACTGGGCGGGCTGCACATTGACATTCGCCATAGGCTGCTGCATCGGCATCCCCATCCCCATGGGCTGCTGCATCGGCATCCCCATCCCCATGGGCTGCTGCATCCCCATGTCGCCTCCCATAGGCTGCTGCATCCCCATGCCGCCTCCCATGTCCGGTGGCGCTGCGCTTGGCGGCGGTGGCGGTGGCGGCTCCGGTGCGGGCTCCGGTTCTGCGGAAGCAGCCCCTCCTGCCCCATTGATGAAATGATTATACAGCTCCTTTGCAAAATCTATGGGATAAAGCTGCATGATGGTGGAATCCACCAGATCGCCGATCAGCATCTTAAAGGAGATCTTCACGAACTGCCCGGTAAGGAAATCCGCGATCTCCTCCGGCCTGCCGAACTCATTCAGATCCACGAGTGAGGCTTCCGGAGGGCTGATGTCGATCATCCGCCCCAGCATGGAGGACAGGGACGTGGCGGAGGAGCCCATCATCTGGTTCATGGCCTCCGAGATCGCTGAAAGGTGAAGCTCTCCCAGCTCTCCATCCGTATTCGTGCCGTCTCCGCTCATCATCAGGTCGGTGATGATCTTGACGTCATTTTCCTTTAATACCAGGATATTGCTGCCATCCAGGCCGACCTTATAATGGATCTGGATGAACACACAGGGCTTTTCGTAGTCCTTGATGACCTCATCCCAGGTTACTACCTCCACGGTGGGGGTCGTAATATCAACTTTTCTGTTTACAAGGGAATAAAGCGTGGTGGCCGAGGTTCCCATGCTGATATTGGCAACCTCGCCAATGGCATCTTTTTCCGCATCTGTCAGCAGATCCGAGCCGCCTCCGCCTGCCGGGGCGCCGCCCGCATCCGAAGATCCGGCGCCGTCGGTGGCCATGCCGGACAGCAGGGCGTTTATCTCATCCTGCGACAGCATTCCATCCATGCGTCTATTCCTCCTCTCTGATGATCTCGGTGACCCTTACCGCATAAGAATCCTTGGTGGATCCCGGAAGAGCCTTGAATTTCCTGATATTCCCCACATAGACATCCATATCCTGGGCCACCTTGCTGTCCAGCCGGATGATATCTCCTACCTGCAGGTTTACGAAGTCCGTCACGGTGATGGTGCTCTCTCCCAACACAGCCATGATCGGGACCGTGACATGGCGGATCATATCCTCCATATGCTTCGTATAGCTCTCGTCAGAAATCTCCTGCATCGTGGAGAACCAGAATTTTGTATTCAGCTTATCCATGACCCCTTCCAGCGTAAAGTAGGGGAGGCAGATATTCATGAGGCCTTCCACATCGCCGATCTTCAGGTTCAGGGTAACGATGGCGATCATTTCCGTAGGGGCGATGATCTGGGCAAACTGCGGATTCGTCTCCACCCTTTCCAGCACCGGATTCAGATCCAGCACGTTCCGCCAGGGCTCCCGTAAAAGGGAGATGCATATGCTGACCATTTTCTGCACCAGGGACAGCTCGATCTCGGAAAATTCCCGGATCTTTTCCAGGGAATCCCCCTGGCCGCCCAGAAGCCGGTCTACCATGGCAAAGCCCACATTTGCCGCCAGCTCCACCATGATGTTGCCATTCAGGGGAAGGAAATTCACGATCCCCAGGATGACCGGATTCGAAAGGGAATTGGTAAATTCGGAAAAGGTCAATGCTTCCGAATTCACCACGTTTACCTGTACATTCTTGCGCAGGTATACGGGAAAATTCGTGGAGATCAGACGCCCATAGTGCTCGAAGATGATCTCAAGGGTCCTCAAATGCTCTTTGGAGAATTTTGCCGGACGCTTGAAGTCATACTCCTTGACCTGCTTATTGGCGTCTTCCTTCATATCATCGACGTTCAGCTCGCCGTTGTTCAGCCCCTGAAGCAGCTTGTCTATTTCTGCCTGGGACAGTACGTCACCCATGTCGCCTCCACGCCTGCGGGGCTATCCGTTCCCGCATGGAATCTTTACTGCACGATATACCCGCTCAATGCCACCTGATAGATGAAGGTGGATCCATATACCCCCTGGAGCTTCTCCACCACAGCCTCCTGAAGCCCGGTCTGGCCCAGGGCCTCCACATCCTCATAAGTATAGTCGCCGACGGTCTCGCTCATGGCATTCAGGATCAAAGGGTCGCTGGCCCCGGACTCGATGTCCGGACCGTAAGTGGTATAATCGTCCGTGGTCTTATTCATCAGGATGGCCACCTTGCAGACCACGTAATGGGCCTCCCCGTCCTCTCCTTTTTTCAGCTGGAAGGTCTGCTGGTCTTCGATGCTGTAGGTCACGGAATCCGAAAGCGCCACGGCATAGGCAGAACGGCCGAGAGCCGCTCCTCCCTGGCTGGTGCCGGCCGAATCCAGCTTGATCGCCCCGGAGATCTCATCCACCAGGGCAATCGTCTTTTTATTGGCAGGGATCACGGTAAACATCATGATCGCCGTCATGGCGATATTGACTACAATCAGTGCCAGTATAATGACCGTCATCATGTTTTTCTTCATAGGTTAAGGATTCCCTCCTGCCGCCCCGTAGTCCCGGGCCGCTAATTTTCAGGATACATCGCTCAGCTGATTATAGATCCGGATCTCCACCCGCCGGTTCAGCTGCCTGCCCTCCGGCGTCCCGTTGTCCGCGATGGGCACGTAATCCCCCCGGCCCGTATGCTTGATATAGGCCGGATCCAGGTCGCTGTTGTCCCGCAAAAAAGCAAAGACTGACAGCGCTCTCGCATCCGAAAGCTCGTCATTGTTGGCAAACCTTGCATTGCTGATGGGGATATTGTCCGTATGCCCTTCCACTTCGATGGTGCTGTAGGCAAAGGTCTCCAGGATCTTCCCCACTTTCGTCAAGGTATCCACAGCATCAGCTTTTATTGTATCACTTCCCGAATCAAATAACAATGAGCCGTTCATGGTAAGGGTCACGTATTGGGAAGTAAAGTCGATATCGATCTGCTTGTCCAGGTCCTCTTCCTGCAGGACCTCTTCGATCTTTTCCGCCAGCTCCTCCGACATCTGAAGCCCCGACTGCTCCAGCTGCTCCTTGGCCTGCTCATTGGTGATCTCGGTCTCGGCTTCCTCGGAGGCATCCCGGCCGCTCTCATCCTCCTCCCGGCCCTTGCTCTTTTCGGCATCATCCTCTGCCAGGTCTTCCTTCTGGAACTGGATCACGCCCTCGGCATTTTCCGTGGAGTCCGTATTGTCCACGTTTCCGGTGCTGTTCTTGCCCATGGAGGTAAAATATTCAGAAAGCTGGTTGAGCTGGCTTACGCCGTTGCCCACCAGATCCCCTTCTCCAATGGTATCATTGCCTCCCTGGAATACCGAAAAGGTCTTCTGCAGGGAAGCCGCGATGGCCTCGAATTTATTGACATCCGTCGACGACATGGAGAACAGGAGCACGAAGAAGCATAGGAGCAGGTTCATCAAATCGCTGAATGTCGCCATCCACGCCGGCGCACCGGCAGGCGGATCTTCTTCTCTCTTCTTTGCCATTATTCACCACCCTCATCTTTCCCCATAGCGGCACGATCCTTCGGGGCAATAAAGCTCTTCAGCTTCTCCTCTATGATCCTCGGATTCTCTCCGGCCTGGATGGACAGAAGCCCCTCCACCTCGATGCCCTTCACTGCATATTCCTGGGCATCCTTCAGCTTCAGCTTGGCGGAGACCGGAGCGCAGATCCAGTTGGCCAGAAGCGAACCGTAGAATGTCGTGACCAGAGCCACGGCCATAGCCGGCCCCAGGGAGCTGGGGTCGTTCAGGTTCTTCAGCATGTTGATCAGACCGATCAGGGTACCGATCATTCCCCAGGCCGGGCCCATGGCCGCCAGATTATCCCAGAAGCCGATGCCCTCCTTGTGCCTGCCGGAGACCCCCTCCATCTCGCTTTCCATGATGGCCCGGACCAGATCCGGATCCGTGCCGTCCACCACCAGCATGATGCCCTTTTTCAGGAAATCATCCTCGATGCTTCCGGCGGCCTCCTCCAGGGAAAGCAGGCCCTCTTTCCTGGCCACATTGGACAGGTCGATGATCTGCTTGATCACCTCCGCGGCATTTCCCTTTTCCAGCTTGAAGATCAGTGGGAAGGTCTTGATGCCCGCAACGAAGGACTGCACCGTATTGCTGGCAAAGACGCACATGAAGGCGCCTCCAAAGGTCAGAACGATGGAGTCCCTGTCGATAAAGCTCCAGATGGCCGACAGTCCGTTGGAACCCGTGATCCCATAGAACATCAGCGCGAAGCACATGACTATACCGATGAGCGATGCAATATCCAAATTAAAGCTTCCTTCCGGTTTTCATGATTTACGAAATGAGAAAACCTAACCAATAGATTTTACTCGATTTCCAATTTCTTGTCTACTTTCTTTTACGATCAGCTTCCGGCCCGTGGTCAGGGTGATCACGGTATCCGGCGTGGTCTCCACGATCTCGATCAGGTCGGAATTGACCAGTATTTTTTCATCATTGAGCTTTGTCACTTCGATCAGCATTTTCTTCTGGATGCTCCCTGCATCCCCTCATGACCACATAATCTTGAACATCATAACATAAAAACAACACAAAATCCATAGCCCGACCAAATGATCGGGCTACGGAATATGCACATATGGCGATGAACCGGATTATCTCTTCAGGTTGATCAGCTCCTCCAGCAAGGTGTCGGATACGGTGATGATCCGGCTGTTGGCCTGGAAGCCACGCTGGGTGGTGATCATGCTGGTAAATTCCGCGGAAAGGTCCACGTTGGACATCTCCAGCTCTCCTGTGGTCATGGAGCCTCCGTCCACGGTGATGTCATTGATCACCGCCTCGCCGGAGTTTGCGGTCTGTGCATAGAGGTTGTCGCCTGCCTTCTCCAATCCGGAGGCGTTGGCGAAGCTGGCCGATGCGATCTGGCCCAAAAGCTTCGTCTGGCCGTTGGTATAAGCACCGGTGATCCGCCCGTCCTTTGCAATGGAGATCGTGGAAAGATTGCCCACCCGGCAGCCCGCCCCGGCATCGGAATCCAGCTGGCCCCTGTCGGTAGTAATGGATGTGGTGCCTTTGTTGTCAATATTCTGGAGGTTTGACAAGTCAATCGCCACACCCCTTTCTCCCGTTCCCGAGCCCGTCATCCCTGCAAATCCCGTTGCCAGGGGAGAGAGCAGATTCGGATTTAAGGTAAGTCCCAGAAGTTCCTTTCCGTTTTCTTTCGTTTTTACCTGCTTTTCCTGATTCGTGGTATTCTTAGCATCTGTTACCGTCATCAGCTTGCCTGCAGGCCTGGTTGTGCTTGGAGTCATAAATGTATCGAAGGTGAGCCAAACCTCATTATCTTCCACATCTGTCGCGTTAATGCTCATGATCTTTGCCGCTTTTATGAGCTTTTGCTTATCAGCATCGGTCATTTCATCTCCCACGGAATATCCCGTTGCCGGAAGTGTAACCGTCTCACCCCCGATTGTGACGCCCGGGTCTGCCGCATATTTGAAAATGGACTTTCCATTGGAGTCCAAAATGTCCGTGCAGGACAGGGAATACTGTCCTGTATCCGGATCCGTAGGACCATTTTCCCTTGATATCTTGAACTGGGCGGTATAGCTGTAGCCCAGGTTGTCATAGAAGGGCACCGTCACGACTTCCCCTAGCGTTGTGGTCAGGGATTCCGAATTTTTGTCCAGGATGCCGGACATGTAGGCATTGGTGGTCGCCACCGGATCCGAAATGGAGTTCGTCTCGCTCATGATGTCCAGCTTCGTCAGTTCCGATTTGTTGATCACGGTCTCCCCATCCGCATTCTTCATGGTGCCATAGCCCAGCACGGGATAACCGTTGCTGGACATGCAAAGCGTACCGTTGGCATCCACGTTGAAGGCTCCTGCCCGGGTATAGAACTGCTCCGACCCGTTGGTCACCACAAAGAAGCTGTTGCCGGTGATCCGGATATCGAAGGGGCTGCCGGTATTCTGTGCAGAGCCTGCGCCGGTGATGTTTGTGGAAATGGAGGCCGTGGAAACGCCGAGACCGATCTGCTTGGCATTGATTCCGGCCCGACCGGAGGCCGCATTGGCTCCGGATGCATTCTGTGTGGTCTGGTAAAGCATATCCTGGAAATTCACGGAATTGGACTTATAGGCCACCGTGTTGACATTGGCGATATTGTTACCGATGACGTCCATCCTGGTCTGGTGTGTCCTCAGGCCCGCAACGCCCGAGAAAAGTGATCTCATCATAGTGTTTTACCCTCTTTCTCCTTCGCTCCCCCTCCGGGGAGGTGCATCATTATCCTTCTTCCGGTCCGGGGCCATCAGGCGATCACTGCCCCGTCGATATTGGTGAATACATTCTTGTCATTTCCCGGATCCATCGCCGTCACCACCGTATTGGATTTCGTATTGACGATGAATGCCAGGTCGTCGACCATCACCAGGGAGGAGCGGATCCCTTTGTCCTCGGCCTCCCTTGTCCCCCTGGTAAGGCGGGAAAGCTGGCTGTCCGTCAGGGCGATGTTCCTGTCGCTTAACCGCTCCGCCGCATGCTTGGAAAACATCAGCTCAGGCTTCAGCGCATCGCTTTTTTCCGAAAGGATCTCCGCAAAGCTCCTTCCCTGACGGAAGCCGGACTCCTGTACTCCTGCGCCGGCCTTTCCGCTTCCGAGGAGCGCTGCCGCCGCCTGTTCGATTGAAGCGTATCCGTTTGTCTCTATCTTCATGATCTTCTGCCCTCCGTGGCCTTACGTATCGATGCTGAACCCCAGCTCCCTCATCCTTACGATATACTCTGCGAAGCCCTGCTTTTCCTCGTCCGGAATGAAGGACTGCTGGTAGGTTGACATGCTGTTGATCAGGCTTGCCAGCCCCTGGATCCGGTCCAGATAATTCCCGCCGTTTTCCTGGGTGATGGCGGCGAGCTTCGGAAGCTTCGCATAGGACTGCCTCCAGGTATCTGCCAGGGTCGTGGCCTTTGCGTATTCATCATCCATCACTTCCTTGACGTCGTCCATCTCATACTGGCTTCCGTCCACCATCAGGTAGACCTTGGTGCCGGACCGGGTGACGGAATCCACGGTCCCGGTAAGCTCCGTCACCACCCCGGTGGCATCGTTCATGGTCGCCACCTTCACCACCTTGCCCACAAGGGATGTGGCGCTCTGCAGGTTGATGGTATCTCCCATATTGTTCATGGCCTCCAAGGAGGAGAACTGGGCCAGCTGGGCCACATACTGCGTATTGTCCGTAGGCTCCATGGGATCCTGGTATTTCATCTGCGCCACCAGAAGCTGGAGGAAGGCATCCTTGTCCATCTTGCTGCCGTCCTTTACCACCTCTTCCTGGGTGACGCCCTTGGTATTGGTTGAAGTCGTTTTATAATTGGTAATGGTGCCGTCTAAGATCTTCGCATCTACACTCATAGGGTTTCCTCCTTTTCCCGTCCTAGGCCGTAAAGTCGACGGAGCCGCCGTTTGCCCTCATCATGCTCCGGGCGATCCGGTCTGCCTCACTGGCTCCCTCTGCGGCTTCTTCCTCTTCCCCGCCGTTCAGGTTGATGCGCCTTAAGCCTCCCCGGCTCCGGCCGGCATTGCCGGCTTCCTGCTGCTGCTGTTCCTGGCCCTGCATCAGGTTCTGCTCGAAGGCATGGGATGCAACCGTGACCTCCACGCTCTCGATCTTTACTCCCTGTGCTTCTAAGGACTGCTTCAGCTCAGCCACATGGCTTTCCAAGGCTGCCCTTACCTGGGCGTTCTGTGCCTGGAACTGGGCCGTGACCTCTCCGTTCCTGGAGATCAGCTGGATGCTGAGCCTCCCCAAGGATGCCGGGTTCAGCTCCATCTGCATGGCCGTTTCTTCCCGGTTGACGAAATTCACGCGGACCTGGCTTTCGATCTGGTCTAAGAGCCTCTGGGGATCCACATAGGAACCGGCCCGGCCCTCCTGGGAAAGGGATGCCATGTTGTCTGCTGCATGTTCGACTGCCTGTGTGAGATTCTGGGTAAAGGATGCCGGCTCAGGATCTGCTGCATGCCTTGCCGGCTGCCGACGGCCGGGATCCTGTCCCATGGCGGAGCCTTCGCTCCTTGCCTGGGTCTCTTCGGATCCTTCGGCCTTTTCCGACTGACCAGATGCCGGAAGCTCTTCCGCTCCGGATTTCCTTTCGGTCGCATCCGTATGCGGCTTCCTCTCGGGATTGGCTTCCGCTGGGGTCCTTACCTCATCCCTCGCCGAGTTTTCGGCTCTGATCTCGATCTCCCTGCCAGATTCATTCTCTCCGGCGGTCTTTGGTTTTTCCTGTGTCTGTATCTCTGCTTTTGTCTCCGGCCCGGCCTCCCTTTCTTCCGGTGCGGCATCTTCCGTCGGTTCCGGCGGTGCCTCCTTCAGGGCTTCCAGCGCCTCAGTGAAGTCCTCCTCCGGGATCTGGAGCGCTTCCATCACCTCCGTCCGGGCTTCCTTCTGCACTGTCGTGATCTCGCTTACCTGGCTGTAGAGCGCTTCATCGGTCAGCACTGCGGAAATGTCGCTTCCTGTGGCCTCTGCCACAAGCTCCGGGGTGATCTGGGGATTCAGGAGATCCATCAGGGTGATCCCCATCACTTCCATGATTCCTTCCAGCTCTTCCTCCGAAATCCCGAGCTTTTCTGCGATCTCGGCTTTCACCTTGGATGCCGCTTCTCCTGCCGCATCCTTCGCCGTATTCAGGGACTCCTCATCACCGGTCTTATCTGCAGAAGGCTTCGGCTTTTCCCTTTCTGTCCGGGCGGGCTTTTTTTCTTCCTGCTTCACCCTGCCGCCGCTTTCCTTTTCCGGCCTTCCCGGCTTCCTTGAGGCTTCGGCCGCTTCCTTCACCAGAGCGCCTTCCGTCTTCTTTGCCGGCGCCGGGAGCGGATTCTCCGCATTCCGGGCATTCACTCCGTTCTGTACGGTTTTCATCACATCCATGAAGCCGCCTTCCGCGTTTTCCTTCATGTCGTCAAAGCCCAGAGGCTGCATTCCCTTCCCCGCAGAGATCATTGCTGATATTTTGGGGCTTGTCATGTTTTTTTGTTCTTCCTCCTTTCTTTTTTCTTTACTTGTGCACACAGCCAGCTGCCATTTTCCTCCGAAGCATGTGTGCTTTCCCTCATTATGCGATGGATATGCCGGCAGCCGGTCATGTCCTCACTACTATATCATCGATAGTTATATCGGCCATATCGGATCAAAACTTTAGCCCTTATTCTCCTGTTTCGTCCGGCTCCATGATCTTGGTGATCTGGGCCGCGATATCCGAATCCATCTGCCCCAGGATGGCGCCTCTGGCATCCGCGCTCATGGCATCCAGGATCTTGGCGGCCAGGTCCAGGGCATCCGTCATGCTTTCAAAAATGCCTGCGGCCTGGGAGGGCTTCATGGAGGAATAAGCCTTGGCATACTGCTTCACCAGCTCGTCCTCCTGCTCCCTGCGGATCACTTCCTTGTACAGGATCTCCGCATTGGTGGGATCGATCTGCTCATAATATTTCTGATATTCGGTGATATCCGGGGCATGGGAATTAAAGACCACCTCTTCGTCGAATTCGTCCTTGATCTTTTCAAACTCCACCTGGTTGTCCTCGAAGGTCTTCAGCCTGGCCAGCTCCGTGGTCAGGTCGTTGATGGTATTCTCCGCCGCCGTGATGTCCTGCTCCGCATCAGCCAGCTCCAGCTCCAGCTCCTTGATCCGGTTTACCGCATCCTCCAGGTTGTCGTAGCCGCCTCCGATGACATTCTCCCCGTCCTCTCCCACGGCATTGCCGGAAATGGTATCCGGCAGGACCTTATTTAAGACCGGCACGTCCTTCAATACCGGAGCCAGCACATTGGAGCCGAAGCCGCCCACGTCCAGCTTAATGAGGAGCGCCAGGATCGCAAGCCAGATGACGATGATCACGATCGTGACCAAGATGACGGAGATCGCTCCGCCCTCCTCCTCATCGTCCGCCGCTTCCTCCAGGGCTTTCCTCTGCTTTTTCAGTTCCTTGGCCTGAGCCTTTAAGGCCTTCTTTTCCTCCTTCAGCTGCTGGGGGCTAAGCTTCCCGTCTGCCCCGCCTGCCTCGGCCAGCTCTGTGCCCTTTTTTGTCTGGTCTGCCATCTTTCCTTAATCCTCCGAAGACCCGGCCTGCTGAAGCCGGATCCGGTTTCCGTACACGTAGCTGGTCAGCTGGTCGATCTCCTTGGCTTCCTGCATGTTAAGCTCTGCCTTGAACTCCTCAAAAGCCTTCTCCTTCAGCTTGTCCTGGGTCTTTCTCTCCTTCATGGCCTCCTCGTAGCCCTCCCGCTTCTCCTCCAGGATCTCTTCCTCCCGGCAAAGCGCCTCCTCCTGGGCCTTGATCATCCCCCTCATGGTGCTGACCGCATACTCATTTTCCTGCAGGTCGCGGACATTCAGCTTCGTGAGGCGCATCCTCCGCCCCTCTTCCTCATACTGCTCCTTTTGGGCAACGAGGGCGGCAAGGGCATCCTCTTTTGCATGCACCCTGGATAGCTGTGCGACATAGCTGTTTTTTGCTTCTTCCTCCAGCTTTTCTTTTAGGTTCAGGATATTCTGCATCCTGTATATGAATTTCGCCATGAACCCCTTCCCGGACTGTTCCGCATGCTTACGCTTCCGCGAAGATCTCCTCCAGCATTTTCACTTCATCGTCAAACTGGAACTTCTCATCCGTAGCCTGAAGCAGGTAATCATTCACTGCATCGATCTTTGATATGGCAAAGTCGATCTTTTTATTGGAGCCCGCCTTATAGGCGCCGATATTGATCAGGTCTTCGGCCTCATTGTAGGTCGCCATCACATTCTTGAGCATCCCGGCCACCTTCTTATGCTCCTTCGAGGCCACCTGGCTCATGCACCGGGAGATGCTCATCATCACGTCAATGGCGGGATAATGGTTCTGCTGGGCAAGCCTCCGGTTCAGCATGATATGCCCGTCCAGGATAGACCTGGCCGTATCCGTAATGGGCTCGTTGAAATCATCCCCATCCACCAGCACGGTATACAGCCCGGTGATGGAGCCCTTTGCGGCATTGCCCGCCCTCTCCAAAAGCTTCGGCATCTCCGCATAGACCGAGGGCGGATATCCCCTGGTAACGGGCGGCTCCCCGGAAGCTAAGCCGATCTCCCTCTGCGCCATGGAAAACCTGGTCAGGGAATCCATCATGAGAAGCACGTCCTTCCCCTGGTCCCGGAAGAATTCCGCGATGGCCGTGGCGGTCATGGGCGCCTTCTTCCGCTCCAGGGCCGGCTTGTCGCTGGTGGCCACCACCACCACGGACCTTGCCATGCCCTCCGGGCCAAGGTCGCGCTCCACAAATTCCCGGACCTCCCTGCCCCGCTCCCCGATCAGGGCGATGACATTGATGTCCGCCTTGGTATTGCGGGCAAACATTCCCATCAGCGTGCTCTTGCCTACGCCGGAGCCGGCAAAGATCCCGATCCTCTGGCCCTTGCCCACGGTAAGGAGCCCGTCCACGGCTTTTACCCCTAAAGGAAGCACCTCGTTGATGATGACTCTCTCCATGGGATCCGGAGGCTTCGCATCCACCGGATACTCCTGCCCCTGAAGCTCGGCCCCGTCGGAAGGATTCCCCAGGCCGTCTAAGGTCATGCCCAGCATTTCATTGCTGCACGTCACCGTCAGGGGATGCCCCAGGTTCTCCACGATGCAGCCGCTGCCGATGCCGTCCGTGGATTCATAGGGCATGAGCAGGGTCTTCGCATCCTTGAAGCCCACCACCTCGGCAAGGATCGGCTTCTTCCCCTCACCGGAGGGATAAATATAGCACATATCGGAAAGCCTGGCATCCGGCCCTAAGGACTCAATGGTAAGTCCCACCACATTCACGACCTTGCCAAGCTTTTTATAAAACGTCATATCGACGACGCGCCGGTATTTTTCGAAATCAATGGCAGGCACCATCATGGCTCCTGCCCCTCTCCCGGGCGGAATGAGAGAAGCCTTAGCTCCCGCTTCAATCCGGCAAGCTGGGTCTCCAGGGAGCATTCAAAGATCCCCCCTCCCGTTTCGATAAAGCATTCATTGGCCTTCAGGGTCATATCCTCCACGATATCGATGCTGTCCGCATTGGAGATCCCGGAAAGCAGTTCCTTCTTCTGCATGGACACAAACCCGTAGTCCTCGCTGGACACATGGATGATCATGCTTCCCGCGCTGTCCGTCTTGCGCAGGGCATCCTGCAGGAGATAAAAGACCACCTCCTTATTGTCCGCAAACTGCACATGAAAAACATGTTCATAGATCTCCGTCAGGGTATCTATGAACATCGGTTCCAGGACGCTCAGCTGCTCCTCGTATTCCTGCTCCAGAGACAGGGCCTGCTGCTGAAGCTCGGCCTTCATCTGGTCTACTTCCGAAAGCCCCGCCGCATATCCCTCGTCATGGCCTTTGGACCTTGCCTGCTGGAATACAGACTCCTTCTCGGCCTCCGCCTGGGCTTTGGCATCCTCAAGGATCTGCTCCGCCTGGGCTTTGGCATCCTCAAGGATCTGCTCTGCGGCCTGCTCCGCCTCCTCCGGGGAAAGCGGCTGGGGAGCCTCCTCATAGGCCTCTCCCCCGGCCTCATCCGCACCATCCAGAAGCTGGTCCACCACCTCGGCATTGAGCCCTTCGGAAAAACCGTCCTCGGAAAACTGCCTCCCGTCTTCTGTATTCAATACCTTTCTCAACAGGGCGATCCGGTCTGCCACAAGGCGGTTGGAATCGATCACCCTCTTGTCATCCTCTCCCGGGGCAATGACATTCCACTTTAACAGATTGCTAGACAACGATCTCGTCTCCTCCGCCTCTTGAAATTACGATCTCTGCAGAGTCTTCGAGCTTCCGGATGACATTGACGATCTTCTGCTGCGCTTCCTCCACGTCCTTCATCCGCACAGGGCCCATGAATTCCATGTCTTCCTTGATCATGGCCGCAAGCCTCTTGGAAAGGTTCTTGAAAATGGCGGCCTGAACCTGCTCGTTGGCGCCCTTCAGGGCCATTGCCAGATCGTTGTTGTCCACATCCCGGAGCACCCTCTGGATCGCCCTGTCGTCCAGAAGCAGCACGTCTTCGAAGACGAACATCTTCTTTCGGATCTCGTCGGCCAGCTCCGGTTCGTCCACTTCCAGGGTTTCCATGATATGCTTTTCGGTACCGCGGTCTACCGTATTCAGGATCTCTACGATGGAATCCACGCCGCCGATGATGGTATAGTCCTGGTTGACCAGGGAAGAGATCTTTGATTCCAAAACCCTCTCCACCTCCTTGATCACGTCCGGAGAAGTCCGGTCCATGATGGCGATCCTCTTGGCTACATCCGCCTGCTTGTCCGGGGGCAGGGCACCGATGATCTGGGCCGCCTGGGACGGGGCGAGATAAGCCAGGATCAGCGCGATGGTCTGCGGATGCTCATCCTGGATAAAGTTCAAAAGCTGGGATGCATCCGTCTTGCGTACAAACTCAAAAGGCTTGACCTGCAGCGATGCAGTAAGCCTGGAGATCACATCCGACGCCTTCTCCGGCCCCAGGGCCGCCTCCAGCAGCTCCTTGGCATAGCCGATGCCGCCTTCTGCGATATATTGCTGGGCAAGGCAGATCTGGTAGAACTCATTGATGACCTCTTCCTTGACCTGGGGCGTGATGCTCCGGGTATTGGCGATCTCCAGCGTCAGCTCTTCAATTTCTTCTTCCTTCAGGTGCTTAAAGATCTTACTGGACTTTTCAGGACCCAAGGCGATCAAAAGGATCGCGGCCTTCTGCAGTCCGGTAAGGCTTCCCTCACCCGTTGCAGCCGGTGCCGGCAAAGCTTACCCCCAATCCTCCTGGAGCCAGTTGCGAAGCAGGTTCGCAACCGCATCCGGATTTTCATCCACAAATTTTTCGATCATGATCCTCATCTCGGACTTCGTCTCCGAATCCAGCTCCCCCACGGTAGAAACCTCCGTGGTGCTCTGCAGCATATCGTCCAGGGGGATCTCCTCCTCCACCTCGGGCTGCTTCTCCGCACGCATGGAACGGATCACCACAAAGGCCAGCAGCGCCAGGATCAGGATCACCAATGCGATGAGGAGCACATTGGACTCCAGCAGGCTGCTTGTCTCGGATTCTACAAATACAGGCTCGTCATAGGCAATGATCTGGATATTGGCCACCGGGATCCCTGTGGCGCGGGAGACCACGCTGTATACGTCTTCATCCACCTCCTGCTTGACCCTCTCGCTATTGGCCAGCCGGTATTCTTCAAAGTTGATGCCGTCCAAAAGCCCCTGGGTCTTCAGATCATCCTCATTATATACCACATAATGGATGGCCGTGATGCCGATGGAGGAGGTATCATAGCGGATCACGCCGCCGGTGGACTGGGTGTCCGTAATGGTCTCATTAGGCAGATAATCCGTGCTCTCCTCATCCGTGGTGGTATTGGAATAAGCGCTGTCCTGGAACTCATAGGTGATCTCCCCGTTGGTATCCGTGCCGGGGATGTCTCCGTTGCTGTTCTGTGCTACCTGGGAATAGGTATCCCTGTGGGAAAGCACGCCCTGGTCCTGCCCGTCCGCAGGAGTATAGGTATGCTCAGTCTTTTTGATCTGATCCCAGTTCAGGTCCAGATTGGGCATGACCTGCACATTGTCATAAATCTTGGCGCCCACCAGGGCGTCCCGGATCTCGGCCTTCACCAGGCCGTCGTATTTTGCCTTATAAGAAAGCCGGTTGCTGGCCCCGCCGGTGACGCTGGTCTCGTCCTCGCCGGAGTAGAGCATGTTGCCCCGGGAATCCATGATCACGATATTATTCGTGGTATCATTTCCGATGGAGGTCGCCACAAAACGCGCAAGGCCCGCCGCCTGCTCTTCATCCATATCCTCCGGATTGTCCAGATAGAGCATGACGCTGGCATAGCTTTCCTTGTCCTCACGGATCAGGGTCCCGTCGTTGTCCGGGATATTCAGGGTAACCGTGGCCTGGTTGATATTATCCTGCCCCGCCAGGGTATCTGCGATATATTGCTGCAGATAGGCGGTATATTTCTTGGTCTTGTCGGCCTCTGTCGTAGAGAAGCCGCCCTCAAACACATTGGAGATATCGGCACCCACGGCAGGGATATTATTGGCTCCCAAAAGGATCACCGCATCCGTATACTGCTCCTCCAGCACGGAAAGCACCAGGCCGTCCTCCGATGTCCTGTAGGTAATGGTATTTTCATCCAGAAGGGTCTGGATGTCGGCCGTCTCCTTCGCCGTCTCGCTCACATGGAGCCTCTTGAATTTCGGCTGGGTCAGGATCGTGACCGCGATCACGATGAGGACAACCACCGCGGCGGAGACCGAGATGATCAGAGTCTTCTGCTTTGCATTAAATTTTCCCCACCAGGCGATGAACCGTTCAAGCATCGCCTTCAGCCATTGCTGGATCCGTTCAACCATGATATCCTCCTCTGCAAAAAGCCTTCAAGCACCCTTCCGGATCAGATCTGCATCTGCATGATCTCCCGGTAAGATTCCAAAAACCGGTCTCTCAGGGCCACGGTATAGGACAGGGAGGTCTGTGCCTTAGACTGGGCAATGGCCAGGTCATGGGTATTGTCCGTAAGGCCCAGGGCGTATTTGATCTCCTCGTTTTCCTGATCCTGCAGATATCCGTTGGTCTCATTGATCTGGTTCAGCGCCGCATCCAGGAAGGTGCCGAACTTCGTATCCGGTGATATGGTGGCCACGGAGGAATACTTCGCCGCATCCCTTATGGCTCCGGAAGAAAGATTATAAAATGATGTGATCTCCATGTCTCATCCTCTCCTTGATCTGGTCATGCTTCCCTTAGGCTGCCGCTCAAGCCCCGCCCCTGCCCACATCCAGTCCGGCCAGGGCGATCTGCTTGGTGGTATTGAATGCTGTGGCATTGGCTTCATAAGCCCTGCTGGCGTCGATGAGGTTCGTCATCTCCGTTACGATCTCCACATTCGGATAATAGACATAGCCGTTTTCGTCCGCATCCGGATGGGAAGGGTCATAGACCATGGTAAGATCCGTGGAATAATCCCGGTAATACCCGCCGACCTTGACCCCGGAGCCCACGAAGCGGTTGTATTTGCTCCGGTTGGAAGCCAGCATGCTGTTGAAGGAAGCCACCGGATCCTGCCTCTCCTGGAAGGTCACCACCTTCCTGCGGTAGGGAGTGCCGTCCTTCGTCCTGGTGGTATTCGCATTCGCCACATTCTCGGCGATCACGTCCATCCGGTAGCGCTCCGCCGTCATCCCGGATGCATTAATATGAAAGCTGTCATATACGCCCATCTTAATCCTCCTCTATAAACCCGTGTTTATATCGGCCTTCCGTTACTTCATCACCGACTGCAGATTGGAAAATTCTGCAGTGATGCTCTGGGTCACGCCCTGATAGAGCAGCTGGTTTGCGGCCATCTCCACATTCTCCGTGTCGATATCCACATTATTACCGTCCAGCCGGTAGGAATAATTCAGGGTATCCGTATATACCGTGCCCTTCAGCCGGGAAAGCTTCAGGGAATCCACCTTCTCATCCAGCGACTTGAACCGGGAATTCTTCAGGGCCCGCTGGAGATTTTCCGCGAAGGACACATCCTGCCTTTTGTAATGGGGCGTATCCACATTCGCAATGTTGTTTGCGATGGTCTTCTGCCTGAGAGCCGACGCATCCGCCGCCTTGCCCAGGACATCGATATAATCGTATATGCCGGAATTGACCATTTTTACCACGCTCCTTCCACTCTGATTCATTATAATCGATTGCCTTGAAATGTCAATATTTGGCGTAAATTCGGGCTTTTTCACTATATGTTGTGTTTTTATGTAAAGCCGGAGGATGAAAAAAAGGAACTTAACAGATCCTGCTAAATCCCTTTACAGAAAGGCCTGCGCCTCCTCTCCCGAAATCCGTCTCGGGCATTTCCTTCAATTATGTTGATTGCTTATGTCATGCATCCCCCACATCCGGAATGTCCAGGATCTTATAGATCTGGGGATTGGTCACCCGGATAAAGGTCCCCTTCATGCCGGAAGACCTGGATTCCACGATGCCGGCGCTCTCCAGCTTGCGCAGGGCATTGACGATCACGGACCGGGTGATCTTCGACTGGTCTGCGATCCGGGAGGCCACCACGATGCCCTCCCTGCCTTCCAGCTCGCCAAACACGCAGCGCACTGCCTCCGTCTCGGTAGCCGAAAGCGCCGCCACCGCCCCCTCCGCCGCGGCATAGGAGCGGTTTTCCATGGCATCCTCCTCCCTCACGGCCCGGAGCATGTCCAGACTGATGACCGTGGCGCCATACTCGCAGAGGATGATGTCGTCGATGGTATATTCCCTCTCCCCCCGGTAGAAAAACAGGGTGCCCAGCTTCTCTCCCGCGATGTCTATGGGGCAGATCAATACCCGGTACTTCCTGCTGGCCTCCTCACTGAAGCCTAAGGTGCACAGGTTCACGTTTTCCTTGGTAGACAGGATCCCGACAAGCCTCTCGTTCAATGCGTCATCGATGAAGCTGCCCTTCCCGGCGCCCAGCAGGTCCTTCTCCTCCCGGTTTCCCGCGGATCCCAGGATCTTTCCCTTCCGGCTGATCACCAATACATTGGATTCCACAATGTCCTTCATGACGGCGCACATGTCATCGAATACCACCATGCTTTTGTCATTATTGTGAAGGAGCCGGTTGATCTTTCTGGTTCTGTCCAACAGTTCAATGCTGCTCATATTCAAACTTTACCATAAGTTGTCAGTCAGGTCAAACGGATCCGGCGGATTGTTCCGCAGATTTTCCGTTTTTTTCCACATAACGGCACTCTTCGTTGGTACAGGAAAGGTGCTTTCCCTTCTCGACCATCATGCTGCCGCACTTCGGGCATTTCCGGTCCGTGGGCTTTGCCCAGCTCATAAAGGAGCAGTCCGGGAAGCCGATGCAGCCATAATACCGCCTTCCCTTCTTGGACATGCGCATCACGATATCCTTCCCGCAGGAAGGGCAGGCCACGCCGATCTTCTCATAATACGGCTTGGTATTATGGCAGTCCGGGAAGCCGGGGCAGGCCAGGAATTTCCCATGGGGGCCGTACTTCACCACCATATTCCTGCCGCAGTTCTCGCAGATGACATCCGTCTCCTCATCCGCGATCTTTACTTCCTCTATTTCTTTTTCGGCACGTTTGACCGCTTCCTCAAGGTCCGGATAAAAATTTCGGATCACGGTCTTCCATTGGACGTTCCCCTCCTCGACCCCGTCCAGAAGGGATTCCATGGTGGCCGTGAACTGTTCGTCCACGATCTCCGGGAAGGCCTCCTTCATGATGCCGTTCACCGCGTTGCCCATCTCCGTGACGAAGAGGTTTTTTCCTTCCTTGGTGATGTATCTCCTGGCAAGGAGGGTGGTGATGGTCGGGGCGTAGGTGCTCGGCCTTCCGATGCCCAGCTCCTCCAGGGCACGTACCAGGGACGCCTCCGTATAATGGGCGGGAGGCTGGGTGAAGTGCTGCTTCCCATCCACCACGGGATCGGAGAGCACGCTCTTTTCGGAGATATTGCCGGAGAGCACGTTGCGGGCGCCCTCCTCGTCCTCCCCGTCCGAATAAACGCTGAGGAACCCGTCAAAGCTCACCTTGGAGGCGCTCACGGTAAACAGATACCGGCCGCCCGCCTCGATCCGGACCGCGGTAGTCTCATATACGGCATTGGCCATCCTGCTTGCCAGGAAGCGCTTAAAGATCAGCTGGTAAAGCTTAAACTGTTCGTTGGTGAGGGAAGAGCGGATCTGGGCCGGCTTCAGGTTCAAGTCCGTGGGCCGGATGGCTTCATGGGCGTCCTGTACATTGGGCTTTTCCTTCCGCCCCTCTGTCTTTTCGGCGCTCAGATACTGCTCCCCATATTCTTTCGAAATGAAATCCCTGGCCGAGGCGGCCGCTTCATCGGATATCCTGGTGGAATCCGTACGCAGATAAGAGATCAGGCCCACGGTGCCCTGGCCCTTGATATCCACTCCCTCATAGAGCTGCTGGGCGACGCGCATGGTCTTCTGTGTGGAGAAATTCAATACCTTGCTGGCTTCCTGCTGCATCGTGCTGGTGGTAAAGGGAAGCGGGGCCTTGCGGATCCTCTCTCCCTTCTTCACCTCGCTTACGCGGTACTCGGCATCCCTGCAGAATTTCAGGATCTCGTCTGCCTCTGCCTTTGTCCTTACTTCCTTTTTGCCCTCCAGGGTGCCATAGAACCTGGCATTCAGCTTTTTCTTTTCCCCCTTTACCGAAAGGGCGGCCTCGATGGTCCAGTACTCCTCCGGGATGAAATCCTCGATCTCCTCCTCCCGGTCGCAGATGATCCGCAGGGCGACGGACTGCACCCTTCCCGCGGAAAGCCCTCTCTTGACCTTTGCCCAGAGCAGGGGCGATATGTCGTAGCCCACGAGCCGGTCCAGGATCCGCCTGGCCTGCTGGGCATCCACCAGGTTCATATTGAGCTGGCGGGGCTCCTTCAAGGAACGCTTCACCGCATTTTTCGTGATCTCATTGAAGGTGATCCGCTGGACGCTTTTGTCCGTTTCCCCCTCGTTCAGCTTCAAGGCGCTCATCAGATGCCAGGAGATGGCCTCCCCCTCCCGGTCCGGGTCGGTCGCAAGATAGATCCGGTCTGCCTTTTTCACCTGTTTTCGCAGGGTGGCCAGCAGATCCCCCTTGCCGCGGATCGTGATATATTTCGGCTCGAAATCATGCTCCACGTCGATGCCCATCTGGCTCTTGGGCAGGTCTCGCACATGTCCCATGGAGGCCGTCACGTCATAATTCGATCCCAGAAATTTCTTGATGGTCTTCACCTTGGCAGGCGACTCTACGATTACTAGATTTTTAGCCATTTTGCTCTTCTTCCTTAATCTTCATTCCCGGAGAAAGCCTTCCCCCCTCCGAGTACAAGATAGGAATATATACCATTTTGCTATAAGCGTCAAGTAAAACCCCTAAAATATGCTTTCCACATCCACATTCTCCGGCACGCAGCCCTGCAGCTCCTCCTTGGGGATCCTACAGAAAATATCCACCAGGTCCCGGTCCAGCTGGGTGCCTGCCACGTCCTGCAGGATCCGGATGGCATCCTCATGGCTCCTGGCCGGCTTATAGGACCGGACCATGGTGATGGCGGCATAGGTATCCGCCACGGCGATCACCCTGGAGGAAAAGGGGATCTGGCCTCCGGGAATGCCGTAATATCCCTTCCCGTCCATCCTCTCATGGTGGTATTCGATCCAGGGCAGGACATGGGCAAAGGATTTGAGCTTCATCAGGATCCGCACCCCCTTCCTCGGATGCTCCTTCATGACCTCCCACTCCTCCTTGTCCAGCTTCCCGGGCTTATTCAATATGCTCTCGGGGATGCCGAGCTTGCCTACGTCATGGAGGAGCGCCGCATATTCCATGCTCACCGGGCTGATCTCTTCCTTCATTTCCGAAGGGATATGCTTAAAGAAGCATACGGTCAGATTCTGCACATACCGGCTGTGGCCGTTGAGGTTCGGGTCCCTGGCCTCGATCACGTCGATCAGCGTCTCCACGATATCGATGCTCCGCGCCTTCACCGTATCCATCAGATGGACGATCAGGGTGATGATGATGGCGACAAAAACGCTCCCGCCGAAAAGCACGCCGCCCACCAGAAGGTCCGGCTTTCCGAAGACCGCGATCCCCAGATATCCTATCAGGAAAAAGATCAGCAGCAAAAATGCCAGGTTCACCCAGAACCGGCCCCTGGGGTTTTCGGAGGAAAGCACATCCTCTGAGCGCCGCACGAGAAAATCATAGCGCCAGATATTGGTTACCATGATCATGGCCCCCATGGCGATCATGGCATATACGATTCCCTTCAGCATGACAAGAACCTCCTCCAGGGCGTCAATAGCGGTTGATCACATCGATCACGCCCTGTACGTCCTCCCCGGACATGCCTGCATAGATCGGAAGAGAAACCTCGTGGTCTGCGATATAATCCGCCATGGGGAATTCCCCCTTCTGATGCCCCTGGTCCCGGTAGCATTCCGCGGCATAGGGCGGCACCGGATAATGCACCAGCGTATGGACGCCTTCCTTCTCCAGGTACTGCTGGAAATCCTCCCGGTCCTCCACGCAGACGGGAAATACATGGAACACATTGGAGGAATCCGGGCTCGTCCTGGGAAGGCGGAGCTTCTCATTTTTGATCCCCGCCAGGTATTTCTTCCCGATGTCGATCCTTCGGGCATTCATTTCCTCCAGATGCTTAAGGCCGACGGAAAGAATGGCCGCCTGCACCTCATCCATCCTGCTGTTCACGCCGATGATCTCATTATAATACTTGACCCGGGAGCCGTAATTCCTAAGCATCCGCACCTTCTTTGCAAGCTCAGGGTCATCCGTCGTGACGGCACCCGCATCTCCCAGGGCGCCCAGGGGCTTTGTGGGATAAAAGCTGAAGCAGCTGATCTGCCCGAAGGATCCGGCCTTCTTACCCTTGTAGGCGCTTCCGTGGCACTGTGCACAGTCCTCGATCACATAGAGGCCGTGCCTTTGGGCGATGTCCATGATCTTGTCCATGTCGCAGCACTGGCCGTACAGATGCACGGGCAGGATGGCCTTCGTCTTTGCCGTGACCAGCTTCTCGACCCGGTCCGCATCCATGACAAAGTATTCATTGCTGTCCGCATATACCGGGGCCGCGCCGTTTTCCGTCACCCCGAGCACGGATGCGATATATGTGCCCGCCGGTACGATGACCTCATCCCCGGGTCCGATCCCCAGGGCACGTACCGCAAGGATCAGGGCGTCCGTCCCGCTGTTTAAGGCTACGCAGTCCTTTCTTCCGATATAGGCCGCAAATTCCTTCTCGAATCTCTCCATTTCCGGTCCCAGGATATACTGGCCGGACCGGAATGCCCGAAGGGCCGCCTCCTCATATTCCTCCTGGTACAGAGCGTAGTTCCGTTTCGTTGATACAAAGTCGATCATGTTTCCCTCCTTTTTTTATCATTCATGACAGGATCTCCGGGATCTTGTCATAATTATAATCCTCTATAGCCTGCTTTAAGGCCGAAAAGCGTTCCTTTTCCGCTTCCGGCACGGCCCTTCCGGCAAGCTCTCCGATCTTCCTTTCGGCCAGGTCATATTCCCCCTCTTCCAGATAGCGCCGGATCATCTCGTAGGATTCCTTCAGCTTTTCCGCCGTGACGGGAGGCAGATCCTCCTTCGGGTCCTCCTCTTCCTTTAATGACGAAAGCTCCTCTCCCAGCTTCCTCGTCCGGCGCAAAAGCTCCGGGATCTCCTGCCTCAGCGCCTTTGCATCCCGCTTCCTTGAAGCCTCCTCCATCCTCTCTGCCATATCCCCAAGCTCTACGGCGCCGATGATCCGGGCAGAGCTTTTTAAGGCATGGATCCGGATGGTGGCATTTTCAAAATCCCTCTCTTCAAGAAAAGCCTCGATGTCCCGGGCATAGGATCCGGACATGTCCGAAAAGGCGGCCATCACCTCCACATAGGAGGCCGGATCGTTATTATTCTGAAGGCCGAGGGACAGGTCCAGCTCAGTGATCCGGCCCACAAAATCCGGGATCCCCTCCCTGTCCTCCGACAGGGCCTCCTTTGCGTCCGCCTCCGGCTCCCTGATCTTATCCTCCGGCAGATAGGTCAAAAGCATGTCCTCCAGCCTTGCGGAGTCAATGGGCTTCGTCAGGTAATCCGTGAAGCCCTCCTCCAGATACTTCTCCCTGGCGCCGGAAATGGCATTTGCCGTCAGGCAGATGACCGGCGTATGGAGATTGGGATTTTCTGTCATCTCCTGCAATTCATGCAGGGTCTCGATCCCGTCCTTTTCCGGCATCATATGATCCAAAAAGATCATATCGTACTTCTTATCGCAGGCCATGGAAAGTCCCTCATCCCCGCTGAGGGCCGTTTCGATCTTTACCCGGGTCTTCTTCAAAAGGCTCTTGAAGACCATGAGGTTCATGCTGGTATCATCGATCACCAATACCCTGGCTTCCGGAGCCGTGAATTTCTCCTGATACCGGTCACGCTCCAGAAGGGATGCGCGGTAGGATGCCTCGTAATCTCCCATGGGATCCCACTGGAGCACCTTCTGCTTCAGCTTGAAATGAAACCGGGAGCCCTTGCCGTAGGTGCTCTCCACCTTCAGCGAGGAGCCCATGAGCTCCAGCAGGCTCTTGGTGATATTCATGCCGAGGCCCGTACCCTCCACATAGCGGTTACGCTCCTCATCGATCCGCTCAAACTCCGAAAAGAGCCTCTGCATATCCTCCTTCCGGATGCCGATGCCGGTATCCTCCACGGCAAAGCAGAGCATCACGCTGTCCGGCTCCTCCGGAAGCCTTTCATAGCCGATGGAAAAGGTAACGCTCCCCTTATCCGTATACTTCACCGCATTGGTAAGGATATTGGTGACGGCCTGCTTGATCCGCACCTCATCCCCCAAAAGCCGGTTGGGGATCCCGGGATCAAAATCCAGCTTCAGGGCCAGGCCCTTTTCATCCGCCCTGGTCTGGATCATATTGACCAGGTCATTGATCACCGAGGAGAGGCCGTAATCCACCGGAAGGATCTCCATCTTGCCCGCCTCGATCTTGGAAAAATCCAGCACATCGTTGATCAGCCCCAGCAGGGTATTGCCGGCCGTCCGAATGCTGTCTGCGTAAGCAAGGATGTTTTCATCCCCGCATTCCCTTAAGATCATCTCGTTCATGCCCAGCACCGCATTGATGGGGGTGCGGATCTCATGGGAGATATTGGACAGGAAGGCGGATTTTGCCTCGCTTGCGGCTATGGCCCTTTGGGAGATGTCGATGAGCTTCTCCCGGTTTTTCCTCTCCTCATCGATGCTCTCCACCAGCCAGATCACATGGGAGATCCGTCCCTCCGGCGTCCTCCGGGATACGACGAACCTGGCCCTGAGCCAGAAGTGGTCCACATCCAGAAATTCGATGATGATGCTGTTCTGGCCCTTCATCCTCTCCTCCAGGGTGGACAGGTCGATGAACCGGAAAACCTCATCCTTGGAGGAGGGGTCCGTCAGCGCGTCCATGATCCCATAGAAGGTCTCCTGGGCATTCTCCCGGTTGTCCTTCAGATAATCCGATACACTGCTTTCATTGACCCGGATCTCGGAGAAGGTATCATTTATGATATCGATCTCATGCACGGAAAGATAAATATCCGCCGTGGAAGAAAGCTGGGCATTCAGCTTCTCTGCCTGCAGCTCCCGCCTGCTGGAGCTGTACAGGATGGAGGAAAGCACAAGCACGATGATCACCACCAGCAGGATCGTGATCACCAGGATCACCCTTAAAGGGTTGTAAACCTTGGTGGCATTCTGTACGGAAATGCAGTGCCAGTCGTTGGAAAAGGTCCGGGAATACGCGATATAATGGGTGCTTTCATGATCAAACTCAAAGAACCCGCTCTGATCCGTATGCAGGTTGGCATCTATGGCGGCTCCTATGGTATCTCTCTCGTTCCGGTAGCTCCTGCCCACTTCCTCCCGGGAGGAATGGGCCACCACCACATGCCTGCTGTCCAGGATCATCTCCATGTCCGAATCCCCGATCCGCACTGCCTCCTCGGTGATCTCCTGCAGCCGGTCCAAGGTGACGTCCATGGCGACCACGCTCTCCCCGTCGCTCAGGCACTTGGCCAGGGTCATCATCACCGTGCCGGTATGGAGATCCAGATAAGGATCCACCAGCACCACCTGCCCCTTTCCCTGTAACGCCCGGGAATACCAGGGGCGCTTCGTGGGTTCGAAATCCTCATCCGGGATCCAGCCGGCCCCGTCATAGTACTCTCCTTCGATATACGCATAGAGGCCCGTGGTATTTTCAAAAACAGCATTCGTGATGGTTTCGGATTCACTTAAGACAAAGTCCAGGATCTCATCATGGGTGCTTTTTTCCCGGATCATGATTTCCAGGGAATACCCCGCCAGGTTTATGGCGTCTATGCTCGTGATCAGGTAATCCTCAAATTCATCCGCCGACTGCATGGCCGTCATTTCGCCATTCCTTATGATGTTGTTTTTTTCTTCCCTGTACAGGATGCTGTTGTATGCCAGGATGATGCCCACAAAAAAAGTGATGACCAGCACCGAAAACAGAAGATTTTTGATATAGATATTGGTAGAATTAAAAACGCCCTTTCTCATCCTCTCCCGTACTCCCCTTAGCGGCTCCGTCCCTTAGCCCGCTTCCTTCCGGCAGTACATCAGCCCGAAGGCTCCGGCTCCCATGTTGACCGCCACTCCCGGAGATGCCTTTTGGAAATAGATCTCCTTAAACTCCGCCCTCTTTTCTACTTCAGCCCGGATCTCGTCCAGCTCGGTCCGGTCAAGCCCCACATAGGTAATGAAGAGCCTGCTTAAGTCGATCTCTCCGGGACGCCTCAGGCAGGCCGCCACATACTGCCTCCTGGCCGCATCCCTGGAGCCGAAGAAAAGCCTGCCTACCTGAATCCTTCCTTTTTTCCATTCGGATCTCCGGGCGGATCATGAAAGCCCTGGTAAGCCGTTCCAGTATCCATCCCACCTGCCCGGATTCGGCAAGCCGGTCCAGATTGTCCACCAGAAAGCTGGTATGGACCAGGTTTCTCATCTCTTCCATCCGCACCTGGATCTCCTCCAGGGAGGCTTCCTCCTCCGCCATGCGGCAGGCCTCAAGCACCATGAGCCCCAGCCCTGAGGAGATCTGCCCCGTATCCACCACGGTCACATTGTCCAGGGCCCGCTTCGCCTCCATGGCCGCAAAGTAGCTGGTATCCGCCACTCCGCTGGATACGGACAGATGGATGACATTATTGGCACTTTGCAGGTTGCTTAAGAAAAAGCCTTCCAGCTCGTCGGCCGTAGCCGAATGGATCTTCATTTCCCTCCCTTCGGCATTCATAAAAGAAAGGACTGCATCCGTATCCAGGTCGATCCCGTCCCGGAAGAACCCCCTCGCAGTCTCCACCTGGATCGGGATCACCGAGATATGGGCGCTCTCCACCAGCTCCTTCGGCAGGTCCGAGATGCTGGACATGGTGATGGCATAGGGCTTCTTTTTCTCTCCCCGCCGCCACCGTACGGTATCCTGTTCTTCCATATCCTCCCGGAAGGCGGTCACCAGATGCTTTGGCAGCTGCCGGAAGAGCTCTGATTCCAGGGCCGCCCCGCTCACCGGCTTTGTCATGTATCCGTCAAAGCCTTCCCTCTCATACAGGACCCGGTCTTCCCTTCCCGCATTTGCCGTCAGGGCCACGATCCTGGCCTTCTTGCTTAAGCCTCCCACCTGCTCCCGGATCCTGTGCATGCATTCAATGCCGTCCATCTCGGGCATGAGATGGTCCATCAGGATCACATGGTATTCCTTCTGCAGGGTAAGGTTTAAGGCTTCCGCCCCGGAGGATGCCGTATCCAGGCTGATCTTCGTATCCCTCAAAAGCTTGGAGACCACCAGGAGATTGGCCTTAGTGTCATCCACCGCCAGCACCCTTGCATCCGGTGCCTCAAAGCTCTGCCTGTAGCCTTCCCCATCCTGGATGCTCTTGAGGTCCACCGCCCCTGCCGCATCCTCGTTGATGACCTCCTGGGGGATCCGTATCATAAAGGTGGTCCCCTTCTGATAGATGCTGTTGACCTTTACGGTGCCTCCCATGAGGTCCAGGAGCTGCTTTACGATGGAAAGCCCCAGGCCCGTGCCTTCGATATGCTTATTCCTGTCCTCGTCCATCCTGCGGAAGGCCGTGAAGAGATAAGGGATGTTTTCCTTCTTGATCCCCATGCCGGTATCGGATACGGAAAAGCACAGCTCCGTCTCCTTCCCCCGGCCTTCGCATTCCACCGCCAGGGTGACCCTGCCTTCTTCCGTATATTTCACGGCATTGCTCAGGATATTGATCAGGATCTGCTTGATCCTCACCTCATCTCCCGACAGGACTAAAGGAAGGCTTTCGGAGATATTCACCGTAAAGAGCAGTTTTTTTTCCTGTGCCCTTACCTGGATCATGCTCACCACGTCCGCGATCATTTCCGTGGGACGGTATGGCCCCACCATCAGCCGCATCTGCCTGGCATTGATCCTGGACAGATCCAGGATGTCATTGATCAGGTTCAGCAGCATCTTGCTGGCGGCGCTGACATTCCTTGCATCCTCTGCTACCTCCGGAGAGATATCCTCCCGCAGGATCATCTCATTCAGGCCGATGATGGTATTGATGGGAGTCCGGATCTCATGGCTCATGCTGGAGAAAAACCGGTTCTGCGCCTTGCTTAAGGCATCGATCTCTTCCTTCTGGGACAGGGCCATTTTATTCTCCATGCGGTAGACATAGGTCTGGAAGCTGACCAGGATCGTAAGCATGATCCCCACGATGATGAAGGAGCCGATGGTATCGAGATAAAACTCCTCCAGGTTATGGGGTACCACCTCCACAAGCTCGTAATACTGCAGGTAATAGCAGATCGCCGCCACCACAAACTGGCCGATCAAAAGGAAGATGCGCATCTTCCCCCTAAGGATCATGCCGATATAAAGCACCGCAAACAAAAACCAAAGGGTGGGGCCGCCATAGATCCCGCCGCTGGTAAAAAAGATCAGGGGGAAAAAGATAAATACCAAAAGATTGCCCAGGAAATTCGCACAGATGCGGAGCTTCCGGTAACGATAGCCCAGGCCCACGATGGCCACAAAAAGGAAAAAGAAAGCCATGGTACCCGCAAGAGAGATCCAGTTTTCCCCGATGAAGAGCCCGGTCAGGCACGCCACAAGCAGCCCGATGAGGGCTATGGTGGTCAGCAGCACGAATAGCCGCTCCTGCAGATCCTCCCGGTGATCGAAGAGGTATTTCTTATACTGCCCGAAAATCTTCCTCATGCCCCTTCTCCTTCCCTCTCCGGCTTTTGTATGCCCTCATGCGCCCGGATCGCCAAAAGCACCCTTTCGTATTCCGGCATGAATTCCGGGAAATGCTTCCGGATATGATCCAGGTTTCCCTTCCTGGCCGCCTTCTCCAAAGCCTCCGCGGCCTCAGACAGGGACATGGCCCCGATCATCTTCGAGGAGCTTTTGATGGAATGGATCCGGATGGCAAAATTCTCTGTATCCCCTTCCTCCATATACTGCGCAAGCTCCTCCTTCTTTTCCAGGGAATCATTGAGAAATTCCTGCATGACCCCTAAGAAGAGCTCCGGGTCGTTCATGCACCATTCCAGCCCCAGTTTCACATCGATGCCGGCGGCATAAAGCGCCTTAGATGCGGCATCCTCCGTCTCCTTCCGGGGATCCGCTTTCTCCTCCGGCTCCGGATTCTTTATGGGCTCCGGATTCTTTATGGGCTCCGGATCCTTTATGGGTTTTGGCTTCTCCCCTTCCAGAACCCTGATCACCGGGAAGCAGTAAAAAGGTTTTTCAAGAAGGATGGCTCCGGACCCCTCCTTCGGCCGGAAGGCCTCGTCACAGATCAACACGACGCTCAGCCGTTCTGCCAGGGACTCCACAAAGTCCGCATCCTCCCAATACTGCTCCTCCCCGATGAAGACATGGGTCAGGGAGCGCTTCCCTGTGAGCTCCTGCAGCTCCTTCATGCTGTTTACCCGGTAGAGCTTCAGGCCCAGGCCGCCCACCATGTGCCGCATCAGTGCATTGTAATACTCCCGGACATTCGAATTGGAATACTTATCAAACATCAGATAGCCGCCGATGCTGAGTTCCTCTGCCCCCCGGACGGTCATGCAGGGGCTCGGGTCGATGATCTCATGGGGAATGCTGATGTGGATCTTCGTGCCTTCCCCTATCCTGCTGTCGATGGTAATGAAGCCCCCCAGCACATTCAGCAGGCCGGATACGATGGGCATGCCGAGGCCGAGTCCCTCTGCAGAGATCTGCTTTTTCTGCTCCGAGCGGTAAAATCTCTCATAGATCCGCCCCAGCTCCTCGTCGTTCATCCCCTCCCCGGAGTCCTCGACCACGATGTCAAGGTTCATTCCATGGTCATGGAGCACATGGGAGATCCGGACATACACCCCGCCTTCCACTGTATATTTCAGGGCATTCTGGATCACATGCCAGAGAACCCTGGCTACCTTGTCCCGGTCTGACCGGATGATGGCAGGAATAAAAGGATCCACGTCGATCACAAGCTCGGTGTCCTTTTTCTTGAAAGGAAGCAGCCTCTCCGTAAGCTCCGCGATCACGGATTTCAGGCTGTAATCCACCCCCTCATAGGAAACCCTGCCCACCTCCAGCTGGGAAAAATCCACCACATCCTGCACCTGGTCCGTCACTCTGCGGCCGGCCAGGCAGATGGACTGCAGCTTTTCCCGGATGGATGGATCCTGCTCCTTTGGGATGGAAGCCTCGGCCAGGGTGATGGACTCCTCCACCGGCATGCTGATCTCCCGGGAGATGCCGGCCATGAAGTCATCCGCCAGGCGGGTCTCCTCCTGAAGAGCCCGGATCTTTCCCTCATAAAACGCCTGCAGGGAGCGGAGCATCACATTCATCCCGGAAAGCAGCATCCCGGCCGATAAGATCAGGAGCAGATACCAGAAAAGCCGGACCGTATCCCCGGTATGCAGCTGCTCACCCTGTCTGGCGGACTGCAGGAAGATCCTGAGCAGGATCCCGAAGAAACCCACCGCCACGGTCCACCAGATGGGATAGGCGCTTTCCATGGAGGAGGTTACCACGATCACCAGGACCACCACAGGCACCGCCGTATAGGGATCCTCCGCCTTCATGATATAATAAAAAAGCTCCGTGAAGATGACCCCGGCACAGATATAAGGCCGCATGGCCTCCTCCGCAAACCCGGCCACATGGATCACAACGCACAGGATGCCTCCTGCCAAAAATACCGGGACGGTCCAGATATCCCAGCCCTTCAGCAGGTTTATTATGGTGATGATGATCGATCCAGAGAAGGCGCATACCGCCATCATGATATGTGACATTTCCCTGAATTCCCGGCCAAAATTATTCTTCATCGATTCTGCTCCGTAAGTCCTTCCCCGGTCCATGACACAATAAATCACCTTCCACTATAACACAAACCCCCCGGTTCGTATACTTGGGATTCCCTCCCGCCCCGGTCTTTCTCATAAAAAAAGAAAGACGGCCCCTCCGGCAGGCTTTCGCGTCTTTGCCAAGTCCCGCCGGACAGACCGTCCTTTTGCACTTTTCTTAAACGAATCGATTCTTTTTAAAGCCGGGATTCGCTTATCTCCTCATGCCTCCCCCCGAAGGTACCGGGCCTCAAATTCCTCCGGAGGCAGGGGCTTCGAGAAGAAATACCCCTGGACCACCGCACAGCCAAGTTCTCTTAAAAGTTTGATCTGCGCCTCGGTCTCCGCCCCCTCTGCGATCACCGGGATATCCATGTTTTTTGCGATCCCCAGGATCAGCGCCACCAGCTGGATGTCCTTCTTGTCGTGCTCGATATTGCGCACAAAGGTCCTGTCCATCTTCAGCACGTCGATGGGCATGGCCGAAAGCATGCTCAGGGAGGAGTAGCCCGTCCCGAAGTCATCCATCTCCACCGTATATCCCTTATCATGAAGCCCCGTCACCACCCGGATCACCTGGTCCGCGTTTTCGGTATATGCGGATTCGGTCACCTCCAGCTTCAGGTCGTCATTCCCAAGGCGGTTTTCCCGGATGATGCCGTCCAGGGTCTTTTCCAGCTCCGGATCAAACACATCCACCCGGGACAGATTGACGGAAACCGGGATTGTGACCCCATACTGCGCCTTCCACCGGGCGATCTGCCTTGCCGCCTCTCCCCAGACGTATTTGTCCACCTCTCCGATCTTTCCGTTCTTTTCGAGCATAGGGATGAAGCTGTCCGGAGGGATCATGCCAAGCTCCGGATGCTTCCAGCGGATCAGGGCCTCTGCGCTCACCAGCCTGGGAGGCTCGGACTGGATATCATATTTCGGCTGGTAGTAGACATCAAAGTCATGGCCGTCCAGGGCCCGGCGGAGGTCATTCAGCAGGCGCTGGTCCAGAAGCTCCTTCTCCCTCAGCTTTTCGTCAAAGACGATAAGATGCTCCTTGTAATGCCCCCTGGCCATGCTGCAGGCGGTATGGGCCCGGTCAAAGAGCTGTACCGGCTCAATCCCTTTCTGCCAGGGCATGACCCCCATCCGGATGCGGATATTCACATTCGGCGCCAGCTCGTCGAGCCGGGACTGGAGGAGGGAATACACCGCCTTATAATCCTCCGTATGCCGAAAATAGATATCGAAGCGGTCTGCCCCGAAGCGTCCCCCGATCCCGTCATGGTCTAGGGCGAAGCTTCGGATCTCGGTGCCCAGCACCCTTAAGACCTGATCTCCGAACTCCCTCCCATTCAGTGCATTGATGGAATGGAACTGCTCGATATTAGCCACCACGGCATCCCTGGGGATATCCGGATCGTTTCGGTACATCTGGTTGGCATACTGGAAAAAATAATCCCGGTTATAGAGGCCCGTCAGGTCATCAGTCTCTGTGGCCAGGATCAGCTGCCTGGCTTTGTCCTCCATCCGCATGCTCCTAAACAGGAGAAGAAGGATGACGACGACCACGGCCGCCACAAGGGACAGGACGACCAGAAGATTGTCCATCAGGAAATCAGCGAAGGTACGCTTTGCATCCTCGGTGATATAGTAGGAAAGCGTCGAATTTACAAAGGAATCCGGCACCAGGTTCACGGTCTTTGCCATCACGGAATAAAGCTCCGTCTCCCCCTCCTTCATCGCAAAGGAGTAATCCAGGCTCACCCCGGTATTATAAGTAGTCAGCCGGTACCGGTCGCACAGCCTGGAGATATTGTTGAAGCGGTAGTTGCTGATCAGGATGCGGTCTGCCTTCCCGTCCCGCACGGCCTTCAGGCAGGCCGGGGTGTCCGCAAAGACCGCCTTCTTCCATTCGGGAAAATACTCCCGGAGAAACATTTCATAATTCGGATTCCCCTCATTTACCGCCGCGATCACATGGGGACTGTCCACGAAGATCTTGAGGCCGGACTGGCGGACCACCGCATAGGTATCCGTGCACATCAGGGCAGGCGTCATGACAAGGCCCAGGTCTTCTCCATCATAAGCGCTGAAATTGGCCGGAAAGACGCAGTCCACTTCTCCCCTCTTCAGCGCATCCAGCGCATCCGCCGCCGTGGGGAAGGAAACAGCCTCGAATTCAAGCCGGGTATCCGCCAGGCACCCCGAGGCGGCATCCAGGTAATCCTTCAATGCACCGGTAAGCTCCCCCGTCTCCGGATCCGATGCGCAGAAGGCCAGATAATTGTCCTGATATCCCACCCGTATGGGGCCGTGGGATTTGACCCATTCCCTCTCTTTGGCGGCAAGAAATGCATTGGCTCCGAAGCTTTGGACATATTTTTTATACAGGCTCTGGTTGTAATAGGGATTTTCGTCCTGGATCCGGCTGAGTGCCTCATTTAATTCTTCCAGGAGATCCGGCCGCTGACCGCTGACCGCAAAATAAAAGTCGGAGGATCCGATCTTTAAGACAGGCACCATGCGCTCGGCATCACCGTAGGCATCCGGCGTGATGAAGGCATCCAGCGTCCCGTCCTCCAGCATCTCGATGGATTTCTCTTCGGTGCCCGAAACCTCCACGACCTCCGGGGAGATCCCCTGCTCATCGATCCACTGCCGGAAGATATCCGCCTGGATGCTGCTCTTATTCACACCGATCCTCTTCCCATTGAAGGAAGCAGGATCCCCGGGATGGATCTTCTGGCTGCCCGGAGCAATGAAAATAAAATACTCCTCGGTCCCCATGGGAAGCTCCGGATAGAGCAGCTTCTTGGCCCTCTCCTCCGTATAGGAGACGTCGCTCATCAGGTCGATCTCTCCGTCCGACAGCATCTGCATGAGCTCCGGCCAGCTGCCGCTCACGTATTCATACTCCCATCCGGAATATGCGGCAAGCTTAAGCTGGTAATCATAAGCATAGCCGGATCTCCTGCCGGACTCATCCAGCCGGTTGAAGGGTGATTCGTACCAGCCGACGCGCACGGTCTTTCCTCCGCCGTCAGCATAAGCCGTATCCGGCGCCCAAAAGACAGCAGCGGCCAATATGATGATCAAAGAAAGACATCGCGTCCAGGATTGCAGAAACGTCTTTTTCATAGCATGATCCCCCGACAAGTCGTGTCCCGTTCCCTATATGATACCACAGATCGATCCCAAATAACAGTAAAGGTTTCGGGACAGATCCAATGGCATCGGCTTGGCGCATCCCGGAAATCGGTCTGGCCGGCAGAATCTGCCGGTGGAATCGTAAAAAAGCATAACCTTCCCCCCGGAATTATGCTATAATCAATTTCGGTATATGCCTGCATCCGCAGGGAACCGCACCGGATCCCTTTTACGGACCGGCTACATTTATTCAGGAGGTGACAAAATGCTCATTACATTGGAAGAGACCGCTGCTTTGATCAAAGAGGGAAAGATCCTTCATATCGCCGCGGATGAACGGCTGCTGGAAAAGCTGCCCACGGGAAAGTGGATCGGCGGCACTACGCCCTATTTCATCTCAGAGGACGGCGGGATCCTTACAAAAGACAAGCTCTTCGTGAATGAGATCGATTTTGCGGAGGAAGTCCGGATCCGCGTTTACGGGAAATACAACATCTTCCAGATCGTGGAGGAATGCTACGATAACGGCCTTACGATGCTCATCCTGCCCTACGGCTCCGATGTGGCGGTAAATTACGCAAAGACAGCCCCGGAGGTGGAGGAGCTCCTGATGCATCCCACCATCGGCTGGGTTTCCGGTTTCGACTTAAATGAGGCTGCCGAAGCCAAGGTATACGACGGCAGCACGGGGAAATCCTATCCCGACCGGGCCGTGGCTATGTATATCAAGCTTCCGGAGGGAAAGACGGCCATGATCAACATCGTCAACATCTTTGAAGACGACAAGACCGACCCCGTCATCCTCTTCCCCGAAAATACCCTGAGCGTCACGGACTGCCAGGTAAACGGCCAGCAGGTCAATTTTGCCGAATACATCCAAAAGAAGTCCGTCGATACCCAGATGCCCCTGGTGGCAGACCACAACGGAGTCTATATCAATACCTCCATCAAAGCCATCGAAAACGGCAGGGTGGAGCTTTATGCTCCCGTATTCCGGGGCATCGAATACCGCTTTGCCACCCGGGTGACCGACTATGCGGAGGAATTCCGGCGGCGGATCCAGGGCGCCAGCGCCGTGAGCCCGGTATTCTCCTGCAACTGTATCCTGAATTACCTCTTCGGCAATCTGGAGGGCCGGAAGACCCCGCCCTATGCGGGTCCCGTCACCTTCGGGGAAGTAGCCTACCAGCTACTGAACCAGACCCTGGTATACTGCGAGATCTCCTAGGCTGAAACCGGCCGGATCCATGAAAACAGGCTTCCCGGTATCCCCGGGAAGCCTGTTTTTGTCAAAAAAGGGGATCCCCCGCATAAGGGATCCCCGCCGCTTATGTCCGGCTCCATCGGTTATTTAAAGGTTCCTCCGATCAAAGCCCCCTTATAGTCCACCCCTTTCTGTACGATCTTAAAGGGGATGGTCTTTGTGCCGGCATAGTCTCCCAAGCCCTGTACCGTCACCTTTGCCGTACCCTTCTTGATATTGCCTCTGTAACCCGTGACCTTGAGATCCGTGCCCGGGACAAGGGTTTTCCCGTTAAGGGAAAGCACCCCGGTAAGATCCGCATTGGAAAGCCTGACTTCATATCCGGTATAGGTCTGGTCCGGGATCTTCTGCAATACTTTCGCCTTACTGATATTGAAGGATTTATCCTGCATATAGCGGAAGGAGGCCGTCAGTGTCCCTTCATAATTTCCCTTGCCCGTGACCGGTACAAAAACGGTTCCCTTTGCATCCGTATTGCCCTCCGCGTCGGTAACCGGCTGGCCCAGTTCATAATCCGTCCCCGCCTTCAGCTTTTTCCCATCCAGATCCGTGATGGTGACCGAAGCTTTCTTCAGGTTTCCCTTTCCCGTAAACTGATCCTGTGCGGAGGCATTGGCTGAAAGGGCTGCCAGGTTCTGCTTTACGATGGCATAATTCTTTTTTACCGTATCCTTGTAATATCCCCTGCCCTTGATTTTGACCTCGGCCGCCGTGCCCACCGACTTATTCTTTGAATAGGACAGGATATAATCCACTCCTTCCTTCAAAACGGCTCCCGTATCCTGATCGGTGATGACCACCTTTGTCCCCGCGCCGCCCTTTGAATAGGGAACGCTTCCATTCCAGGATATGCTGATGGCGCCATCCTTCAGCGACCTCTTTCCGGTGATCTTAAAGGAAGCCGTCCTGCTTCCCACATAGCCTGCGGCATTTCCGCTTATGGCTTCAAAGATAATGGAAGCCGTACCGGGGTTCGTATTGCCGGTGAGGCTTACGCGCCGGTAATCCGTACCCTCCGCAAGCGTGGCATTCCCCATGATAAGGGAATACTTCGGCTCAACCGGCTTCCCGGTATACGGGAAGGATGCCGGTTCAAACCTCACCTTCGCATTGGAGAGCACCTTGTTTTTTTCGGCAATCCGGACAGCCACCGTGGCGGTGCCCTCAAAGTTTTTATTCTTTGGGGTAATGGTTGCGGTATAGGTTCCCGCCTCCTTTACCGTCCGGTCATATTTGATCTCAAAATTCTTTGCCGGAACCGTCTTTCCGGTCTCCTTCCAGGTCAGTACGGGTACCGGATTCTGGGCGCTCTTCTTTTCTGCGGCTCCGGTCTCATGGGCTATGACATCCTTCCCCAGTACCGCAGGGTTTATCTTGAATTCTACCGTCTCCGTCTTGGCATCCCCGTAATTCCCCTTGAATCTGATCGTGATCCTTGCTGTCCCGGCTTCCTTATTATCGGTGTATTTCAAGGTATAATCCGTCTTTTCGGCAAGCTTCCTTGTGCCGTCATAGACATTGATCTGCGGCCTGATGGCGGCGCCCGTATAGGTATAGGCGTCCGAAAGCCCGCCGATCCAGACCTTGGATACCACGGTCTCCTTGCCGCTTTCCGGATCCGTGACCGTCTTTGAGATCTCCTCTCCGCCGATCTTTATGGTCTCCTCGACCACATTGCCGTTTTCATCCTTCTTTTCCTCGATCTTCGGAGCCGCATCCCCGCTCAGGCTCTCCAGGTCCTTCCGCAGATCATCGTAATCCTTTCCCTCCTCCTCGATGCAGGGAATGTCGGCAAGGATCCTTTCCGTATGACAGCGGCTGCACTCGTATTTCGTCTCTCCCTTTGAGAGCGCAGTAGCCGGCTTGACGACTCCCACCTTTTTGAAATGATGATTCTCCGGATCGATGGGGGTATGCTTTCCTTCAATGAGCGCCCCGCAGTCAGGGCACCGATAGTCTCCTTCATAGCCCTGCTCCGTACAGGTAGCCGCTCTTGCACTCCCCGGCACAAATTCCTTATTCGCATGATCGCAGCTTATAACCTCCAGCTCCACCGTAATGCGGTAATCCAGATAGTTTTTCGCTCCGTTTACGGAAACGGCTACCTTCGCTTTCTTCCCCGCTTTCCCGGGGTCATTCTTAAGCTTGAACCGGATCCTGGTCCCATCGGCTGCGACAGGCGTGCCGTCCAATATCTCATATACATCTTCTGATACGCTTACCGCACCCAGCGTTCCCCCGGCTTCGATCTTGTCCTTAAGCTCCAGGATGCCTTCCGTGCCGTATGCCGCATTTCCGGAGACAATCTCATCCGGATGATCCGCCCTGACCACCTCCAAAGCTCCCTCCGTAAGTGTAACGTCATAGTTATCTGCCGTCAGTTCCCCCGTCATCCTGACCTCATACCTTCCGGCATCGCTGCCCGGAACATAATCGCTTTCAAACTTCAGGTTTTTGGTTCCCTTAAGGACAGACGGATCCTCACCATGTACAAGCCCGTCGCAAACCAGCTCAAAATTTCCCGGCAGGGGAGCACCATATGGGATCCGGCCTTTCGCGCTGACGTTCAGAGGCGCTTTATTTATTTTCAAGGTCGCAGAGCCTTTTGTGGTAAGGCAGTTATTCGATCTAACCATATAATAGATCATTTTGGGACTCTCGCTGACATTTTTGATCAACAGACGATTTAATGAACAGCTGTCCGGGGATTCTCCGTACAGACGCACTACTCCACTGTAAGGAGCATCGATGACGCTCAGAATGAGCCCGTGCTCAAATCCGTCATAAGTATATTCACTCTGAGATACCTCCACCTCAAGCTGTCTGATCTCAATCGGTGAACTGGCATAATCTGTCTCATCTGCACCGTTCACCTTCTCTGCAAGGAGATAAACACGGTAATCCTTTCCCCATTCGCCCTGTATTGCCGGATCAAGGGTAAATGTACCGGTACCATATTGACCAAGACTGTCCCCTGTGTCCAGCTTTGCATATTGAAGCAGTTTTGCATCCTCATCATCCGTAATCCTCATCCAGCCTTCATTCCCATCCCATTTACCGTTTTTTGTCACAACCACCGACAGCTGCGTGGGGCTGCCTTCTGTATACGTATAGGGAATCGTGACTATATTCCCATCCCTTGTACAGAAGCCGCATTGAGGCTCAGACAGAAGTTTATCATCTTGAAGTGTAAGCTTGTACTCTCCTTCTTTGACCAGTGAAGAGAACATAACTCTGTTAGGCATGATCGTGAAGGCGGGGCTTACTCCGACATTGACATCCCTTACACTGTTTTTACTCAAAGAACCATCCGGCTCCACACTAAAGACACAGGGATCACCATCTTTCGATACCGTGCTTTTTGTACGAAGCCACCATTTGGCGGGTTTCCCTTCCAGATCCTTTTTTATCCGGCAGGCAGCTGCATCTATACTTTCTCGATATCCCTGATTATCATCGATCACGCTCCGTACATCCAGCAAAATGGCCGGATCCTCACCCAAAAGCTCATTATACTCATACGTTCCATCCGGATACTTTTCTCCTGTCCAGTCTGCCTCATAAGACTTGTTGGAGTATGGTATGATAGCATCCCTCTCAGCAGTGGTGAAAACTCCATCCACACTATAAAAAGAATAAAGCTGCTTCCTGATGTCGCTTTCTATGAAAGGATCACTTTCCGCCCAGATATTTGAATCCCCGTCAAACTTGGCATTATACAATACATTATCGCAGTCCAAAAGCACATATTTTTTTCCCCGGGCTTCATTCAGAGCGCTCAATACCCTGTACTTCATGGCTTTTCCATCATATTTGCCAAAAAACACATAGGCTCCATCCCAGGGATCAGACGGATCAGACGGGTATAGCGTTCCCCCATTGATCTCCCCCAAGCCCAGGCCTGTGACGGTCTTTTCTTCCGTCTTTCCGGCATCTTCTTCTGCCGCATAGGCCTCTTCTTCCGCCCCTGCCGCATAGGCCTCATAAGGTACCGTACCCATGATCATCGACGCCGACAGACAGAGGATCATCAGCACCCGTAAAAGCCCGACCTTTTGTTTTGCATTTGCTCCTGTCCCACGAACCATACTGTTTTCCTCCATGATTGTATCCGTCCCAATGAAAAACCCGGCTCATCCCCGGCTTTTCCTACCGCACAAAATATAACAAATCCACCCGCAAAAAAGCAATCCAGGGTATGGATTAAATCGGCCAGCAGACCTCTTGTATGGATGATCTGAATATTGAACGGTCACGGAGCCGTCCCCTGATCGATCCGGTATCTGCGGATGATCCCGCATTCGCCCAATCCAGCATCGTCCTCGATCTCGCTTTCCAGTATGCCGCCATTCTTTCCAATGATCCGGCAGGAAGCTTCATTGTCCTTCTCGCAGGTGATCAGGATCTTCTCTTCCCCGCGCTCCCTGCAGATCTTGAGCAAAAGCCTCAGCATCTCAGCCGCATATCCCTTCCGGCGTTCGGAAGGCCGTACGCTGTAGCCGATATTCCCACAGTATTTCATCAGAAAGGGGGACAGCGGGTGCCTGTATTCAATGATCCCGACGACCTTGTCATCCTCCGTACGGACTGCCAGATACTCCTCCGTACGGACATGCTCCCCGCCGTTTTCCTCCATCCGCCAGGGTTCTGGATCGATCCATTCTTCCCCGAAGTCTGCCTCTTCTAGGCCCGTGCATCCGTTCAACCCGCTCTTACCGGCGATCATTTCTTTATTATACTGCATGACCTGGCCGGCGTATTCCTGAGACGGCTTCACTAAGATCAGATCCATCATGATTCTCCTGCCTGCCTTCCGTAGAGCTCTGCCATTTCTGCAAGCTCATTTTTGCACCTTTCTAAATACCCCCGCCATGTCATTCGAAAAGGCGGGATGGATCATTCCCGGTCGAAAGAACGTCCCTAAGGGTTTACTTGGGAAGCTTAGCCTTCAGGGTATACGTATATTTGGCGGCATAGCTGTCCTTTCCGTACCAGGCCGTGATCGTACAGCTGCCGCTGTTCAGTATCTTGACTACGCCTGTCTTTTCATCCAGCTCGAAGCTCGAAGCCTTCCCCTTAAGGGTCCATTTATCTGCCTTGATGCCGTTGACGCTGATGATATGATCGGAAGAAACCGTCGTCTTCTCCTTATAAGTATAAGTCTTCACCGGCTTGCCGCTCTTATTCTTATCCTTATATTCAGGAGCCAGTATCCGGAAGGAAACCGTCGACGCCGCAGTATATTTCTTGCCCGATTTGGTAAACCCGGTTATCGTCACCATGCCTCCCGGAGCGATCTCGGACGGATTCGTGGACTTAAACACTCCCTTGGACACTGCGCCGCAGTCCTTGGGCGTGACCACATATTTATCATACTTTTTGCCAAAGAACTTCTCCTCACTCAGATCTATCTTCTGCTTGGATACGATTGGATCGCAGATCTTATTGGCGGATACCGGCTCTCCTTCGACGATCGTGATCTTGCAGGTCTCCTCCGCATATTTATTGATCAGCACGGAGGGCGGAGCATAATTCACCTTTGGCAGGTTGGCTCTGACCTTGACCGTCGTGCTGCTCCCTGCCTTTGCACCTTCCGGGACCTGCACGATGCCTGTTTCATAATCCACGATGGCGATATTCTGATCCTCCGTATACCATGTAACGCCTGTATCAAAGGCGGCCTTGGGCGATACGGAAGCACTCAGCCGGAATATGGAGCCAGGCGTAAGCTGCAGCTCCTTGGCGCTGATCTTGATGCTCTTCACCGGCTTCGGCTTCTTGGTGGAAAACATGAACCGGTAGCCTCCGGTATATTCCCCCTGCACCTGGGCCGATGTCCTGGCACCGACCTTCACCTTGATATAGTATGTCTTATTTGCTTCAAGGGTTGTGGGGCGCATCTTCTTAAGGTAATCCTCACTTTTCAGGACAATGGGATATCCGACGATGCCATGCCCCATTTCGACCAGAGGTGGCTCTCCGAAATAGCTTTGGATCTTTCCCGCCCCATCGACAAAACTAAAGTCCACATGACCGGCCTGCTGGGTGGATGCGGTAATATACAGCTTCACCTTCTTCTTGGGAGTGAACTGATACCAGTCATTTTCATGATAGGTATCTGCCGTCTGCTGGGCCAGATACTGGGTATTCAGCTCGATGGGTATGGCATCCTTCTGCTCATTGTTGGATCCTCCGAGCTTATTATCGAAAAGAAGCTTCTCTCCGGATTTCGGCTCAAGCTCGATGAAGCGCATTGAAAAAACATAGTTGACCGTGGTATTGGCCAAGGAATCCTTCGCGATAAGCAGCAGATAATAATCTCCGGGGATCAGATCCACCGCATAAGGATTCATGCCGCTTGTATTATCCGGATAATAAGTCTCAGGGAAGGCCGGAGTCCACAAAAGCCCTCTTTGTTTCTCCAGATCCCAGCCGTTTTCCGCACTCAGGATATACCATCCCATCTCCTTATTGGAAATCGTATCCAGCCGGATCCTGCCGGGCTTGTCCAGAGTAAACTGATAATAGGAATTTGTGGGAACCGATTCATTCCGGCTGACGTTTCCCGAATAAACGGTTCCCCATTCAATATCTACGGGATGATCCGATGTGCCCGCGCCATAGGTGCTTACCGTCCCGAGAGCACCGGCAAGCTCTGCGTATAAGGCCTTTGTTTCCTCATCCCATCCGGCAGCCGCCGCTGCTTCATCCAATGCCATTCCGTTTCCTTGATCGGGTGCGGCAGGCTCATCACTCACCACCACGCCGGCCGAAGCCTCTTCCGCCTCCAGGCTTTCTTCCACTGCCGCCTCCGGAACCGCCGCATCTGCCGATTCCGACGCAAATGCCGGTGTGGGAACTGCCGACAGTATACATGCCGCAGACACAAGCACGGCCAGCTTTTTCTTCACCAACCCTCTGTTCATTCATCCACCTCCTTTTTTCCATGCCACATATAATATGTGCTGTATTCATTATACGTGAATCTCCAGATTATACAACAAAGAAGACTATTTTGCCAGGATGGCAAGCAGAACCCACAGCAGCCGGTGCTCCGACAGGATCAGCTCCTTCGCCTTTATATATCCGCTTTCTCCGAACATATCCTTGTGCGCCACGGGATTCCTGTATTTTTTTGCCACATGCATGATCGCCCGGAAGATCGTCCTGCGGTTCTCCTCGTCAGCCTTCGTTCTCTCCTCCTCCGTATAGGCCTGCCGTACACCCTTAAATTCCGTCTCCCGCCCGTCGCCCGTAGTAAGCTTCAGCCCGCAAAGCTCCTCTGCCAGGACAGCATAATTCACGTATTTGTATCCATTTTCCGGATCCTTCCATACCCCCGGGTCGTCGTTCTTGAAAAGATAGGCCAACGGCCCCAGCTCGATCTCATCCTTATTCTTTTTCACCGTCGGTGATTTTCTCGTATCCAGGTACTGGTTACCATTATTATTGGTATACGATTCCAGGTCTGCTTCACTCATCCGGGAATAAAGCAGCTCCGACAATACGATCTCCACGGATTTGGTCAGGGGCAGTATGGCTACGGAATAATCCGTACCTGCACCGATCGTCCTTTCGGACTGTTCTAACATGTGGAAAACAAATTCCGAAGTAAACAGCTCCTTTTCGATCGCCTGCCGGCATGTGGTCCCATCCAGCAGCGAGCCCTCCCGGTTCAGCCTGCTTAAGATCTCCTGCTCATATTCCCTGCATTTGTTCAGGGAAATTTCCTTCCATGTATTCAGCAGTTCGGTATTTGCTTTCCTCTTGATCTCCTCCGCGGCTTCTTCTGCCTTCCGTTCCATCTCTTCGATGATCTTCCTCAGGTTTTCGCTATCTTCCCTCAGCAGCTCATTTTCTTCCGCCAGTCCGTCTATTTCCTCTTCGTACTGCTCCCTCAGCCGTTCATTTTCTTCCGCCAGTCCGTTTACTTCCTCTTCGTACTGCTTCCTCAGCTGATCCATTTCATCGGAAAGCTTGGCAAACATGCTCCCGGCATCCTCGATAAGAAGCTTTTCGCTGTACCGGAGGCTTTCCTCCTTCAGCCGGTCAAACACCTCCTTCAATGCATGGTGTTCTATGGACGGCTTTGCATTTTTCAGCTCAAGATTTATGCCGTTGAGCGCCTTAATCATTTCATGGCGTTCAGAAGACAAGATCTCCCGGTCTGCCTCCGTAAGCCACAGGCCGGATCCATAGTATCCGAGCTTGTCATCCTCCAGCCCGTAGGCGATATTCCGGATAAAGGTGATCAGTTGATCCACCCGGTATTCACCGGGGCCGGCTTCCCGCTTTTGTTCCGGCCCGAAAAGCACTAAGATCTCCCTGTACTTTATGACCTCATCCCAGATCCTCCGGTCATATATGCTCTTATCCGTCTCCCCATGGGAAGCATCTGCCAGGGCTTTTGACAGCTCGTCTAATAGACCGGTTCCGCTCTTTATCCCCCGAAGCGCCCTGGCTTCCAAGGCTTTTAATTCTTCCTCCGGGTAAATGCGGACGCCGTCCCAAACCAGGTTCATCAGCGCAGAATGCCTGCTGATCTCATGTACCTTGAAGGCGGTCTTAATGATCATCCGCTTCGCATATACTTTTTTTCTGAGCTCGAAGGGAAGCCGCGGATAATAGCGGATCAGACAGGAGCTGAAGGCATCCGGCTCCATCCCGTGAAAAGAAAAAAGCAGGAGGCAATACAAAAAATCTCCCCGGGCTTCCTCCGGGAGCCTATGGCCGAATACGGAAGATCCCTTTTCCCACACAGCCAGCATATTACCGCCGATATCCGAGAATTCCTCCAGCACCTGCTCAAAGCGCTTCAGGTTCGGTTCATTGAATGCCTTCTCTTCCTTTGTATCTGGATCTCTCTCTGTCAAAAAGTGATATAAGACCCTGCCGTCCGGATTCTCTCCATCCTTCGGAGAAAAGCCCTCTATCCCCAGATCATAATAGGTCACGGCGAAGGATCTGAGCATTTCCTTCATCCGGCCGGTCAATGATGCGATATGAAGAGAACCGAAAACCGCCTCTTCATCCTCTCCGTGCCAGTTTCTCCTTGCATAAAGCTCCCATATTCTCTGCTGAAGCTTCAGGCACTTCAAGCGCTGATCTTCATGGAAAAACGGCTCAAATTCCGCTTCCATGACATAGCGGGTAAGGCCTTCTTCCCCGCACCAGGTCCTGATCAGCTCTTTTTCATGATCAAGCCTTTCCTCCCCCTCAAATGTGGCCGCCTTTTTGCAACATTCCAGAAGGCGTTCGTCTATTCCGCCGATCAGCCTGTCCAGCTCAAAAACCCGTGCATGGAAATCCTCCGAGACCAGCCTGTAGAAATCAACGATCCATATCTCATAGTGGTATTTCTTCAGCAGGTCAAGGTAGTCCCTGAACCGGTCTTCCCATTGTCCGAACATCCGCTCTACACAGCTTTGAACCTGTTTTACATTCTTTATGTCCTTATTCAGGGCAATAAAGCCTTCAATAAACGATCTTTGCCCATTCGTCAACAGTATCATGCTCCCCTTCCCTTCCCGAAAATCACTACAGATGCCGGATCAAGCCTTCCCCGCGCCGCCTGTCTTTCCCCTTGTCCCGGGGATCAATTCATATGCATCAGTCTGGCCGCTTCCTCCAGCTCATCACGGATCTTTATATGCTGCGGGCAGGCCGCCTCACAGGCACCGCATTTGATGCATTCATTGGCACGCTTCCTGCCGGGATTGATCACGTTAAACTTTTCTTCATTAAGAGCCCGCTCCACGTTGCCGTAAAGCTTTATGATGTTCAAGCAGGTAAATGTGCCGGAAATGCCGATGTCCATCGGACATACCTTTGCACAATAGTTGCAGCTGGTGCAGGGCACGATGGGGATGGCTTCGATCTCTTCCCTGGCCTTTTGGATGACAGCCTGCTCGGCCTCGTTTAGCGGCTTAAAATCCTTCATATAAGACAGGTTATCCCGCATCTGTTCCACATTACTCATCCCGGACAAAACGGCAATCACGCCGTCAAGGCTTGCCGCAAAGCGGATCGCCCAGGATGTATAGGAGGCATCCGGCGCGGCTTCCTTCAGCAGGTCTTTTACGCTCTGCGGAGGATCGGCCAGCAGCCCTCCCTTGACCGGCTCCATGACGATCACAGGCTTGCCGTGGGCTCTGGCGACCTCATAAACCCTGCGGGACTGGATGTCATTGTTTTCCCAGTCTGCGTAATTGATCTGCAGCTGCACAAATTCCGCCTCCGGATGGGCTGTCAGGATCTCTTCCAGCTCTTCCGCAGTGGAATGGAATGAAAAGCCGACGTGGCGTATCTTGCCCTTCGCCTTCATTTCGAAGGCAAAATCCCACAGGTCAAACTCATCAAAAACCTTTGTCCTCTCCTGTCCCAGATTATGGAGAAGATAATAATCAAAATACCCGGCCCCGGATCGCTTTAAGGAGGTTTCAAACTGTCCGATCGCTTCCTCCCTGGTCTTGCAGCCTGCCCATGCCGCGTTTTTCGTGGCGACGGTATAGCTTTCCCGCGGATATCTCTCTACCAGTGCCTGGCGCATGGCCTCCTCGCTTCCCGCATAGATCCAGGCCGTATCAAAGTAGGTGCAGCCCGCTTCCATAAACAGATCGACCATCTTCTTTGTCTGTTCCACATCGATGACATCTCCCCCGCCTTCGATCCTCGGAAGCCTCATCAAGCCAAAACCCAGTTTCTTGGTGCCTTCTCCTAATTTCGTTTCTGTCATTCTGCTTCCCTCCATAAAAATAAGTGATCCTCCGGGTTGATCCGGTTTGCCTCTTCCTAATAATAACGGCTTACGCCCGTCCTGTCCATTACGTTTGGAGCCTCCTGTATGCCAGGAGCATAAGGATCGCCGTGATCAGCGGCAGACAGAATCCTATGGCGGAGGGTATTCCGCGCTCCGATGCCAGAAGATTGTAGACGCCGTGAAAGAGCATGCCGACAGAAAGCGCTCCGAGCATGCTCGAAAGACCGGATACCTTATAATGCCTTGCTATCATAAGCCCGAGGGAAAGGACAGACACGCTTACGATATGCATCACGCCTACCGCAAGCCCGCGTATGAGCAGTAAGCTTAAGCTCTCCGTGCCGGATGTGATCATGGAGCAGACATTTTCATAGGACGCAAATCCTGCTCCTATGCCGACAGCGGCAGTAAACAGCCTGTCATCCTCCGGCTCAAACATCAGAAAATAGAACAGCAGCGGCAGGAATTTCATGGTCTCTTCCACTACCGGTGAGATAAAGATCGCTGTATCCTCCGTTCCATAGCCGGAGGCAACATCGATAAAGCCGCTGACATATGCTCCCAGCAGGCATGCCACCATGCCGATGATAAAATTGATGACAAGCCGGCGGGCATTATCCCGCACAAGGAAAACCGTCAGCAGCAAAGGCAGCGCCATACAGATCAGGATATTCTCCGAAAAGATCATACCGCCGACACCACCTTCCTCACCGAGATATACCACAGCACAAATCCGGGTGTCTCCAAGGTCAGGAACAGGTTATACCAGTTCCCGCCGCTCATGTATTTCGCCGTGGTGATCCATATGACAAGGGCAAAGGAAAGAAACATCTGAGCATATACAAGCTTTTCCCTGCATGCGCAGATGAATTGAATCGTAAAGAAGACAGCTCCCGCGATCAAAAGGATATATGCACACAGATCCGGGATGCTCTTCACATCCTCCGGGACGAGGAACGTGAGAGACTGGCATAAGATAAGCGCAGCACATAATACAGCAAGCACGATCCATTCCGGTTTTTTCAATGCCTGCTCGGATCTGAGTGAGCGGACTATGCTGTAAAAAAGCCATACAAACACAGCACCCGTGACGACATCCTCTACAATCTCTCCGGACCACATGATCCACAGTACCGCATTGGAAACGGCAAAGAGACAGGCGCCGGCAAGATAGCCCTTGGGCAGGCGAATCTGATGCCGGATGGCCGAATCGACCGTGGCGGCGACCACCAGCCAAAATGCCACCTCTCCAATCTCATTGGCGGCAAAGGGCATCCTCGACTCCGGCCGCATCAGGTCATAGATGAGCCAATACAGGTCTGTAAAAAGCCACATGGCAAAGCAGAAGGACAAAAACACGGCCGTAAGGTTTTTTTTGCTTTCGCCGATCAGCTTCACCGACAGCCACAGCATTACAGCCACTACCGCGATCTGTATGGATAAGGACAGAATAAGGATCGTCTGCGTTATCATATATCCTCTTCCTTTTCCTTATATCTTTTATAATGCTGGCACAGAAGCGTCACGGCGATCCCGAGAATAAAGAACAGGATCGCGATCAGCACATACCCTACCGTCGGAACGGCAAGGATCATGCTCCCATACTGTCTGATCGGTGTCTGCTGTGCTGCCTTGTCAAGCACCGGAATATTGATGGCAACGATTATCGCAAGCAGGACACAGGACAGGGAGATCATGCCTTCTTTTATGATCCTGACGCGAAGACCTTTTATCTCTGCATAGATCTCTCTTCGCCGGTTTACTTCACTAATCTGTTCCTTAATATCCCGCATCATCGATCCCCATACCTTTCAAAGTGGTTTTCAGCGCCTTCTTTCCCCGGTCTATGAGGTTATAGATCTGTCTGGGCTTTAAGCCCATGGCCTGTGCGATCTCTTCATGCGTAAGCCCCTCGATATAGAAAAGCATCAATGCCCTGCGGTATTCCGCCTTAAGAGCCGACAGCGCCTTGTAAAGCATCCTGCTCTTTTCCCCCTTAAGGAGTGCGGATTCCGGAGTATCCGCATCCGATATCATCCCCTCCTCAAGAGGCACAGCTTCCATCTTGTGCCTGCGGATATGCATCAGCGCGTTGTTTCTTGCGATGGCATAGAGCCAGCTCTTGAAGCTCCCGTTTTTCCTTTTTTCAAAGGCAGGCTTATCGACCGCAAGCTTCGCAAAGGTATCCACCATCAGCTCCTCGGCGTCCTCCTCGTTCCGCACGTAGCCTAAAAGAAAGAGATAGAGGCCGTCCCTGTAAGTGAGAAGCAGAGATTCCAGGTCTCTGTCATCAAATTCGGTTATATACCGCAGGTATACCTCTTCTGCGTCAGGAAGATCTTTCATGTGCCTGTCTCTTTTCCGTCTTCACGGTTTCCCCAAAAAAACGGTCAACATACTCTTTAATTATCTGAATTTATAGTATATCACGCAAGATCTTTATGGTAAATAGAACGGAACATGTGGCGGCGCCCGGGAAATGCACTGGTTTCGGAAATCAATGCCCCGGTTTATTTCGTCTGCGGAAACCATGACCAGCAGCCGGATGCCCGGACCGGGCAAGAAAAGAGGCAGGGCACGGCAGGGTCTTTAAGGGATCACTTGCGGGATATTTTGACTGATCGTAAAAAATATAATGTTTCTCTGCCCCAAAATGATTCTCGTACGTATATATTATTAGCAATAAAAAACCGCCACAAAGCTAAAGAATGATAAAGGAGGAGCATGATGAGGGATATTTATCATCTTTCAATAGAAAAGCTTGAAAAAGTGACAGGAGGAAAAGAGGGAGAATTAAGATTTCCGGTCAGTGTTGACGGCGGTTGCCCCGCTTGCGGAGAAAGAGGAGGCGAGTTTGCCGGCGAGGGTCCCAACGGATACATGTGCTGGTTATGCGAAAGGCCAGGCTGCGGACAGCTGTTTTACCGCTAAAAATGATTATCCCTTTACCTCAAGTCCTATGCCGAGAAAACGAATTCAAAAGTCTCGCAAGCCCGATACTTATCGGTGCTGCGAGACTTTTTATGATTCTCAGCGGTCAAAGACGGGAATTCATCATACTATTCCCGAATACAATGTCAATTCATCAAGCCTCGAACTTATAGCCCATTCCCCAATAGTAACATTTAACTTTATCAACCCTATTCTCACCCATTTCACTCATTTTTTTCATATTCCCACACATTTCTCTGAAATCTTATTTACCACCCATTCCAACCTCTTGGTTATATTTCTGGTAATATTCCCATATTTTTAACCAATCTGGTTATATTCCGAATTCATAGTATAGCACTCTGAATCTATGGACAAGGATGAAATATTGATGTTCTCCACCACGCCGCCCTCATAATCTGGACGGCTATATCATATAACTTTTTTCATGCAGTTATATATTCTCTGCTAATCTGACTTACTTCAGCGTATCATAATCATTTGGAAGGCCCTTAGTCCATATCCATTCATTACCTACAGAAACGCTTCCATCAGATTTTATAGCCCCTTTATCAAATTTCCCG